>CACMQS010000006.1 GCA_902615845.1 uncultured Alphaproteobacteria bacterium
CTTCTAAAAAATCTGAGTCTAAAAATTCATTCTGAAAAATATATTGAACAAATGCAAGTCTTGTTTGTGACTTGATGTAATTTTGCATTTTTTATTTTAGTAACTCTATGCAAGCTATTGCGGCTTCTTGACCTTTATTTTTTTGATTAACATCACTTCTTATTATTGCTTGCTCTAAATCATAACATGTTAAGATACCAAAACCAATTGGAACATTAAACTCAACAGATAGATCCATAATTTTTCTAGCAGTTTCATTAGCAATAACTTCGAAATGATATGTGTCACCTTTAATGATACATCCTAAAGAAATAAATCCTTTAAAATTGTCCATATTTTTTTTTATTAAATAGGGAATTTCAAAACAACCTGGAGCATTAATAATTTCATACTCATAACCATTTTCTTTAAGCGTGTTGCTTGCGCCCAATTCAAGGTTTTTCGATATTTCTTTATAATAATTTGCGGAAACTATTAGAATTTTATTATTCATATTTTTCTCTGATCAACTATTTCAATATTAAATCCATCCAAGGCAATAATTCTTTTCTTAGTATTTGTTAATAATATAATTTTATTTATTTGAAGTAATGATAAAATCTGAGCACCTACACCATATTCTCTTAGTTCTAATTTATTTTTTGATCTTTTTCTTTTATTAAAAGTTTTGAGTATATTAGGTGACATGTCACTATTTATTAATACTATAGCTCCTGATCCATTCTTCTCTATAAGCTGAAAGGCAGACTTAATTTCACTTCCAAAAATATTTTTTTCTTTAAATATATCCTTTGTGACATCTAATCTGTGCATTCTAACAAGCACAGGTTGCTTTACATCACTTAAATTTTTTACTAGAGCGTAATGCTTTTCACCAGAAATAGTATTTTGAAATACTTTTAGAGTAAATTGTGACCCCATCTCACTTTCAAATGGCCTTTCGGAGATCTGTTCGACAATTTTAGTTTTTTTAAGTCTAAACTTAATTAAATCACTAACCGTTCCTACTTTCAAATTATGTAATTTTGCAAACTTGATAATTTCTGGTAATCTCGCCATAGATCCATCTTCGCTCATAATTTCACAAATAACACCAGAAGGATTTAAATCTGCAAGTTTTGAAATATCAACTGCTGCCTCTGTATGACCAGCACGTACTAAAACGCCCCCATCCCAAGCCATAAGAGGAAAAACGTGTCCAGGATAAACAAGATCATTCTTGTTTTTATTATTATTTACAGCTACTGATATAGTATGTGCTCTATCAGCTGCAGATATTCCGGTTGTCACTCCCTCTTTTGCCTCAATAGAAACAGTAAAAGCAGTTAAATCATTTTTTATATTACTTGGGTTCATCAAGGGAAGTTCCAATTCTTCTATTCTATCCCTAGTTAATGCTAAACAAATTAATCCCCTTCCATGCTTTGCCATAAAATTAATAGTTTGAGGGCTAGCATATTGAGCGGGAATGATTAAATCACCTTCATTTTCTCTATAAGGATCATCGACAAGAATATACATTTTACCATTTCTTGCATCTTCTATGATTTCTTCAATAGAAGATAAACTTTCTTCAATGCTATCTTTATTCATTATTCAAGATGAAACGGGCAAGATAATCAAATTCAATATTTACTTGATCACTTTTTTTTAAAAATTTTAAATTAGTATGATGAAATGTATGATCAATGACAGAAATCATAAAAGTATTATTTTCTACTTTTGCTACTGTTAAAGAAATACCATTTATTGAAATAGATCCTTTTTCAACAATAAATCTATTGTTTTTATTAAATTTTTTTTCAAAATGATATTCCCAACTATTTTCAAGTTCTAAAATATCACTTACATTAGTTGTAGTATCAACATGACCATAAACAAAGTGACCACTTATTTCGTCACCTATCTGAAGAGATTTTTCCAAATTAATATTTTCATTTTTTAAAATAGAGTTAGCAAGATTTGTTCTTTTTAAAGTTTCTTCTCCTATGTTCACATCAAAGCTAAATGAATTGTTGTTCGATGGAGTTATATTTTTTGCTGTAAGACACACTCCATTACAAGAAATTGAAGAACCTTCCTTACAATTACTCAAATCAAGATTCGTAGATATTTGGTAAAGTCCCACATCTTTGTTTTTTATTGTTCCTAAATCTTGAATAATACCTGTAAACATTAATTCACCTGATAGTTTGTATATATGTCGTCTTTGAATTTTTTTCTTTCATTTAAAGATAAATTTAATTGATTAAGTTTTTTTCCAACAATTGCTGGTTTACCATGTTTTCCTATAATAATTTTGGATTTAAATAAATGAATTTCATCTACTAAATTTTTATTTAACAATTCTGTAAAAAAAATACCTCCTGCTTCAACTAATAAATCTGATATTTTTAATGAGTATATTTTACTAAAAATATTTTTTAAATTTAGTTTTTTGTTTTTATTTAATTTACAAAAAATAATTTCACATCCTAATTTAATTAAATTTTCAGATTTTTTATTTTTTTTAGAAGTAAAGATAATAATTCTTTTTTTAGATATATCTTTTAATAATTTTGATTTCATTGGTATTTTTAGATTATTATCAATTATTATAACTGGAATATGTTGCTCTAAAGTTTTTTTTAATCTTATCGTTAATCTTGGATCATCTTTTAATACGGTTTTTGAAGTAGTTAAAATAGCTTGACTCATTGATCTTAACCTATGAGCATATTCTCTACTTGATTTATTAGATATCCATTTACTTTTATAATCATGCCATGCAATTTTTTCATCTGTAGAAGTTGCAATTTTGACTTTTGTAAATGGTTTTTTCTTTAAAACACTTTTAAAAAAAAATTTATTTAAATTATATGTTCTATTCTTTTCTAAACCTACATTTACAATTACATTATTTTTTTTTAACTTTTTAATACTTTTATAATTAGTTCTAACATCTGGATCAGCCGCAGATATAAATATTTCTTTAATTCCTGATCTTAATATTTGATCAGTGCATGATCCATCTTTTGAACTATGAAAACATGGTTCTAAAGTAACATACATTGAAGCTCCTTTAGCTTTATGACCAGCTTTAGCTAAAGCTATTTCTTCGGCATGAGGCCTTCCAGATTTATTCGTTACAGCTTTAGAAATTATTTTTGAATTTTTTGCAATCACGCATCCCACTGTGGGATTGGGGAAAGTTTTTCCAAATTTTTTTTTAGCAATATCATGTGCTAAATTAATCATCTTTACATTTTGTTGAGACACTAAAAATTATTTATCTTCTAAATTACCTAAGAAATCTTCAAAATCTTTTGCTTCTCTAAAATTTTTGTAAACAGATGCAAATCTGACGTATGCTACCTGATCTAAATGCATTAAAGCTTCCATAATGTACTGACCGATAATATTAGATTTTATATCAGTTTCACCTGAGTTTTCTAATTTTCTTACAATAGCATTAACAATTTTTTCAATTTTTTCATTATCAACATTTCTTTTTCTTAAAGCTAAAGAAAGAGATCTATACATTTTATCTCTGTCAAAATTTTCTTTTTGACCATTACTTTTCATTACGACCAAATCTCTTAGCTGAATTCTCTCAAAAGTTGTAAATCTAGAGCCGCAAGCATCACAAACTCTTCTTCTTCTAATAGCTGTATTATCCTCTGTAGGTCTTGAGTCTTTTACTTGTGTATCTTCATTACTACAGAAGGGGCATCTCATTTAAAATGCCTCAGTATAAATTGGATATTTTTTGCAAAGCTCAATTACATCTTTTCTTGTTTTATTAAAAACTACATTTCTCTCATTTTCTTCAAGTAAAAGACTATCCAAAATATCAGCAATCATATTTCCAACTTGTTCAAAATCTTTCTGATTAAAACCTCTGGTCGTAGCAGCTGCAGTTCCAAATCTAAGTCCACTAGTTATTTTTGGTGGGTTAGGGTCATATGGAATTGCATTTTTATTACATGCCAACCCAACTTCTTCTAAAATTTTTTCAGCTTTATCGCCAGTTAAACCTTTTGGTGTCAAGTCTAACCAAACTATATGTGAATCTGTACCTCCTGTAACAATTCTAAATCCTCTATCTACTAAAGTTTTTGCCATAACTTTAGCACTAGCAATTACATTTTTAATATATTCTTCGAATTCAGGTTTAAGTGCTTCACCAAAGCAAACAGCTCTAGCTGCAATTACATGCATTAGTGGACCACCTTGTAATCCTGGGAAAACAGCAGAATTAATTTTTTTATATAAATCTTCATGATTAGTTAAAATCATTGCACTTCTTGCACCTCTTAAAGTTTTGTGGGTTGTTGAAGTTACTACATGGGCATGCTCAATAGGATTTGGGTATTGTTTACCAGCAACCAAACCAGAATAGTGAGCCATATCAACTAAAAAATATGCTCCTACTTTATCAGCTATTTCTCTAAATTTTTTCCAATCTATTGTTCTAGGATAAGCGGAAGCTCCCGCTATTATCATTTTTGGTTTATGTTCTAAAGCTAAAGCTTCAACTTCATCATAATCAATTAAATCTTTATCATTACCGTCTTTTTTTACACCGTATTGAACAGCATTAAACCATTTACCAGATAGATTAGGTTTTGCTCCATGAGTTAAGTGACCGCCTGATGCAAGAGACATACCTAAAATAGTATCATGTGGTTGAAGTAAAGCTAAAAAGACCGCTTGGTTTGCCTGTGCTCCACTATGCGGTTGTAGATTTGCAAATTTACAATTAAAAAGTTTTTTAACTCTTTCTAAAGCAATTTCTTCTGCTTGATCAACAAATTCACACCCACCATAATATCTTTTACCAGGATACCCTTCTGCATATTTATTTGTCATGACAGAGCCTTGAGCATTTAAAATTGATCTTGAAGCAATATTTTCAGATGCTATCAACTCTATTTGGTTTTGCTGTCTTTCTAGTTCACGGCTTAAAGTCCCATAAACCTCTGGGTCTGCTTCTTTAATTCCTTTAGTAAACAAATCTGAAATCATAGTTTTTTAATCCTTCTTTTATGTCGTCCTGACTCAAACTTTGTAGAAAGAAAAGCCTGAACACTTTTTTTTGCCTCGCTAGTATTTATAAATCTACCTGGTAAAACTAGTACATTAGCATCATTGTGCTTTCTTATCAATCTTGCTATTTTTGAATTATTAGCAAGACCAGCTCTTATTCCTTTTTTTCTATTAGCTGCAATACTCATACCAACACCAGTTCCACAGATTAGAATACCAACGTTTTTCTTATTCTTAAGAACCTCTTTTGTTAATTTGTGTGCAAAATCAGGATAGTCAACACTCTCATCTGTCTTTGTCCCTAAATCATTAATTTTTGGAAAATTCTTTAACAATTTGGTTTTGAGATCAAATCCAGCATGGTCTGAGGCAATGTATATATTCTTATTTTGCATAATAATTTTTGTGGTTATTTACATTAAAATGATGATATTGGCTAATATTGTATGAAAGAAAATAATTGGTTTGATCCATTTTATATTCAAAGTCATTTAAGTGAAGAAGAAAGTAATATTCAGAAAAATGTTAGGGATTTTTGTAATAATGAACTCAAACCTACAGTAGTTGAAAGGAATAGAAAAAATGAATTTGATCAAGACCTCTATCCAAAATTTGGATCACTTGGAGTTTTAGGGCAAACAGTTAAAACACACGGTGGTTCTGGTACATCAAATTTAGCATATGGACTTGTAGCATATGAATTTGAAAAAATAGATAGCAGCTACAGATCTTCAATTTCTGTTCAATCTTCACTGGTAATACATCCAATTAATGAATTTGGATCTCAGGAACAAAAAGATAAATACCTTCCGCAATTAATTAAAGGAGAAAAAATTGGTTGCTTTGGTTTAACAGAAAGCGAAGCTGGTTCTGATCCTGCTTCAATGAAAACTTCATTTAAAAAAACTAAAGATGGATATATTTTAAATGGATCTAAAAACTGGATTACGAATGCACCAATTGCTGATATATTTATTATTTGGGCAATTGAAGAAAATAAAGATCACAAAAGTATTAAAGGTTTTATAATTGAAAAAAATACTGAAGGATTAAATACTTCAACAATAGAAAATAAAACGAGCTTAAAAATCAGTCCAACTGGGCAAATAATTTTAAATAATGTTTTTGTTCCAAATAATTTGTGTTTAGAAAATACCGAAGGATGGAAATCAGTTTTTAGTTGTCTAAATAAAGCAAGATTTGGAATTAGCTGGGGAGTATTAGGTTCAGCATCTGAATGCTGGTTAATTGCAAAAGACTATGTAGAAAATAGAATTATGTTTAAAAAACCTTTAGCATCAAATCAATTAATTCAAAAAAAATTATCTGAAATGCAAATAGAGATAAATCTAGGACTGGCATCATGTCTTTTAAGCTCTAAAGCTTTAGATGAAGGAAAAAATATCATTAATGCAATTAGTATTTTAAAAAAAAATAACTGTAAAAAATCTTTAGACATAATTAGAAATGCTCGTGATATGCTTGGGGCAAATGGCTTATTAGAAGAATATCATATCATGAGACATTTGGTTAATTTAGAAACTGTTAAAACTTACGAAGGCGCAGAAGATATTCATTCATTAATTTTAGGAAAAAATCAGACTGGAATATCCAGTTTTTAAAAGTAATTTCTAGTTTTAGAGGTTTGATTTAGTAAATTTTGTTAATATTTAATACCATTAGAAATTGATACAAATACGATTTTTGTATAAATCTCAGACATTAATTCATATTATCTCGGGAGGACATATGAAAAAAAATTTAAAAAGACGTGAGTTTCTAAAGAAAGCTGGTGTAGCAGGTGCTGCTGCAGTTGGTGCTTCTACTTTAGCAGCTCCAGCAATAGCTGGCGGTCATCAAGAGTGGATCATTTGTAGTGCTTTTGGTAAAGCTGGAGTTCTTGGACAAGCAATTCAGGCTTTTGGAGACAACATCAATAGTTACTCTGAAAAACTTAAAGTTAAGGTTTATCATGCTGGTGAACTTGTTCCAGGTTTAGAAGCATTAGATGCAGTAAGATCTGGTGCAGCTCAAGCAGCATATGGAGCACCTTATTATTGGCCAAACCTTTCTGATGCGATTGAGTTCGTAGCAACTTGTCCATTTGGAATGAATGCAATGGAACAAAATGCATGGTGTTATTATGGTGGCGGTATTGAAGAAGCTGATAAAATCTACAATGCTCTAGGAGTAAAGTTTTTACCAATGGGAAATACTGGTAACCAAATGGGTGGTTGGTTTAATAGAGAAATCAATACGCCTGATGATTACAAAGGTCTTAAAATGAGAATGCCTGGATTGGGTGGTAGAACAATTGAAAAATTAGGAGCTACTCCAGTATTGCTTGCAGGAGGAGACATACTACCTGCATTAACTTCGGGCGCTGTAGATGCTGCAGAGTGGATTTGTCCTGCTGCAGACTTAGGAGCAGGTTTATATCAAGCAGCAAAATACTATTATGGACCTGGTTGGCATGAACCATCTACCCTTTTAGATTTATCAATCGACCTTAAAGCTTGGGAGTCATTAGATGCTGATACTCAAAGCTTGATTGATGATCTTGCTAAATCTTTTAATATGACTGTCTTTAGTCGTTTCCAAGCAATTAATGGTCCTGCATTACAAAGACTTGTAAATGAACATAATGTACAAATTAAAACTTTTCCTGATGAAGTATTAGTAGCTCTTGGTAATGCAGCAGGTGAAGTTGTTTTTGAAAGAGGTTCGATTAATGCTGAAACTAAATCTCTATCAAATCATTTGTTATCTTTTAGAAAGGTAATCAAAGAATGGTTTACAAAAGGTGAGCAAGAATTCTCACGTATCAGAGATTTACCATTCAAATTTCCTGATTCAGTATAAATCGTAAATTATATTATAAAGAGGTCTTCTTTAAGACCTCTTTTTTAATTTATAAGTCTAGGTAACCAAGTTGCAATTTCAGGAAAAGCAAAAACTAAAATAATTGCAAAAATTTGTATAAAAATAAAAGGAATTACACCACTATAAATATTTGATGTTTTTACATTTTCTGGAGCCACTCCTCTCAGAAAAAATAATGAAAATCCAAATGGTGGAGTTAAAAAACTAGTTTGCAAGTTAAGAGATATTAAAATTCCAAGCCATAATGGATCTGCGCCATTTGCAATTAGACCTGGTCCAACAAGAGGAATTATTACAAATATTATTTCAATATAATCTAAAAAAAAACCTAAGATAAAAATTGTTAGCATGACAATAATAAGAGCTCCATATTCACCGCCAGGTATATTGGTTAAAAAATTACTTATCATTTCATCACCTTGGAAACCCCTAAAGACAAGAGAGAACATTGAAGCGCCAATTAAAATAATAAATACAAACGAACTCATTTTTACGGTTGTAATTGCTGCGTCAGATATATTCTTTAAATTTAAATCTCTTCTTAATAAGGCAAGTATTGCAGCTCCAACTGCTCCAACTGAAGCTGATTCAGTAGGTGTGGCAATACCTAAAAAAATTGAACCAAGCACTGCTAAAATTAGAAATATAGGAGGAAGAACTTCAAAAAAAGCAGTTTTCCAAATTTCCAATCTTGGTTTGTCAATTTTCTTAAGAGGTAAATCTTGAGGTCTTATTCTTGCAATAAACAAAAGGTAGATAATAAAAAAACCAACAAGCATTAACCCAGGCAATAGTGCGCCTGCAAATAAATCAATTGCTGTAACAGGTAAAGGTGCCAAATCACCTCTCAAAAGACCGGCCTCTTCGTTAGCACCTTGCAACATTTCAGCAAGTAATATCAAAACAATTGATGGTGGAATAATTTGCCCAAGTGTTCCAGAAGCACAAATTGTTCCAGTAGCTATCTTTTCATCATAACCTGCTTTGAGCATCGTTGGTAATGCTAGCATACCCATTGTTACTACTGTTGCCCCTACTATACCTGTTGAGGCAGCTAATAACATTCCGACTAATACTACTCCAATTCCTAATCCACCTCTAACTGAACCAAACAAATCTCCAATTGATTCTAAAAGTTTAGCGGCAATTTTAGTTTTTTCTAGCATGACCCCCATAAAGATAAACAAAGGTACCGCAACTAGAGCCTCATTAATCATTACTCCATAGATTCTTTGAGGAAAGAAAAGCAGCATTTTAAAATTAAAAACTCCAAGTAAATCTCCTAAAAAGGCAAAAATTAAAGATGAACCTGCTAAAGTAAAAGCAACTGGAAAACCAAATAACAAAAACAATAATGTTGTTAAAAACATTACTATTGCCAAAATTTCAGGACTCATTGGAATTAAGATTTAAAAAATTATTTATAATTTTTGAAACAACTTGAATAAATAAAAGAAAAGCAAAAATCAAAATTGCTAACTTCAGCAAATAGATCATTGTTAAACCTCCAGCTTCTCTAGATACCTCACTCATTTGCCAAGATTTTAATACAAAGGGAAAGCTGTAAGACCAAATAATATATAAAAAAGGTAATAATAAAAAAATGTTGCCAACTAAGTCTACTATTGCTTTATATAATTTAGATGAGTTTCTATAAATTATATCAATTCTGACATGATCATCATTTAGATAAGTAAAACCGGCGCCAACCATAAAAATATAAGCATGCATCCATACATATGTTTCTTGCATCCATATAAAACTAATTCCGAATAAGTATCTTAGTATTACTACTAAAAAAACATTAACAACCATTAGAACAACTAGAAAAGCACACAAGTATCCTGCGTATCTATTTACAATATTTAAAAAGGCAGAGAGATTTTTCATATTTATGATTAAATTGTATTAGTAAACTTAAATATATTTAAATAAATAAAATTAACCATCAAATTTCTGATTTTTATTGAAAAACTTAGGAACTTTTTTACCAACCTGAGCTCTTTTCCCAATCCAGAACTCGACATCTTCTAACTTTCTATTTTTAGAACCAGTGCTCCATTCTAAACCATCCTCAATGGTTAATTGAGTGACATCCGATAAAAAATCATCTTTCTTGATTTTAATTAATTGAACCCCTCCACCCTTTTGTAATTTTGGCAAAGCATCTATTTCAAAAATTAGCATTTTTTGCAACTTTGTGACACAAGCTATATGTTTTTTAGTGAGATTTAATACTTTAATTACAACATCATTATTTTTTAAATTAAATAATTGCTTACCTTTCTTTTGATTAGTTACAAGAGATTCAGTATTACTAATAAATCCTTTAGCGTTTTTGGATACAATTAAGAGCTCTTCATCGATTGATGAAAGTAATCCAGTAACCTTATCATTTGGCATACTATCGACAAAATAAATAAATGATTTAGGATTACTATTTCCACCTGGTAAATTATTTGGATCTATCGTGTAAACTTTACCAGAAGAAACAAACAAAAGTATTTTTTGATTCGAATTTAAATTAACTGAAAATAGATTTTCTTTTTTTATTTTTTCAAATTCCTTTTCATCGGTTATCTCTTTAATTCTCTTGAGCTGGAAATCTTTATTAATGATAATGGTAAATTTTTCAATTTCTTTAAATTCATCAATACTAATATCAATATCATTATTTTGTTCTGATGAAATTATAGATTTTCTATCCTTTATATCACTATCTAAATCATTTTTTATAAGATCTAATTCACTTACTATAAATTTATCTAAGGTTTTTTTATCTTTTATTAATTTGTTTAGGTATTTTAATTCTTCATTTAATTTTTGGATTTCATCTTTAATATTTTTTTCATCAATCTTTCTAAGAGATCCTAAACGCATACTTAAAATTGAATCACATT
Organism: uncultured Alphaproteobacteria bacterium; assembly: GCA_902615845.1. Lineage (GTDB taxonomy): Bacteria > Pseudomonadota > Alphaproteobacteria > HIMB59 > CACPNW01. The sequence continues at coordinate 10,812 of CACMQS010000006.1, forward strand.
GTAAATCAGATAATTTATATTTTTTTATTAATTCTTTTTTGGGATTATCTTTTGTTCTTATTATTTTTATTATAGAATTTAAATTTTTAAAGACAATTTGATAACCTTTAAGAATTTCTAGTCTCTTTTTAATTTTTTCTATATTAAATTTTGATTTTCTTTTAATTGTAACTTTTCGATGTTCTAAAAAATTAGAAAGTATTTCAATAATTCCAATTTGTTTAGGCTCTATACCATCAATTAAAACATTAAAATTACAAGAGTACTTAATAGATAGGTCAGTTAATTTAAAACATAAGCTTATTAGTTTTTCAGCATCAATATTTCTGGTCTTTGGTTTTAAGACAATTCTAATATTTTCGTCTGACTCATCAACTACATCATCAAGAGGTAATTTTTTATTATTTATATTATTAGCAAGTTGTTCGATTATCTTAACTTTATTTACTTGATATGGTATTTCAGTAATAATTATTTGATATAAGCCATTTTTTAATTCTTCTATTTGGTATTTGGCATTAATATTAAATGAGCCCTTACCATTCTTATAAATTTGTTTTTTTTCATTGCTATCTAAAATTATTTCACCACCTGTGGGAAGATCTGGTCCATTAATAATTTTTAAAAATTCAGTTAGTGAAGCTTTATCTTTTTTTATTATTAATTTTAATGCATCAATTAATTCAACAATATTATGAGGAGGAATATTTGTAGCCATGCCTACAGCTATCCCCATTGTTCCATTAATTAAAATATTAGGAAGCTGAGATGGTAGAACTACTGGTTCTAAATTTTGACCATCGTAATTATCTTTAAAATCTACAGAGTTTTCTTCGATGCCGTCAAAAAAATAATTTGTATAATCTTGTAATCTTGCTTCTGTGTATCGCATTGCTGCAGGGTTATCTCCATCAATATTTCCAAAATTACCCTGGCCATCTACTAATGTAATTCTTGTAGAAAAATCCTGAGCCATTCTTACCAAACTATCATAAATAGCTTGATCTCCATGAGGATGAAATTTACCCATTACATCACCAACAATTCTTGCACATTTTTTATAACTTGAACTTTTGAAAAGTTTAAGTTGATACATTGAATAAATTATTCTGCGGTGAACAGGTTTTAAACCATCTCTTACATCAGGTAACGACCTTGAAACGATAGTTGATATTGCATAAGAAAGATATTTTTCACTAAGAATAGTATCTAAATTGGTTTCAATAATTTTGTTCATTTTTTTCTAAAAAACTGATTATGTTTTTCTTAAATAAAATATACTGATTTGGCAATTTATGATTTAAATTTGATAAATGATTTTTAATAAAAATAATTTCAAAAATTTTAAAAAAATTATTCAATGAGTTATAATCGAATGTAACATCTGAATTATTTACAAAAAGGTGATGAGGAAAATCAATAGTATAGTTTGAGTAATTTTCTTTAAATTCTAAAGTATCTGTATCAAAATATTTCAATCTTTTATTGTTAACATAATCTAATTCGTATCCAATATATTTAAGTAAATCAAATAAGTAGATACAAAAAAAATTTAACCATTTTTTTTTATTAATCATAATTTCTAAAAACTCTTTAGAAATTTTATATATTTGGTTGATTTTCTGCCCTTCAATTACTGAAGCATTGATTAAAGACACAACAGAAAGTAGACAGCTTAGTTTATATTTATCATTAATCACACTTGATAAATAGGGTTTTGATAATTCAGCTTTTATTGATGGTGGGCGATTACCAATGTATGTCACATCTAAATTTAAAAAAAAACCAAGTTGCATTATATTTTTCTTATTCTTTGAAAGTCCCCCATATACAATTCCTGAGAATATCTCATCGGTATCTGATAAAAATTTAATTAATAGATCATTATCTTTAAAAACTTTTGAATGTATAAGTATACCGTTAAATTTTTTTTGCATCTGATGAAATAATATTAATATAAAGATGTGTTTTTACATCTAAAATATTAGAAATTTCTTTTTGACTTTTTATTCTAATATCTTTTATTTTAGATCCATTTCTACCTAATAATATTTTTTTATATCTGTCATTTTTAATAATAATATTTTGCTTTATTTTTAGCTGTCCATTTTTCAAATATTTAAAAGTTTGATTAATTACTTCTATATTATATGGAATTTCTTTATGAATTAGTGATAGTATCTCATTTCTTGTGCATTCATTAGTAATAAAAATATCATCTTTGTCTGTTATTTCATCATCCTCATATTGCCACTTTCCATATTTTGATTTTTGTAAAAGATAATCAATTAAATTTTCAAAACCTAATTTTTTTTTGGCTGATATATTAAAAAACTTTTCAATTTTATATTTTTCTGTAATTAATTTTATATGCTTAAGTAAATTTTCTGCTTTTATCAAATCGGTTTTATTAAAAATAATTGAAATATTTTTTTTTAATTCATAAAGTTTAGGAAAATCATTTTTTAAATCATTTAATTCAATTCTTTTTGAGTCAATTAAATACAAAATAATATCTGATTGATTTAAGCCTTCCCATAAATTTTTCTTCAATTTATTTTTTAGTGATTTATTATCTCTAAGAAAGCTAATACCAGGTGTATCATATAGTATTAGTTGAGTATTTTTAAAATTAACGATACCAATTACAAAGTCTTCAGTTGTATTAATTTTTTTATTTGTTATTGAAATTTTTTCTCCAACAAGATTATTTAATAGAGTTGACTTCCCTGCATTAGTCTTACCGACAAGACTAATTTTTAATATTTTTCTTTTCATTAATTTTTTTTAATGCAATTTCTGCAGCATTTCTCTCTGCCTCTCTTATTGAAGAACCTTTTGAATTGATCTTATTTAAATTTACCACTTTAACTGAAACAGTGAATGTGGGTGAATGAGGCGGTCCTTCTTTTTTTATTAATTTATATTCAGGAAGTTTTTTATAAAGTTGTTGTGATATTTCTTGTAATAATGTTTTTGGGTCTAAGGTTTTAGAAACTTCAATATCTAGATATTTTGACCAAAATTTATTTATAAAATTAAATGAAGGATTAAATCCTCCATCTATAAATATTGCTCCAATTAATGATTCAACTGAATCTGAAAAAATTGAATTTAACATTTTATTATTTTTTTTCTTAAAATTGTATTGCAGCACATCTTCTATTTGTAATTCCTGTGAAATTTTAAACAAAAATTTTTTTTGAACTAAATAAGAATATTTTTTGGATAAATCACCCTCATTAAACTTTTTATATTTTGAAAATAATAAATTTGCTATTACTAATCCCAGTACTCGATCACCCAAAAATTCAAATCTTTCAAATTCATTAATGTTAATTTTTTTTTCATTTTCTAAATAAAAACTTGGATGTGTTAGGGATTGAATTAACAATTTATTATTTTTAAATTTATAATTTATCTTTTTTTCAAATAATTTGAGCTTTTTAATATCTATCATTGAATTTTTTTAAAAATTCTTTCATATCTAATTGAGTTTGGCCATTTCCATATCTGTAAAAATCTTGCATTTTCTAAAGAAAAGAAAATAAACTGGGCTTTACCAACTAAATTTTCATAAGGAATGAATCCAACTGTACTTATAAATCTACTATCTTGTGAATTATCTCTGTTATCACCCATTACAAAGAAGTGATTTTCTGGGACAGTAAACAGCTGAGTATTATCCGCAATACCATTGTCTATTATATCAAGAATATTAATCTCTTTATTAAAAAAATATTCATTATACATTCTAACTCTTTTATTACTTGTTGTATTATCTGTATCTATAAAATCATTTAATTTTTTTCTTAAGATTTCTGATCCATTAATAAAAATAATACCATTTTTAATTTGTATTTTATCACCAGGAAGACCAATTACTCTTTTAATATAATCAGTTCTATTATTTTCAGGGGTTTTAAAAACTACTACATCACCTCTTTCAGGTATATTTGAAAAAATTTTTACAGGTATTAAAGGTATTGAAAATGGAAGGGAATGTTTAGAAAAGCCATATGAATATTTTGAAACAAAAATAAAATCTCCCACAAGAAGATTTGGTTTCATTGATCCTGAAGGTATATTGAATGGCTCAAATATAAATGATCTAATTAGTAAAGCTATAAAGATTGCTATAAGTATTGATTTCAAATTGCCAAAAAAACTATTTTTTTTTGCTTTAGTCATAAATTGTCACATTTGCTATTGCGTATTTTTTTTCATCAGAAAGTGATAGTTCAATTTGTGTGTTAGAATATTTATTCATATTTTTAAAAATTATCTTTGCTTTACCATGAAGTTTTATAAATGGCTTACCATATTGATTATTATCAACTTCAATATCTTTCCAAAATACACCTCTAGCTAAACCTGTGCCTAAAGCTTTAGCACAAGCCTCTTTTGCAGCATATCTTTTTGCATAAGATTCTACAGAATTTAATCTTTTCTCTGATCTTTCTATTTCTGAAATACTAAAGCATCTATATTTAAATTTATTACCATATTTATCAATAACTCTTCTTATTCTGTTTATATCAATAATATCAATTCCATTACTATAAATCATATTCATCCTTTCAATCTATCTAGAGAGGATACCTCTTTTTCCATTCTTAATGCTGCAATAATATTTTGTAAATGATTAGCATCTCTAACCTCAATATCTATTATAATTTCAAAAAAATCTGATTTTCTAACTGAGAAAAGAATATTTGATATATTACCATTATTTTTTGCAATTACTGTTGTAACCTTTCCAAGACTTCCAGGTTTGTTAAATAATACAACAACAATTCTTGCATTAGATACAGTTTCAAAATTATTTTGATTATCCCATGAAATATTCAGCCATCTGTCTGGTGTGTCTTGATAAGAAGCAAGAGTGTCACAATCAACTGTATGAACAGCAACACCTATTCCAGCAGTAACTATGCCAACTATACTATCTCCCTTTAATGGCGAACAACAACCAGCTAGATGATAAGACATTCCAGCAGTCAAACCTTTTAATTTTATTGGATTTTGATTATTTTCATTAAATTTGGAAACCGGTATATAATTAAATTCGGGATAAATTTTTTTTATTACAGAAAGAGCTGTAATTTCTCCAGAACCTATTGATGCATATAATTCATCAATAGATTTATAATTAAAATCATCAAGTATTTTTTTTTCAGTATTCTTATTGAATTCGTAATTTTCTTTCTGAAAATAATTTATTAAAATTTCTCTACCAAAAATTATGTGCTCTTCTTTCTTTTTAAATCTAAAAAATCTTCTAAGTTGTGATTTAACCTTTGTAGTAACTGCAAATCTTTGCCATAAAGGTGATGGTTGAGAAGTTTCTGACGTAATAATTTCTATTTGATCGCCATTTTTTAATATTGTTTTTAATGGTTGCAGCTTATCATTAATTTTAGTCGCAACACATTTATCACCTATCTGACTATGTATTGCATAAGCAAAATCAACAGGTGTAGCATTTTTTGGTAATTCTATAAGATCTCCTTTAGGAGTAAAAACAAAAATATCGTTCTGAAATACTTTTAATTTTGAATTTTGAATTAATTCATCTTGAGAAACTGAAGAATTCATTGAATCCACTAAATCATGCGCCCACTTATATTCTCTTGCATCTTTTTCTTTTATTTTTTTTGGATCTTTATATTTCCAATGAGATGCAACACCAAAGTCAGCAATTTGATCCATTATATTTGAGCGAAATTGAATTTCAATTTTTTTATTTTTTGGTCCCATAACTGAAGTATGTAACGCTCTATACCCATTCGATTTTGGAGCAGAAATAAAATCCTTAAATCTCCCTTGAATATATGGATATTGCCTATGGATTATACCTAAACATCTATAACATTCCCTGGTGGAGTTTGTAATTACTCTAAAGGCCATAATATCTGAAAGTTGTTCGAAGGAAATATTTTTATTTTTAATTTTATTCCAAATTGAATAGGGAGATTTAATTCTACCTTCTACTTTACAAAATAGATCTTCTTGAAAAAAAATATTTTTTAATTCATATCTTATTTCATCAACAATATTATCATCTTTAGATTTTAAATATTCTAACCTTTCTATTATTGTTTTTTTTGCATCAGGATTGATTACTTCAAATGAAATATCTTCTAATTCATCTTGCCATTCCTTCATTCCTAACCTTTGAGCAAGTGGGGCAAATACTTCCAGTGTTTCCAAAGCAATTTTACTTCTTTTATTTTCATCTTTAATAAATTGAATTGTTCTCATGTTATGCAGTCTATCTGCTAACTTGACTAAAATTACTCTAAGATCTTTTGTAGTAGCTAAAATTAATTTTTTATAATTTTCTCCAAATTTTTGATTTTTAACTTTCAATGAATATTTATTTATTTTTGTTAATCCTTCAACAAGCTCAACTATTTGTCTCCCAAAATTTTTATCAATTTCATCTATTTTTAAATTTGTATCCTCTAAAGTATCATGTAGTAAACCAGCTACTATAGAATCAGCATCTAATTTTATTGAAGTTAATATTTTAGCAACTTCGAGTGGATGAGTTATAAAAGGATCTCCAGATTTTCTTAGTTGATTACTGTGAGCTTCTTCACTTATTCGTAGTGCGTGTCTCACTTTATTTTTTTCTTCAGTATTGAGATATGAGGTGATTATTTCTATCTCTTTATGAATTTCATTAACCATAAATAATTTTCACATTATTTACTTAGATTATAATTTAATTTTATTAAATCTCTTAACCTTTATCATTATTAGTTAAATCTTCTAAACTATTCTCTTGTGTTTCATTAGTTGTGTCTTCTGAAGATGTGTCAACAATAATATCATCTTCTTGCTCTGTTTCATTAGTAACGCTATCATTTGTTTCAGTTTGACTTTCATCACTTTTATCTTCTATTTCGTTTAAGTCTTCATCTTCACTAAAAGTATTAGTTTGGTATTCTTCTATTAAATCATTTTTTAATTGCTCTACCGTAAATGTTTCATCTGCTATCTCTCGGAGCGCAATAACAGTATTTTTATCATTATCTATTTCTACAGTAGGTTTTTCTCCAGAATATAATTTTCTAGCTCTGTTAGAAGCAACAAGAACTAACTCAAATCTACTGGGAAATTTATCAATACAATCTTCAACTGTTATTCTTGCCATAATGGGCTTATAGTTATGAATTTTTAAAAGTAAATAGTTAATTATTTTTAAGCAATCTTTGCTTTTTAATATTCCAATCTCTTAGTTTTATTGACTCTCTTTTATCAATTTTTTTCTTACCTTTAGCAATTCCGCATGATAATTTTGCAAAACCCTTATCTGAAAAATATAAAGAAAGTGGAATTATTGTAAATCCACCTTGTTTAATAGAACCTGATATTTTATCAAATTCTCTCTTTGTAACTAATAATTTTCTTTTTCTACTAGGATCATAGTTGTTCTCATTTGAATTTTGATATTTTTTTATAAAAGAATTTGAAAGCCATAGTTCACCATTTTGTTCTATAATATATGAACCTCTAATAGAGCCTGTATTCAATCGTAAAGATTTAACCTCTGATCCTGTTAACACAATACCAGCTTCAATTTTATTTGATATTGTAAAGTTATAATTAGCCCTATTGTTTGCGGCTATAATTTTCATTTATAAAAGTTGTAATTCTTGAAGGCAATTTTTGACTGCTTTTTTTGTATCATCTTTAATTTGTGTTAAGGGCAATCTTGTTTTTTCATTACATAAACCCAATAATGAAGCTGCATATTTAACTGGTCCAGGACTTGATTCTATAAATAAAGCATTGTGCAAAGATGATAGTTTTAGATTAATTTCTTGAGCTTTAGAAATATTTGACTCTTGCCAAGCAATATGCATTTCTGAACACAATTTAGGTGCCACATTTGCAGTAACTGATATACATCCATTACCTCCTTGTGCTAGGTATGCTAATGCTGTCCCATCTTCGCCAGAAAGATAACAAAATTCATTTTGCATTTTTTTTCTAGTAAGTAATGGTCTAAATAAATCATTTGTTGCATCCTTAACTCCAATTATATTTTTAATTTTTGATAATTCGATCATAGTTTCAATAGACATATCAACAATTGATCTACCAGGTATATTATAAATAATTATCGGAATATTAGTTTTTTCAGCTATAGCTCTAAAATGCTCATATAAACCGGATTGAGTTGGTTTATTATAATATGGTGTTACAATTAAAGCAGCATCTGCTCCGGATTTTTCAGCATGTTCAGTATACTCTATAGCTTCAAAAGTATTGTTTGAACCAGTACCAGCTATAACAGGAATTCTTTTATCTGTAACTCGAATTGTTTCCTCAATTATTTTTTTATGTTCGTCATGCGATAAAGTTGGTGATTCACCAGTTGTTCCACATGGAACTAGTGCATGAGATCCATTATCAATTAAATGAGTCAATACTTTTGTTAACGAGTCATAATCAACTTTGTCTTCAAAAAACGGAGTAATAACTGCTGGTATACTTCCTTTAAACATTTCTATATGGCGGAGAGAGAGGGATTCGAACCCTCGGAAGGAATTACTTCCTTCGCAGGTTTAGCAAACCTGTGGTTTAAGCCACTCACCCATCTCTCCTGTTGTTGTTCTTTCAAAGTTGACCTTTCTAACTTAAAAAAAATCAAGTAAAAACTAGTTTTACCCTCTTCTATAAAATATTATTTAACATAAAACAAAGTAGGATTACACTAATTAATTGATCAAATTTTGATTCAAAGTGGTACGTAGGTGGTACGAAATTGATTAAATAAAATTAATTCTTTCAAAAAACCAATATAACCCAATACTAGAAATTAATATAGAAGATGGAACTTGAAATAAGATTCTGTAATTTTTATTTTTTGCAAAATTTAAAGCAATCAATAGATATAAAACCAATACTATAGATATTTGAGCTACTTCAATACCAATATTAAAAGATACAAGATTTATAAATAAGTCTGTACTCCTATAACCTATATCACTCAAAACTAGTGCAAATCCTAAACCATGAAGTAATCCAAAAAACAAAATTACAACATATCTCAAATATTCTTTTATATATTTTTTAAAAATATTTTCTATTCCTATATAAACTATAGAAAGTGCAATGATAGGCTCAACAATTTGAGGATTGATTCTCATTAAAGATAAAGAAACAAATATTAGGGTAATTGAATGAGCAATAGTAAAAATAGTTATTTGAGAAATTAATTTTTTTAAAGATGATGAAAATAAAAAAAGTCCAAATATAAATAAAATATGATCTAATCCTTTTGGAATTATATGTTGAATTCCTAATACAAAAAATTTTGTGAAACTATTAAATGTTTTACTAAAATTATTTTCCTTAAACGAAAATTGACTTGATTCAATTCCTGATTGCAAATATTCTGTAACTAATTCATCTTCTAATTTGTTATTATTATTCTCTCTTAGAATAATTGGGCCGTAGTTTTTAACCCATCTAAATGTAAATTGTTCAGAATTTTTATCCAATAAAACTTTAAAATAAACATGCGTATCTCTACTTATTTCAAAATTTTTTATATCTTCAACTTCAGTTTTAATTAAATTTATTTTCTTTGTTTCATTATTGATTTTAATATCAATATTAGAACTTATTTCACTCCAAGAATTTAGAAACATTTCTTCAAGGTCTTTTTTACTTAAAATTCTAAATTCATCATAAATTTCACTTAGTGATGAAGAGTCTGTATTAGAAACAGTAGATGCATCAATATTAGATAATATCAATTCAGCGTTTAATCTTATTTTAAAATTCAAATAACTTTCATTATAAGTAAAATCTGCAATAGATGGCTTGATTTCATGACTAATAGAAGATGTTGAAAATAAATTTAAAAAACATACTGGAATTAAAAATAGATATAACTTTATAATTTTTATATAAGAGAACATGATGAAATTTACTTTAAAAAGATTAATATTTATTATTATCTTAACTTCAATAACAAAAATCTCTTTATCTCATGAATTTTGGATTGATCCAAAAAATTATCACTTATCAAATAATGAAAAAGCTGTGGCAAATATCTTTGTAGGAGAAAATTTTGAAGGATCACCAATACCTTTTACAAAAGAATATTTTAAAATTGCATTCCTGTATGCTGAAGATAATAAATTAAAAATTAAAGGTAGATTAGGTGATATTCCAGCTCTTAATATTAAAAAAACGTTCAAAGGATTAAATGTAATACAAATTGAATCAGTTACAAAATATGTTGAATATGAAAAATTAGTAAAATTTGAAATTTTCACAAGAGAGAAAGGATATCCAAATTTAGCTCAAAAACATAGAGAAAAGAACTATCCAGAAAATTTTTTTGAAAGTTATAAAAGATATGCAAAGTCATTAGTTAGCGTGGAAAATTTTGATGGTAAAGATATCGATACAAATATGGACTTTGAATTAATTTTTTTAGACAATCCTCTTAAAAATTTAAATGAAAGTAAAAGAATTCTATTAGAATATAAAAATAAAGTACTAGCTGATCATAAGGTTTCTATTATGAGTTTAAATAATGGTTATTTTAGAAAAGAATACGTTAGAACAAATAACGGTGGATATTTTAATTATCTCTTTAAAAAAAATACAAAATATCTAATTGAAAGTGTTGTTATAATTGAAGGCAGTAATAAGAAAAAAGATTATTATGCTAAATGGCATTCTTTATGGACTTCTTATACATTAAAAACACCGAATAAATGATTTAAGAATGTTGAATTGCTATTAAAAATTTTATGAATAATTATAATATTAAAGACAAATAAAAATGATTAATACAAACATAATAAAAGGTTTTTTTGAAGGAAAAATAAAACTCTGGAAATCCTATTGGTTAGTTGGTGAACTACTAAATGGAATTGTTTTGCTTATTATATTTAATCTTGAAATTTATTTTTTTAATACAGATAGCTCTGTTTCCCAAATACCATTTTTAGATTTTACTAATCTTGCGCTAATCTCAAAAATTTTTATTTTTATTTGGACAATATTTATTTCTATTGGAATTTGGAGAGCAGCAGAAAATTACAAAGGAAGTATTATTTGGATAGTTTTAACATTTATAATTGTTGCTTATAGATGCTATTCCTTACGTTTAATTTTTTTTATTTAATTTTTGTTTTAAAATATCATTTAACATTTTTGGATTAGCTTTTCCTTTAGTTAATTTCATAGCTTGGCCAACAAAGAAACCTAATAACTTATCTTTACCTGCTAGATACTGTTCGACCATTTTTGGATTTTCTGCAATCACCTCATCAATAACTTTTGCTATTTCACCCTGATCTGTAACTTGTTGCAAACCCTTTTCATCTACGATTTGTCTAGCTGTTTTTCCTGAAGAAAACATATCTTCCAATACATCTTTTGCAATTTTGCCAGAAATTTCATTTGTAGAAATTAACTTTATAAGTTGTCCTAAGTTTTCAGGTGATACTGGAGAGTTATTTAAATCTTGATTATTTTTGTTTAATAATGAAAACAATTCAGAAGTAATCCAATTTACAACTATTTTTGCATAATTTTTTAATTCTGGATCTGAATTAATTGTTTCATTAAAATAATCAGATGTTTGTTTCTCTGCAGTTAATACTGAGGCATCATAATTAGACAATTTATAAGTCTCAATAAATTTATTCTTAAGCTCATCTGGAAGCTCTGGTATTGATGATTTAATTTTCCCTATTTCTTCTTTAGAAATTTCTAGTGGTAATAAATCTGGATCAGGAAAGTATCTATAGTCATGAGCTTCTTCTTTATTTCTCATGGGTCTAGTTTTGCCAGTAGATGTATTAAAGAGCATTGTGTTTTGCTCAATAGAACCGCCAGACTCCAATATTTCTATTTGTCTTTTTGCTTCATAATTAATAGCCTGCTTTATAAACTTTATAGAGTTTAAGTTTTTAATTTCACATCGAGTTCCATATTCATCTCCAGGTTTTCTTACTGAAATATTTACATCTGCTCTTAAAGAACCCTCTTGCATATTTCCATCACATGTATCTAAATACATTAAAATTGATCTGATTTTGGATATATACATTCCAGCTTCATCAGGTGTTCTAATGTCTGGCTCACTAACAATTTCCATTAAAGCAACACCAGATCTATTAAGATCTACATATGTTTTTGAGGGATTTTGATCGTGTAAACTTTTACCAGCATCTTGTTCTAAATGTAATCTTACAATTCTAATATCTTTCGATGTTCCATCTTTAAAATCAATTGTAACTTTTCCTTCTCCAACAATTGGATATTTGTACTGACTAATTTGATATCCTTGTGGTAGATCAGCATAAAAGTAATTTTTTCTATCAAAGACAGAATAATTATTAATTTTAGCATTCAAACCGACTCCAGTTTTTACTGCCTGTTCCACGCAATACTTATTAATAACAGGCAACATTCCTGGCATAGCAGCATCGACTAAAGATACTTGACTATTTGGTGATGAGCCAAATTTTGTTGATGATGAAGAAAATAATTTAGAATTTGATTTTACTTGAGCATGTATTTCGAGACCGATTACCATCTCCCAATCATGCTTTTCACCTTTTATTAAATTATTCATATGATCTTTCTAGAGATACAGCGGCATTAAAAACTTGTTGTTCATCAAAGTGTTTTCCTAATATTTGAATACCTAGTGGTAAATTATTTTGATCTTTCCCAAAGGGAATGGAAATACCTGGTAGGCCAGCTAAAGAAGCAGGAACCGTAAACACATCATTTAAATACATTTTGATAGGATCATTTTGTTTTTCATTTAAGGGAAATGCAGCACTTGGTGCAGTAGGAGTAACTATAAAATCACATTCTTTAAAAGCTTTATTAAAATCATCAGCAATTAATTTTCTTACTTTTTGTGCCTTAAGATAATATGCATCATAATAGCCTGCAGATAATACGTATGTTCCTATTAAAATTCTTCTTTTTACTTCTCTTCCAAAACCTTGAGCTCTTGTATTTTCATACATTTCATCAAGAGAATCAATTTCATCAGATCTAAAACCATATTTTACTCCATCATAACGAGCTAAATTTGAGGAAGCTTCAGCAGGTGCAATAATATAATAAGTAGGAAGTGCATATTTAGTATGAGGAAGTGAAATATTTTTAATTTTAACACCTTTTTTTTCTAAAACCTTGATAGCATCTTCCCATATCTGACTTATTTCCATTGGTGTACCATCAATAGAATACTCTTTTGGTATACCAACAGTTTTCCCATTTAGATCATCATCTAAATTTTCAAAATAATTTGGAATATCTATTTTAGCACTTGTACTATCTCTTTGATCAAACCCAGCGATGGATTGTAATAATATTGATGCATCTTCAACATTATGAGAAAAAATTCCTGCTTGATCCAAACTAGATGCAAATGCAGCTATACCCCATCGGGAACATAAACCATATGTTGGTTTGATACCCACAACACCACAAAAGCTAGCTGGTTGTCTTATTGATCCACCTGTATCTGTTCCAGTTGCCCCTAAACATAAATCTGCTGCAACTGCGGCTGCGGAACCACCAGAAGATCCACCAGGTGCTAAAGGCTCATTTTCTTGTGATAGGGGATTAATTGTATTTCCAAAAAAACTTGTATTAGTAGCTGAGCCCATAGCAAACTCATCTAGATTTGTTTTACCAACAAAAATAGATCCTTCATCTAATAATTTTTGAGTAACAAATGATTCATAAGTTGGATTAAAATTTTCTAAAATCTTTGAAGCTGCAGTTGTAGGCATACTTTTAGTACAAAATAGATCCTTGATTGCAATCGGAATACCTTTTAATTTTTTTGCTGAATTATCTTTCTCTAAGTTATCTATCTGCTTTAAAACATTCTCTTCACTAAAATGAATAAAAACATTTAAGTTTTCATTTTCCTTAATTCTTTTTAAATAATCCTGATTTAATTCTCTTATTGATATTTTTTTTGTATCGAGATCTTTTAAAGTTTGTTTCAAAGATGATTTAGACATTATTCTACCACCTTTGGTACTGCAAAAAATCCTTCGAGTTTATCAGGAGCATTTTCAAGAATTTCCTCACTAGAATTAGTATCATTAGATACATCTTCTCTTTTAGGTAAAATTGATGATGATATGTTACTTAACGGTTCTACATTTTCAGTATTTACTTCATTTAACTGCTCTACCCAGTCTAAAATGGAATTAAGATCCTTAATATAATCTTCAGATTCTTTATCATCTAACTTTATTCTAGATAGACGAGCAATTTTATTTATTGTATTTTTATCAATCTTCAATTTATGAGCTCCATTATATGAATGATCAAAATAATTTAATCGATGGCCTTAATACATCACAAATACTTGTAGGTCTAGACCTAGGAACTAAAACGATTGGTGTTGCAGTAAGCGATAGATCAAAAATAATCGCTACACCTCTTTCTATTATCCAAAGAAAAGGAACTAATAAAGATTTAATTATAATGAAAGATATTTTGAAAGAGTATGAAATTGGTGGATTTATTCTTGGTCTACCGATTAGCCTGGATAATAATGAAAACAAACAAAGCCAATTAGTAAGAGATTTTAATATTAATCTTCAAACCTTTTTTAAGAAACCTACAGCTCTTTGGGATGAAAGATTTTCATCAGATGTAATCTTTAAAGAAATGAGAAAAACCGATTTAAGTAAAACAAAGATAAAAAGTAAACTTGATCAACAATCGGCTGCTTATATTTTACAAGGATATTTAGATAGATATAGAAATAATTAAGAAATTAGTTTACACATACTTACACATTATTGACACATATGAATTCAAAGCTACTTAAATCAGGACACATAAAATTATATAAAAGAGAAAATTCAAAATATTGGCAAATGAAAGTGAAAATGCCAAAATTAAAAGCAATCAGATCATCTACAGGTTCAAAAATTCTTAAAGATGCAGAAAAAATAGCTTTAAAATATTATTCATCAATTTCTTCAAAAACAAATATCAAATTAAAAAGAAGTAAAAATATTTTTAAAAAAATTCATTTAGTAGAAACAGCTGATTTAACCAAGAAAGAAATTGAGCACATTTTAGATGAATCTAAAAAATATATCACTTTTAATAAAAGGAAAATTAAAAAAATTAATATTTTAGAAGGAAGAACAATATTTAATCTTTTTTTTGAAGATTCAACAAGAACAAGAACAAGTTTTGAAGTTGCTGCTAAAAGGCTAGGAGCAGATCTCATTAATGTAGTGGTAAAAGATAGTTCTATTAACAAAGGTGAGACCTTACTCGATACTATGACTACTATTAATTCAATGAATCCTGACGTTTTAATTGTCAGACATCCAGAGGAAGGAATTAGTAAAAAAATTTCAGAAACAGTAGATGCGTCTGTAATTAACGCTGGTGATGGTAGTCATGAGCATCCCACACAAGCGTTATTAGATGCACTTACTATTAAAAATAAATTTGAAAATTTTGCAAAATTAAAAATTGCTATTTGCGGGGATATTTTACATAGCCGTGTTGCTCGATCAAACATAATCATACTATCAAAGTTAGGTGCAAAAATAAATGTTATTGGGCCTAAAGAATGGTTACCAAAAAGTTTAAATAAACTACCTGTGAACGTTTATACAGAAATGAAAAAGGGATTACAGAATTGTGATATTGTTATGATGCTACGTATTCAAAAAGAAAGAATATTTGGGAAAATAATGCCAAATCAAAAGATTTATTTTAAAAAGTATGGTTTAGATTACAATAAACTTAAATATGCAAAAAAAAATGCTTTCGTGATGCATCCAGGTCCAATGAACCGTGGTGTAGAAATAGACTCCAAACTTGCCGATGACGTCACGAGGAGCTTAATACAAGAACAGGTCGCTATGGGTGTTGCAGTACGAATGGCATGCTTAGACTTAATTATTAAAAACAGAGATGACTTTAGTAAGTAGTTTATCATTAATCATATTGTTTTATGTAATAGGATCATTACCCTTTGCATTGATTTTTACAAAATTATTTGGCTTGGGAGATATTAGAAAGGTTGGTTCTGGAAATGTAGGTGCAACAAATGTTTTAAGAACAGGAAATAAATTTCTAGCATTCATTGTTCTTTGTTTTGATATTTTTAAAGGTTTTCTTCCATTCCTCATTTTACAAATATATTTTCAAGATATTTCTTTATTGAATAAAATACTTCTCTGTCACTTTGCTATATTAGGTCATATCTATCCTGTTTGGTTAAAATTTAAAGGTGGAAAAGGTGTTGCAACGTATATTGGTTTCTTATTTGGTCTTAATCCTTACATTGCAATTTTATTTTTATTAGTATGGCTTGTTACTGCTTTTGTAAGTAAATACTCTTCTCTTGGATCTTTAATTGGAATTTTAGTAGCTCCAGCTTATTATATTTTTATTAATTTTAATTTATATATTCTAATTTTCTTTATTTATTTAACTTTAATTATTTATCTTAAACACACAGAAAACATTAAAAGAGTCATAAACAAAACTGAAAGTAAAATTAAATTATCCAAGTAAAAATATACTTTTTTTTAAAATTTCTTGACGAATTATCTTTAAACTGAAATTTGGGGCCCAAATTTATGAATGTATTAATTGTTGAATCACCATCGAAGGCAAAGTCTATTAATAAATATTTAGGCTCTGACTTCAAAGTTCTCGCAAGTGTTGGGCATGTCCGAGATTTATCAGCAAAAAATGATGCGATAGATACTGAAAATGATTTCCAAATGAAATGGGAGACAAGTGATCGTGGGAAAAAAGTAATAAAAGAAATTACAGATGCTGCAAAAAAATCTGAAAATTTATATCTTGCAACTGACCCAGACCGTGAGGGTGAAGCTATAGCTTGGCATGTAGAAAAACTACTTAGAGATAATTCATCACTTTCAAAATTAAATATTCACCGTGTTACATTTAATGAAATTACCAAAAATGCCGTTCTTGATAGTCTTAAAGAACCAAGAGAAATAGATGAGAATTTAGTAAATGCCTATCTTGCAAGAAGAGCTCTAGATTTTCTTGTCGGTTTTACACTTTCCCCAGTGCTATGGAGAAAATTACCAGGTTCAAAATCAGCAGGTAGAGTTCAATCCGTTGCCTTAAGAATAATTAGTGAAAGAGAACTTGAAATAGAAAAATTTATTCCTCAGGAATATTGGTCTTTACAAGGCGAGTTTAGAAATAAAGAAGATAAAATCATTAATTCTAGACTAACAGTTTATGATGGAAATAAAGTAGATAAACTTGATATTAAAAATGAGAGTGAAGCGACAAAAATTTTCAACGATATTAAACAATCTACTTTCACTGTTGGAAATATTACGAAAAAAGAAGCTAGAAGAAATCCTTACCCAGCTTTTACTACATCTACAATGCAAATTGAGTCTAGTCGTAAACTTGGTCTTAGTGCAAGTCAAACAATGCGCACAGCTCAACGCCTTTATGAAGGAACAGATATTAAAGGAGAAACAACTGGCTTAATAACTTATATGCGAACAGATAGTGTCGTCATGTCCAAAGAAGCTATTAACCAAGTTCGAGGTTTTGTTACTGATAATTATGGGGCAAACTATTTACCAGAGGCGCCAAGAGTTTATAAATCGAAGGCTAAAAATGCTCAAGAAGCACATGAATGTATTAGACCAACAAATATTTATCTAACACCAAAAGATATTAAGCAATACATTACTTTGGAAGAATACAAATTGTATGAAATTATATGGCAAAGAGCGGTAAGTTCTCAAATGGCGAGTGCTGTATTAGATCAAGTAGCCGTTGATATTACAAATGAAGATAAAAAAATTGTTTTACGAGCAAATGGATCAACAATTAAGTTTCCTGGAATGTACAAAGTTTATCAAGAAGCTAAAGATGATGATAAAGATGAAGAAAAAGAAACAATTCTTCCTGCCATGAGTGAAGGAGAGAGTTTAAATTTAAAAGAAGTTGAAAAGACACAGCATTTTACCTCCCCTCCTCCTCGTTACACCGAAGCAAGCTTAGTTAAAAAACTTGAAGAACTTGGTATTGGTAGACCATCTACTTATGCTTCTATTATTAAAGTTCTACAAGATAGAGATTATGTTATTTTGGATAAAAAACGTTTTAATCCTCATGATAGAGGAAGAATAGTATCGATATTTTTAGAGAAATATTTCAATCAATATGTCGAATATGATTTTACCGCTGATCTTGAAAATCAACTTGATGAAATTTCTGATGGTAAGCTTGATTGGAAAGAGGTTCTAAGAAAATTTTGGGAAACGTTTAAACAACTTTGTGATGAAACTGTTGGCAAATCAAATAGAGAAGTGATTGATGTGTTAGATGAAGCACTAGGTCCACATTTCTTTCCACCAAATGGAGCAGATGAAAAAAGGAAATGTCCAACTTGTGATAATGGAAGATTAGGAATTAAAGTTGGAAAGTTTGGAGGATTTATTGGTTGCTCTAATTATCCTGATTGCAAATATACAGTTCAGTTTAATCAATTAAACGATAAAGATGGTGCTGCTCTTAGTGGACCAAAAGAAATTGGTATTTATCCAGAAACAGGTGAAATGATTACTCTTCGAAAAGGTCCTTATGGATTTTATATGCAAGTTGGTGAAGGGACAAAAGAAAAGAAACCAAAAAGAGTTTCTATTCCTAAGAATTTTGAGCCAGATGAAATAGGATTAAACACAGCTATTCAATTACTTGGTTTGCCACGTAAATTAGGATTTCATCCGGAAACAAATAAAACAGTTAGTGCCGGTATTGGAATGTATGGACCATATATTCTTCATGATAAAAAATATAAAGCTCTAGAAAAAACAGATAATATTCTTGATATTGAACTTGAAAGGGCTATCGAATTAATTGCTAAGCCTACACAGAGAGGTAATGCGACGTTAAAAACATTTGGAGAGCATCCAACAGAAAAGAAAAATATTACTGCTCATGATGGAAAATTTGGACCATATGTAAAATGTGGAAAAATAAATGCATCAATTCTTGGTGATCAAACAATTGATAGCTTAAAACTAGAAGATGCCATTAGGTTAATTGATGAAAGAAAAGCTAAAATGGGTCTCAAAAAAAAGAAAAAGACAGTTAAGAATTGAATTAAGCTGAAATAGTTTTAAATAGAGAATATGGCAAAAAATATATCTCTTTCAACAATTAAAACTTTCAAAAATAAATTTTTAAGAAATAATAAAAATACTGCGTCTCGTAATGCATTAATTAAAAATGATTTAGCTAATGTTGCACTTAATTGGGAAAACTTTAGTCAAATCAATCATAATTTTTCTAATCTAATAAAAAAAGAACTACCTGCAACAAATCAAATGGCATCAGGTAGATGTTGGGGATTTGCAGGATTAAATCTTATGCGCTTACAAGTTGTTGATAGCCTTGAACTAAATACATTTGAGTTTTCACAAAATTATTTCATGTTTTGGGATAAGTTAGAGAAAGCAAACTATTTTTTAGAGAATATTATCAAATCAAGAGATGAATCATATGAGAGCAGATTAATTACTCATCTTTTAAAAGCACCTGTACAAGATGGTGGACAGTGGGATATGTTTGTAAACTTAATCAACAAGTACGGTGCAGTTCCAAAAGATGTAATGCCTGAAACAAATCATAGCAGTAAATCTGGTGCTATGAATTATATTCTTACACACAAATTAAGAGAGTTTGGTTCTATACTAAGAAAGAGACCAGCAAAAAATTCTTCATCTCTTAAAAAAAACATGATGGAAACAATCTATAATTTACTTGCAATGTTTCTTGGTCAACCGCCTGATGTTATCAATTGGTCTACTAGAAATAAAGATAATAGACACATTGTCATTTCAGATACGACACCAATTGATTTCTGCAAAAAATATGCAGATATCAATATTAAAGATAAAGTTTGCTTAATTCATGCTCCAATGAGCAATAAAAAATTTAATACAATGTATACCGTTGAATATCTTGGTAATGTTGTTGAAGGACAAATTATTAAATATCTTAATGTAGATATTAAAGAATTAAAAAAATCAGCAATGGACTCTATAAAAAACAATGAAGCTGTATGGTTTGGTTGTGATGTTGGGAAACGTTTTAGTCGTGATATGGGTGTACTTGATATGGGCATTTACGACTATGAAAATGTCTTCCAAACTTCATTTAAGATGAATAAACAGACTCGCTTAGAGTATGGTGATAGTGAAATGACTCATGCCATGCTTTTAACGGGAGTCGATATTAAAAAAAGAAATTCAACTAAATGGAAAATTGAAAATAGCTGGGGAACGAAAAGTGGTAATCAAGGATATATGATGATGACTGATGAATGGTTTGATGAATATACCTATGAAGTTGTCATTGATAAAAAATATTTAAATAAAAGACTTTTAAAATACTTAGATATGGAACCAGTAGCACTTGCACCTTGGGATCCTATGGGAGCTTTGGCAAGATAATTAAGTTTTTGATATTTTTGAGATATCTACTCTATAATAATTTTCAGAATTAAACGCTAACTTGATAAGATAAGGTAATGTTGTTTTATAGAAATGGAATAAACCATAAAATGGTTCAGGTAGCTCATCCTTAATTTCTTTTCGCAGTTTCTTGAGATTATAAGAAGGCACCATTGGAAAAAGATGATGCTCAAGGTGATACTCCATATGCCAATAATAAAAACTTAATATTGGATTTAAAATAATAGTATGAGTACTTAATCGATGGTCATGAGTATCAAATTTAGCTGCTAAATGCTGAGTAACATTAACAGCAAAGTGAATAGGTCTGCCTACAAATGGTGGTAAAAAATAAAAAATAAGTAACCAGAACGTTTGTAAATAAATCGAAGCTGTAATAATTAAAATCCAAAAGAGTATTAAAATTCTAGCATTCCAGATAATTTTGTTCCACTGATTTTTTGGAGCTGATATTATATTACTTGGATTCATTATTCCAAAAGCAAGCTTAGTTACTGTAACAAAACTTGACTGATGAATATAAAATAAATCGGTTAAAGGAATAAATTTTAAAAAAAATTTTAATAAATCAGTAGGTCTTGTCACTTCAATTTCATGATCATACTCTCCTTCTGTTTGTAATGTGTTTGAATGATGAAAGGTATGGCTCCATCTAAAACTTAAAGGCTCTGAATGTAGTTGAAAAAAAGAAATATAACAAAACACTTCATTGATCCATCGAGATTTAAAAGCTGTCCTGTGAATTGTTTCATGTCCATTAGCCACAGCAAATGTATAAATTGTAGAATAAATGAAAAAAAATATTAAAAAAAACCACGTTCCCCAAAAAATAAAAGAAAGGTAACCAAAAATAATTAATGATAAAAAGTAAACTGCAAAATGAATAAGTCCTGGAATATCACTTCTTTTTGAAAGTTCTTTTAATTTATTTTTATCAATTTTAGGCTTAAACCAAGTTGATGAATCTGCGTGCATAGTAATTAATTATATTTTAATATTGATATTTTTAAATATGAATAAAGAAAACGCAAGTAAACTCTGGAAGCTAATTCAAGAAACAGGTGATTTTTTAAAAGGTAAATTACCAGATCATCCAAATCATCCTAAGGGTAGAAATCCTTATGCTCATGTTGCTTTAGAAGTAAAAAATCATTTTGGTATGACATATAAAGATATACCAGATGATAAATTTAATGATGTTACTGATTATCTCGAAATATTAAAATCTAATCCTGAGTAATAATATTATTTTTATTTTGAATTGGTAAAAAAATAATAAATATTGAAACTAAAGCCATCATTACTGCATTAATTAAAAATAAATAAGTAAACTCTAGAGTAATTGAATATATTTCTGAAATTAAGAATACTGATATTGGCCCTGAACCAAATGCAAGAATAAACTTAATTCCGTATACAACACCATGATATTTTTGAGGTGTAAATCTCCCAAGTAGAAGATTTTCTGTAGGCAGAATACTTGCATTAAATACGGCAGCAAGAATACATAACACAACTAAAGAATAACCAGATATGTAAGCTATACCAAGATAACACGGAAACTGAAGAAATATACCAATTAAGTAAATGGTTTTTAAATTAAATCTATCAGCAAGTAAGCCTCCAACAAATGTTGTGGCCCCAGAAATGAAATAAATAATTGCTATCATAAATCCAATTTGAATAGAGTTTATATTACCAATTCGTATTTCAAAAACTTTTGGTAAAGCAGTTTGTGTATTATGAAAAGATAATCCAAGGGCAAACATTGATAAAAGCATTATTAGTGCAATTAAAAACATTTCATTTCGTGAATGATCTTCCTGATCATTTTTTATAAAATAATTTTTGTAAGATATTTTATCAATCACTATTAAGTAAATAAGAATAAATCCAATAATAATAGATATTACACCAGGCAATATAAAAGCTAGTTGCCAATTTAGTAATTCTGTAAGAGTACCAGCTACAAACGCTCCAGAACCAATCCCTACCCCGCCAAAAATACCATTTACACCAAGCGCTCTTCCCTGTTTGTTAGCTGCATGAATCACCCAAGGAATGCCTACAGGATGGTAAATTGAACAAAAAAGTCCTAGAAGTGATAAGGAAAAAAATAAAAAAGAAACTGATGTGCTTAAACCACATAAAATGGAAGCTAATCCCATTCCAATAAACATAATTGTCATTGTTCCTGAACGGGACCATTTATCACTTAACCAACCAAAAGGAATCGCTCCTAAACCAATTAGTAGAGCTCCAAGAGACCATAATCTAATTAATTGATCATAAGAAATATTCCATTCTTTTTCTATCGTCAGAACAATCACAAAATAAAATGCTGCAAACATATGCATAAGCGCATGACCTATTGATGAAAATAGGAGTGTATAAAAAGTATTATTCAAACTCTTCGTAATTAATAGAGAGCGAATTTACACAGTACCTTTTGCCAGTTGGCTCAGGTCCATCATCAAAGACATGACCTAAATGGGCATCACATTTGGCACACATAATTTCAATACGCACCATTCCATGAGATCGATCAGTCTCTGTTTTAATTGCTTCAGGTGATATTTGTTCAAAAAAACTTGGCCACCCACAATAAGAATCATATTTTGTTGAACTATTAAATAATTCATTGCCACAGCATTTACATTTAAAAATACCGCCATTAATAATTTCAAAATTTTTACCAGAAAAAGGAGGTTCTGTTCCCTTTTGTCTTGTTACATAATATTCATCTTCTGTGAGAAGAGACTTCCATTCTTGATCAGTTTTGATTATTTTGTTCATTTTTAAATCTTATATTAGATAATATAATTCCTGTAATTATAAAAAAAATACCTACAATATGAAATATTGCAAAACTCTCATTTAAAAAAGTTATTGCCCAAATTGCAGCAAAGACAGGAATAAAGTGTAAAAATAAACCAGCTCTATTTGGTCCAATTAAATAGACACCTTTATTCCAAGCAAAATAAGCAGCAATACTTGCGAAGATAGCAACATAAATAATAATGAAAAAGTCATAAGAAGATGAAAGTAAAAAGGTACCATTAAAAGATTCAAAGAGATAAAATGGAATAATAAAAAATAAGCCAATAATAATCATTACTTCTAAGCTTGCTAATTGAGGGATTGATGTATCCATTTTTTTTAATAGCACTGAATATAAGCACCAAGATATTACAGCGGCAAACATCCATATATCTCCAATAGTAAAATTTAGGGTATATAAATTATTTAAATTTCCTTTTAAAATAATTGCTAAAGCACCTAATAAAGATAAAATTATACCAATTAGTTGCAGTTTTGAAATTTTAGTTCGAAACATTAGCCAAGAAAAACCAATCATAATTACTGGTGCAGTAGATGCCATTATAGTAGAATTTAAAACTAAAGTAGTTTGTAATGAAATATATGTAAATGAATTAAATATTGTAACACTTAAAATACTTAATGTAGTCATCAGTAAAAAGTTTTCTTTGTAATAATTTAAATTTTCCAAAATACTTTTAAAAGTGAACGGTAAAAGTAAAAACAAAGCTAAAGACCATCTAAAAAAACTTAATTTAAATGGTGAAAGATCAGTTATGTGGGCAACTTTTCCAAAAAAAAAATTTCCTGACCAAAATAAAGAAGAGGCTGTTAACAATATTACTGCTAACATTAAGTTTCTTGACATTTATTTATCTACAAGAGTCATGAGGGATGAAGTATCAAACCTATTGCCACCATTTTTTTGAACTTCTTCATAGTATTTATCAACAATTTTTGTAACAGGAAGAATTGCACCATTTTTATCTGCTTCATTAAAACAAATTGATAAATCTTTACGCATCCAATCAACTGCAAAGCCATAATCAAATTTACCATCAAGCATAGTTCTGTATCTATTTTCCATTTGCCACGATTGAGCAGCACCTTTTGATATAACGCTAAGAACCTTTTCCATATCCACATTCGATTTTTTTCCAAAAGCCATTGCCTCTGACAAACCTTGAACTAATCCCGCAATACAAATTTGATTTATCATTTTAGCTATTTGACCTGATCCAGATGGACCTATAAGCTCAACCGCTTTGCCATAAGATGTGAGAACTGGTTTAACCGTATTATAATCTTTTTCATCGCCGCCAATCATAATAGAGAGAACACCATTTTCTGCCCCTGCTTGACCACCAGAAACAGGAGCATCAAGAAAACTCAATTTTTTATCCTTAAGTTTTTGATAGTAATTTCTTGCTATCTCTGCAGAAGCCGTTGTGTGATCAACAATAATTGATCCTTCAGCTACATTTGAAAGAATTCCATCATCACCTTCCATTACTTCAATAATATCTTCATCGCGTCCAACACACATAAAAATAATTTCAGAATTTTGAGAAGCTTCACCAGGAGTTTTAGCCATGCTACCTTTATATTCTTCTACCCATTTTTCTGCCTTAGCAGTTGTTCTATTATAAACAGTTACATTATAACCATTATTTTGTAGATGGCCTGCCATTGGATAACCCATTACCCCTAAGCCAATAAAAGATACATTTTTAATACTCATGAATATTCTCCTAATTTTTCTAAAATTTTTAAATTCAAATCTTCTGAATTGCTAACAATTAAATTCTTATTCTTTTTTGTAAAGTCATATTTATTGTGATCAAAATCTATGTCAGCACCACCTGCTTCTCTGACAAAAAGAATACCTGGAATATGATCCCAGGGAGACAGTTTTGATAATATAGCAAAATTTCTAATCCCAATGCCTATATCTATATATTCAAAACCAATACATCTATAAGAGTTAACTTCTTTAAATATATTTTTAAATATCTTTAACTTATCTTTAAATCCTGGCTCCCAATACTTTGTACTTATTGATCCTATAGTTTCTCCAATTATATTTGAACTTTTTGTAAAAATTTTTTTATTATTAATATAAGCACCTTCATCTACAATTGCTGAACACATAATTTTTTCTAATGGCTTATATATCCAAGAACGTAAAATTTTTTCTTTAAATGTTAAAGCGATCATTATTGCAAATTTTTCTCTACCATTAGCAAAATTTGTTGTTCCATCTATTGGATCAACAGTCCAACAATATGCATCTTCATTATAGAAATTTAATATGTTCTCATTTCTAGAAAATTCTTCTTCACCTATAAAATTAGAAGAAGGTAAAATTTGTAATAAATTTTTTTTTAATTCTTTTTCAGCTTCTATATCAGCTGCTGTTACTAAATCAGATCCATTTTTATAATTAATGTCATCATCTGATAGATTTTTAAATTTTGGTAAAATAATATTTTTACTTACGTTAAAACAAATATCTTCAATATCTTCTTGCTTAATTTTATCCATTTATACATGCTTCAGTATACATTTCTGCTAGTTTTAAAGTGATATTACCGATTTTACCCTTATTAATTTTTTTATTATCAATTTTTAGAATGGGAGTTATAAAACTTCCAGAGCTTGTTAAGAATGCTTCATCTGCATTAAGTAATTGTTTATGAGTGAATTGTTTTTCTACTAATTTAAGTCTAGTTTTTTTTATGATTTTTATGAGAGATGTTCTAGTTACTCCTTTTAAAATATCAGAGTTAGCTGGATGAGTTATTAAATTGTTTCTTTTTATAATCCAAATGTTAGAAGATGTACCCTCAGTTACTTTTCCATTTTGTATTAAAATTGCTTCATAAGCTTTTTTCTTTTTGGCCATGTTTGCTGCTATAATATTTGGAAGTAAATTTACTGTTTTGATATCACGTCTTTTCCATCGAAGATCTTGGTATGTAATTGTATTTACTCCTACAAATTTTTTTCCAGGTAAATTAAAACTTTTATTTCTTGTGTATACAATCAAAGTTGGAGTTAAATTTTTTTGATATTTGTGTTCTCTAAATTGAATGCCTCTTGTAATTT
Source organism: uncultured Alphaproteobacteria bacterium (assembly GCA_902615845.1). Classification (GTDB taxonomy): domain Bacteria; phylum Pseudomonadota; class Alphaproteobacteria; order HIMB59; genus CACPNW01. The sequence continues at coordinate 37,277 of CACMQS010000006.1, forward strand.
GTAAGTAAATTATACCGTTCATTGTTTTATTTTTCTTTATTAGATTGAGAAAAATATTATTTAAGTTTTTTTTATTAATTGTAAATTTGATTTCTAATTCACGAAGAGAATATTTTAATCTCTTAAGATGAAAATCTAAATCAATTAAATTATTATCTAAAACTGCGATAACTTCATAAACACTATCTGCAAATTGTAATCCTCTATCCTCTATATGAATTTTTGCTGATTTAAAATTTACAAATTTATTATTTATATAAGCAAAATTTGGCATTAAATTAAACTTTTGATAAAAGTTTTTCTAGTTTTTTTATGCAGTTTGTTTCAGCAAAAAAAACAACATCATCATTTTCTTTAAAAACAGTTTGGCTATTAGGGATTATAATTTTTTTATCCCTTACAATAGAGCCAATACGTATACCTTTTGGTAATTCTAATTCTTTAAGATTTTTATTACAAAGAAATGATTCTGACTGAATATCTGCCTCTATTACTTCTCCAAAACCTTCACCTATAGAATAATCATTTCTTATTTTTACACCTCTAACCTTTTCTAAAATTTTAGAAATTGTTATTATTTTTGGATCTATGGTCATATCGACACCAATATTAGACAACAATGATGAATAATTACTATTATTAATCAAAGTTATTGATGTATCAGCTCCTGCTCTTTTAGCTAGTAAGGATGATAGTATATTTACTTCATCGTCTTCTGTAATTGATATACAGTAGCCTGAATCTGATATGTTTACCTCTTCAAGTATCTGATTATCCAGACCATCTCCACATGTCACTGTGATATTTTCTAAATTTGACGCAAGAAATTCTGCGCGTTCTTTATTAGCTTCAATGAGTTCAGTTTTTATATATGTTTCAGAATTTTCAATTAATTGTGCAAGTGAAAATCCTATATTTCCACCACCAATAATTACAGCTTTTTTTGCCTGCAATTCTTGATGGCCAAATTCAGATAATACGTCTGTCAAATTATCAGTTTCCACAACTAGAAAGATGGTATCTTTTTTTTCAATTTTAGTTGAAGAATTTACTGTAAATTTTTGATCACCTCTAAATATAAACATTATGTTAGCTAAATAGTCAGGAAATTTTTCTGATAAATCTCTTACAGATAGACCTGAGTGTAAAAAATTATCCTCACATTTTAATCCAATTAATTTCAATTTTTTATCTGATAATTCAACCATGTCTATTGTACCAGGAGAAATTAATCTTCTAAATATACCTTTAGCAACTTCTTGTTCAGGAGAAATAATCGCATCTATTGGGAAATTTTCATCATTGTATAAATTTTTCCAATCATTTTTTAAATAATCTTGTTGTCTTATTCTTGCAATTTTCTTTTTTATTTTAAATAAAGAATGACCAATTTGACAAGTAACCATATTAGTTTCATCGCTCTTAGTTACTGCAATTAGTATCTCACAGTCATTTGCTCCAGCGCTCTCTAAAACTGATGGCATACTAGGAATACCATTTATTGTTTTGACATCCAAATTTTCAGATACTTTATTTAATCTATTTTCATCTTCGTCAATAACTGTAACTTCAAAATTTTCGCGGGATAATTTATCAGCTATACTATATCCAACATCTCCAGCACCACAAATAATTGTTTTCATTGATTAGTTATTCTACTTTTATATCTAGTGATTTAAATTTTCTATAAAGAGCAGTTCTTTCCATTCCTGTAAATTCAGAAACTTTTGTTATATTACCATTAAATCTCTTAATTTGCGATATTAAATAATTTTTTTCAAACTCCGATCTTGCTTCTTTTAAAGACAAATCCAGTGAATTATTAGAAGAATTTGACGCAGTTTCATCTCCCATTTGTAAAGCTAAATCATCAACCTCTAACTCTTTTATATTTTGATCTTGGTTAAGTATGAGACTTTTCTCTACATAATTAATTAGTTGAGATATATTTCCAGGCCAATCATACATTTGTAGCTTAGATAAAGCTCTCGAAGAAAATTTAAAATTTATATTCCCTCCACTTTTTTCATTTAAATAAAAATCAAGGATAGGAAGAACGTCATCTCTCCTATCGGAAAGAGATTTAAATTTTATAAAGTCTGTTGAAATTCTGTCATATAGTCTTTTAATAAAATTACCTTTTTCAATTTCTATTTCTAAATTTTTCTCAGTAATTGTAATAATTTTATGATTTAATTTTATATCTAGATCTTCAAAAAATTTTTTGTTTTCTAGAAAATTTAAAAGTTTTTTTTGATAAATATTTGGTAGTGTTTCAATATTGAGCAATATTAATGAATTATTGTTTGATCGAAAAAAAATATTTTCATTAATTGCGTTTTTATTTTCCACAAACATATTATCTAATGCTTCATTTGTAAGTTTTTTAAAATCAATTGATATAGGAAGCTTATCTTTATATTGTGAATTTTGATGTATTAAATTTGTAAAATGTTTTTTTCCTGTGCCAAATGGTCCTTCAATTAATAATCTTGAATTACTTGAACTCTGTTCATTTAAATGTTTATTAATTTTTTTAATGAATTCTGATTTTCCTATTAGTGGTATAGTTTTAATTAAGGTATCTTTTAAATTTTTATTTTCACTCAATAATGATGAACTTTCTATTGCTCTTTTAGTAAGAATAATTAATTTATCGCTATTAAATGGCTTTTCTAAAAAGTCGTATGCTCCATTTTTTATAGATTTTACTGCAAGATCAACAGTACCATGACCACTGATAATAATAATTGGAATATTGCTATTAATTGATTTAAATTCTTTTAAAATTTCAATACCGTCTAATTTACTATTGGATAACCAAACATCTAAAATTACTAAATCAGGTTTAATTTCATTGAATTTACTAATTGCTTCATCTGAATTAAGTGCAATTGAAGTATTATAATTTTCATCTTTTAAAATTTCTGAAATAAGAAAACAAATATCTTTTTCATCATCTATAATTAAAACTTTATGCATTGTATTCAAAATTAATTAGTGATGTTGTTCCTGCCATATTTTTATTTTTCTCAATTTTTATTTTACCGCCATGATCTTCAATAATTCTTTTTACAATAGATAAACCAAGGCCAGTTCCTTTTGTTTTAGTTGTAAAATAAGGCTCAAATATTTTACTCAACATTTTTTCATCAATCCCCACACCATTATCCTTTATTTCAATTTTTATATTTTTAGCATCAGTTGTCATTAATACTTCTACTGCAGGATTGGGTATTTTTTCCACAGCTTCAATAGCATTTTTAATTAAGTTACTGAAACATCTTGAGATTTGAAGAGTGTCAAAATGAAAATAAATATCATTTTCAGGTTTAATTAAATTAAGTTTTATATCCTTCCTTGTATTGAAATATAAAAGGTATGCTTCTTCTAAACATTTTGATAAATTATCAAGCTTAATTTCTGCTTCAGGCATTCTCGCAAAAGATGAAAATTCATCGACTAACTTTCCAATATCATCTACTTGCCTTGATATTGTTTTAGTTAAAAGTGAAATACCCTCCTTGTCTGTTTTTGCATCTAAATATTTCTTTTCTATTCTTTCAGCAGAAAGTTTAATGGGGGTAAGAGGATTTTTAACTTCATGTGCTATCTTTCTTGCTATATCAGACCAGGCAGCATGTTTTTCTGCTAAAATTAAAGATGTAGCATCATCTAGGGCAACAACATATCCCTCAATATTATTATCATTAATCTCTTTAATGACTCTAATATTAAAATTCCTCTGATCATCATATAATGTAAAATCGTATTGAAAATTTAATAATACTTTATTTGAGGTTTCAAAATTCTCAAATATTTTTTTCCATTCAGGGAAATAGTATAGAAAATTTTCATTTATTTTAAAAGTTTTAGTACTTCTAAATAGTTTTGTTAAAGTTTTATTGTATAACAAAATATTAAAATTTTTATCTAAAGAAATTACACCTATTGTTAAAAGGCTTAAGATCGCCTCAATAAAAATTCTTTTTTCTTCATCTTCCTGACTTTTTGATATTAACTCATTTTGTTTATTCTCAATTTCAGAAATCATTTTATTATAAGATGATAGTAATACTTTTATCTCCTGAAATTGATCTGTTTCACTAACTTTAGCATCAAAATTTCCTTCTGATATTTTATTTGCTGATTTAATTAAATTTGTAATTGGTTTACTAAGATTACTAGCTAGATTAAAACCAATCAAAATTGCCACTAATATAAAACAAATTGAGAAAAGAACAAATATCATTGAATAAGTTATTTGTATTCCTGAACTTTCCTCTTCTTTCATAGTATAAATTTCAAATGCCTCTTTTGTAGCACTAATATGATCCCAAATATTTGTATTCAAATTTCTATTAACCTGCATGTAAACATCGTTTAAAAAATTTATTTTTTTATACGCAGTAATAGAATTTTTATCTAATTGAAAAATGTAAACACGGTTTTGATTAACAACTTTAAATATTTCGTTTGAGGGGAGAGAAAAATTTTCATTATTAGGATCTTTAAGACTTAAGTAAATACTACCTTCGGTATTAAAAATATAAATACTTGAAATTGTTCTTAAGTTAATAAACTCACTTAAAGCTGTTCTAATTGATTTAATATTAACCTCATTATTTTGAGAAACTTTTAATATCTCTCTCATTATTAGCTGAGTATCAGACACAATTTCTGCCTGAATCTCATTTTCGTAATTTTTTGCTACAATATTAGAATTAACAACCGCATCTCTTACAGCATCTCCGTACCAAGTTCTTAATTCTAAATTAAAGAATAATGATGTTATAATAACTAAACCAATGGCTGGTCCTAAAGCCATTGCAGCAAATAAATTTACAAATTTTATATATAATCGAGATTCATCATAACTTTTTCTTCTTCTCACTAAAATCAGTACAATTTGTCTAATAATTATGGATATCAATAAAATGACAAAAATTACATCCGCCAATAAAAAAAATTGTAGTCTTCTTGGATCTTTTACTAGATCATTATTTGGAAGCATTAAGTAGAATGTAATCGAAAAACTCAATATGATTAAAAAGATTAAAAAATAAAAAGATAATCTTGAAAGATGAATAGATTTAAGTAATTTTGATAGGTTAAACACTGTATACTTTAGTTAGTTTTTAAATAATGATAGTAAAACAGTATATTATATAAATTAAAATGATGAAAAATGCACTTGTAATTCTAGCTGGTGGAAAAGGAAAGAGATTTGGTCAAAAAATTCCAAAACAATTCTTAAAAATTGGGAATACAAATTTTTTAAATTATTTTATTTCAAATTTAGATTTATCAAACTTCGATATTATTAATATTTCAATAGATAAAAAATATCAAAACACTTACTTTAATCATAAGGCTATTTCTGAAAAAATAAAACTTACTTATTCAAAACCTGGGCTTACAAGACAAATTTCATCTTTTAATGCTTTAAAAAATTTAAAAAAATTTAAAATTAAAAATGTATTAATACATGATGCTGCACGTCCTTTATGTAGTAATAAATTAATTAAAAAAATTATATCCAAATTAAGCAAAAATACTAATACAATTCCATACGTTGAATATAATGACAGACAATTAATAAAGAAAAGTAAATTAGAAACAAAAGTAATTAATGTGCAAACACCTCAGGGTTTTAATTATAATTTAATATTAAAAGAACATATCAAATATAAAAATTTCGAATTTAATGATGATGCAGGGCTATTACAAAAATCAAAAATAAAAATAAATTTGATCAAAGGTGAAAAAAATAATATTAAAATTACTTACCCAGAAGATATTAAGTTATTTAATTTATACAGAAAGCCTATAACAAAATACGGTATTGGTTATGATATTCATCAAATTGATAAAAAAACCAAAAATGGATTAAAATTAGGTGGTGTTAAAATTCCTTTCTCTAAATTAATCGGTCATTCTGATGCAGATGTTGTACTGCATGCAATTTGTGATAGTATTTTTGGAGCACTCTCTATGAGAGACATAGGTTATCACTTTCCAAACACAGATAAAAAATGGAAAAATGCAGATTCATCTAAGTTCATTATTTATTGTAGAAATAAACTTAAAGAAAAAGGGTATTCTGTAATCAATCTAGATATAAATATAATAGCTGAAAAACCTAAAATTAATAAATATGTTTCAAAAATGATTAAAAATATTTCAACATTACTTCAAATTAAAAATACCTCTGTATCTATTAAAGCGACTACAAATGAAAAAATTGGTTTCATTGGTAATGGTGAAGGAATCGCAGCTGAGTCAATAGTTCATATAACAGATGATAAAATTAGCTAATTTTTTTGTATCTTTATCTTTTGCTGGATATATTAAATTAATACCATCTGGAACCTTTGCATCTTTTTTATCAATAGTTATTTTATTTCCTATTGTTGAATACAAAATTATTTCTTTAGAAATATTTGTAGTTATTTTTTTTGTAATCTTTTTACTATCTTTATTTTTTATTAATAAATTCTCTTCACATACCCAATCACATGACTCAAAAATAATAGTTATTGATGAATTCTTAGGAGTATACTTAATTTTAATATTTTATGATCAAATTAAAATAATAAATCCTTATGTAACAATAATGTTAATTTTTATTTTATTTCGTTTTTTTGATATATTGAAAATTTTTCCAGCCAACATAGTAGACAGAAAACTTAAATCAGCTTTTGGGGTAATTCTTGATGATTTAATAGCAGGAATATATACAGTAATAGTTCTTTATATTGCAAATGCCTATTATTAAAAAAGTTATAGATAAATTAATAAATAAAAATATCTCAATTTCAGTTGCTGAGTCATGCACAGGAGGGCTAATAGCAAACACTATCACAAAATACAGTGGAGTTTCAAAAATTTTCTCTTACGGGATTATTAGTTATTCAAATAAAGCTAAATCTAAATATTTATCTGTTTCAAAAAGTAATCTCTCAAAATTTGGAGCTGTAAGTAAAGAAGTAGCTGAGGACATGATAAATGGTCTGTACAAAAATGAAAAAACAAAAATCTGCATTTCTACAACTGGTATAGCAGGTCCTAATGGTGGGACAAAGTTGAAGCCAGTAGGATTAGTATATATTGGAATTAAAGTTAATAAAAGTAATTATATTTTCAAGAAAATATACAAAGGAAAACGATTGGAGATACAGAGAAAAACTAGAGATTTTATATTTAGCAAAATTAATCAATTAATCTAAAATTTCATCAGCACGAACTTTAAATGATTCAATCATTTTGTTTTCAATTAAAGGAAAGAAAGCTTCAGCAATTTTTTGGTGAAAAAATCGTTTAAATTCAAATTCAACATTAAAATGAATTCTTGTTTGATTTTTTTTTAATGATTCAAAAATCCAATTTGTTTTAAGGTCTTTTAAAGGTCCTTCAATATAAGTTGTACTTATTGAAAGTTTTTTTTTATCAAAAGTGACGTGAGAACCAAAAGTTTGGGGCATAAAATATTTATACCACACGACCATATCAGCATATATTTCATTTTTATTTTTTGAATGAATTCTCATAGCTGAACACCAAGGAATAAAATATGGATAACTTTCGATATCTAAAACAATATCAAAAAGTCCTTTTGCGTCGTGATCAACTATTTCCTCTCTATTTGAAGATTTCATTGAATTGAATAAAGTTTATTTTTCCTATTTTCTTGCATGATTTTAAAATCATCAGAAGCATGATAACTTGAACGAGTTAGCGGTGATGATGCCACCATTAGAAATCCTTTTGCGTATGCCATTTTTTTATATTCATCAAATTCTTGAGGAGTAATAAATTTTTCTAGCTTAGCGTGTTTCGGTGTTGGAGGTAAGTATTGCCCTATTGTAATAAAATCAACATTAGCTGCTCTTAAATCATCCATTACCTGATATACTTCTTCTTTAGTTTCACCTAAACCAACCATTAGACCGGATTTTGTAAATATACTTGGATTTTTTTCTTTAATTTGACTAAGTAAATTTAAACTTACAAAGTAACGTGAACCCGGACGAATTGATGGATATAATCTTGGCACTGTTTCTAAGTTATGATTGAAGACGTCAGGTAAATTTTTAGATAAAATATCTATAGCTTCTGGTTTATTTTTAAAGTCAGGAGTTAAAATTTCAATTGTGCAACTTGGATTTAAAGATTTAATTGAATCTATTACGTTAATAAAATGTAGTGCTCCACCATCTATTAGGTCATCTCTGTCAACACTTGTAATTACAACATGTTCTAAATTCAATTGCTTAACTGACTCAGCAATTCTTATAGCTTCACCGTGATCAATATAATGAGGTTTGCCAGTTTTAATATTACAAAATGCGCAAGCTCTAGTACATATATCTCCGAGTATCATAAATGTTGCATGTTTTTTTTGCCAACATTCAGCTATATTTGGACATGCAGCTTCTTCGCATACAGTTACAATTTTTTTGTCTTTTAGGAGTTTATTTGTTTCTTTGAAAAACTTTGAAGTTGGTGCTTTTACTCTAATCCAACTTGGTTTTTTAGGGATTGGATTTGATTTATTTTTAACTTTTTCAGGATGACGTGGTCCACTCATGTAGGTTAAATAACTTCCATATCCATGCTATTCAACCATATTTGGAAGGGATCTTCCAAAATATCGCTAAAATCTTTGAGTAATTTTGCCGCAACGGCACCATCTAGTGATCTATGATCTGCTGAAATAGTAGATTTCATTGTATGTCCTATTTCAATACTGCCAGAGTTCACAACAGGTTTTTCAATTATAGATCCAATTGCAATAATACTTGATTGTGGCGGATTAATAATTGCTTGAAATTCTGTGATTCCAAACATGCCTAAGTTTGAGATAGTTATAGATCCTCCACTATATTCTTCTGGTAATAATTTATTTTGATTAGCTTTTTTTACTAATGATTTAATTTCTGTTGAGATTTCAGCTAATCCTTTTGTATCGGCTTCTTTAACAATAGGTGTAATCAATCCTTCTTTTAACGCTACCGCTATTGCAATATCGATATTTTTATATTGATGAATTTTACCATTCACCCAAGAAATATTTGTTTCTGGATTTTTAGCTGTTGCCATTGCACATGCTTTTACAATGAGATCATTAAACGAGATTTTGATATTACTATTTGAATTTATTTTGTTTCTTAAATTTATTAGCTTATCCATTCTTGTTTCAATTGTAAGATAAAAATGTGGAACCTCATTTTTTGTTTGTGTTGTTCTTTCAGCAATTATTTTTCTAATACTAGATGGCTCAATTACAGAAATATTTTCATCATTGATATGAAGTTCAAAATTTTGAATATCTTTTTTTATTATCCTACCATCAGGTCCAGACCCTTTAATAAGAGTTAGATCAATATTGTTATCTTTCGAAAATTTTTTAACAAACGGTGAAGCAAAATTAGTATTTTGTTTAGTATTTGAATCTTTACTTCTTTCTATTATTTGACTGTTATCTACTTCAGTATTTACTTTAGATGTTTCTGAAACTTCATTTTTTTCTTCACTGCTTACATTTTGATCTTTATCATTATAATCTTCTAATCTTTCATCTTTGTTACCATTGATTAGAGCAATGACAGAATTAACAGCAATTTGTTTATCAGGTGTTGTATCAATTAAATGTGTAATTTCTCCCTCATCAACTGCCTCAACTTCCATTGTTGCTTTATCTGTTTCAATTTCAGCTAATATATCTCCAGCTGAAACAGTATCACCAATATTAACTAGCCACTTATTAATTACACCCTCTGACATTGTGGGTGATAATGCTGGCATTAAAACTTTAATTGCCATTTATTTTATATAACTTACTTTTTTTGCAGCATTTATAATATCATCAACTTGAGGAAGATATAATTTTTCTAAGCTCAATGCGTATGGCATTGGAACATCCGCACTATTAACTTTTATCACTGGTGAGTCTAAATAATCAAATGCATCCCTTTGAACAATATTTGCAATTTCAGAACCAACACTACCAAATGGCCATGACTCTTCGACTGTGATTAATCTATTAGTTTTTTTAACTGAATTTAAAATTGTTTCTGTATCCAAAGGTCGTAAAGTTTGTAAATCAATAATTTCTATATCTAAATCGTATTCCTCTTTTAGTCTTAATGCAGCTTCTTTTGATTTCTGCAACATTATTGAATACGTAACGATCGTTAAATCTTTACCTTCTTTTTCTATATTTGCTTTTCCAATTGGTATTGAGAAGTTAATGTCATTATTAACGGGACCTTTTAATCCATAAAGAATTTCATTTTCTAGAAAAATTACAGGATTTGGATCTGATATTGCAGATCTTAATAAACCTTTTGCGTTATAAGGAGTAGATGGCGCAATGACTTTTAAACCTGGTACTTGAGAATACCAAGAAGAAAAATCCTGACTATGTTGTGCAGCAACTTGAGCCGCAGCACCATTAGGTCCTCTGAAAACAATAGGACAGTTAATTTGTCCTCCAGACATGTAAAGTGTTTTTGCTGCTGAATTTATTATTTGATCAATTGCTTGCATAGAAAAATTAAAAGTCATAAATTCTAAAATTGGTCTCAACCCCTTAAATGCTGCACCAACTGCTAATCCAGTGAAACCATGTTCGGAAATAGGAGTATCTAATACTCTTTGTTTGCCAAATTCCTGAAGAAGACCTTGCGTTACTTTATACGCACCTTGATACTCGGCAACTTCTTCTCCCAATATGAAAACTTTATTATCTTTTCTCATTTCTTCAGCCATAGTGTCTCTTAGTGCTTGACGCATGGTAATTTCTTCTGAGCTTAAATTTGTATCTTTTTCTATTTTAGGTGATGGTGTATCGATTATATTATCTTTCTTTGTCTCAATTTTTGTCTCAATATTTTTTTCAATTTTCTTTTCTTCAATCACTTTTTCTACGGGAGCTTCTTTTTTTACTTCAACTTTTTCATTTGGATCACCAATAATAGCTATAACTTTATTTACTGGAATATTCGCCTCACCTTCTTTAAATAAAAGATCAAGAACAACACCTTCATCTACCGCTTCAACCTCCATTGTTGCTTTGTCAGTTTCAATTTCTGCAATCAAATCACCAGCTTTAACAGTATCCCCTTTTTTAATTAACCACTTAGACAGATTACCCTCAGTCATTGTTGGAGATAATGCAGGCATTAAAATTTCTGTGCTCATATTTATAAATAAACGTCCGTATAAAGCTCACTGTCCTTTGGAAAAGGACTATTAGTTGCAAATTCAGCAGCGTTTTTTATTTCTTCTAAAGTATCTTTATTAATTTTTTCAATTTCATCATTAGTTGCAATTTTTTTCTTTAAAATTTCTGCTTTAACTATTTCAATTGGATCAGTTTGCTTATAGTTATCTAGTTCTTCTTTCGTTCTATATTTTGCAGGATCTGACATTGAATGTCCTCTATATCGATATGTTTGTACTTCAATAATATAAGGTCCATTACCTTCTCTGACATACTTACCTGCTTTATCTGCTGCTTCTATAACAGAGAAAACATTCATCCCATCTACCTTCTCACCAGGAATACCAAATGCCTCTCCTCTTTTATATAAATCTAATCCAGCTGCTGCTCTATCTACAGATGTACCCATTCCATATTTATTATTTTCAATAATATATAAAACAGGAAGCTTCCATAAAGCAGCTAAATTAAAAGCTTCAAAAACTTGTCCATTATTCATTGCTCCATCACCAATATATGTTCTGCATATATTTTTTTCTCCATTATATTTATGTGTGAATGCTATACCTGTTCCAATTGGTACTTGAGCTCCTACAATACCATGACCGCCATAAAAATTATTTTCCTTAGAGAACATATGCATTGAACCACCCTTACCTGCTGAATAACCATCTTCTCTACCAGTCAATTCTGCCATAATACGTTTTGGATCTAATCCCCTAGCAATCATATGGCCATGATCTCTATAAGTTGTTACAACTGAGTCATTCTTATCAATTGTCATTAAAATCCCAACAACAACAGCTTCTTGACCAATATACAAATGACAAAAACCACCTATTTTACCCATTCCGTAAAGTTGAGCTGCTCTTTCCTCAAATCTTCTAATTTTGAGCATAAAAGAATACATTTTAATGTAATCGGCTTTTTGAAGTTTCTTCATATGATAATCTTTAATTATAATTAGGGTGATTTTTTGTCAAATAAATCAATCTATTCTATAATTATAACTGTTTCGTTTTCTGAAGTAAATCCTGTAACTTTCCTAAATGTCTCATCTAAATAGTCCAAATCTATAGTATTTGGTTGTAATCTTTTAATTCTATCTAGGTAAAATTCATTTTCTTTTTTTAAGGAAATATATTGTCCATTGTATTGAGCATTAAGATTTTTAAGACTAAAATATTTCAGTAATCCCCTCTCACCATTTATAAGAAAATAGAGAAGATAAACAAATAGAAAAAAAGTAAGCAAAAAAGATAAATAGAAATAAAATTTATTTTTTAAAACTAAAGATTTATTCATTTATTATACAAATAGCATATTTAAGATCGAAGCTGTCAATTATTTATTATTTAAGACAGATGATCCAGCATAATTTGCTTTACCTTGTAATGCTTCTTCAATTCTTAACAATTGATTATATTTTGCTGTTCTATCTGTTCTCGACAATGATCCTGTTTTAATTTGACCTGCTGAAACACCAACTGATAAATCAGCAATCGTCGTATCTTCAGTCTCACCAGAACGATGTGAAATTATAGTAGTGAAATTATTTTCTTTTGCTAATTTAATCGACTCCAAAGTTTCTTTTAGTGTACCTATTTGATTTACTTTAACTAAAATAGAATTACCCGCACCCTCTGCAATACCTTTTTGTAATCTTTTTTTGTTTGTAACAAATAAATCATCACCAACTAACTGAACTTTTTTTCCTATTGTTGATGTTAAATTTGACCAACCATCCCAATCATCCTCTGACATTCCATCTTCAATAGAATAAATTGGATAAGCATTTACCAATTTCTCCAGATATTTAATCATCTCATCAGAAGACAAAACAATTTTTTCTCCCTGTAAATCATATTTATTATTTTTGTAAAATTCAGTTGAGGCAACATCAAGTGAAAGATAAATATCCTTTCCAGGTTTAAAACCTGCATCCTCCACTGATTTCAAAACTGTTTCTATGACTTCACTAGAACTATTTATGTTAGGAGCAAATCCACCTTCATCACCAACATTTGTGTTTAAGCCTTTTGATTTTAAAAGTGACTTTAATGAATGAAATATTTCGCAACCATATTGAAGTGCATCTGAAAAATTATTTGCACCTATAGGAGCAACCATAAATTCTTGAATATCAACGTCGTTATCTGCATGTGATCCTCCATTAATAATGTTCATCATTGGAACTGGAAGACTCATTGTATGCTCCTTACCGAGAAAAGAATATAATTCATGACCTTCAGAGGAAGCTAAACATTTTGCAAAAGCTAAGCTTGCAGCAAGAGTTGCATTAGCACCTAAATTTGATTTATTTTCCGTACCATCTAGTTCTAATAAAAAATCATCAAAAGAAGAAATATCTTCAAATGATTTTCCAACTAGTTCATTAGAAATTGTATCATTAATATTTCCTACCGCTTTCAAAACTCCTTTACCTAAATATTTGGATTTATCATTATCTCGCAATTCTAGAGACTCATGCACTCCAGTAGATGCTCCACTTGGAACCGCAGCTCTTCCAAATGTAGAATTTTCAAATTCTATATCACATTCAACAGTAGGATTTCCTCTGCTATCTATTATTTGTCTTGCTTTTATATTAGTTATTTTAGGCATTGTTTTTCGCTATATCATCAAATTTTTTAAGTTGAACTAATAAATTTTTTAAATCTTTTATATTAATCATGTTTGGCCCATCACTAGGAGCATTATCCGGATCATTATGTGTTTCTAAAAATAAACCAGCTACACCAATAGATATAGCAGCTTTGCATAAAGAAGGGATATGTTCTCTTTGACCACCACTTTTATCACCCAAGCCTCCTGGTTGTTGCACAGAATGAGTTGCATCAAAAATTACAGGATACTTATATTTTTTCATGATATCTAAACCTTTAAAATCATTAACAAGTGTATTGTAACCAAAAGATGTTCCTCTTTCAGTGATCATTATGTTTTTATTATTTGTAGTTTCTATCTTTGTGAAAATATTTTTTACATCATTTGGTGATAAAAATTGACCTTTTTTTACATTAATAATTTTATTTGTATTACCTGCAGCTAATAATAAATCTGTTTGACGGCATAGAAACGCAGGAATTTGAATAATATCGATAATACTATCTTTTTTTAATTGATTACATTGATCTTCATTATGAACATCTGTTAAAATTGGTAAATTAAAATTAGTTTTAATTTTTTCAAAGATTTTTAATGCGTCATCGAGTTTTATACCTCTATCACTTTTAATACTTGATCGATTTGCCTTATCAAAGCTAGATTTAAAAATTAAATTAATACCAACATCATCACATATCTTACATAGCTCTTCTGCAATAATCAGTGAGTGACTTTCGTTTTCTATTACGCATGGACCAGCAATTAAAATAAATTGAGAATTATTTGAGATAGAATAATCTTTTAAATTAATATTAATCATTAATTGCAGCCTTTATAAATGATACAAAAAGAGGGTGTGGGTCTAATGGTCTTGATTTTAACTCTGGATGAAATTGAACGCCTATAAACCATTTATGTTTTTTACTCTCGAGTACTTCAGGCAATAATCCATCTGGCGACATACCGCTGAAATAATAACCTTTGTTTTCAAATTTAGATAGAAATTTCTGATTTACTTCGTATCTATGTCTGTGTCTCTCACTAATTACTCTATTTTTATATATCGAAAAGATTTTTGAATTTTTTTTCAAAATAGCTTTGTATGCTCCAAGACGCATCGTTCCACCCTTATCACTATTTTTATCTCTTTTTTCAATCTTGTTTTTATTTACCCATTCTGTCATTAATCCTACAACTGATTTAGTAGTTTTCTTAAATTCTGAAGAGTGTGCATTTTTAATTTTGAGAACATTTTGTGCTATTTCAATAACTGCTAACTGCATTCCAAGACATATTCCAAAAAAAGGAATATTATTTTCTCTCGCGTATTTGATAGCACTAATTTTTCCATTAATACCACGAATACCAAAACCACCCGGAATTAGAATTCCATGACAACCTTTTAATTTTTTTATTAAACTAGCGTTGTTTTCTTTTTCAGAATTAATCCATTGAATATCTACATCAGCAGAATTTTCTATACCTCCGTGAACCAATGCTTCATTAAGTGATTTATAACTATCTTTAAGATTTGTGTATTTTCCTACTACTGCAATTTTTACTTTATGTTTTCTTTTTTTAATTTTTTTTTGAAGATCGATCCAAGGCTTTAAATTTAGTTTATGATTTTTTGGTTTATAACCCAATTGTTTAAGGAGAGCTTCATCCAAACCATATTTAGAATATAATGAAGGAACTTCATAAATTGATTTAGCATTCAATGCAGGAATTACTGACTCTTTTTTAACATTACAAAATAAAGATATTTTAGAAATTGAATCATTATCTATTGGTTGTTCAGATCTACACATAATTATATCTGGTTGAATACCAGCATTGAGAAGTTCTTTAACTGAATGTTGAGTAGGTTTCGTTTTTAACTCACCTGCTGAACTTAAATATGGAATATAAGTCATATGAATTAATGCTGATGAAATATTTTTATCATTTCTAATTTGTCTTATTGCTTCTAAAAAAGGTAGGGATTCAATATCCCCAACTGTTCCCCCTATTTCATAAATTGCGATATCTTCATTTTTTAAATCACTGTTTATAAAAGATTTTATTTCATTAGTAACATGAGGTATAACCTGGATAGTTGAACCTAGATAATCACCTTTTCTTTCCTTCATAAGGACATTTGAATAGATTTTACCTGATGAAACACTATCTGATTGCTTAGCTGATTGATTTGTAAATCTTTCGTAATGTCCAAGGTCTAAATCTGTTTCGGCGCCATCATCTGTGACATATACTTCTCCATGCTGATATGGACTCATTGTTCCTGGATCAACGTTTAAATAAGGATCTAACTTACGTATTCTAACTTTAAATTTTCTACTTTTCAGAAGTGTTGCTAGAGAAGCCGAGGCTATACCTTTTCCAAGAGATGATGCGACGCCACCCGTAATAAAAACAAAATGCATTACGGAATACCGTGATATATAATAGATCTATTTATAGCAAGAAATTATTAATTATTTTCTGGTATAGTTGGTTCTTCTGAAGTTTCTTCAGTATTAATTGAAGGAAGTGACTCTAAAACGTTGCGATCTGAGCCAATGGAGGCAGTAATTGTAAGAACGATACTCATTACCATGAATAACCCTGCGGTTATTGCAGTTAGTCTAGAAAGTAAATTAGCAGTACCTCGTGCTGACATCATTCCAGTTGAAGTTCCACCACCAAGGCCTAAGCTATCATTATCAGATCCTTGTAATAAAACTAATATAACAAGAGCAAGTGCAAGTATCAGTTGAATAATTACTAAAGTTGTCATTAGTGCGCTTTATAGTAAATTGATTTCATTAATCAAGAAATAATTGTATTGAATTCATCAACCTTAAGTGATGCCCCACCAATTAAGCAACCATCTACATGACTTAATTTAGTAATTTCTTTTGAATTTGAAGACTTAACAGAACCTCCATAAAGCAGTTTAAAGTTAATAAATTTTTGATCAAAATTTTTGATTAATTCGTGAACTTTATTTATTTCATCTAAAGTTGGAGTCAATCCAGTTCCTATTGCCCAAACTGGCTCATAAGCAATTAAAGCATTTTGATGATTTGCTGAATTTGGAACGCTATCTTTAATTTGTGAAGATAAGGTTTCTTCTGTTAAGTTGTTTTCTTTTTGCTCTAGGGTTTCGCCTATACAAATAACTGGAATAATATTTTCTTCAATTAGATTTGAACTTTTAATATTTACATTATCATTAGTTTCAGAAAAGTATTGTCTGCGCTCAGAGTGTCCAACCAAACAAAAATCTATATTATTATCTTTCAACATTGAGGCAGATAATTCTCCAGTGTAGGCGCCTTCTTTATAAGAGGAAACATCTTGTGCCCCACAAAATAAGTTTTCATTATTTCCTTTTAGTGATTTTAAGTAAATTGAAGGTGAGCAGATAATCGTACAATTATTAGAATTAACTTTTAATTTTTCATAATAATCTTTTAAAAATGAGGAATTTCCATTTAATTTCCAATTTGCAATGAAAATTGAAGAATATTTATCAAGATTTACCATAATTACTTTTATTTATAGAAACTAATATTATAGAAGCAATAGAAATTTTATGAGATTTTTTAGAAATTCTTGGATTGGAATTGGTTTAGCTATTCTTTTTGGAGCTAGCTTGTTTTTCTTTAGAGGACAAGCAAGATACTCAAATTTATTTAATTCTGATAATTTTGTAGCTGATATTTCTGGCACACCTATTTCAACTACTAAATTTATGCGTTCAATGGATATGAATATTAATCAATTTTCTCAAATGATTGGAAGTAAATTAACTGGTGATCAGGTTAGAAGCTTTCAAGTTCATCAAATTGCTCTTCAAAATTTAGTCAATAGCGCAGTTTTTGAAAATGAATTTGATAAAATAAATTTTATTTTAGATGACACCACAATTGCAAAAGAAACAAAAAGAAATTTTCCAGATCTCTACATAAACAATAAATTAGATGATGAAATATTGAATACTTTTTTAAGAAGACAGGGCTTGAAAATTGAGGATCTTGTTGATTTAATAGACTTTGAAACTAGGTCGATTGTATTTGATCAGTTGTTCTTTCAAAAAAATTATCCATTAGAGTTGCAAATAAATTTTAATAAGTATGATAATCAAAGTAGAGACATAGAGTTGCTTAAAATACCTTACGACGAAATCAAACTTGAAAACTATAGTAAAGATCAAATTTCCAAAGATAATAATGAACTATTAGATTACTTTAATAATAACTCTGCTGCATATATGACAAAAGAAGAAAGAGATATTTCATATTTATTAATAAGTAAAAGTGATTATCGCAACAAATTTTCACCTTCAGAAAATAGTCTTAATGAATATTACAATAACAATAAAAACCTATTTATTAATCCTGAAGAGAGAAGTTTTAAACAATTTAATTTTAAATCAAAAGAAGAAGCAGATGATTTTAAATTAAAAGTTTCTGGAAAAACTAATGAAGAAATTATTAAATATGCAGAAGAAAATAATATAATTTTTAATGATTTCAAAAATGTTGATAAAAATAAAGTTTTAGAACAACTTGCAAATGCAATATTTCAATTAGACAAAGGAAGTATGTCAGATGTAGTACAAACAGCCTTGGCATATCATATAATTATTTTGGATGAAATTTTCCCAGAAAAAGAATTACCATTTGATGAAGTGAAGAATGAAATAAATAATACATTAATCAATTTTGAAGTAGATAATTACTTTAATGAATTAAAATCAAGCCTCGAACAACAAATACTTGATGGGTTTTCAATTAATGAAATAGCAGATCAAAATAATCTGAAATTAACCATCAAGAAAAAAATTATAAATAATACTAACGACGATGACCCTACTTTAAGCAACGTAATTTCATTTTCTTTTACACAAAATAAAGATTTTGTTAGTGATTTAGTAGACATTGATAATGATACTTCTTTTATTGTAAACATTGATGACATTTATCCGTCAAAAATAGAGCGTATTGATAATATCTTTGACAGTGTTTTAAATGATTTTATTTTTACAAAAAAAACTGAACAAGCAGAAAATATTTTTGAAAATAATAAAGAAACTTTCACAGATATAAGTAAATTTTATGCAACTAATCCGGATAATTTAATTTTATCTTTAAAGACTAATGATGAATTACCAATATCTTTTAAACAAAAGATTTTTGAAACTGATATTGATAAAGTAGCTTTTGGATCAGATGAAAATGCTATTTATTTTGCTAATATTAAAAGTATAAAGATGCCTGAAGAAGGTGAAAATACATCAAATATTAATTTAATAGGTGATTTGAAAACAGCATTTGGTAGTGAGATTATTAAGACAAAAGAAATTTCGATCAATGATGAACTAATAAATGGTCTTTTATCTCAGTATAAATGAGTCTAGAAAAAAAAAATTTTATAAGTCAATATAATAAAGGCTTACCTCAGATATTAAAAAAAAATCTTATTGCTGATATTGAAACACCATTTTCATCATTATTAAAAATTAGTAAATCGGAAAAATATTCCTTTCTATTAGAGTCAGTAGAGGGTGGAAGTAAAAGAGGACGTTACTCATTACTTGGTTGTGATCCAGATTTAATTTGGACAGTTAAGAAAGGTAAGGTAAAAATAAAATATTTGGATCATAATTTTGATTATAAACTAGATCAAAAGCCAATTCATAGTCTTAAAGAACTTGTAAAAATTTCAAAATTTAAAAATAATGAAATTGACGTTCCTTTCCCTACACTAGTTGGATATCTAGGATATCCAATAATTCAATATATAGAAAAAATTAAACTAAGTAATAAGGACAATATAAAAATACCTGATGCAATTTTAATCAGACCAAAAATTGTTGCAGTTTTTGATAATATTAAAGATATTATTTCCCTTATGACAGTTACGTATCCAAGTAAAAAAATCTCAGCAGAAAAAGCCTATAGAAAAAATAAATTACTTATTGATAAAACAATTAAAAAGTTAGAAAAAAGTATTTTAAAACCTGCGCAAAAGAAAAATAAAAAATTTAAATTAAAATTTAAATCAAATTTCAAGAAAGAACAATTTTATAAAATTGTTAATAAAGCAAAAGAATATATTAAAAATGGAGATATCTTTCAAGTTGTGCCTTCACAGAGATTTGAAACAAAATATAATTTAAAGGCAGTCAATCTTTATAGATCTTTAAGACGACTAAATCCATCTCCTTATCTTGTAAATCTTAACTTCGATAAAATTGGTCTTGTTGCATCTAGCCCAGAATTAATGGTTCAATTAAGGAACAAAAAAGTTACGATAAGACCAATTGCTGGAACAAGAAAAAGAGGAAAGAATGCCTCTGAAGACCTTTTTTTATCTAATGACTTACTGAATGATAAGAAAGAACTCGCAGAACACTTGATGCTTTTAGATTTAGGAAGGAACGATGTTGGTCGTGTTGCAAAAAAAGGAACAGTAAATGTTACTGAAAAGATGATTATAGAATATTACTCTCATGTTATGCATATTGTTTCAAATGTTGAAGGAAAGATTGATAATAATTTAGATGCTCTAGATGCCTTAATGGCTGGTTTCCCAGCAGGTACAGTTTCTGGTGCTCCAAAAATAAGGGCAATGGAAATCATAGAAGAGCTTGAAAACTTAAATAGAAGTTTTTATGCAGGCTGTATGGGTTATTTTGATTCTAATGGAGACATGGATACATGCATTAGTTTAAGAACTGGGCTTGTAAAAGATAATAAATTATACATTCAGGCTGGTGCTGGAATAGTATATGACTCAGTCCCAAAAAATGAACATCAAGAAATTTTGAATAAAGCTGGTGCTTTAATGGCAGCTGCAGAGGATTCATACAAATTCGATATATGATATTACTAATAGATAATTATGATAGTTTTACTTACAATGTTAAACACTACTTATTGGATTTAAATCAAAAGGTTGTAGTTTTTAGAAATGACAAAATTTCTATAAATAAAATTCGTAAATTAAAACCTAAATCAATAGTTATTTCACCAGGTCCATGCACACCAAATGAAGCTGGAATAAGTCTTAATATAGTTGCAGAATTATCAAAACAATTTCCTATACTTGGTATTTGTTTAGGGCATCAAACTATTGGTCAAGCTTTTGGAGGTAAAATTATTAAATGCAAAGAAATCATGCACGGAAAAATTGATACAATTAATCACTTTGGACACTCTATATTTAAAAATGTAGAAAGAAAATTTAAAGCAACTAGATATCATTCTCTTATAATTGATAAAAAAAGTATGCCTAAAGATTTTTTAATTACCGCTGAAACAAATAATAAGATTATAATGGGTATTGCACATAAAAAATTACCAATATTTGGACTACAATTTCATCCAGAAAGCATAGGTACTGATATGGGTAAAATTATTTTAAAAAACTTTTTAAACTTAGCAAAATAATGGATCAAACTTTAATATTAAATAAAATTCTCGAACAACAAAATCTGAATATTGAAGAGAGTATGTATATATTCAATAAAATTATGAGTGGAGAATTAGATGATATTAAAATTACATCAATACTAATTGGTTTAAAGTTAAAAGGTGAAACAAAAGAAGAAATTATCGGTGCAGCCAAAGTAATGAGAGAGAAATCTCTAAAAATAAACTCTCCTGAAAATACAATTGATACTTGTGGCACTGGTGGAGATATGAAAGACACATTAAATATATCAACAAGTGCAGCAATAGTTGCTGCAAGTGCTGGCGTTACTATAGCAAAGCATGGTAACCGTTCGGTTAGTTCAAAATCAGGTTCTGCAGATATGCTAGAAAAAATAGGTTATAAGATTACAAATAATGTAGAAGATTTAGAAAACTCATTATCAAACAAAAATTTTTGCTTTTTATTTGCTCAAAATCATCATTCTGCCATGAAGAATGTAATTAATGTTCGTAAGAATTTAGCTACACGTACAATTTTTAATTTATTAGGCCCTCTTACAAATCCTGCTAAAGCAAGTAAACAGCTTCTAGGTGTCTATTCAAGAGATTTAGTTTCTATGCATTGTAATTGCTTAAAAGAATTAGGTTCTGAAAAAGCGATGGTTGTTCACGGATTGGATGGCTTAGATGAAATAAGTTTATCAGATAATACTCTAATTAATGAATTGAAAGATAATAAAGTTCTGGAATATAGTTTTGATCCAAGAGACTATAGTTATGATTTAATTAAATTAGAAGATATAAAAGGTGGAGATCCAGAATATAATGCAAATTGCTTTAATAAAATGATTAACGGCGATTACAGAGAATTTCAAATGATTGTAGAATTAAATGCAGGAGCGGCAATATATTTATCCAATTTAAGAAATAATCTAAAAGATAGTTTTGAATTAGCAAAAAAAACAATTGAAGAAGGAATTACAAAAAATTTTGTAAACTCACTAATTAATGAGTAATATACTTCAAAAAATTTGTGAATATAAATCAAAAGAATTAGAAGAAACAAAAAAAAGATGTTCTTTTAAAACATTAGAAAAATTAATTTCCTCAAAATTAGAGAAACGTGAATTTAAAGATCAATTAATTTCAGCTCAAAAAAATAAAAAAAATTTTATAATTGGCGAAGTAAAAAAACAAAGTCCAAGTGCGGGTGAAATAATTTCAGATTATAAACCAGAAGACATTGCTATTTTATATGAAAGATCTGGTATTGGAGCGTTATCGATTTTAACAGAAAGTAAATATTTTTTAGGAAATATTGATCATTTATCTCTGGTAAAAAAGAAAACAAATTTACCTATTTTAAGAAAAGATTTTATTATTGATAAATATCAAATTTTAGAAAGTAAGATTTATCAAGCTGATTGTATATTATTAATTTTATCAATACTATCAGATACTCAAGCAATAGAATTTATAAATTATGCAAATGAATTAAAATTAGATTGTATTATAGAGGTTCATGATGAAGACGAACTAAAAAGAGCAATCAAATTAGACTACCCTGTGATTGGAATTAATAATAGAAACCTTAAAAGTCTTGAAATCAATCTAAATAACTCAATAAATTTGAATAAAAATTTAATTTATGATTATATTTTAATTGCAGAGAGCGGAATTAAAACTTCAGATGATATAAAAAAATTTAATTCAACAGGGATATATAATTTTTTAATTGGAGAAAGTTTATTAAAATCTAAAGATAAAGAAAAGAAAATAGGAGAATTGCTTTTAAATGAGTCATATTAATAAAAAAGGAAATCCTTATATAATTGACGTATCAAATAAAGATGTCACAGAAAGAGTAGCAGTTGCCTCTGGTGAAATTAAATTTGATAAAGAAACATATAAAAAAATAAAATCATTTGAGACAAAAAAAGGGAACCTAGAAAAAACTGCAATAATTGGTGGTATTATTGCGGCAAAAGAAACTTCTAGATTGATACCGCTTTGTCATAATATTCCTATCAATCACATAAACATTGAGGTTATAAAAAATGATAAAAAATTTAGTTTTATTGTCAAAAGTACAGTTAAAACAAATGCAAATACTGGTGTGGAAATGGAGGCATTAACTGCCGTAACAATTAGCTGTCTTACAATTTATGACATGTGTAAGTACTTAAATAAAAAAATAATAATTCAAAATATACACCTTGTTTCAAAAAGAGGTGGTAAATCTAATATTTAACTACCTGAAATATATAGATTTTTATATTTGTTCTTGTTTTGATCTTAAAGAACATATATAGAACAATATATGCTTACTAAAAAACAAAAAGAGCTATACGATTATTTAAAAAATTACATTTCAAGTAATGAGATATCCCCTTCTTTTGAGGAAATGAAAAGTGCAGTTAATCTGAAATCAAAGTCAGGTATTCATAGATTAATTACTAGTCTAGAAGAAAGAGGTTTTATTAAAAGATTAAAGCACAAAGCAAGAGCAATGGAAATTATTAATAAAGATAATATTGATAATGAAAATTCTTTGTCGAATAGCATTAATATCCCATTAATTGGTGCAATAGCTGCAGGTGAAGCAATAGAAGCTATTGAAAATGCTGATGAATTTGTTTCTGTGCCCTCTTCGATGACATCACCAAATGCTAAATATTTTGGATTAAAAGTAAAAGGTCTATCTATGATAGATAAAGGAATATTTGACGGTGATATTGCTGTGATAAAAAAGACAAATAATGTTGAAAATGGAAAAATTGCAGCTGTTATTACACAAGATAACGAGGTTACTCTAAAAACTATTAAATTTGATCGAGACAAGGTCTTGTTAATACCTGCTAATCAAAATTTTCAGACAAAGGAATATGAAGCAGGTGAAATCCAAGTCCAAGGGACTTTATCTGGTATTATAAGAAAATATAATTAATAGTTTATCTTAATATTAAGATGACTATTTTACAAACACGATTTGCACCCTCTCCTACTGGCAATCTACATCTTGGAGGTGCTAGAACTGCTTTAATTAATTATATTGTAAGTAAGAAATCAGCATCATCTAAATTTTACCTGAGAATTGAAGATACAGATCATGAAAGATCAAAACAAGAATACACAGATAACATAACTAATTCTTTAAAATGGCTTGGGCTTAATTGGGATGATGAAATTCAAGTTCAATCTAAAAGATTATCAAGGCATCAAGAAATTGCTAGAGAATTACTTCAAAAAAAACAAGCTTTTAAATGCGTATGTTCTGAAGAAAAAATAGCTAACCAAAGAAAGTTAATTAAAGAAAATAAAAATTATTCTAAAAAAATATGTACTGAATGTAAAAATGATAATAATATTCAAAGTAGAGATGAAGGTTTTGTAGTTAGATTAGATGTACCGGATGAAGGCAATTTAAAAATTAAAGATACAATTCAAGGAGACGTTATAGTAGCAAATTTAGAGTTAGATGATTTTATTTTACTAAGAAAAGATCAATCACCAACCTATATGTTATCTGTAGTAGTGGATGATCATGATTTAGGAGTCAATTATATTATTAGAGGTGACGATCATTTTATTAATACTTTTAGACAATACTACATATATAAATTTATGAATTGGGATATACCTCAATATGCTCATATTCCTCTTATTCACGGAGAAGATGGAACAAAATTATCAAAAAGACATGGTGCCGTAAATATTTTAGATTTAAAAAAAGACGGTTATTTAAAAGAAGCAATTATTAACAATCTTATACTTTTAGGTTGGTCAAATAACCAAGAGAAATCAGAAACTATTGAATTAGAGGAAATAATTGAA
Organism: uncultured Alphaproteobacteria bacterium; assembly: GCA_902615845.1. Lineage (GTDB taxonomy): Bacteria > Pseudomonadota > Alphaproteobacteria > HIMB59 > CACPNW01. The sequence goes on from CACMQS010000006.1 coordinate 62,393, forward strand.
AATTTTGAAATATCAAATTTATCTAAATCATCTAGTATATTTAGTTTTAATAAATTAGATTTTTTTAATAATTTTTATTTAAGAAAAGAAAACGGAATAGAAAAATTCATAAACTTTTGTGAAAGTGATGTTGAATTAAATAAATATCTACAAAAAGATAAGACAAAAATGAAAAATATTTTTAATGTTTATAAAAAAGATATTAAAAAACTAAGTGATTTGAATGATACAATTAGTGTTTATTTTGATGAAAATTATAAAATAAATAAGACAGAAAAACTGACCTCAGAATTTGATAGTTTTTTTAACGAATTTTTAAATTTAATTGCAGAAATAGATGATTGGAATAGAGATAATGTTCAAAATGTCATAAATGATTTTTTAAAAAATAATAAAATTAAATTCCCTGTTTTAGGTAAACCAATAAGATTTTTACTAATAAATTCCTATCAAGGGCCTTCAATTTCTGATATTTTTGTAATATTAGGTAAAAAAGATACTATTGATAGATTAAATCAATATAGAGATAATTAAATATGGCTGATTACGAAGATAAAAAAGTTAATGATAAACAGTTTACTCTATTCAACAATGAGAGTGGTAAATCGTATCAAATTCCACTTATTGAAAGTAAAGATGGTCCGAATGTTTTGGATATTCGTAAACTTTATCAAGAAACAGGTTTATTTACTTTTGATCCAGGTTTTACATCAACTGCATCATGTGAATCTGGAATAACATATATAGATGGTGAAAAAGGAATTCTTCGTCATAGAGGTTATGATATACACGATTTGGCATCTAAAAGTGAATTTCTTGAAGTTTGTTATCTTTTACTGCACGGTGAATTACCGTCTCCTGAAGACAAGCAGAAATTTAAAGATGTAATTACCAATCATACAATGTTGCATGAGCAACTAGTAAATTTATACAGAGGTTTTCGTAGAGATGCGCACCCTATGGCAATTATGGTAGGTGTTGTTGGCGCCCTTTCAGCCTTTTATCATGACAGTACTGATTTTTCAGACATTAATCAAAGAATGATTGCCTGTCATAGATTAATAGCAAAAATTCCCACAATAGGTGCAATGGCTTATAAATATTCCATTGGTCAACCATTTGTTTATCCAAGAAATGATCTTTCTTATGCAGAAAATTTTTTATACATGACATTTTCTGTGCCATCAGAAGATTACAAGGTGAGTCCAAAAATTGTTAGAGCAATGGATAGATTTTTTACGTTACATGCTGATCATGAACAAAACGCATCCACTTCAACAGTTAGATTGGCAGGTTCCTCTGGTGCAAATCCTTTTGCTTGTATTGCTGCTGGTATTGCATCTTTGTGGGGACCAGCTCATGGTGGAGCTAATGAAGCAGTAATTAAAATGTTAGAAGAGATTGGTGATGTATCAAATATACAAAAATTTATAGATAAAGCTAAAGATAAAAATGACTCTTTTAGATTAATGGGTTTTGGGCATAGAGTTTATAAAAACTATGATCCAAGAGCCACTGTGATGAAAGAAAGTGCACATGAGGTTTTAGAAGAGTTAAATATGCAAGATGATCCATTGCTTAAAATTGCAATAGAATTAGAAAAAATAGCTCTGAAAGATGAATATTTTATTAGTAAAAAATTATTCCCAAATGTAGATTTCTATTCAGGTATAATTCTAAAAGCATTAGGTTTCCCCACAAGTATGTTTACAGTGCTATTTGCAATAGGAAGAACTGTAGGATGGATTTCACAATGGAAAGAAATGATAGAAGATCCTATTAATAAAATTGGCAGACCTCGTCAATTATACACTGGTTATAAAGCTAGACCTTATCAAGTTGAATCTTCTAGAGAAAAAAAATCAATTTTTAATTGGCTTTGGAAGAAAGATTAATTAACTTATTTATCCGATTAACACTCACATCATAAGGACTAAAATCATTAACAATTTCTTTGAGATACATATTAATTAAGTTAATTTGATTTTCTTGTTTTTTTCTATCATTAAATAAATTTAGAAAGATATTTAATAACTTTTTTTCATTTAAATTTGAGTTAACAACTTCTGGAATAATCATTCGGTTACTTATAATATTTATAAGATTTGCATATTTCACTCTTACAAAAGGTTTGATTAAAATTTCTGTGAAATAATTAAGTTTGTAGATTACTATTTGAGGAATATTCCTTTTGGCAATTTCCAAAGAGGCTGTACCAGAACAAGTTATACTTATGTAAACATCTTCATAATATTCATCAAATTTACTCATATCAGTTGAGATAATAGTCTCAGTTTTCCATTGCTTAGTATTTTCTTTAATTAAAGATGCAAGATGAGGCAAAGTTGGAATAAATATTTTATAATGTAGATTATTCTCAGATATATATTTTTCAATATAACTAAAATATTTCATAAGTTTTAATACTTCATTTTGTCTACTACCTGGTAAAAAAGAGAGGTACTTATATTTTCCTTTATTCTCTCTTTTTTTTATGTGAAAAATTGGATGCCCAATAAAAGTTTTATTTAGATTATCAAAATTGAAATATTTTTTTTCAAAATTGAATAATAGAAAAATTTCATCAAAAATATTTGCAAATTTCCTTGCCCTATATGATCTCCAAGCCCAAACAGTTGGTGCAACTACATGTATTATTTGATTCTTATAATTTGATTTTCTTAATTGGTTTACAAGGTTATAATTAAAATCTGGTGAGTCTATAGTTAAAACTAAATCATATTCATTTTTAATAATATAGTTTTTTAATCTTTTTATCATTTTTAAATATTTTAAAATTGAAAGTATTATCTCAAAAAACCCTAAAGATTTAAATTCTGATAAATCATAAATTTTAGTAGTAATATATTTTTCAGTCTCTTTGCCGCAAACTCCATCAAATTGGTATTTATCAATATTCATTCTTGATAAAATATTTGAGCAAATATTTTCACCGGACTGTTCAGTACAACAAACAAAAATTTTTATTTTTTTCAATTTAAATCAACTGATGAGATAAATAAATTATTTTGACTAGCATAATCAATAATTTTTTTCTTATCTAAAATTAAACACTTATTTTTTTGCAAATATACACCTTCATAATTATATTTTTTTAAATTTTTCATTGTATCTAAGCCAATTAAAGGAATATCAATTAGATTACTCTGGTTTTGCTTTGAAAATTTAAACAGTACACCATTATCATCTTTTCTTTTGTATTCTTTACATCTTTTTAACAACTCATCAGTACCCTCTATAGCTTCTAATCCTAAAACTAATTGATTTTGAATTATCATAGCCTGACCAACATCTAATTTCTTATAAATTTGATATATAGATTTTGCTTTTTTTAAATTTAGTATTGCGTTTTTAGAAGGTCTGATTTTTGTTAAATTTATTTCTGTTGAAAATAATTCTTTACAATATTTAGTCCAATTAAAAAAAATATATCCTTTAGTTTCAAAGTATTTTTTCAAGCTCATTAAAAGATTATTGTCACCTTTTTTTTCTAATAAAAGACTTTTAGCAAGTAACAATGTAGGGAAATCAAAACCTAAATCTTTAATACCAGGTCTTTTTATGCTTCCTGCAAATATTATATGTTTTATTTTATTTGAATCTAAAACTTTAAAAATTTTTTTTACTGATAAGATATCTAAATTCACAACATTATGATTGTTATAAAATTTATTATTTTTATTATTTAAAGATAAAAATGTAACATCGTAATTTTTACTTAATAATGATTTGCCAATATATAGGGGCAAATTACCATCCCCAGCAATTATTCCTATTTTAGTCATTTTCAAAAGTGGTAATGCCTCTTTTTGAATTTGAGTTCAGAAATTCAATTACTTCCTTAATTTCTAAAATTTCAGAACTTTCAACAAAATTATTTTTAATATTATTTTCAATTGTGTCATTTTTATCAAAAATTATATTTATAAGATTTTTAATTTCATTGATTGCATTAGATGTTAAGCCTTTTCTTTTTAAGCCAATGAGGTTTAAGCTTTTTAAATTTTCTCTTATTCCTGTATACAAACCATATGGAATGATATCTTTTTCAACACCACTCATACCACCAATCATTGCATATTTTCCTATTCTCACAAATTGATGAATTGCTGAATTACCTCCTAAAATTGCATTATTATCAATTTCTACATGTCCTGCAAGAGTTGCATTATTGGCTAAAATAACATTTGATTTAATAATACAATCATGCGCTACATGTGAACCTACCATAAATAAACAATTATCGGCTATATTTGTATTTAAACCTCCTCCAGATGTGCCTGGATTCACTGTAACATTTTCTCTAAATTTATTGTTACTACCAATTTTAAGATAGGATTTTTCTTTATTGTATTTTAAGTCTTGAGGTTCTGAACCAATTGAACAGAATGGATAAAACGTGTTATTATTTTCAATAATTGAGTCGCCAATAATAGAAACATGAGAAATTAGATTGTTGTTTTTTCCAATTTTTACTCCATCTCCAATAATACAAAATGGGCCTATATTTGTTGTTTCGTCAATTTCTGCATTATTTGAAACAACAGCTGAAGGATGGATCATATTTTAAACTTTAATAAATTATGAAAATGTAACTTAAAATAAATAATATATTTCTGATTATTACTTATAAGTTATCATTGCTGAAAACTCAGCCTCACAAACTTTTACATCTTCTTTGAAGCAAGTACCTTCAAATTTATAGACATCTCTAACACTATTAACAAAATTTACTTCAAATGATACTTTTTCATTTGGGAATATAGGTTTTCTAAATTTAGCTTTATTTACACTCATGAATAAAACTGACTTTTCTTTAAATTCTTTAAGTTTGTATGAAACAACTATACCAGCTGTTTGAGCCATCGCTTCAACAATAATTACTCCAGGAACAATTGGATTGTTAGGAAAGTGCCCATTAAAAAAATATTCATTTGCAGTAAATAATTTTTCAGATTTACCATGCTCCCCAGGTGTAATTATCTCACAAGTATCAACAAATAAAAATGGATCTCTATGAGGAATAAGGTTTTTAATTTCTTCTGTATTTAATTTCATTTTCTTAAACTATTTCTTATGATTTCTCTCTTCCATAACTTAATATCTTTTGCTGGAAAACCAGCTATTATCGCATTGCTTGAGATATTTTTTGTTACTCCACTTTTACCGGCTATACTAACATTGTCACCTATTACTAAATGACCTGATATGCCTGTTTGTCCACCAATTTTCACATAATTACCAATTTTGGTGCTTCCAGCAATGCCTACTTGGGCAGCAATAACTGCAAAATCTCCAATGTTAACATTATGAGCTATTTGAACTAAATTATCTATATTAGAAAATTCTCCTACTATAGTAGAGTCAAAAACTGCTCTATCAATAGTAGTATTGGAGCCAATTGAAGAATTTTTTCCAATAATAACATTACCACTATGATTTATTTTTTGTTTAGTTTTCATTTCAAAACCAAATCCAGCACCACCAATTCTAGCACCAGATTTAATTATACAATTGTCCATTATTATTGCATTTGAAATAGAGACGTTATCATGAATAACAACATTTTTATTTATAATAACATTTGGACCAATACTTGAATTTGAACCAATATAAGAGTTTTCTTTAATTTCAGTATTGTGGAAAATCGTTGTAAATGAATTTATTTGAACATTTTTTTCAATTTTACTTTTTGAATCTACAGATGTGTTACTTGAAATGATGCCATTTGATTGAAAAATTTCATCACTAAATAAATTACTTATAAAAGCTAGAGCCAAATATGGATCCATAACTATAATTGGATAACAATTATCAGGAAGATAATTTATAAACTTTTCTTCAATCAGGCAAGCTTTAGCCTTTATTTTTTTTAGATCATTAAGATATCTAATATTTGAAAAAAAAGATAAATCATTTTTAGATGAATTTGATATAGTTTTTAAATTTAAAAATATTTCTTCATCAGAAATTTTTGATTTAACTTCTAGAGAATTTTTTTCTAATATCTCTTTTATTTTTTTATATTTAATTTTTTTCAAAATCTTTATATTCTAAATTAAAATTTAATTTTTCTAATTCACTATTTATAACAACAGTTATATCTAAAGAATTAGATGCTATTAAATAAGTAGTTGAGTCTAATATTAAATCAACACTATTTTCAAGTGCATATTTTTCTAATAGTTTAAAGATTTCTTTTAAAATTGTTTCCCTTATTGTAATAATTTCATTTTGATAATGTAAATTAAATTCTTCAATTAATTTACTAAATTGAGATAACTGATTATTATAATTTTCAATTTGAATCTTAATCTCTTCATTATTTAAAATTAATTTAGATTCTTCAATTTTTTCAAGATTTAAAGCTAATTCATTTTCCATAATATTAAAATCTTTAAGATAATTTTGCTGACTTATTTCAATATCTTTAATAGTTTTTTTATAAATTTTATTACTATCAATCAAAGACTGTACATTCACAATAGCAATAGTTTGTGAAAAAATATTAGAAGAAAAAATATTTATAAAAAAAAAGATTATAATGTAAATTAATTTCAATCTATATTTCCTATTGAAAATAAAAACATTCTTTTAATATCATAATCTTCTTCCATTATTGGAAAACCCCAAGTAAATCCAATAGGGCCAACAGGTGAATAGTATTTAATCCCAAAGCCTGCAGAAGATCTTACACTATTATCACTTTGAGTTGGTTTTGTTTTATTATCCCATAATAGGCCGTAATCATTAAAAATATTAAAATAAATAGGAAAATTTGATTTTTGAGTTACTTCATATGAGTAATCTAATTTTATTGCAGCAAGATTATTGCCTCCAACATAAGAAGTTCTTGAGTTTCGGGGACCAACTCCATAATTATCAAAACCCCTTAACCATCTTCCTCCTAAGGCAAATTTATCATCTGTTAAAATATCATTATTATTTAAAGAAAAGATATTTCCAATTTTACCTTGAATTGAAAAAATATTTGAATCTATATTATGATATTTTTTAAGATTAATAATATTTCTTGCAAATCCATTACTTGAACTAGTTGGTGTTTCAATAGTATTATTAAAATTTAAATAATTACCTTTTTTAGGTATAAAACCTTTATTGATTGTAGTGTATCTTAAATTATTAGTAATTAAATAACTCATGTTACCACCAGAGGAATTTAATATTGAATTTGAAGCAGTGCTAGTGTTAGTAATTCTGTAATCCTTAAGTACGTAATCTAAGTCAATTTTATGAAATAAATTTTCATTTACTTTATATCCTATGCCTATACCAGCACTAAAGGTATCTAGTTTAAATGAACTGGCTTTTGCATAATCCTCTTGTTTGTAGTCTATACTATAACTTATATCTGCATCATTTTCATATGATAATCTATCAGTTGTTATTAATTTAAACTGATTTTTATCTTTTGAAGTATTCACAAGAAAATCTAATGATCTTCCAGTGCCATAAAAATTTCTTTCTTTTAATCCAGTAACAATTGCAAATCCATCTAAAGTACCGACAGATACACCTGCATTAAAGGATCCTGTTTGTTTTTCTTCTACTTCTATTATGATATTGACTTTATTAGGTTCTACAACTTCTTCTTTTACATTTACATTTTCAAATAAGTTTAGAGATAATAGTTTATCCCTTATAGATTGATATTGAGTTTGATAAATTGCATCTCCTTCTACAACTTCTAACTCTCTTCTAATTACATTATCAAAAGTTCTTGAATTACCAACTATATTTATTTGATTGGTATATTTTGGTGAAATTGGTAAAATTTTTAAAAGAATTTCAACGTTGTTATTTTCTATTTTTTCAAATGAAGTTATTTCAAAAAACTTGATTCCACTTTCAAAAATTATAGATGAAACTTCATTTTCAAAATATTGAATATCTTTTATTGAGAAAATTCTTTCATCATTAAAAAATAATGCTTTTTTTGATTGAATTAAATTTAAAGTATTTTTATTTAGTAAATTATTTTTGTCTTCTATATCGATATTTTTTAGAGCATAAATATTACCTTCACTAATATTAAAATAGATATTTACTTTATTAGATTTTAAATATTCAATTTTAGTATTCACACTAACTTCCAAATAACCTTTGTTTTTATAGTAATCAGTTATTAGATATTTATCTCTTTCTACAACACGTGGTTTGAAATTATTATTAGCAAATATATTTCTTATAGTTTTTGTTTTTGAAACAATGATTTGCTTTATTTCATCGGAAGAAATTTGATCATTACCACTTAATATAATTTTATTTATCTTTGTAATTTTACCTTCGTTAATAGTAAAAAATAAATCAGCTGTATTAGTTTCAGTATAAATCTTTTCTTTATAATTAATTTCTACATTATTGTACCCAAATGACTGATATAAATTTTTAATTTCATTAATATATAAGTTTAATGATATCAGGTTTAACTTATTTAATTTTATTTGATCAGCGATGGCTAATAATTCATCATTTTCAAGTCTCTCGTTATTTTCAAAATAAATTTTATCAATGTTTGGAAATTCCTTTACAGTTATTAAATATTTATTTTTTTTTAATTCTACCTGTACATAAGAAAAAAGGTTTGATGCGTTTAATACTTTTATAATATAATTACTAGACTCATCATCAATACTATCTGGAATATCTTTCAGCAATGAAATAATAACATTTGAATCAGTATATTCATTTCCCTCTATCTCAAATAAAGCCTCATTTGAGTAAGATGTCTTGGAAATAAATAATAATAATAATAATAATAATAATAAAATAGATAATTTATAACTTAAATTTTTGCAAATTAATTTCAAGTTCTTCATGATATTTAATAATATCTTTAATATTGTTTAGTGCATAATACAAATTTAAAGATGTAACTTTTTCTATTATTTTGTAAATATCTGTATATTTAATTAAGTTTTTTTTAAATAAATTTACAGCAAATTCATTTCCTACATTGAACTTTATTAAATTTTCTGGTTTTTTTTTATCAATTTTACTAAAAAATTTATAAATTGGAAATATATCATTTTTTACATTTTCAAAATTTAAATTTTTATAATCTTGAATAAAATATTTATTATTATTTTTTTTTAATTTGTTATTAGCATATAAAAAAAAATTTATAATTGGTATGTCCATATTATTTTTAAATAAATTGAACTGTGAAGTATAGTTATTATACTCAATTACTGAATGAACAATTGCTTCAGGGTGAATAAGAATTTTCATTTTATTAAATGGAAGATCAAATAAATAGTGAGTTTCAATTAATTCTAGACACTTATTAACTAATGTTGCTGAGTCGATGCTATTTTTATAACCCATTTTCCATTTTGGATGTTTGATAGCTTCGGAAAATTTGATGTTTTTTAAAGTATGAAATTTTCTTTTATAAAAAGGGCCTCCAGATGCAGTTAAAATAATGTTATTAATACTTTTATGATTACCATTATTACTTAATGTATCAAAAAGTGAAAAATGTTCTGAATCTAAAGGAAAAATATTGGTCTTTTTAAAGTAATTTTTCTTTTTAAAAATATGACCTGCTGAAACTATTACTTCTTTATTAACAATACCTAAATTATCAGTATTTAATATTATATTTTCTAAAAAATATAAGGCTTTATACCCTGAAATTGCTAACAAGCTTAAATCAGATTTACTTAATAGTAAATAACTCTTCAATTCATTGATATCTAAAAATTTAGTATTTTCAATTTTAAAATTTTCTTTTGGAAGCTTTTTTATGTCATAAAGAAAAGCATACTGGGGTTTATATTTTTGTATTTGTTTTTTTAAAAGGCTCAAATTAGATTTTGCACATAACAAATTTACTTTTAAATTTGGGAAATTTTTACTTATTAAATTTAAAGTTTTTCTTCCAATTACTCCAGTGCTACCATAAATATTTATGTTCATTTATATATTGATAGATATAGAATAAAAAATAATTGAAAATAGAAAACTATCAAACCTATCAAATACTCCACCATGGCCAGGAATAAATTCACTAGAATTCTTTAAATTATTTTTTCTTTTAAAATATGATTCAAGAATATCTCCTATAAAAGAACAAGTAATTATCAGTATTGTATATATGACTAATTGGATATTAATAAAAATACCAACAAAATGTGAAAATGCTAATCCAAAAACAAAAGAGACTATTGCACCTCCAATTAAACCTTCAAGTGTTTTATTTGGACTAATTTTAAATATTTTTACTTTTCCATAAGCATTACCAACTATATATGAAAAAATATCAAACATAACAACAATCAAGATAAATAAATTAAAATGGAAGAATATTTCTTGATTAAAATCAATATTAATAAAAAAAACAAAAGATATAAATAAATACAAAAAAGGTAATAATTTATATTTTTTAAAATTAATATAAATTTCAATAAATATAAAAGAATAAATTAATAGTATAATATAAAAAACAAATGAAAAATTAATTGATAAACAAATTAAATATATAATTATAAAAATTAAAGAAATAAAAAGTCTTAGAAAAAAATTTTTATAGACCATATTTCCTATCAATTTGATGATATTGATTTATAATTGAATTTAATTCTTTTTCAGAAAAATCTGGCCAAAGAGTGTCAGTGAAAAAAAGTTCAGTGTAAGTCAGGTTATACATTATAAAATTACTTAATCTTTTATACCCACCAGTTCTTATTAAAATATCTGGTTCTGGCAAAGAGCCAATAAAAAATAATTTATCGATATTTTTTTGTTTGTTTAAATTAATTTTGGTTTTAGTTTTTAAGACTTTTTGTAAAACATATTTAATCTCATCTTTAAAACCATAGTTAAATGCAATATTTAAATTTAAATTTTTATTTTTTTCAGATGTTTTTTCAATTTTTTCAAAGATTTCTTTTAATTTTTTTGGCAGTTTTTCTCTAGATCCAAAAATATTTATTCTCACTCCTTCTTCATGAATTAAATCTTCAAAAGTTTTTGAAAAATTATCATAAATAATATTATAAATTATATTAATTGAAGATCGTTTATAATTTTCAGATGATAAAGCAAATATTGTTAAATAATTTAATTTTTTATATAATGCATATTGAACTAATTTTTTAATATTTTCAAAACCTTTTGTATATCCTAATTTATTAGAATAGTTATTTAGTTTTGCCCATCTTTTATTTCCATCAAGGATAAGAGCAATATGCTCGAGATTATTTAACAAGCTCACACTTTTAAAATATCAGCTTTTTTTTCTTCTAATATTTTGTCTATTTTATTAATATTATTGTCAGTTGTTTTCTGTATATCATTAATTTTTCTTTTTAGTTCATCTTCAGAAAGATTTGAATTCTTTTTTTCATTTTTGGAATTTTCAATAAAATCTCTTCTAATGTTTCTAACAGCAACCTTTGAGTTTTCAGCAAATTCTGATGCTATTTTTATTATCTCCTTTCTTCTTTCTTCACTTAACTTTGGTATTGGTAGTCTTAAAATTTGGCCATCTGTTTGTGGGTTAATCCCTAAATTTGATTCAGTTATTGCATTTTCTATTGATTGTATAAGTGAATTATCCCAAATTTGTATTGTAATTGTATTTGCATCTGGAACAGAAATGTTTCCAAGTTGATTTAAAGGTGTTTTTGAGCCATAAGCTTCAACAAATATATTATCTAGCATTGATGGATTTGCTCTAGAAGTTCTTAATGAGTTAAGCTCTTTTTCAAAGTGAATAACAGCAGAATTCATTTTACTTTCAAGATCTGTCATAATACTAATTTATTTTACTATATGATCCCTTACGATTCAAAACATTAATTAGAGAATTTTTTTTGAAAATATTTGTTACAAATATTGGTATTTTTGTATCTTTTGCCAAACTAATTGCAGTTAAATCCATTACTTTTAAGTTTTTATTAATTACTTCATTATATGAAATCTTCTTAATTAACTTTGCATTTTTAAATTTAACTGGATCTTTATTATAAATGCCATCTACTTTAGTAGCTTTAATAATTAATTTGCAATCTAATTCGGATGCTCTGAGTGTGGCAGCAGTGTCAGTAGAAAAGAATGGATTTCCAGTACCTGCAGCAAATATTACTATTCTATTTTTTTCTAAATGTCTAATAGCTCTTCTTCTAATATATGGTTCAGCTATTTGAGACATGTTAATTGCTGATTGAACTCTTGTTGGGACATTAATTGTTTCCAAGCTACTTTGAAGAGATAATGCATTCATAACTGTCGCTAACATACCCATATAGTCAGAAGTTGATCTATCTATACCTTCTGATGCACCTTTTATGCCCCTAAAAATATTTCCACCCCCAATGATTAAACAAATTTGATATTTTTTCTTATAAACATTTTTAATTTCATTTGAAATTTGATTAATTGTAGAAACATCAATTCCATAATTTGAGGATCCCATAAGAGATTCTCCGGAAATTTTAAGCAATATTCTTTGACTCATCTTACAAACTAATTAAATCAAAGGATAATAGATTAAAATTAAATTTAGAATTTTCTACAACTACATCTCGTACAGTTTTATCTTGTTCTAATATATAAGGTTGGTTTAGAAGAGTTATTTCACTATAAAATTTTTTCATTTTACCCTCTAAAATTCTTTCAACTATATTGGATGGTTTGCCAGAATTCAGAATTAATTCTCTTTGGATTTTTTCTTCATTTAAAACTATGGATTTATCTAAATCTTCGATATCAATAGATTCTGGCTTCATTGCAGCAATGTGCATACATAGATTTTTTGAGAGAGCTTCAATTATATTATCTTTTTTATCTGAAGAGTATTCTAACAAGGATATAATTTTTCCAATGTTACTTCTATAACTATTATGAATGTAATATGAAAAATAGGAATTTTGATTTTCTTTTATTATAAGATCATTTAAAATTAAATTTTCACCAATTTTAGCAATCATTGAATTAAAATAATCATTAACCGTTCCTTTTTCATAGTTTAGGTTTAAAAGATCATTTTTATCAATTTTAATATTATTTTCTAATACAATTGAACCTAAGCTATCTAGAAAATCAAGAAATGTATCACTTTTTGCAGCAAAGTCAGTTTCACTATTAACTTTAATCAGAACTGTAATATTTTGATTAGCATAAACACCAACTGCCCCTTCATTTGCTTCTCTATTAGTTTTTTTAGATGCTTTAGCTAAACCTTTTTTTCTTAGAGCTTCTATTGATTTTTCAATATCATTATTATTTTCTTCTAAAGACTTTTTACAATCTAGAAAACCAGCCCCAGTTTTATCTCTTAATTCTTTAATAAGTTCTGCAATGCTTGACATTATTTATCATCCTTTTTTAAATTATCTTCGTTTATATTATTTTCATTTTCATTTAATTGATTGTTAAAATTGATTGCATCTTCAATTGTTGAAAAAAAATAATTTTTATAAAGATTAATAGATCTAAGAGCATCATCATTTCCAGGTATTACATAATCTATATTTTCTGGATCAGCGTTGGAATCTACTATAGCAACAACAGGAATATTAAGTTTATTTGCTTCACGAACAGCAATCTTATCCTTTATAACGTCAAAAACTACTAAAAGATCTGGTTTCCCGTTAAGAGATCTAATTCCACCAATATTTAGATCAAGTTTTTGCTTTTCTCTTGAAATATCAAGCAGTTCTTTTTTTGATAAATTTTTTGATTGTTCATTATCTTTTAAGAAAAGTTCTATTTCTTCTAGTCTTTTAATTGAGTTAGAAATTGTTTTCCAGTTAGTTAGGGTACCTCCTAACCATCTTTTATTTACATAATAATTATTATTTAACATTGCCAACTCCTTAACAATATCGCTACACTGTTTTTTTGTACCTACAAAAAGAATTTTTCCAGATTTAGATACAGTTTCATGAATTTTAGTTAGAGCATTATTTAATAATTCTAAGGTTATTCTTAAGTCAAAAATATGTATATTATTCCTGACACCATAAATATATTCTTTCATTTTTGGATTCCATCTTCTTACATTGTGTCCAAAATGAACGCCTGATTCTAGTAGATCTTCAATTTTAACTTCTGGTAAATTCATAATTTCTCCCGGTTTAACCTCCACAGAAACAAAAACACCGGTTTATTCTGTGTGCTAGATTTAATTTGAATGCTCTATTATTATATTAAGTTATTTTTTCAAGATATTTCTAAAGAATAATCTAAAATTTTAGATTTATTTAAATCATCAAGTTTTTTATATGATTTAATTGAATATTTATTGAAATCAAAATTTACTAATTTCTGATCCACTGTAATGAAGACATCAATAAAATTATCAAAATTGCCACTTTCTTTTTCTGCAAAGATATTATCTTTTAATACATCCATATTTTTAATATTTGTATAAATATTAAATTTATAATTATTTTTAACAAAGGTTTTCTCCAAAGAATCTAGTGATCTTATTATAAAACGTGTATCAGTATTACTTTTCACAATATCAATATTAAATATTAATAAATTTCCTTCTTTTAATAATGGTCGGTATTTATATAAATTTTCACTAAATATAGTTAATTCAAATTGAAAACTAGTTTCTGATACTGTTATAAATGCATATTTTTTTCCATCCTTATTTGATCTTTCTTTAATATCTAAAATAGCACCGCAAGCTTTAATGACGTTTGAGTCATAGCTTTCTGAATAGTTTCTGAAAGACATAATATTCTCTAATTCAAAAAACTTTTTTGGATAATGATTTAATGGGTGATCAGAAAAATAAAATCCAATAACCTCTAATTCGTTAGAAAGAATTTCTGCATTCTTCCATTTTTCATAATTTTGATTAAATAAGTTTTTATCTTCAAAAGAAATCTCATTTTCTTCAAAAAGCATGTCTTGATTGATATTTTTCTCTCCTCCAAATAATTCAACAAATTTTGGTACATTATTAAATAATTTTGATCTGTTAACTTCTATACTATCAAAGGCTCCAGCCTGAATAAGTTTTTCAAGTTGTCTTTTGTTTATTACCTCCTTTGAAACTCTATTCATAAAATCAATGATACTTTTAAATTTGCCATTTTTATTTCTTTCATCAACCATACTAGAAATGGATTTTATACCAACACCTTTAATTGCTGCTAATCCAAATCTTATTGATTTTAAGTTGTCATTAATTTCAATTGAAAATAAAGGATCAGAAAAATTAATATCTGGCTTTAAAAAATTGATATTTAATCTTTCTATTTCTTGTTTAAGTAAAATAATTTTTTCTGTTCTATCTATAGAATAGTTTAAAGTTGCTGTAAGAAATTCGTGAGGAAAATTAGCTTTTAGATAAGCAGTTTGATAAGATATTAAAGCATATGCTGCTGCATGACTTTTATTAAAACCATAACCTGCAAATTTATCAACTAAATCAAATATTTTTGAAGCTTCTTTTTTATCAATATTATTTTGAACAGCACCTTCTATAAATCTTGATTTTTGCATATCCATTTCATTTTGAATTTTTTTTCCCATTGCTCTTCTTAGTAAGTCTGCTTCACCTAAAGAATAATTTGATAAAACTTGTGCAATCTGCATTACTTGTTCTTGATAAACAATAATTCCATAAGTTTCTTTTAAGACGTCTTCTAACATAGAATGAAGATATTTGATTTCTTCACGTCCATGTTTTCTATTACAAAAAGAAGGAATATTATCCATTGGTCCAGGTCTAAACAAAGCAACTACGGCTATTATTTCTTCAAATCTATCTGGTTGTAGTTGACGAAGTACGCTACCCATACCATTACTTTCCAATTGGAAGATTCCAACTGTGTCACCTTTACTTAACTGATCATATGTTTTTTTGTCATCTAGAGGTATGTTATTTATTAAAAAATTCTTATTCTTTTTAATTATCAATTTTATACAGTCATCAATGATTGATAATGTGGTTAATCCAAGAAAATCAAATTTTATTAGACCTGCTTCTTCAACGTATTTCATAGAAAATTGTGTTGCATTTGTATTGGTATTTTGATCTTTGTATAAAGGAACTACTTTAGATAATTTTTCATGACCAATAACAACTCCTGCAGCATGTGTTGAGGCATGTCTGTGAGTTCCCTCAATTTTTAGACTAACATCAATAATATTTGAAATTCTTTCATCACTGCTTATCCTTTCTTGTAAACTTCTCTCAGATTTAATTGACTCACTTAAAGTCAATGGATTTGATGGATTAAAAGGTATTAGTTTAGCAAAAGAGTCTACCTCTCCATAAGGTACTTCCAAAACTCTACCAATATCTCTCACGGCAGCTCTTGATGCAAGTGTTCCAAATGTAATTATATGAGCAACACATTCATTTCCATATTTATTATTTACGTATTCGATAACTTCATCTCTTCTAGTTTGACAAAAATCTATGTCAAAATCTGGCATTGACACTCTTTCTGGATTTAAGAATCTTTCAAATAATAATTCATATTCTAATGGATCTAAATCTGTTATCCCTAAACACCAAGCTACTAAACTGCCAGCGCCTGATCCTCTTCCAGGACCAACAGGGATGGATTGCTCTTTAGCCCAATTAACAAAATCTGCTACTATTAAAAAATATCCAGCAAACCCCATTCTAATGATGATTTCATTTTCATATTTCAACCTATCTGTGTAAATTTCTATATTCTTAATATTCTTTTCTTTTATTTTTTTTCCAAGTCCCAATTCTGAGGTTTTTAATAAAAAATCTTCTGCTGATAGATCTAAATCATTTTTAAATTCTGGTAATTGTGGTTTTGTTGATTCAGGAAAATAATTACAAGATAGAGAAATATTTAAATTATTTTGTATTATCTCAGGAATATCTTCAAAATTTTCATACATTTCTTCATTTGACTTAAAATAAATATTTTCATTAGAAGTATTTCTTTGAGAATTGTTAATTGTAGATTTTTGAGCAATACAAAGTAATGCATCATGAGCTGAATAATCGTCTTTATTAGCGTATTTTATATTATTTGAACCAATGAGGGGTATGTCAAATTCTTTTGATAAATTAATAAATTCTTTTTCAAAAATATCGATATTTTGATCATTTATTCTTTGAATTTCAAAAAGAAAATTTTGCTTAAAAACTTTTTTAAAATTATCTATTAATTGAATGATATCTTTTTTTTTGTTTTCTTTGTTCAATAAAAGTAAAGGATTTAATTCACCGCCAATATAACAGAATAAACCTTCAGAAAATTTCTCTAATTGCGAAAAGTATATACCAACATTATTTCCTTCATTAAGATGAGAAAGTGAGCTTAATTCTAATAGATTTCTATACCCAATTTCATTTTTGACTAAAAATGTAACTTGGGAAATTTGATTATTTACAATAATATCTAATAAATTTATTGAGGTTCCAATTATAGGTTGGATATTATTTTTTACACATTCTTTGGAAAATTCAAAGACTCCAAACATATTATTATTATCTGTAATGGCAATTGCAGGCATGTCATTTTTTTTAGCTAGATCTACTAAATTTGTAATTTTTAGAGTACTTTCTGATAAAGAATATGAAGATAAAGATCGTAAATGAATAAAAGGATTATTCATTCTTTAAATGTATTTTCTTATTTTTAAAATAATAAATTTCATCAGCTAATAAAGAATACGTTTTGTTATGAGTAACATATACTAAAGTTTTTTTATTTTGTTTGATATAATTTATAAAAAATTTAAAAATATTGTTAGCAGTATTTTCATCAAGATTGCCAGTCATCTCATCAGCTAAAATTAAATCTGGATCATTTACCAAAGATCTTGCAATAGCGACTCTTTGCTGCTCTCCTCCTGATAATTTTAAAGGTTTATAATTTATTCTTTCATTTAAACCAAATTCAAGAAGTAGTTTTTTAGAAATTTCATAACTTTTCTTTTCATTTTTATTTATTAATAATGGAAGCATAACATTCTCGATCACAGTGAGTTCAGGAATCAGATGAAAAAATTGATGAATAAAACCAATTGATAATCCTCTAATTTTATTTGTTTCATCTTTAGAGCATAAAGAAATATCTTTATTCTTAAAATAAACTTTTCCATCATATACAGAGTCAAGTAAACCAATAATATTAAGAAAAGTAGTTTTGCCTGAACCTGAAGGCCCAACAATCGCAACTTTAGTGTTTTGCATTAATTTAAAATTTAAATTTTTAATTATCTCAATTTTTGAATTATTTTCATTTGTATAATTTTTACAAAGATTGGTTATCTCTAATAAAAATTTATTATTCACTTCTTAAACTTTTAACAGGGTCTATTCTAGCAGAACTTAAAGCTGGAAATATAGTTGATATAATTGATATGATTATTGCTACACAAAGTACGTAAACAACCTCATTTATGCTAATTTTTGAAGGTAAAGATGACAAATAATAAATTTCTTCAGAAAACAGTTTTGTTCCAAGTAAATATTCTAAAAAACTTTGAATTGATTTAATATTTATTGTGAAAAGAATTCCAATTATTAATCCTATTAAAGATCCTATTAAACCAATTGAGATTCCAATAGTAAAAAATATTTTTATAATACTTTTATTACTCATTCCAATAGTTTTCAAAATTCCAATATCTTTGTTTTTTTCTTTTACAAATATAATTAAACCTGAAATTATATTTAATGATGCAACTAAGATAATTAAAGAAAGAATAATAAACATAACATTCTTTTCAACCTTAAGTGCATTTATTAAAGTTTTATTTTGATCTTTCCAAGATATTGAATAAAAATTTAATAACAGATTAGATGTTTCTAATTCTACTTTATTTTTAAATAATTCAATTTCATTAGGAGATGATGTAAAGAATTCAATTTTGTTATATATATCTTCATCATATAAAAGTAATTTTCTAACAAGTTCTGAAGATAAAAAAATTAAATTTGAATCATATTCATATAAACCTAGATCAAATACACCTACTACCTCCAAAGTTTTAAATCTTGGAATATTTCCTAAAATTGTTTTATCAGTCTTTGGAATTGCAATTTTAACCTTATCTCCCACACTTAAATTCATTTCATTCGCTAAGGAGTCTCCAATTAATATTTCACTTTTTGGATTTTGAATTAATGCACCCATATTAATTGAATTAAACAAATAATGATTTTTATCATATTCGTCGTAGCCTTTGATCATAACACCTTTTGAGTTATTTGATTTTATAATTAATCCATTTGTTTCAATAGATTTGTAGTGTTGGTAAAATAAAGAATTATCAATATTCAATATTAGTTCATCAGCTTGCTTATTTGTTATCTCATTATCAAAACTATAAATATTAAGATGTGAATTAAGTCCTATTATTCTTTTTGTTAGATCAATTCTAAAACCATTCATAACAGACATTACTATAATAATTGCTGCTACTCCTAAACTAATACCTATTATTGAAAACCAAGCGAAAATAGACACATAGCCATCAGATTTCTTAGAGAATAAAAATCTAAAAATCAGTAATCGTTCTGATTTAGAAATCATCTATTTTTTTAACTTATTATTAATAAAGTCAATTACACTACTTGATGAAATTTTTTCACTTTCATTATTCTGGCGATTTTTTATTTCTACTAAATTATCTTTTAAATCTCTTTTGCCAACAATAATTTGATATGGTGTCCCAATTAACTCATTATCAGATAATTTTTTTCCTATACTGCAGATTCTATCATCTAAAATGACTTCAATATTATTTTTCATAAAATATTCATAATATTCTGATGATTTTGTGGCACAATCTTGATCTTCTGGCATTAAATTAACTATGGAAACCTTAAATGGAGCAACATCTAAAGGCCACCTAATTCCTTTTTCATCATGATAAGCTTCGATAATTGCGCCCACAAGTCTTGAAACACCAATGCCATATGATCCCATATGCACTGGAACATTTTTCCCACTTTTATCTTGAACAAATGCATTTAATTTCTCAGTATATTTTGTTCCAAAATAAAATATATGACCTACTTCAATGCCCTTAGAAATTTTTAAATCTTCATTTGAAATTGGGCAATTTTTTTCATCATGTTGATCATCAACTGCAGCATAATATGACTGCAATTCATTTGGATCTATAGTTTCAGGGTTTAGTGTTTCTAATTTTTTATCGTAATAAAGTGTGCTTTCACCAGTCTTGGCTAGTATTTGAAATTCATGACTTAAGTTACCTCCAATTGGTCCTGTTTCTGCTCTTAAAGAAATTGGTGTTAAACCCATTCTAATAAAAGTTTTTATGTATGCTTTAAACATATTGTCATAAGATTTTTTTGCTTCGCTTTCATCAAGATCAAATGAATAATTATCCTTCATTAAGAATTCTCTTCCTCGCATTACTCCAAACCTAGGCCTAACTTCATCTCGGAATTTCCATTGAATATGATAAAGATTTTTTGGAAGATCTTTGTAAGAATTTATATGTGATTGAAATATATCTGTAATTAATTCTTCATTTGTTGGGCCGTAGAGCATTTCCCTTCCACTTCTATCTGTAATCCTTAACATTTCTTTTCCATAATCATCGTATCTTCCTGATTTAATCCATAAATCAGAAGATTGAATCGTAGGCATAAGTAGTTCTACTGCTCCTGCATTATTTTGTTCCTCTCTAACAATCTGTTCAATTTTTTTTAATACAAGTAGACCTAGAGGTAACCACGAATAAATACCTGCACTAGATTGTTTAATCATGCCAGCTCTAATCATTAATTTATGTGAAATTATTTCAGCATCTGATGGTGCATCTTTAATAGTGGGAAGGAAAAAGTTAGAATATTTCATTTATTAAATATATTTGATAAATCAAATCCAAATAAAATCAAAAAAAATAAAATTAAAGCTGATATTAATGAAGTTGCTATAAATTTTATTAGAAGATATGGCTTACTTGGAGCACTTTTTGCATGTCCAGATTCTACTTTTTGGGGTACTTTTATCTTAATCGGTAGGAGTATGAAAAATAAAATCCACCAAACAAGGATAAAAATTAGAACATGAGTAAATAGTGCCATTAAGATCGTATTAAATGAACTTCAATTTCTGGTTTTTTTTGAATTGAATTTTTTATAATCTTTCTAAAACTACTTTTAACTAAGTCAGATACTATAAGATCTGATGATTTTTGATCTTTGTTAAGTTTTGTATAGTTTTCTATAAAAAGTATTTTAAAATCATTTTTAATATTTTCTTCATCTATTCCCGGCAATCCTTTTAAAGTAAGTAACATATTTTTATTAATTGAATAGTCATCATCATTGATAATTAAAGAAATTAAAACTAGCCCCTCAAATGAATATTTCCTTCTCTCTTTAATAAAAGCAGATTCAGAGTCGTAAAGATTTTTACCCTCAACAATTAACTTTCCAGTTTCAAATTTTTCTACAATTTTAGGTTCACCTGGTGCAATTTTGAGACATTTTCCATTTTCTAAAATTTTAGTAAATGGTACTTGAGATGAGTAAGATAATTGTTTATGTGCCTCTAGATGCATAGGTTCACCATGCACAGGAATAGATAGGTAGGGTTTCGTCCAATTATACATTTGTTTTATTTCATCTGCATAACCATGACCTGAAACATGTACTAAATCATCATCAGCTGTTACTATCTCAACTCTTTGTCTAACAAGTAAGTTCTTTAAATTATTTATTGATTTTTCATTACCAGGAATATCTCTAGAGCTAAAAATGACTACATCTTCAGGCTCTAAATGTAAATGTTGATGAGAATTATAAGCTATTCTAAAAAGGGCAGATCTTTTTTCACCCTGACTACCAGTACAAATTATGACTAAATTTTCTCTTGGTATATAAGAAGCTTCATCTTCACTTATAAAAATTTCATCATCTGCAACATAACCACATTTTCTTGCTACCTCGATATTTTTTTTCATACTTCTTCCAACAAGAGCGACCTTTCTTTTATTTTTTTTTGCTGCGTGAATAATATTTTTCATTCTTGCAATATTTGAAGAAAAACATGTAACAACAATTCTATTAGAAAATCTTGAAAATACACTTGTCAGTTCATCCCTAACGTCATTTTCAGATTCTGATTTACCAGGCACATTTGCGTTAGTAGAGTCACCTATTAAGGCAAGTAATCCATCATTTCCTAATTTTTCAAATTTTTCTTTTGAAAATGAGTCTCCTAAAGTAGGTGAATGATCTATTTTCCAATCAGCAGTATGAAGTAATGATCCATATGTTGTTTTAATTACAATTGCAGTTGGTTCAGGAATTGAGTGTGTAGTTGGAATAAAACTTATATCAAAATTATTGAGTATTAATTTCTTTTCTAGATTTATCTCTTCTAAAGTAAATCCTTCTACTTTATTGAATTCTTTTAGCCTATTTTCAATAAGAAATTTTGCAAATTTACTTGCATATACTGGACATTTAATTTTATTTGCTAAGAACGCAACAGCTCCTGCATGATCTTCATGACCATGGCTGATTATAATTGCCTCGAGATTATCTTCTAAACTTTCAATATGATCAATTTTTGGTACTAATAAATCTACACCAGGAAACTTTTCATCTGCAAATGAAAGACCTAAATCTATCATTATCCATTTTCCATCACATCCGTAAAGATAACAATTTGCACCTATTTCTCCAATACCTCCAAGAGATAAAAAGTGTAGTCCTTCATTAAAATCATTTAGTTGTAAATTATTACTCATAAAAATGTTTGTTACCGATTTCTTTTATTCCTTCTAATGTCAAATGTTCCATATATATAGGTTTATAAATAATTTTATCCCTAAATATTTTACCTAGACCACCCGTAATATAGACTTTGGGCTTAAAGTTATTCTCCTTAATAATTTGCTTTAATATGCCATTAACTGCATGCAAATAACCAAAATAGAAACCTGATTGAATAGAAGCTGATGTATTATTATTAACAATTTTATTTGATTTAGAGATTTTTGAAGTTTTTATTAACTCAGCATTTTTTAAAAGTGTCTCCATTGAAAGATTTATACCTGGAAAAATTAATCCACCTAAATATTGATTATTTTTAATGACATCGAAAGTAGTAGCTGTACCAAAGTCGAGAATTATACAGTCTTTGATTTTCTTACTATATACATAGGCATAGTTTGCTATTCGATCACTTCCAATTTGATTTAAATTATAATTGATACTATTTCTAAATGATATTTTTTTGGGATTAACTACATAAAATTTGAATTTATTTTTTTGAAAAATATTTTTTAAAATTAAATTTAAAGAAGGCACAACAGAGGACAAGATACAAAATCTATCTTTAAGATTATTAATCAATTTTTTGTTAGATTTAAAAAATTTATTTATTTCTTTTTTTGTAATATTGATTTTTTTTTCTGTTTTTAATCTAATAATTTTAATTAATTTATTTTTTGTATAAAAACCTATAACTATATTCGTATTACCTACATCTATAACAATCATTAAATTATTCTAGCATTATATATATTTTCAAAATTAATATTATTTTTTAAAGTGATTGAACCATCTGGGTTAAGATTATGAAATATTCCTTGTTTTACATTTTGTTCATCAATTTTTAAATTAATGTTGCTTCCTAAATATAATAATCTACTTTTATATTCAGTCATAATTTTTTCGTGGTTATTTAGCATTTGTTTAAAATTTTTAAAATACTCTTCCATAATTTCATATACAAAATAAAAATTGTTAATTTCTTTATTGTATTTATTAATATTAGTTGTTGGATAATTTTCAATTTTTGGAGAAGATACTATATTAACTCCAAAACCAGTATTGATATATTTATCACTTTTGATACTAAATATTTCAGAAATTATTCCAGAAATTTTTTCTTTATTAATTAAAATATCATTTGGCCATTTAATTTGAGTTTTAACATTACAAATATTTTCAATCACAGAACAGATCATATTAGTAATAAAAGCATTATTTAAAAAATGATTTTCTATTGGTAATATATTTTTAGATAAAATAGAAATATAGACATTATTTTTTGGACTTTCCCAAGTTGTTCCTCGTCTTCCAAATCCTTTTTTTTGTTCATTTGCCATCAAACATATATCTCTATTATCAATAATT
The DNA here is from genome assembly GCA_902615845.1 of uncultured Alphaproteobacteria bacterium. Taxonomy (GTDB): domain Bacteria; phylum Pseudomonadota; class Alphaproteobacteria; order HIMB59; genus CACPNW01. The sequence continues at coordinate 86,526 of CACMQS010000006.1, forward strand.
TTTTTAACCTCTGACATTGTAGAGTCTACAGATTCAATAAAATGAAAATCAAAATTGTTTTTATCTAATAGATTTTTAATTTTATCTAATGACATTAATCAAATGGTCAAACTTGCTGATATATTAATCAATAAAGACGGGTAAAATATAAAACAAATAATTACAAACAAACTTAAGGACAGAATAATTTTTGATTGAAAAGAAATTTGAAAATTAATTATTCCTTCACTTATACTTTCATCAAAATACATTATCTTAATAATTCTCAAATAATAAAAAGCAGAAATAACACTAGCTAGGACGCCAAGAACTGAAAGCACATATAATTCTTGTTCAATTGCAGCAATGAAAACATAAAACTTTCCAAAAAATCCTATAAAGGGTGGGATGCCAGCCATTGATAGCATTATTATTGAAATAGAAAGACTAACGATTGGATTACTTTTACTTAACCCTTTTAAATCACTTATATTAATTAAATATTCATTTTTAACTTTTAACGAAAGTAAAATAGCAAAAATAGCAACATTCATTATCATGTATGAAAACATATAAATTGATGCTGCTTTAATTCCATCATCATTTGCGGCAACTAAAGCTATTAAGATATAACCTATATGTCCAATAGAACTATAAGCTAATAATCTCTTGATATTTGACTGTGCTATAGCCGCTATAGCTCCAAGAAACATTGAGGCTATTGATAAAAATAAAATTATTTGACTCCATTCTAAGTAAAAATTTTCAAATGGAACTAAGCAAAAACGATAAATTAAAGCTACTGCAGCAATCTTAGGGACAATAGCAAAAAAACCTGTAATTGAGTTTGGAGCCCCTTCATAAACATCAGGAGTCCACATATGGAAAGGTACGGCTGAAACCTTAAAAGCCAAGCCTACCATCACAAATACAAGCCCAAATATTAGACCTAAATTTAAATTATCATATTTTGATAAATAGAAACTTATCTCATTAAAATTCATTGAACCAGTAAATCCATAAATTAAGGAGAAGCCGTATAAAAGTATACCCGAAGATAATGCTCCTAAAATAAAGTATTTTACTCCTGACTCAGCTGATGAGATTGAATCTCTTTTTATTGCTGCAACAACGTATAGAGATAAACTTTGAAGTTCTATTGCTAGATACATGGACATAAGATTATTTGAAGCAATCATTAACATCATCCCAAGTGTAGAAAATAAAAATAAAACAGGAATTTCAAAGTTTTTAAGCTTAATGCCTAAGAAATAATCTTTAGAAATGATGATACTAGCTATAGATCCTAATAGAGCTAAAATTTTAAAAAAATTTATAAAAGAAGAGTGACTAAATAAACTTTTATAATTTGCAAAATTTGATTCACTATCATAGTAAACAAGCAAAATGGTTAATGATAAAACGAAAACTGCTAGATTGGAAGTTTGTCTAAATGCATTCTTTTTTAAAAAAAGCCCAAAAAGTAAGCAAACAAAAGAAGAGCATGCTAAAAAAATTTCGGGTATAAAAAAAATATTGTAAATATTATTTAGCATTGGCTATTTCATAGTTTGTTATAATCAGTTCGAGTGATAATCTCATAGGATCTAAAAATAGATTTGGAAATATACCTAGTAATATTACTGAAATTGCTAAAGGAATTAATATGATTTTCTCTCTTGTGTTTATATCTAAAATACCTGCAAGTTTATTATTAGTTATGGTGCCAAAAATAATTCTTTTATAAAGGTATAGCATGTAAACAGCGGATAATATTATTCCAAAAGCCGCGCCAATAACAACGTAACTTGAAAATTTAAATGCACCAACAATGACTAAAAATTCTCCAATAAAACCACTAGTTCCAGGCAATCCAACTGATCCAAGCATAAAAATCATGAATACTGTTGCATAAAGTGGCATTCTTTGAACTAATCCTCCGTAAAATTCAATTTCTCTAGTATGCATTCGATCATAAATAACACCAACACATAAAAATAAAGCTGCTGAAACTAGTCCATGACTAATCATTTGCATCATTGCTCCTTCTAAGCCTTGTTGATTCACTAAGAAAATTCCAATTGTTACAATTCCCATATGAGCAACAGATGAATATGCAATTAGTTTTTTAATATCAGTTTGTGCTAGTGCTACTAAGGAAGTGTATACTATGGCAACTATACTTAATGTCATAATTAAAGGAATAAAAAACTCTGTTGCTTCTGGAAGCATGCCTAAAGAGAAACGGATAAATCCATATCCACCCATTTTTAAAAGTACTCCTGCTAAAATAACAGATCCAGCTGTTGGAGCTTCAACATGGGCATCGGGCAACCATGTATGAAACGGCCACATAGGAATTTTAACTGCAAAGGAAGCAAAGAAGGCGAGCCATAGAAACAACTGAGTATTATAGGAAAAATAGTTACCTTGTAAGAATTCAATACTCATTGAACTTGTATTTCTGTACATCACAATAATAGCAATCAACATGAGTACTGACCCCAAAAGAGTGTAGAGAAAGAATTTAAAAGAAGCATAGATTCTTCTATTACCTCCCCATATACCTATGATTAGATACATTGGTATCAATACAGCTTCAAAAAAAATATAAAATAAAAGTATGTCTATAGAAGCAAACATTCCAATCATTACAGTCTCTAAAAATAAAAAAGAAAGCATGTATTCCTTGACTCTTTTTTTTATATTATTCCAACTAGCTAAAATACAAAGTGGGGTCAAAAATGTACTTAGTAAAATCATAAAAAGTGAGATACCGTCAACTCCAACATGGTAGAAGAAATTAAAATCATCAAACCATCTAAATTTTTCTTCATATTGATAAGACGGATTGGAATAATCAAATTGTAACCAGAGTATTAAACTTAAAATAAATGTTCCTAATGTTGCTAGTAAAGCAGCCCATTTAATATTAATTGATGTTAATTCATCTTCTTTAATAAAAAGAATAATTAAAGCACCAACTAAAGGTAAAAAAATTATTACTGATACTAATGGCCAGTCAATCATTTAGTAATATAAAAACCATGTTAAAATTATTACTAAGCCTCCAAGCATAGCAAAAGCATAATGAAACAAATACCCTGATTGAAACAAACTTACATAAGATGAAGATTTTGAAATAATCCAGGAGACCCCGTTTGGTCCTAAACCATCAATAGTTTTTTCATCTCCTTTTTTCCAGAAAAAGTTTGCCAATTTGAAAAAAGTTAAAACAAATACTTTATGATATAGTTCATCCACATACCATTTATTTTTAGAAAGAGAATATAAAGGATCTAAGTTATAAGAAAGATTTTTTGCTCTGTTTAAATTATTTGAATATATCAACACACAGACAAGGATTCCAATTGCAACAGCCGATTTTGATATTAGTGATTGCGTAAGAGGAAGATATTTATGAGAACTTTCTGTTAGTAATATTGCATTATCCCAAAATTCTTTTTTGTAATATCCAATAAAATAATCAGCAAAGAATATTCCAGAAAAAATAGAACCAGTTGCAAGAATAAATAATGGAACTGTCATCACTAAAGGTGATTCATGGGCGTGATCATATGTTTTACTATTTGATCTATTTTCACCATGAAATGTTAGGAATAATAATCTCCATGAATAAAAAGCAGTAAGTAAAGCAGTTAAAATACCTACTAAATATGCAAAGTATGCTATTCCATTTGAAGCATAGAAAGCATTTTCTAAAATACTTTCTTTTGAATAGTAACCAGATAGATATGGGAAACCAATAATTGCAAGAGATCCAATCCACATCATTGTAGCAGTAAAAGGTATTTTTTTATAAAGCCCCCCCATTTTTCTCATATCCTGTTCATGATGCATTGCGTGAATTACAGAACCTGCAGAAAGAAATAGAAGAGCTTTAAAAAAAGCATGAGTTGTTAAGTGAAATATTGATGCATTATAAGCGCCGACACCTGCTGCAAAAAACATATATCCTAATTGACTGCATGTTGAATATGCAATGACTCGTTTAATATCATTTTGCGTTAAGGCTATAGAGGCAGCAAAAATAGCTGTGGCCGCACCAATAAAAGTAATGAATAAATTAGTAAATGTCGCAAATTCATAAAGAGGACTCATTCTTGCAACTAAAAATACACCAGCAGTTACCATTGTTGCAGCATGTATTAGTGCAGATACAGGAGTAGGCCCCTCCATAGCATCTGGCAACCAGGTGTGTAAACCTAATTGGGCAGATTTACCCATTGCACCTATGAATAAAAGAAAACATAAAAAATCTAAAGTTGGAAAACTGAAAGAAAGGAATTGCATTTGATGCTCACTAAATTGATCTACTTGTGAAAATATACTGTCGAAACTTATCGTGCCAAAAATATAAAAAATTCCAGCAATTCCAATTGCATATCCAAAATCTCCAACTCTGTTTACAACAAATGCTTTTATAGCAGCTTTATTTGCTGAATCTTTATGGTGCCAAAAACCAATTAATAAATATGAGGCTAGCCCAACACCTTCCCAACCAAAGAACATTTGCAACAAGTTATTACTTGATACAAGAACAAGCATAAAAAAAGTAAATAAGCTTAGATAACCCATAAATCTTATTTTTGATGGATCTTCTTCCATATAGCCTATTGAATATAAATGAACACAAGCAGAAACAGTTGTAACCACAATGAACATCACAGCAGTTAAAGTGTCTAATCTAATTGACCAATCAACAATAAAGTTTCCAGAAGTGATCCAGTTAAGAATAAAAATTATTTCAGTTTCCTTATTATTAATAAACTGAATGAATATTATCCAAGAAAATAAAGTACAAAGAAAAAGGATTGAAGTTGTTGATATTTGATAAACCTTATAGTTAAACTGTTTACCGAGTAAAAAACAAAAAAGAAAACCAAGTAGAGGTAAAAATATAATTGAGGTTGCCATCTACTATCCCTTAAGCTGATTAATTTTATTTACTTCTATTGATCCTAAATTTCTAAAAAATACTACAAGTATGGCGAGTCCAATTGCTGCTTCCGCGGCTGCAACAGTAAGTGTAAGCATTGCGAAGATCTGACCTGAAATATCATTAATATACGCTGAGAAAGCAATAAAATTAATATTTACCGACAATAAGATGAGTTCTATAGACATTAAAATTATAATTAAATTTTTCTTATTTAAAAATATTCCTAAAACACCTAAGGTAAAAATAATTGCGCCAAGAAAAAGATAGTGTTCAAGAGTAATCATTAATTAAATTCCTTCGCCTATTTTTACTTTTTTCTTTTCTATAGCTGTTGATGCATCAACTGTATTTTGAGAATCTATATTTTGCCTTTTAACACCACCTTTATCTCTTAATGTAAGTGTAATAGAGCCAATCATTGCGACTAATAAAATTATCCCACATATTTGAAATAAATAAAAATATTCAGTGTAGAGTATTTGCCCAATCATTTTTGTATTTTCCACTTCATTAACTATAGGTTGTAGTGGTGTTTGATTGTTATAAATATTAGACGATCTATCTGTTAAAAAAAGTATTCCAAGTTCAATTACTAGAACTATACCTAATAATGCTCCAAAAGGTAAATATTGCAAAAAACCCTCTCTCAACTTTACAAAATTTATATCAAGCATCATTACAACAAATAGAAAGAGGACGGCAACAGCTCCAACGTACACAACGACAAGAATCATTGCCAAAAATTCAGCACCTAATAAAACAAAGAGTCCTGATGCGTTAACAAAGCTTAAAATTAAAAATAAAACTGAATGAACTGGATTTTTTGCACTTATTACCATTAGAGCAGAAAGAACTGCAACAGATGAAAAAAGATAAAATGTTAATGAATAAATAATCATTCTTATCTATATTTTCTATCGAGATGAATATTTTGAGCAATTTCTTGCTCCCATCTATCTCCATTTTCTAAAAGTTTATCTTTATTATAAATTAATTCTTCTCTTGTTTCAGTGGCAAATTCAAAATTTGGTCCTTCTACTATCGCATCAACTGGGCAAGATTCTTGACATAAACCACAGTAAATACATTTAGTCATATCTATATCATATCTTGTTGTTCTTCTGCTTCCATCCTCTCTTGGCTCTGCTTCAATTGTAATTGCCTGAGCAGGACATACTGCTTCACAAAGTTTACATGCGATACATCTCTCTTCCCCACTTGGATATCTTCTCAAAGCATGCTCGCCTCTAAAACGTGGACTTAATGGACCTTTTTCGTGAGGATAATTTATTGTAACTTTAGATTTAAATATGTATTTGAAAGTTAAAAATAGCCCTTGAAATAATTCAAATAAAGTAAAAGATTTAATTAATTTATACATATTAATTTGGCAGCATGTCAAAATATACTAAAAAACCAGAAGTTGCCACAACCCAAAACAAAGAAAACGGTAGAAAAACTTTCCATCCAAGTCTCATTAACTGATCATATCTATATCTTGGGAAAGTTCCTCTAACCCAAATAAATAAAAATAATATAAATATTACTTTCACAGTAAACCAGATTACTCCAGGAACAACATTTAATGGGTATACATCAAATGGAGGAAGCCATCCGCCTAAAAAAAGAATGACAGTCATAGAAGACATTAAAATCATACTCGCGTATTCACCTAAAAAAAATAATACAAATGAAGCAGATGAATATTCAGTAAAAAATCCTGCAACAAGTGTTGATTCATCTTCAGGAAGATCAAAAGGTAATCTATTTGTTTCAGCTAACGCAGAAATAAAAAAAATAATGAACATAGGTAATAATGGAATTGCAAACCATACAGTCTGCTGAGCTAAAACTATCTTTGATAAATTTAAAGAACCTACACATAATAATACTGTAATTATTACAAATCCAATAGATACTTCATATGAAACCATTTGAGCAGCTGATCTTAATGCTCCTAGAAAAGGATATTGAGAGTTACTAGCCCATCCAGCCATTATTATTCCGTATACTCCAAGAGATGATACTGCAAACAGATACATGATACCTACGTTAATATCAGAGACTACCCATCCTGGAGCAAAAGGTATTACTGCCCAACCTGCTAAGCTAAGTACCATTGTTATTATGGGTGCTAAAATAAAAACAATTTTATTTGATCCACTAGGTATAATATTTTCTTTAGTAATAAGTTTTAATGCATCAGCAAAGCTTTGTAATATACCAAAAGGCCCTACTATATTTGGACCTCTTCTTAATTGAATTAATGCTAAAACTTTTCTTTCAGCATAAACCAAAAAAGCTACAGATATTAAAACTGGCACAACAACAGCAAGTATTTGGGCAATGATTATTAACCCTGTAATTAATATATCATAAGTCATCTAATTATTATGCTGCCTTATTTAAAATATCTTTAGTACATTTTGCCATTGTTTCAGAAGATCTAGAAATAGAATCATTCATATAAAAATTTTCAATGTTATATTTAATTTTAATATTCTCAATTTTATTATTTTTAGCAAAAGTTATTTCGCCAATAGAATTAACTTCATTTAAGAGAGCAAATTGACCATAGGTACTTGTAAGCTCATTTCGAAGCTCCCCAAGATTATTAAAATTTAAATTTTTTTCAAATAAGTCACTTAAAACTCTAAAAATTTTCCACTCCTCTTTTGCTTCACCTATTGGATTATGACACTTAGTTGTTTGAATAACTCTACCTTCTATATTCATATAAGTAGAACTTTTCTCAGTATATGCAGGGGTTGGTAAAATTATATCAGCTATAGATGCTGAAACATCTCCATGATGACCAAGATAAACAACAAAAGCATTTTCAAATGTTGAAATATTTATCTCATCTAAGCCCATTAAGAAAACTACAGGCTTTGTTTTATCAATATGTTTTTTTAATTGTTTATTATAATCATTATCAAATTTTTTATTATAAAATTTCAAATCTAATGCTCCTACTCTAGAAATATCTTGGTTAAGAATATTTAATGGATTTGTATTTTTATTTTTTTGAATTTTTTTCGCAATTAATCCTGCAGTTTCTAATATTTTTTTTCCATGATCATTATTTATTGCTGAAGTACCTAATATTATAAGTGGGTTTTTTGCAGATTTTAAAACTTTATTGAATTCAGATTTATTATTAGATAATTTATTAAGGTAATCTAAAGAATCAGATAAATGATGATAATCGTAAGTCAGATCTAATTTAGGACCTATAAGACCAATTTTGCAATTATTTTCAATATATGCCTTTCTAATTCTAGCGTTTAGTACCGCTGCTTCCCATCTAGGGTTTGATCCGATTAAAAGAATAGCATCAGCCTTTTCAATTTCTTGAATTGTTGAATTAAATTTATAACTAGAAGATGAATTATCGATAATTTGTGTATTATCAAATCTGCAATCATAGTTTTTTGATTTTAGTGAATTGCTAAATTTTTGTGCGGAATATAAAGTTTCAATATCAGTAAACTTACCAGATAGGAATACAGTATTTTCTTTACCTCTTTTTGTAATTTCTTTTTTTATTAATTCAAATGCATTATCCCATGAAGATTTTTGGAGTTTTTTATTTGATTTAGTATATACATTATCCAATCTCTGACTTGAAAGTCCATCAACTGCAAATCTAGATTTATCACTTATCCATTCTTCATTGGTTTCTTCATTTATTCTAGGAAGAGCTCTTAAAACTTTTTTTCCTCTTGTATCAATCCTTATACTTGAGCCTATACCATCGAACACATCAAATGTTTCTGTCTTGGTTAGCTCCCATGGTCTAGATTTAAATGCATATGGTTTACTTGTTAAAGCACCTACGGGGCATAAATCAATTACATTTCCAGATAACTCTGACTCAATAGTTTTTTCTAAGTACGTCGTGATCTCAGCATTTTCACCTCTGCCAAGTAATCCTATATCATCAACACCCGCAACTTCTGTAGAAAACCTTACGCATCTTGTACAATGTATACATCTTGTCATAATTGTTTTGACAAGTGGTCCCATATTTTTATTTTGAACTGCTCTTTTGTTTTCTTCATATCTAGTTTTATCAAAACCATAATACATCGCTTGATCTTGAAGATCACATTCTCCTCCTTGATCACAAATAGGGCAATCCAATGGATGATTAATGAGAAGAAACTCCATTACACCTTTTCGAGCTTTTTTAACTGTTTCTGTTTTTGTTTTTATAACCATTCCATCTGCAGCTGGCATGGCACATGATGCAATAGGTTTTGGAGCTTTTTCCATTTCTACTAAACACATTCTACAGTTTCCTGCTATTGAGAGTTTTTCATGATAACAAAATCTTGGAATTTCAGTTCCTGCTTGTTCACAAGCTT
>CACMQS010000007.1 GCA_902615845.1 uncultured Alphaproteobacteria bacterium
AAAATTAATATTGTCATCAGGGAACTCAGCGCGAATATCTTCTAAAAAAGAATTAAAATAATCTACATATAGTTGATTGTGAGTCCACATTGATAAAGTAATATCTCTAGCAAACGCAGTTGATTGTAAACCAACTACCATAACAAGAGAAAGAATTAAGGATTTAATTAGTTTCATCATTTTCCTCCATATATAATAAAACATAAAATTAGTTTGGATCAAAAATCAAGTAAAATTAACTTTTATAAATATTTGATATTTTACGTAATTATGGAGAAAGTACCTTTTCATGCGGCATTATAATATTCTTTTGATACTTGGTAACTCTTTTTAACAGGTTTTTTGAGGGTCTGTATGGGTGTCTAAAAAAACCCCAGGAAGGTCCATATCTGTAAACAACAATTCTTCTTTCTCCCTTTTTTGTTCTTTTTGCAGACCCATGACAAAGTGAGTCGACAAATAATAATCCATCACCTGCTTTTAGATATATTTCTTTAGATGCAGTCATACTTTCCGCTGATGAAACTATATCTTTTTTCATAACATGTTTATCATATTCTGGATGACGTAAATTTGATTTATGGGAAGAAGGAATAATAACTGTACCCCCATCACCTGGGCCAATATCTTTTAAAGCTAATAAAATGTTTATTTGTCCACAATGAAATTTTCCATTTTCAAATCTATAATGAGCTCTTTGAGTGCCTTCATAGGCGCCAGAATGAATACCAATCGCTTCACCTGGTCCTCTTATATTAGCAAAGTTTTCATCAATAAATAAAGGGCCGTGATGTTGATCAAAAGTATCTTTACCGCCAACAAAATGAAGCATATGATTAATCCAAGATGGATGATCAATTAATTTTTCGAATGGCTCACCTGCTTCATAAATTTGTTGAAGATTAAGACCATCTTTTCCACCATAATTATGACCATGAACATGTCCTGCCCATTCATTATTTTTTAAATTTTTTAATTTATCTAGAATTTTATTAAGATCTTTCAATTCTTTTTTATTTAAAGCATTTTCAATTATTAAATACCCATTTAGATCGAATAAATATTCATCAAGCTTAGAAACTTTTTTCATGAATATACTTTGATGTAAAATTTAAACCTTTTCAAGATAAAAATTAATTTATAACAGCTTTAAACTCTCCAGCTTTATATTTTGTAGCCATTTCTCCTAAAGTTATGGAATTAATAGAGGTGGCATTACCTGCTGTTCCAAATTCTTGTAATCTACTTTTTACAACTTCTTTCATAGCGTCTTTTGAAAGTAATAAATATTTTCGTGGATCAAACTGAGAAGGATTCTCATGAAAATATTTTCTTACTGCAGCTGTAGCTGCTAATCGTAAATCTGTATCAACATTAACTTTTCGAACACCATGTTTAATACCTTCTTGAATCTCAGAAACAGGAACACCATATGTTTCTTTTATTTTTCCACCGTATTCATTAATAGTTTTTATTAAATCTTGTGGCACCGATGATGATCCATGCATAACTAAATGAGTATTTGGAAGCCTTGAATGTATTTCTTTAATTCTATCGATTGCTAAAATATCACCTGTAGGTGGTCGAGAAAATTTATATGCACCATGACTTGTTCCTATAGCAATTGCTAGAGCATCAACGTTTGTTGCTTTAACAAAATCTGATGCCTCATCTGGATCCGTTAACAATTGATCATGATCAAGTTTGCCTTCTGCACCAACACCGTCTTCTTTTTCACCAGTCCCAGTTTCTAAAGAGCCTAAACATCCAATTTCACCTTCTACAGAAACTCCCAATGCATGTGCCATATCTGTAGTTTCTCTTGTAACTCTAACATTGTAATCAAAATCTGAAGGTGTTTTTTGATCATCCATCAAAGAACCGTCCATCATGACAGAAGTAAAACCAAGATCGATACAATTTTTACAATCTGATGGAGAGCCACCATGATCTTGGTGCAGAACAGTTGGGATGTCTGAAAACTCATCCATTGCTGCTTCAACTAATTTTTTAACAAAAATTGGTCCAGCATATTTTCTGGCAGCTCCAGATGCTTGCAGAATTACAGGGCTATTTAATTCTTTAGCCCCTTCCATTATTGCTCTGATTGCTTCTAAGTTATTTACATTAAATGCAGGTATACCATAATTATTTTCAGCTGCATGATCTAATAGTTGTCGAAGCGAAATTAATGACATATGTGGACTCTATTAAACATAATAATAATTAATTCAACTAAACAGTGAAAGAAATTTTAAAATATTCTTGTCTAATTTTTTTATATGCTTTGTCACATAGTTATTTAGCAACATGTTTTGCAATTGATTTAAAAATAAAAGGTTATGAAGAACGTTACATAGGTCTATCATTATCATTCTGGGGTATTGGAGTTATTTTAGGGGCATTATTACATAATTTAATAAGAAAAAAATTTAATTTATTTTCTACAATTTTATATGGTTCAATAATTCAGTTAAGTTTTTCTTTAATTTTTTTAATTGATCAAAATACTTTTCTAGTAGCTTTAATGCAATTTGTTATGGGTATAACTAGTGCAATTAATTCATTAACGCTTGAATCACACATCAGCTCTAAATTTAAAAAAACATCTGGTTTCTATATATCTTTATTTTGGTCATCTGCTGGATTAGGCGCAATTACTGGAAGTCTATTTATAGCAATAAATGGTATAAATAATTTAACTTATTATATAGCAATTTTATTTTTTCTTATGCATTTTATTCCAATTTATTTATTTCACTCATCTATTAGTAAAATTGCCATTGAAAACCTGAGTCTTAGATTATCTAAAAATGTTATAAGTAAAATTAAATATTTACTTTTTTGTGTAATATTATTTGGTGCATGCGATGCAGGTTTTAGCTCATTATTTCCATCATATTTATTAGAAGAATCATATAGTGATAAACAAGTTGGAAGAATAAATTTTTTATCTGGATTAATTGCTTTAGTTTTTTATCCCTTTATGGGTAAGTTAGTAGATAATTATAATAAAACTGTTATCTTTAATACTTTTTGTTTTATAAATTTTATTAATTTATTTATTCTTTATTTTATCAGTGATTTTTATGTCTATATAATTTGTGTAGCATTTTATTATTACACCATTGGAACAGTTTTTTTAATTACATTTAATATTGTAGGTAAAAAACTTGAAGGGGGAGTGATAGTCTTTGGAATAGCTGGTCATTATATTAGTGAAAATATTGGAAGTTTTCTTGGTCCAAATTTAATTGGAAATATTGTTAATATAGATATTAATTATTTCTTTTTAATATTTATTTTCTTGTATTTTTTAATTGTTTTACTGTTCAATTTTAATCAAATTAAAAATGGTGGGCCCTCAGGGACTTGAACCCCGGACCACCCCGTTATGAGCGGGGCGCTCTAACCAACTGAGCTAAGAGCCCTTTTTATGCCCTATACATGTAAATTTGATGATTATTAAGCTTTAATTTTATATTGTTATATAGAATTTAATAATATTTTAATTTTTATGCAGCAACCTAGTGAATTAGAAAAATATCTTTTTGATCTTAAAGGTTTTATTGTAATCAAAAATGCTTTGTCGAAAAAAGAAGTAAAGGATTGCAACCAAATAATAGATAAAATTAAAAATACACCTTCTAATGAATGGAATGGAAATGTGCATAGCAAAGGAAATATAGACCAGCATGGAGTAGAGCTTCAACAAATATATGAAGCTGGTAAACCTTTTGAAAATTTAATTAATCACTCTTCATGGATAAATCATATGAAGCACTTTGTGGGTGGAGAAGGAACATTTGATTACAATCATGGGCCATTATTTATAGATGAAAACTTCGTGAATGTTAGAGGACCGGGGAAGGCTATACCAGTTCATTCAGGTGCTCATGAAGGCACTCAAAGAGGACATTATAGATATCAAAATGGAAAGTTTCATTGTGGTCAAATAAATATTTTAGTGGCCTTAAGTAAAATTTCTAAAGGTGATGGAGGAACAGTAATAATTCCTGGATCACATAAATCTAATTTGAAACATCCTCAATTTGATAAATACAAATTAAAAAAGGATGGAAAATATAAAACTGCTGATAGTATGATTGGCTCAGAAGAGGTCTATTTAAATGCTGGTGATGCAATACTATTTGTAGATTCTCTATGTCATGGATCTTCAAGAAGGGTCAATAAAGGAGAAAGAAGAGTTGTTATATATAGATATGGTCCATCTTGGGGGTTTTTCAGAAATAGTTACAGACCTTCAAAGGAGTTATTAAATAGATTAAGTAAAACTCAAAGAAATATCGTTATGCCTCATGAAGAAGTATTATCGCCAAAAAACAATTAGAGTGATGCAAATTCTAAATAATCATTATGCCTTATAAAACTTTTCATTTGATCATCATATAGATCATTAAAACGTTTATATTCATCTCTTGCAAAAGGTTTTAAATTAAAATTATTCATTTCTTCTCTTGCAATATCTTTCTTTAGTAAACCAAGACCATCTAATACAGGATAGTAAAGTTGTGATTGAACATGTGGAAGGCCTGAAAGATACAAATCAAAATCACTCATCCTAGGTAATTGATTCTTCCATTTATTTATAAAATTTATTGTATCCTCATGGATACAATCATTCTTAACAAATTTCCAAAAATCGCTATCTTCTCTATTTGAAACATAATGAGTATTTAGAAAGATCATGAAATCATCAAATTGACGACCTACTCTTTCATTAAATTCATCCATAATTTTTTCATTGTTAAAATCCATTTCTTCTTTAAGATAATCAGTCGCAAACAATATCATTTGTATCAGAGTACTGTGAATTGAAGTAGCTTCTAATGGCTCAAGAAAGCCAGAGGCTAATCCTATGGCAATACAATTTTTTACCCATGATTTTTCTATTCTACCTGAAGTAAATTTAATATCGTTTCTTGGTTCTATTTCGTGACCTAAGACTTTCTCTATTTCAATTTTTGCTTCTTCTGGACCTGTAAAATCATCACAATATACATAACCAGCGCCAATTCTTTCTTGAGTTGGTATTTGCCACATCCAACCATTTTTTTGAGCCCAAGCTAAAGTATAATTACTAATATTTTTTTCATCTAATTTTAAAAAAAAAGGCATAGCTCTATTTACTGGTAAATTTTTTTGATAAGATTTCCATCCAACATTATATAATTTATTTATGAGGAGTTTTCTGAAGCCTGTACAATCTAAAACTAAATCAGTTTCAATTTCTTTGCCACTTTCGAAATGAAGTTTTTCAATTTCTCCATTTTCATTTAATGAAGCATGCGTATAAACTTCATCAAGAATCTCTATATTTTTTGATCTTTTTCTTAAATAATTTCCAACAAGATGGTTATCAAAATGATAAGCATAGAAAAAAGGGCTTTTTAAATCGGGTCTGTTATTTTCAAAATTGAACGGAACTTTATTTGTTTCCATTAGCTTAGTGTGTAAATGCACATCAGCAACAGATCGACCTGCAGCAATTGCATAAACATTTAAATATTCAAAATCTTCAGGGTCTTTTTTAGATGCTAACAAATGTGGGTCATCAATTGGTCCATAATATTGATGATTTAGTTCTTTCCAGTCTTTATGAACAATCCCAAACTTTAGAGTAGCTTTTGTTTCTCTTAAAAAGTCTAGTTCATCTAAATTATATCTTTTTAAAAAATCATAAAATATTCCGGTTGTTCCTTCTCCAACACCAATTATAGGAATGCTCGAAGGATCAACAATTGTTACTTTTACATTTTGTTTATTTGTGAAAAAAAAATCACTTAGAATATATGCAGAAATCCAACCGGCGGTGCCTGCGCCTAGGATAGTTACGTTTTTTAGTTTTCTCATTAATAAATAATATCAAAAGCAGATTTTATTAAATTCTTTGTATAATCATTCTGAGGTTTGGTTAATATATTTTTTGCCACACCTTGTTCTAGAATTGAACCATCTTTCATAACGATTAAATTGTGGCTTATTGATCTTATAACTCTTAAATCATGGCTGATAAAAATATAAGTGGTTTTGTGATTTTTTTGTAGTTGTAGTAAAAGTTCTAGAATTTGTTTTTGAATAGATAAATCAAGCGCAGATGTTGGTTCATCCAAAAGAACAAATTTTGGATTTAAGACAAATGATCTTGCTATAGCTATTCTTTGTCTTTGACCTCCTGAAAACTCATGAGGAAATCTAAGCATGGAACTAGGTTCTAAACCAACTTCACTCATTATGTTTTCAATTTTATTTAGCCGTTCGTTTTTATCTTTCATATTAAGTGCTACAATTAATCCCTCTTCTATAATTTGTTTAACAGACAATCGTGGATTTAAAGATGCATATGGATCTTGAAAAACTATCTGCATTTGATTTCTAAATGGCTTAAATTGCTTTCTAGATAAACTGTCAATTCGATCATCAAAAAACTTAATTTCACCTTCTACATCTGTGTTAGATTCTCTATCAACTAACCTTAATAATGTTTGACCTAAAGTAGTTTTACCAGATCCACTTTCACCAACAATTCCAAGGGTCTCACCTTCTTTAAGATAGAGACTGATATTATTAACAGCATTAATTGATAAAACTTTATTTCTACCTGATACTTTTACTTTAGTATTAAATGTTACATTAAGATTTTCTCCTGAAAGTATACTTCTTCCATTTTTATCATAATGTAAATCTCTTTCTTCTGGCTCTGATGACAATAAATGTTTTGTATAATCATCTTTTGGATTTTCAAAAATTTCTTTTGTAATACCTGTTTCTTTTATTTTTCCATTATACATTACACAAACTCTATCACTTATTTGTCTGACAATAGTCAGATCATGAGTAATAAATAAAATGGACATTTGATATTTTTGTTGAAGACTTTGAAGTAATTTAAGTATCTCTGTTTGAACTGTAACATCAAGAGCAGTAGTTGGCTCATCTGCAATAAGTAAATCTGGATTATTAGCTATAGCAATAGCAATCATAATTCTTTGTCTTTGTCCTCCAGACAATTGATGTGGGTATTGTGATAATCTAGACTCTGGTTCTGGAATTTGAACTTGTTTTAGTAATTCAAGACATTTCTCTTTGAGTTCTTTATCTGAAAATTTTCCATGAATTTTTAAAACCTCACTAATTTGGTTTTCAATTGTATATATTGGATTTAAAGAACTCATTGGTTCTTGAAAAATCATTGAAATATTTTTTCCTCTAATATTTTGATACTCTTTTTCAGAATAAGAATTTATATTTGTTCCATTAAATTTAATTGAAGTTTGATCAGATATTACGGCATTCTCAGCAAGTAATCGAATGATTCCTCTAGCTGTAACTGATTTTCCAGAGCCACTTTCTCCAACTAATGCCAAAGTTTCACCTTTTTTAATATCAAATGATATTCCGTTTACTGCATTAACTTCACCGCTATCAGTATTAAATTTTACGTGTAGATTTTCTATTTCAACAAGGTTAGGCATTATTTTTTAGTAGTTGTTGCATAGGGATCAATTGCATCTCTCAAAGCATCGCCCAAAGCATTAAATCCTAAAACTGAAATTAAGATTGCAAATACAGGACTGAGAACCCATGGGTAACTTCCAATAGTTCGCAGATCTTGCGCAGAATTTAATTGTAGTCCCCAACTAACAAAAGGTGATTGAATCCCAAGTCCCAAAAAACTAAAAAAGCTTTCCGTTAAAATTACTGATGGTATTAATAGTGATACACTAACTATAACATGGCTTGTAACATTCGGGAGTAAATGTCGATAAATGATTCTTAAATCATTTGAACCTAATGCTTCAGCTGCTTTAATATAATCCAATCTTCTTAGTGATAGAGTTTTTCCGCGAACTTCTCTGGATAGCTGTGCCCATCTCAATGATGATAAAATGAATGCCATAAAAATAAATATTAGAAATGGATCCATCTGTCTTGGAAGTATCGCGACAAGTGATAAATATAATGGTAAATCAGGAAAAGCTAATGCTAGTTCTGTCACCCGTTGTGTAGCAATATCAAATTTTCCTGCAAAATAACCTGAGCTTATTCCAACTAAAATACCAATGAAAGTGGTAATACTGACTACTATTAGTGCAAATAATAATGTTACTCTACTTCCCTTAAAAATTCTTGATAACATATCTCTTCCATATGCATCAGATCCAATAAAAAATACTTTAGATCCATCTTTTGTAGTAAATAAATGTAAATCCAAACTTAATCCAAGAAATTTATATTCCCATCCTTTAGTAAAAAAATAAAGATAATTTTTTTGAGTATAATCAATCTCCATTATTGGTTCAAAAGTGTCAGGATCAAATCCTTCAATAAAGCCATAAGCAAAAGGCCTTAACGAAAAATTATTATCTTGATCAAAGAAATGTACTCCCTGAGGGGGATAAAAAACTCTATCACTATCTCTAGCTGCAGGATCATATGGTGATAAGAAATCAGCAAAAACTGCAGAAAATATTAAAAAACTTACAAAGACCAAACCAAGTATTCCAACTCTATTTTTTAAAAATCTTTTTTTGACAAGAGAAAAATATGAATTTTGTAAGTTAGAAGTTTTTTCCATAAAATTTAATTCTGCCTTACGCGTGGATCTAAGATAGCAAGTAAAATATCTGCAATAATATTTCCAATTATTAATATTACTGTTAAACAAAATAAAATTGCTGCTGTAGTATAAGTGTCTTGTCTTTGAATAGATTCAACTAAAAGTGGTCCTGCAGTTGGAATAGATAAAACAATCGCAGCTTCTAGTTCTCCCATTAACATATAAGGTAATGCAATACCTTGAAACATAACAAGAGGATGTAAAGCATTTGGAACTGCGTGACGATACAATGTTTGATTTTCAGACAAACCTTTTGCTCTTGCAGTTTCAATATATTGCATTCGCATTACATCTAATAAATTTCCTCGCATCACTCGCATATTGTATGCAAGCCCTCCAATAATTGCGATTACAAATATTGGCCAAATATGAAGTATACCGTTCCATAACTTTGCAAAAGACATAGGTTGAACAGCGTAGTAAGGTGAATACATGGAACCTGTATTGTCTGAATTTAGAACAATTGCTAACCAATACATAATCAACAATGCTAGGAAAAAACGTGGAATTGTCATGCCTAAAAAGGCAAAGACTGTAGCCACATTATCACCTAACTTGTTTTGATTTTTTGCAGCATAAATACCTATAAAAACACCAATAGTTGTAGCAAAAAAATGACAGATCAAGGCGATAACTAAAGTTCGAGGTAATCTATCACCTAACATTTCACTTACGGGTTTGTTGTAGTGCATGGAAAAACCAAAATCGAAATGTAAAACAATATTTTTAATCCAATTAAAATATCTTATTATAACTGGCTCATTAAGACCGTATTTTTCTCTTAATGTTTTTGTAAGTTCTAAAGCTTGTTCTTGTGTAATACTTGCTAAAGCCTTAGTTTGACTTACATACCACGTTGCATAATCACCTGGGGGTAATTCGATAATAAAAAAAATTATTATGCTAATTATAAAAAGAAGTGGAAGTGAATAAAGAATTCTTCTAATTATAAATGAAAGCATTTTTTAAAGCGTAAGGGGCTTTTTAAGCCCCTTATAAAAAGATTTATTAATCAATACCAGGAACTCTTCCTGGGAATAACTCATCTAATTGATCATATTGATAAACCCAGAATTGTTCACGGATAACTGTATCTTCAGCCCACGCATAAGCAAGAACAGGCATTCCATCAGCTAAGTTTTGAATTCTTTTATTAATCAAAAGTGCTGTAGGATATTGTACTAAACCTGGCGCATAAACATTTTCAGTGAATAATTTCTGATATTGAGACATTAGCTTTTTAGCTTCATCTCCCTCCACACCATCTCTCCATCTTTCAAGAATTTTAACAATTTCTTTTTCAAAAGGTTGTAGTTGTTGCGGATGTTCATCTGTCCCTAAATGAGGTGAAAATGAAGAGGTTGTAACAGGACCAAGTTCTGACCAATAACCTGAATTTGGAAAAGCATACTCTTGCTCAGCTCTTCTTATTATCCAATCAAACTCACCTGCTTGTCTTGTTGGCTCTGTGTCCTCCATTGGTTTAACATTTATTTTAATTCCAACTTCAGCCATCATAGTTGCAAGACCATCACCAAGTAGTTTCTCATTTTCACTATCCTTATTTTGCGTCAAGTTAATAACAAGGTCTCCACCTCCGTTAGGAAGGTTTCGAACACCATTGCCATCAGTATCAACAAGACCTAAACCATCAAGCAGAGAATTTGCTCCACCAGGGTTATAAGGGAAATATGAAGTTGCATCAGGATCAAAGAAGGCACTGTCTCTTGCAATACCACCAGCGTATACGGTTGCAAAAGGTCCTTTAGACATAGCTTTTGCAAATGCTTTACCATCTACTGCGTGCTGAATAGCTTTTCTGAAATCTAAATTTCTATTTAAATCTCTAATTGCAGCCATTTGATCATCTAATACACCTACACCTATAGCTTGATTCATATAGAGGTGATAACCCATAGTTCTTCCACTAAATGAAAGCCCTGCCTGTGCATCTTCGCTTTTTGACTCTTTAACAGCCTCTAAAAATAAAGGTACATTCTCCATATTCGAGAAGTCAGCATTACCAGCTAAGGTATCAACTGTTCTTTGACCCCATGTTTTTAATTGAAAGACCATCTCGTTCATATATGGAAGCTGTTGCCCTTTACTATCAACTTTCCAATAATATGGATTTCTACGAAGTATTACTACCTCGTCTTGTTTATATTCAACAGCAGTCCATGCACCCATGCTAACCCACGGTAAACGTCCGGCAGGGAACGCTTGAACATAATCATCATAAGACGTACCACCATATTTAGGGTGATGTTCTTTAAGTAAATGTGATGGTCCAGGGCATCCATTTATATATGCCATGGAGTGAAGAACTAATTTAGGTTCCTCTTGTGGAAATGTCCATCTAATCTGAGTTGGGCTAAGTACTTCTAAAGAAGTCCCTTCTCCCATTGTGGTTGCATTCATTCTTGTTGGAACGTTCTCATCTAGAACGTTATCTTCCCACCAAAAACGAACATCTTCTGCATCAAATGGATCGCCATCTGACCACTTTGCTCCATCAATAAGGTTCATAGTAAGTTTGTTTCCATCCCATTCCCAATCAGTAGCTAAGTTTGGTAAAGGATAAGAATCTTCAGCTTTTAATCTTACCATTGGACCATTTCTTGTTAGACATTCTTGAACTGTATAATTAATTCCACCCCATCCTTGATGTTGTGAAGCAGTCCAGTTCCATCCTTCAGGTCTTCCACCAATTGTATGTCTGAAAGTTCCTCCGTAACGACCAATACCATCAGGCATTGCATCGCCATTAAAAACTAAAGGTCTTTTTGGCAAACGTTCCCAAATTGGTGGTAGTTTTCCCTCTTGAACAAGAGCGCTAATGTATTCTGGTTCATATAAAAATTCAAAGTCTCCAATATCTTGATAGCTCATCAATTCATCTCTTCCGACAAATTGAACTTCTTGCATATTTTCAATTGCAGGTGCTGACGGAAGTGCTATTGCACCTTCCGGTCTCGCAGATACATTTGTACTAGTTAATGCAAAAGTAGCCGTTGCTACACTAGCAAGTAATGTGGATCTAAATTTATTTTTTTTCATTATTCCTCCACTTAAAATTTTGAAAAACCTATAATATAATTAGATTATTGAGAAGGATTATTTGAGCTTAGAATTAATATTATAAATTAAAAGCTTCTTTTTCGACTAAAACTGACCTTTTTTCTCTTTTTTTCTTAGTTTTTATCGAAATACCTTTCACGGATTTATTGTATTTATAATTTTTTATTTTTTTTAGATTCCTTTTAATACTATTAATTTTTGATTTAAATTGAGGAAGCCATTTCTCTTGAGCTACAAGCATTTCGTCAACCATTTGCCAAACTTCTTCTGATGAACATACTGAGCTTACTAAAGGATCTTGAAGTACAGCAAGTTTTAATAATTCAATATCGCCACTGACTGCAGCTTTAACAGCCATTCTTTGTACATCAATGGATGTACTGCAAAGTGATGCACATTGAAGTGGTAATTTTATTCCCTCAATCATCTGCAAACCTTTACTGCTTACATAGCCAGTACTTTCAATCACACAATCTTCATCTAGATTGGATATAGTTTTATTATTAATAACATTAAAATGTCCTCTATATTTTTTTCCAGTTTCAATGGCTTCAATTATATAGCTTCCATGCTCAGACGATCTTTTATAATCATTGAGAATTATTCCAGATTTTTTTAGATACTTAGGATAATCTTTTACAAACCAATTTCTCTTTTCATTACACTCTCTTAAGTATCCACCAGTTTCACCGTGTATCCAATTTGAAAGGCTGCTCCATTTTTTTACATCCTTTTGAGTACGTCTATACCATGGCAAGTATTCACTTAAATGACCATTACTTTCGGTAGAAAAATATCCAAACTTATCTAAAACATCTATTCTAACTTTTTCATCCCTTGAAAATTTTTTATGTTTCTTTAAAGATTTCGACAGTTGTTCTTTGTTAATTTTTTTTCCTTTGTATTCTAAATCCAAATACCAAGTCATGTGATTTATTCCACTGCAAGAATATTTCATTTTATTAAATGGAATGTTTAATGAATCTTCTATTAATTTTGCACCACCTTGAACTCCATGACAAAGGCCGATTGTGTTGACTTTACCAATTTCATTTGCTGCCCAAGTATTCATGGCCATTGGATTTGCATAATTTAAAAAGAGGGCATTTTTTTTGGCATATTTTTTTATATCTTTACAAAAATCTAAAATAACTGGAATGTTACGCTGCCCGTACATTATGCCACCAGCACAAATTGTATCTCCTACACATTGATCGATACCATATTTCAATGGAATTGATATATCTGTTTCAAATGCTTCCAACCCTCCTACTCTTACACAGCTAATGATATATTTTGCATTCCTTATTGATTCTTTTCTAATAGGTTCAATAGTGAGTTTAGTTGGAAGGTTATTAGCTTTTATGTCTTTTTGAATTAACTCAGCTACCATCAACAAATTACTTCTAGATATATCATGAAGAGAAATTTCTATATTTTGAAGTTTTTTAACTTTTAAAATATCTCTAACAAGGGTTTGAGTGAAGCCAACACTACCTGCGCCAAGAAAAGCTATTTTCATTTGTTTATTTCTAAACTTCTTAATTTATTTGACAATATTATTATTTATTTTTAACATAAAAAATATATGTCAGATATTACAGATTTCAGAGATAATGGATACATTCTTAAAAGAAAACTCTTTTCAGAAGATGAGATATCTAAATTAACTAAATTTATTGAAAGAAATTCTGAGAAAGAAAATCAAGCTAGAGAAACTTTTAGTTCAACAGGTAAACTAAATATGACATTATGGAATCACCCATCGAATGATTTATTTGGAAAGTTTTCTACTAATGAAAGAATAGTGAAACCAATGGAGAAATTCCTTGAAGATGAGGTCTATCACTATCATTCAAAAATTATTTGGAAAAAACCAGGTGATGGAGGTTTTGATTGGCATCAAGACTATGGTTATTGGTATCATAATGCATGTCTTTATCCAGATATGGGATCTTGTTTTATAATGCTAGATAAGGCCACTAAGGAAAATGGCTGTCTCAAAGTTTTAAAAGGATCTCAAAAAGTTGGAAGAATAGGTCATGGCACTTCTGATACTCCTGAACAAACAGCTGACTTAGATAGAATACGTGAGTTAGAAAAAAGACATGAATGTATTTATATTGAAGCTGATCCAGGCGACGCTCTTTTTTTTCATGCAAATCTTTTACATTCATCAGATGCAAATAATTCAAATTACTCAAGAAGGACTTTAATAGTATGCTTTAATACTAAAACAAATAATCCTTATAAAGAAATTGGACACGCAAGGTACACTCCTTTAGAAGTAGCACCTCATAATTCAATCATGGAATATCAAAATGATTAAACTTACTATAATTGGAGCAGGTAGTGCTGTTTTTACAAGAAGAATAGTAACCGATCTTTTAGCTATTGAACAATTTAAAAATATGGAGATTGCATTACAAGACATTGATCCTGTAAGATTAAAAGCATCACATGATGTAATAGATGTAATTTCAAAAAAATTAAATATTTCACCTAAAGTTACTTCTCATACAGACAGACGAGAGTCTTTAATTGGTGCAGACTTTGTTCAAACAACAATTCAAGTAGGAGGATATGAACCATCTACAGTTATTGATTTTAAAATTCCTAATGAGTTTGGATTAAAACAAACTATAGCAGATACTCTTGGGATAGGTGGAATAATGAGAGGCCTACGAACTATTCCTGTTTTACTAGATATTGCAAAAGATATCATGGATATTTGTCCAAATGCTACTTGGTTGCAATACGTAAATCCAATGTGCTCAAACATGATTGCAATAAATACTGCTTTTCCAGAAATTAAATCTATGGGTCTATGTCACTCTGTTCAGGGAACTGCCGAAATGCTAGCAAAAGACTTAAATGAAAATATAAATGATATTGATTATCTTTGTGGCGGTATAAATCATATGGCCTTCTATAAAAAATTTGAAAAGAAAATTAAGGGAGATGAAAACGAAGACTTATATCCTAGATTAAAAAAACTAGCAGATAAAATTGTAAATGATGAGAAAATATCTTCAAGAAGTAAAAAAACGGATCATGAATCAAATAAGGTGCTTCATGAAAAAGTACGTTATGAAATTCTTAGACGATTTGGTTATTTTGTAACAGAGTCTAGTGAGCACTTTGCTGAATATGTTCCATGGTTCATAAAACAAAATAGAGATGACGTCATAAGAAAATACAAGATACCAATAGAAGAGTATATCGATAGATGTAAAAGCAACATTAAACTTTGGAAAGATTTGGAAAAAGATATGACTCCAATTTATGATATGCCTCTTAAAAGAAGTAATGAGTACGCATCATTTATAATGGATGGAATTGCAAATAATAAAGAAGTTACTATCAATGCTAATGTTATGAATGATAATTTAATTGATAATTTACCAGAAAATTGCTGTGTAGAAGTTCCTGTAATAATTAATTCAAAGGGTTATAAACCTGAAAAGTTTGGTAAATTACCAGAGCAATTAGCGGCTCTAATGCGTACTAATATAAATGTACAAATACTAACTGCACAAGCTGCTCTAACAAAAAAAAGAGAGCACATATACCATGCTGCAATGCTTGACCCTTTAACAGGTGCAAATCTTACAATTGATGAAATTTATAGCATGACCGATAAGATGATTGAAGCACATGGCAATTATTTACCTCAGTATAATTGATGGCTAAACTAACTGTTAAAGATTTATTTGAGAAAAAAGGAAAAGTAAAATTAACTGAGCTATATGTAACGAATGCTTTAGAAGCTTATGCTGCAGAAAAAGCTGGGATAGATATCCAAATTGTATCTTTTAAAAAAGAAACATTAAGAACAGGTGTACCAACAAATAAATGGTTCAGAGATGCTCATATAAAAGATATTAGAGAAGCTGCTCCAAATACTTTCATGATATTTGGCCTTGGTCAACTTTCATCTATTGATAAGACAATTGATGCAGCTTTAATTGCAAGAGATAACGGAGCTGATGCTGTTTATTGTGGAAATAGTCCAAAATATATTGAAGCTCTTCGCAAAGAAGGTTTACCTTCTGTAAGTCATATTGGATTAATTCCTTATAAAAGTACTTGGACAGGAGGTTTTAAAGCCGTAGGAAAAGATGCCGACTCGGCTTTTAAAGTTTATCAGGATGCTATTGCATATGACAATGCGGGAGCTATTGGTCTTGAGGTAGAATGCGTGCCTGATCGAGTAGCAGAATTAATTACAGAAAAAGTAAATCTTTTAACATTATCAATGGGGAGTGGTCCAAATTGTGATGTTGAGTTTTTATTTATACAAGATGTAATTGGAACTAATACCGATCGAGTACCTCGGCACGCAAAAGTATTTAAGGATACAAATAAGTCTTATGAAAAACTTTTAGATGACACTGTAGAAGGTCTAAAAAACTTTATAGATGACGTCAAAACTAAAAAATTTCCAACATCCTCAAATATTGTTCAAATAAAAGACGAAGAGTTTGAAAAATTATTAAATAAAGTTGGTTAAATTTTAATTGTTAATAAATCTTCTCCAATTACAGGGTCCTTTCCAAAATCTTTTCTAACCGTTTTTTTAAGTTTTGAGATATTAAATCTAGTTGGAACAAAATGAGTTAATACAAGTTTTTTACAATTTGATAATTTTGCAACCTTACCAACTAGATTGCTCGGAGTATGATATTCCTTAACATTATGTAATGTTTTTTTTGTTCTAAGTTTTGAAATCTTGTTCATTTCGTATTCAATAAATACTTCATGTAATAGAACATCTGAGTTCTGTGCATTAAGCATCAAACTCTCACATGGTCTTGTGTCGCCACTGATTGTTAATTTTTTTTTATTATTAAAAAAAGAAAAACCATAAGAAAAAGGAACAGGTTTATGATCGACTTCAAAATATTTAATTTTTATATCATTAATTTTTATATTACCTTCTTTTTTAAATTCATAAACTTTGTAATTTAATGCCTTTGTTGATTTTCTTTTTTCGTAATCAATTCTTAATTTGCGCTCATCTTTCCAAGCTAAAAAAATTCTATCTATAAATTTTTTTGTACCTTTTGGCCCATATATATTCCAAATTGAATCTCTATTTGAATGCCAAGAGGAAATAATTAGTTGATATAAATCTATAACATGATCTGTATGAAGATGAGTAAGTAACAAAGCATCAATCTCAACAGAAGAATTTCCACTTTGGTGTAATCGTTGTGTTACTCCTGAGCCACAATCTACCAATATTTTGGTTTTTTTTGAAGTTACAAGATTGGATGAACCGCATCTTTTGTGATCAATTGATGGACATCCTGTTCCAAGAAGCGTTAGCTTCATTATTCGTCAAGAAATGTTTTTAACTTTCTTGCTCTGGTGGGATGTTTTAATTTTCTTAGAGCTTTAGCTTCAATTTGCCTAATTCTTTCTCTTGTAACACTAAATTGTTGACCAACTTCTTCTAGAGTATGATCACTATTCATCCCAATACCAAATCGCATTCTCAATACTCTTTCTTCTCTAGGTGTTAAAGAAGAAAGTATTCTAGTTGTAGTATCTCGTAAAGAACTTTTTACGGCCGCATCTATAGGTATAAGAGCGTTTTTATCTTCGATAAAATCTCCAAGAGAGCTATCTTCTTCATCACCTACTGGAGTTTCTAAACTAATAGGTTCTTTAGCTATTTTAAGAACTTTCTTAACTTTGTCTAATGGCATATGTAATCTATCAGCCAGTTCGTTAGGAGTAGGCTCCCTACCAATCTCTGACATAATCTGTCTAGTTGTTCGAACTATTTTATTAATTGTTTCTATCATATGAACAGGTATTCTTATTGTTCTTGCTTGATCAGCAATAGATCTGGTTATAGCTTGTCTTATCCACCAAGTTGCATAAGTAGAGAATTTATATCCTCTACGATATTCAAATTTATCTACAGCTTTCATTAAGCCAATATTACCCTCTTGAATAAGATCTAAAAATTGAAGACCTCTGTTAGTATATTTTTTTGCAATAGAAATTACTAATCTAAGATTTGACTCAATCATTTCTTTTTTAGCTCTATTCGCCGATCTCTCACCTTGTTGCACAGTTCCCACTATTCTTCTAAATTCTGTTAAAGGTAATTCTGATGCAGCTTGAATTTCTTTAATTTCTTCAATATTTTTATTTATTTCAATATGATTTCTATTAATAAATTTTTCCCAATTTTTATCTTTTGTGGCCAATAAAGTTTGGATCCAATTTTTTTCAAAATTAAAATTTAAATATTGATTTACAAAATCTTCTCTTTTTACACCTGCACTAGTGGCCATACGC
Source organism: uncultured Alphaproteobacteria bacterium (assembly GCA_902615845.1). Classification (GTDB taxonomy): domain Bacteria; phylum Pseudomonadota; class Alphaproteobacteria; order HIMB59; genus CACPNW01. Next base: position 18,038 of record CACMQS010000007.1, read on the forward strand.
AACATTTTACCCTCTCGAAATAGAAGTTTTTTATTTAATTCGTATAATGCTTCCATTAATGCTTCAATAGTAGTGGAATTAAAATGAACCCCCTTCATGGCCGCAACCATTTCCTTTTGAACTTTTAAATATTTTTTTTCTAAGGAAATATAATTTTTTTCGTTTTTTTTATCTGTATTTATTAGTTCTTGACTATGTTTTTGGAGTTTTTTGAATAGTTTTGTTATATCATTAAAATCATCTAATACTTTTGGTTTAAGTTTTTCCTCCATTGCAGCAAGAGATACGTTTAAACTATCATCCTCGTCATCTTCTTGCGGCTGCTCTTCTTCATTGTTATCTTCAGAATTTTTTGACTCATCTTTCTTTTTATTTTCATCCTCTTTTTTATCGCCACCACTTTCAATTAATTTAAGTGTATCCTCAAGTTTTGAATCTGATATATCTGACATATCATAAGTAGCTTCTAAATCTACAATATCTCTTAAAAGCATAGTTCCGTCTTTAATTGCATCTTTCCAATTAATTATTGATCTAATTGTCATTGGGCTCTCACAAATAGCGCCAATCATTTTTTCTCTTCCTGCCTCAATTCTTTTAGCAATTGCTATTTCACCCTCTCTACTTAGAAGTTCAACAGCACCCATATCTCTTAAGTATAATCTTACAGGATCATCAGTTTTTCCAGTTTGTTTTTTTTCTTGCTCATCATTTCCATCCTCAGATTTTGCGCTCTGTTCTTTGGCTATAGATAGTAATTCCTTTGCTTCTTCTTCTGTGTAGATCTTAATGTTGTTAGAAGTAATAAGATCTTGAAATTTTCTTATATTTTCATCAATCCTAAATTTTTTTGGAATTGCTTTTTCAATTATCTTATTGGTATATATTCCATCAATCTTATACTTATTAATTAACTTAGAAAAAATTTCTTTAATTTTTTCTTCGAAGCCCGAAATAACTTTGGGAATTTTTTTTGGCTTATTCTCTGCAGAAGGTTTAATAGATGTTTTCTTGGATACTTTTTTTGATAGAGTTTGTTTCGTTTTTTTAACAGTTTTTGATTTAGAAAGTTTTGGAGATTTGGAAACTGATTTTTTCTTAGTTAACTTTTTTTTAACAGTAGTTTTCTTTTTAGGTGCTATTGTTTTCTTCTTAACATTTTTTTTCTTCTTTTTAGCCATAACTTTATTCTAATAATTCTTCATTACTTTGAAGATTAAAAGTGATATTTTTTAGCTCATCCCACGTCATAGAAGATGAATTATTTTGTATATCATTTAGGCTTTTATTTATTTTTTTCAAATTTGAAAGTCTTGTCTTCAAATTATTTATGGATTCTTTAATTTCATATAAAGTTTCCTTAGAATCGTAATCTAAACGTACATAAGGGAAAAGTTGAAATATACTATTATCCTTAGTTTTTTCAAAAATTTCCGATACTTTTTTAGGTAATTTAAAAGTATTAATATTATCAATATCATCTTCAAAAAACTCTGATTTATGTATAAAATTCAAAAATTCGGACTGATCATCATTTAATAATTCAGAAGATATCAACAGCGAATAGATCTCTTGTCGCAATTTCACATGATTTAAATAAGCTTTTAGAAAAGAGTAAATTTGTTTTTCTTTTAATGAAATTGTTTTTGAAGTAATTGCAATAGATTGTTTTTTACTAGAAAATGTTTTTAGTTTTTGAAAAAATAATGATTTAAACTCATTTTTATAAAAATATTTTATTTTACTATCTTTAATATTGGTGACTAAATCATCTATATATTTATCAAAAATAATTTTATTATCAGATTTTTGTAAATCAATGGATTTTGATGATTCCTGAAAAATAAAATCTACGATTGAAAGTGGATTTTTTAAATATGTTGCGAATTTATTTATAGAATATTTATTTATATAAGTATCAGGATCATATTCATTTGGCAAAATTACAAATTGTAATAATTTTGAAGGGGTTAAATAGGGTAATGACATTATAGCACTTTTAAAAGATGCTTTTAAACCTGAAGTATCTCCATCAAACATCAATGTTGGTTTATTTACATATTTCCATGATAAAAAAAGATGACTGTCAGTTAAAGAAGTTCCAAGTGGAGCAACAGCTGTTTTAATATTTTTATCATACAGACTTATTACATCCATATAACCTTCACAAATTAACATATTTTTTTTTGACCTTATGGTTTGTTTAGCATTAGAAAGATTATACAAAATATTTCTTTTTTTAAAAAAATCACTTTCAGGCGAGTTAATATATTTGGGATTAGAATTATCTAATACTCTTCCTCCAAATCCTACAATTTTTCCATATTCATTTGTTATTGGAAAAATAAGTCTATTGTAAAAAAAATCACGTATCTTATTATTTTTATCTAGTTTTACTACATTACTTTCAAGAAGTTCTTTATCTTCAAAACCTTGATCTTTTAAAAATTGGTGAAGAGTTTGTTTTGAACTAGAAGAAAATCCTAACTTAAAAAATTTAATTGTCTCGTCTGATAAATTTCTTTTATTTAAATATCTTTGACAATCTTTATTTACCTTTAGATTATCTTGAAACCATTTTGTCGAAATTTCTAAAATTTTATAAATTTTATCATTTTTTTTATTAATATTTGAATCAACATTATCAACTATTCTGATACCAACTCTTTGAGCTAATTCTTTTACTGCTTCAGGGAATGAAAAATTATAAAGCTCTGTATATATTGTAAATATATCTCCTTTAGCTCCACATCCAAAACAATAATAAGAACCTAAATCATCATTTATCTTGCAAGATGGAGTTTTTTCATCGTGAAATGGGCAACAACACCAACTATCCTTTCCTTTTTTTATGACTTTTGTTTTTTTTTCTATTTCTTGTGAAAGAAGAATTTTTGATTTTATTAATTCAAGATCATTTTTTGAAAATGACATCAATTGCCCAGTAAAGATTTAGCTATTTTTCCTACTAAACCCATATCTATTTTTCCTGTATAGTTTTCCTTAATTATTTTCATAAGGGCGCCCATTTCTTTGATTGATGTATAATTATTCTCTTGAATTATATTCTTTATGATCAATGTTGTTTCATCTTCATCCATTTGTTTTGGTAAATACATTTCTATTACTTTGATTTCATTTAGTTCCTTTTTAATAAGATCATTCCGATTCGCTTTTTCAAAAGCTTCTATTGAATCTTTTCTTTGTTTTACTAAACTTTGAAGTAAACTTAAAATATCAGAATCGGTCAAAGAGTCTTGCTTACCTCTAAGAGAAATTTCCTTATCTTTAATAGCGCTCTTTATTAATCTTAAAGTATTGATGGAATTACTATCTTTTTCTTTGATAGAATTGTTATAATCACTTTCAATTTTATCCTTTAAGCTCATATTTTTTCACTTTCTAATAAATTTAATTTGATAATATAATTCTTCTTTTTAATTTCAACTAATCCTTGACTACATTGTTATAAATGCCTACTAACTATCATTTTGCTTCATCTAAATATAATGGAAGTTTTAAAAAAAGAACCACATATACACAATAAAACTGCAGCTCTTGTATTAGAAAATGGTGAAATATTATGGGGTTATGGATTAGGAGAAAAAAAGGCCGCCGTAGGTGAACTTTGTTTTAATACCTCTCAAACAGGCTATCAAGAGGCATTATCGGATCCCTCATATACAAAACAAATCATTACATTTACTTTTCCACATGTTGGAATTGTAGGTACAAATCAAGAAGATCAAGAGTCAAAAAAAATCTACGCTGATGGTTGTGTAATAAATCAGCCATTATCAGAGTATTCAAATTGGAGAGCAGAAAATGACTTAAATTCATATTTTTTAAAAAACAAAATTCCATGTATTTTTGGAATTGATACTAGATACTTAACTAAGAAATTATCTGTTGAGGGAGCAAAGAAGGCCGCAATTATTCACTTTGGAGAAGGTGAAAATAAAATTGAAAAACTTAAAACTCAAATAAAGGAGTGGAAAGGTCTTCAAAATTTAGATTTGGCAGGGATAGTATCTACAGAGCAAAATTATAATTGGAAAAAAGGAATATGGAAAAGTGATAAATCAATTAAAAGCGAGTTTAAATATAATGTCACTTGCTTAGACTTTGGTATCAAAAATAACATTTTAAGAAATCTAAATGAATTTAATCTTAACCCAACTGTATTAAACTTATTTTCTAGCTATGAAGAAATAATAGAAACTAATCCTTTAGGAATTTTTTTATCAAATGGCCCAGGTGATCCTTATGCCACAGGTAGTAAAATAGTTGATGTGATTAAAAAATTAATTGATGATAATATTCCAATATTTGGAATATGTTTAGGACATCAAATTTTAGGTTTGGCACTAAATGCTAAGACTAAAAAAATGTTTCAGGGTCACAGAGGTTCAAATCATCCCGTGAAAAATCTTTCAACAGGCATTGTTGAAATTACTTCACAAAATCATGGCTTTGAGGTTGATAGAGATAGTTTTGGCAAAGATATAATTGAAACTCATGTTTCACTATTTGACGGGACTAATGAAGGTTTAAGACATAAGCATTTACCAGTATTTAGTGTTCAATATCATCCTGAGGCCTCGCCTGGTCCACATGATAGTCATTATTTGTTTGAAGAATTTTATAAACTTATTGAGAAAAATGCCAAAAAGAACTGACATAAATAAAATATTAATAATAGGTGCAGGTCCTATAGTTATTGGTCAAGCTTGTGAATTTGATTACTCGGGTGCTCAGGCATGCAAGTCTCTCAAAGATGAAGGTTACAAAATTGTATTAATTAATTCAAATCCTGCAACAATAATGACTGATCCAGAATTAGCCGATCAAACTTATATTGAACCTATAACTAAAGAATTTGTTGAAAAAATTATCGAAATTGAAAAACCGGATGCTCTTCTACCTACTATGGGAGGACAAACTGCGTTGAACGTTTCAATGGAACTTTTTAATAATCGTATACTTGAAAAACATGGAGTAAAAATGATTGGAGCTAATCCAACAGCAATAGAATTAGCTGAGGATAGGCAAAAATTTAAAGATGCCATGAAAGAAATTGGTCTAAGCTGTCCTAAAAGTTACGTGGTAAACACTATTGAAGAATCAAAAAGAGTAAAAAATGAATTAAATTTACCTCTTGTTATAAGACCAAGTTTTACACTTGGAGGTACCGGAGGTGGTGTTGCTTATGATGATGAGGGTTTTATAGATTTATGTAATAGGGGTTTAAATGCTAGCCCAACAAATCAGATACTAATTGAAAAATCTGTTTCAGGTTGGAAAGAATTTGAGATGGAAGTTGTTAGAGATAATAAAGATAATTGTATCATTGTTTGCTCAATTGAAAATGTTGATCCAATGGGTGTTCATACTGGAGATAGCATTACAGTGGCGCCATCCTTAACATTGACTGATAAAGAATATCAAATTTTAAGGAATGCTAGTATTAAAGTTCTTAGAAAAATAGGTGTCGATACTGGTGGCTCAAATGTTCAATTTGCAATAAATCCTGAAGATGGAGATATTAACGTCATTGAAATGAATCCAAGAGTTAGTAGATCTTCTGCATTAGCATCAAAAGCAACAGGTTTTCCAATAGCAAAAATTGCCGCAAAATTAGCTGTAGGTTACACTTTAGATGAGCTTGAAAATGATATTACCACAACAACACCTGCAAGCTTTGAACCAACTATTGATTATGTTGTAACTAAAATTCCAAGATTTACTTTTGAAAAATTTGTTGGTGCTAATTCTGACTTAACAACATCCATGAAATCAGTTGGGGAAGCAATGAGTATAGGTAGATCATTTAATGAATCAATCCAAAAAGGTTTTAATTCTCTAGAGTTCGGTCTAACTGGTTTTGATAAACCAAAACTTAGCTCAAATGATAAAAATACAATTTTGAATGAACTTAAAATACAATCGTCTCAACGCTTGTTAGTTGTAGGAGAAGCCCTAAGAATTGGATTAACAGTTGATGAAATAAATCAAACTACAAAATATGATAAATGGTTTTTATATCAAATTAAAACAATAATTGATTTTGAAAAAATATTAAAAGATAAAGGACTCGACAAAGATATAATATTATATGCTAAGAAAATAGGCTTCTCGGATAGTAAAATCTCATCAATATTAAGTATTAAAGAAAAAGAATTAAGAAAATTTAGAAATAATAACAATATTAATCCTGTCTTCAGACTAGTGGATACTTGCGCAGGTGAATTTAGTTCTAAAACTCCGTATCTTTATTCTACTTACGATTGGGATTTTGAAAATACTAAATTCTGTGAAGCAAATCCTACATCAAAGGACAAAATAATAATTCTTGGAGGTGGTCCTAATAGAATAGGTCAAGGCATTGAATTTGATTATTGCTGTGTACATGCTGTCTATGCATTGAAAGAAAAAGGTATTGAAACAATAATGATAAATTGTAACCCAGAAACAGTTTCAACTGATTATGATACTGCTGATAGACTTTATTTTGAACCACTTTCAGCTGAAAGTGTTATCGAAATTTATAATAAAGAAAAAAGTAATGGAAATGTTCTTGGTGTGTTAGTTCAATTTGGAGGTCAAACTCCTTTAAAAATTGCAAAAGAATTAGAGGGGGCTGGAATAAAAGTTATAGGAACTTCAACTGAAGCAATAGATTTAGCTGAAGATAGAGATAGATTCAGTGAAATATTAATGAAACTAAAAATTGCTCAACCAAAAAATGCTTTTGCAAATACTGTAGCTCAAACTTTAGAAAAAGCTGAAGAAATTGGATATCCTGTTTTAGTTAGACCTTCATATGTACTTGGAGGAAGAGCTATGCAAATTGCATACGATAAAGATAATTTAGAATCATTTTCTAATGAAGCTCTTGAAGTTTCTTCAAATAACGTAATTTTAATTGATGAGTATCTTGAGAATGCCAAGGAAATAGATGTAGATATAATTAGAGATAAAAATGGAGAAATATTTGTAGCAGGAATTATGGAACACATTGAAGAGGCAGGAATTCACTCTGGAGATAGTGCTTGTTCCTTACCCCCATATTCAGTTAGCAAAGAAACCCAGAATAAAATAATTGAATGGGTATCAAAAATTGCTAATGAAATTAATGTTGTTGGATTAATGAATACTCAATTAGCAATTAAAGATAAAAAAATATATGTCTTAGAAGTAAACCCAAGAGCCAGTAGGACTGTACCATTTGTGGCCAAATCAAAAGGTATTCCAGTCGCAAAAATTGCAGCAAAAGTAATGGTCGGGGAAAATCTTAATTCAATTTTGAATGATTATAAAATTAATGAATTAAAAAACTTTAATGTAAAAGAATCTGTTTTTCCCTTCAATAAATTTGATGGAGTTGATCTAATATTAGGTCCTGAAATGAAATCTACAGGAGAAGTTATGGGAATAGATGAAACCTTTTTATCTTCCTATATAAAAAGCCAAATAGCCTGTGGCAATATTCTGCCATCAAAAGGGACAGTATTTATCTCAATAGATAATGATAATAAAAAGTTCATTATTGAGATAGCACAAAAGTTAAAAGAATTGGATTTTAATCTACTTGCAACTAAAGGGACTGCTGAATACTTAAATACTAACAACATCAAGACAAAAATAATAAATAAAGTAAAAGAAGGTAATCCTCATGTAGTTGACTCATTAATTAATAATGAAATTCAGCTAGTAATTAATACAACAAAAACTCAATCATCTATTAGAGATAGCTATAGTATTAGAAGGACATCATTAATGTATAATATCCCATATTATACGACAATAGCTGGAGCAAAAGTTGCTGTAGATGCGATTGAACATATGAAAACGCAAGAATTTACAATAAAAAGTCTTCAAACTATAAATTAATTTTATTGACTAAAAAAAATAAATAAATCATCATGAGTTTATGAATAAAATTCCTATGACTGCTGATGGTTATACAAAATTACAAGATGAATTAAAAAAATTAACTTCTGAGGATAGGCCAAAAATAATTGAAGCAATAGCTGAAGCTAGAAGCCATGGTGATTTATCTGAAAACGCAGAATACCAATACGCAAAAGAACAGCAAAGCTTAATTGAAGGAAGAATTATAGACTTAGAAAGTGCTATTAGTAAGGCAGAGGTAATTGATATTAAATCTGTTGAAGGTGATGATATTAAATTTGGTGCAACAGTTGAAATAGAAGATGATGAAAGTGGAGAAAAACAACAGTATCAAATTGTTGGGGAATATGAATCAGATATTGAAAATAAAAAACTTTCAATTACAAGCCCTTTAGCAAGAGGTCTGATTGGTAAAACAGAAGAAGATAATGTTGAAATCAATAGTCCAAAAGGTTTAAAAAGTTATACAATATTATCAGTAAAATACATTTGAATATAAACAATCCTAAAATTTGGTCATTAACTGACGGTTCACAAGGAATGATAAGTCAGACAAAAGGTCTGGCAAATGAATTAAGTGTAAATATAAAAGAAGTTAAAACTGAATTAATTTTTCCTTGGAATAGATTACAACCTGGTATACTTCCTTTTTTTAGTTGGATATTCAATAATAAGCTACCTTCAAACGAAATACCTGATGTGGTTATTAGTTGTGGAAGAAAAAGTGTTTACTTATCACTCTATCTTAAAAAAAAATATCCTAATATAATTAATATTCATATTCAAAACCCAAAAATTTCTTCTAAGAACTTTTCATTTGTTATTGCTCCTAATCATGATGCTTTACATGGTGCAAATATAATCAATTCAACAGGTGCGTTACATCATTTTAAAAAAACTAATAATTTAAAAAATCATTATCAAATTATTACAAATAATTTGATTACATGTATTATTGGAGGTGAAAATAATCACTATGATTTCTCAAAAGAAATTACTTTGGATCTTTGTAAAAAAATAAAAAAATTAAAGTCACATAATAATGAAATTTTAGTTCTTACCTCAAGAAGAACTAATAAAGAAATTAAGCATATTTTGAAAAAAGAATTGAGCACTATGTCTACATTATGGCTTGGAGAAGGAAAAAATCCATACGAATTTGCTATTTATAATTCCAGTTATTTTATTATTACTTCTGACTCAACCTCTATGATTTCTGAAGCAAGTATATCTGGTAAGCCAATTTATGTTTATCAATTACCAATGAAGAGAAAAAGTAAAAGATTTATAAGATTCCATGAAGAATTTAAAAAAATTAATATAACAAGAGATTTTAATACTTTAGATAAATTAGAAAATTGGACATATACGAAACTAGAGGAAAGCAAAAGAATTGCTGGAATTATAAAAAAAAGAATTATAGAAAGGAAAAATGAATCTTGAGAATTTAACTCATGCAGATTTTCCCTTTAATCACTGGGTATTTAGTAATTGTTTAGAAGAAGGCGCATTAGATGAAATTTCCTATAGTAACATTCCGTCAGGAGACAGAAAGTACGATGGGACAAGAGCTGCCGATCATACAGGACAGGGAGTTGATGGTAAATTAAGACTTTTTATAACAAAAAAAAATTGTCAAATTTTTCCATATCTAACAAAATTAATTCAGTCTTTACAAAGCAAAGAAATGGTAAATAAAATATCGAAAATAATTGATAAAGATTTATCAAATTCATACGTCAGATTAGAAGTAATTGGAGATAAAAAAGGATTTTGGTTAAAACCACACAAAGATATTTCAGAAAAATTAATGACTATGATGGTTTGGGCTAACCCATATAATGAAGCGTCAAATTTGGGTACCGATCTATATGATAAAAATTTTAAATTAGTTAAAACAATTAATTATGTTCATAATAGTGGTTATTTTTTTTCTTCTGGGGATGATACTTGGCATGGACTTGAATTAAAAGAAATTCAAAAAGAAAGAAGATGTATTCAAATAAATTATGTTACTTTTAATACAGATTGGCCAGTTGAAAAAAGTGCTTAAATTATTAATTTAATTATATGACTGAAAAAATAGAAAATGACGTCTTAATTATTGGCTCTGGACCAGCAGGCTATACTGCTGCAATCTATGCAGCAAGGGCAAATTTAAAACCGCATTTAGTTTCAGGTTTAGAACCAGGAGGTCAGCTAACCATCACTACGGATGTAGAAAACTATCCAGGATTTGAAAATGTAATTCAGGGTCCTTGGCTTATGGAACAAATGAAAGAACAAGCAGTAAAAGTAGGAACTATCTTTCATAATGATATTGTAACTTCAGTTGATTTTGAAAAAAATCCATTTACTTCCAAAACTGAGTCAGGCAAAGAATTTATATCCAAATCGATAATTATTGCAACAGGCGCCCAGGCTAGATGGCTGAATTTGGAAAGTGAAAAAAAATTTAAAGGATTTGGTATTTCTGCTTGTGCAACTTGTGATGGGTTTTTCTTCAAAGATCAGCAAGTAGCAGTGATTGGTGGTGGTAATAGTGCAGTAGAGGAAGCAATGTTTTTGACTAAATTTGCTTCAAAGGTTTTGTTAATCCATAGAAGAGATAGTTTACGAGCTGAAAAAATTTTACAAGAAAGACTATTTAACAATAAAAAAATTGAAGTAATTTGGAATAGTAAGGTTTCTGAATTCGTTGGAGAAGAAAATCCAAATACATTAAAAAAAATTATTTTAGAAAACACACTAGATGGTACCAAAACAACTATAGATGTAAATGGTGCTTTTATAGCTATAGGACATGATCCCGCTACCTCACTTTTTATAGATAAGTTAAAAATGGACGAGGAAAATTATATAATTACTAAACCTGATAGTACTGAAACAAGTATTAGGGGAGTCTTTGCAGCAGGTGATGTAAAAGATAAAATTTATAGGCAGGCTGTAACTGCTGCTGGTATGGGTTGTATGGCTGCTTTAGAGGCTGAAAAATATATAGCAGAAAATTAATTATCCCTGTCTGGCTTTCATTCTGGGATTTTTTTTATTAATTACATAAATCCTACCTTTTCTACGAACGATTTTACAATCTTTATCTCTAGTTTTGGCAGTTTTTAATGAACATTTAACTTTCATAAAAAGCGCTTTAAATTCTGGGATTTGTTTTGTCAAACATATATTGTCTGAATTAATATGAGAAAGTTATCTTACCCAGGAAGATCTAATGTTTTAGCTCAAAATGGTATGGTGGCAACATCAAATCCATTAAGTTCCATGGTTGCTATTAATGTACTGCAAAAAGGTGGAAATGCTGTTGATGCTGCTATCGCGGCTTCAGCTGTTCAAGCTGTAGTATGTCCAAGCGCAACAGGTATTGGTGGGGATTGTTTTGCAATTATTTCGATGAATGGGAAAAAACCAATTGCTGTAAACGGGTCTGGAATTGCTCCTAAAAAAGCAAATTTACAGTTTTATAAAGATAAAAAAATAAAACATATTGGTTTAACAAGTCCACATTCAGTCACTATTCCTGGAGCAGTTCATGCATGGTGTTCTATGCATGAAAAATTTGGAAGAATTGATTTTAATGAAGTTTTAAATGGTGCAGAAAATTTTGCTAGAAAAGGATTTCCTGTTCATGAAGTTGAAGCTATTGCATGGAAAGAGAATGAAAAAAAACTTAAAAAAAATTCTAATTCTAAAAGATTATTTTTAAATGCAAATCATAGTTATAATTACGGTGAAGTTTTTAAGAATATTCCTTTAGCAAATACTTTAAGAATCATCTCAAAAAATAAAATTAAAGGATTTTATCAAAGTGAAATAACTGAAGACATGGTTAAGACACTAAATAAACTTGGAGGACTACATACAGAAGAAGATTTCTATAATCAAAAAACGTTATTTTCAAAAACAATAACAAATTCGTATAGAAATTTAAAAATACATCAATGCCCCTTAAATAGTCCTGGATTAGTTGTTTTGATGATGATGGCAATGACGGAGAAATTTAATATCAAAAAATACCATCCTTCAAGTTTTGAAAGATATCATCTTCAAGCTGAAATTTCAAAAATATGTTTTGAGGTTAAGGAAACAATATTTGGTGATCCTAATTTTAATAATATAAATATAAAAGATTATTTAAGTGATGATTATATAAGCTCTTTAAGTTCTAGAATAAATAAAAATAAAATTTATTCTTCAAAAAAAGGTTATGTAACTTCTCACCCTGAAACAATATATTTAAGTGTTGTAGATAGAGATTTGAATTCAGTATCTTTTATTAATTCAATTTGTCATAGTTTTGGAAGTGGAATTACAAGTAATAGAACTGGAATTCTTTTTCAAAATAGAGGTGTAAATTTCAGATTAGAAGATGGTCACCCAAACTCGATTGATAGTCAAAAAAGACCACTTCATACAATAATCCCTGGCCTAATAACTAATAAGAAGGATGAGACCTTGTATTCTTATGGAGTAATGGGAGGGCAATATCAACCAATTGGTCAATCTCATTTGATTCAGAATATAATCGACTACGATATGTCAGTACAAGAAGGTTTAGATTTACCTCGAGCATTTGCTCTTAATGGCATTTTAAATGTTGAAAATTCATTAGATAATAAAATTGTAAAAAAATTACGAAATATTGGTCATAAAATTAAAATAAATAAAAATGCTATTGGCGGTGGTCAATGTATAAAAATAGATAGAAAAAATGGAGTACTTATTGGAGGATCAGATCCACGAAAGGATGGTATAGCAATAGGTTACTAATTTAAACTTTCCCAAAAGTGTCATTATACTGATTATTTACTCTTACAAATGTAGTACACTTACTAAGCTGCTTTAATGATGAAGCGCCAACGTATGTACAACTACTTCGTACACCTCCAAGAATATCTCTAATTGTACTATCTAGCGAATTCTTCATTTGTATTTTAACTTTTTTACCTTCAGATGATCTATAGTTTGCAAGACCACCATAATGTTTCTCATTTGCTTCTTCAGAACTTGATCCATAAAACTCGATAAATTTATTTCCATTTTCCTCAATTATGTCACCACCACCTTCCTTATGACCTGCTAACATTCCGCCAAGCATAACAAAGTCTGCGCCAGCACCAAAACCTTTTGCAACATCACCAGGACAAGTACATCCTCCATCAGCGATAATATGCGCTCCTAATCCATGTGCTGCGTCAGCACATTCCATTACAGCACTAAGTTGTGGATACCCCACTCCTGTTTGTATTCTAGTGGTACATACACTTCCAGGACCGATACCAACTTTAACAATATCTGCCCCACTTAATACTAATTCTTGAGTCATATCTGCAGTAACAACATTACCTGCTATAATAGTTTTTTTTGGATATTTTTTTCTTACTTCTGAAACAAAATTACTAAAATTTTCTGAATAACCATTTGCAACATCAATACATATAAATTTAAATTTTGGATATTTTTTTAGAATTGAATTTAACCTATTGTAACTGTCTTTACTTGTGCCACAACTAAGAGCAATTGAATCAAAGAAAATATTTCTTTTGTAAATAGTTCCTATTTGATTAATGTCATGCTGTTTTGTTAAAGCAGTCATTAGTTTGTGAGAACTTAGTTTTTTTGCAACATCTATTTCACCAACACCATCCATATTAGAGGCTATTATTGGAATTCCTTTCCATAATGATCTTGAGTGTTTAAAAGTATATTTTCTATTCAAATCAACATCTTTCCTACTTTTTAAAGTACTTCTCTTTGGTCTAAAAAGGACATCTGAGTAGTCAAGTTTAATTTCTTCTTCGATTCTCATAAATACATTCGCATATTTGTATTAAATAATTTAGAAATTAAAACAAATATAAATTGTTATCTATGAACTTAAATACGTTAATAAATGCAAATAAAAGAAAGTTTGATATTGAATTTAAAAAACTTTTAAAAAATAAGCTAGACAAATCAAGTTTATCAAACGCCATCTTTTATGGCTCTATGAATGGAGGAAAAAGGATAAGGCCATTTTTAGTAATGGAGTCTGCAAAAATAGCAAAAATTTCATCAAATGATGCCTTTATCATAGCTTCATGTATTGAATGTATACATTCATATTCCTTAATTCACGATGATTTACCATCAATGGATAATGATGATTACAGAAGAGGTAAATTAAGTACTCATAAAAAATTTAATGAAGCTACTGCAATATTAGCTGGTGATGCTTTACATGATTTAGCATTTGAATTGATCTCAGGTAATTTTAAAAATAAAAATGTTATTTCTAGATTAAATTTAATAAATTATCTTTCTTTGTGTATTGGACATAAAGGATTAGCTCTTGGTCAAGCTTTAGATTTAGAATATGAAAATAAAAAGTTATCTCAAAATAAAATTTTAGATATGTATTCTAGAAAAACTGGCAAGTTATTTGAATTCTCTTTTGCTGCACCTTTTATATTAAAAGATAAAAGTAAAATAGAAATTCAATTTGCAAAAGATTATGGAATGTTATTTGGTTTAATATTTCAAATTATAGATGACTTAATCGATGAAATTGGAACTTTTAAGAAAATTGGAAAAACACCAGGTAAAGATGTTGAACAAGGAAAAAGTACCTTACTAAAATTAATTGGTGAAAAACAAGTTACTGATTTGTGTAATAATAAAATTAATACTTTTATAAAAAAATACAAAAATAAAATAAATCAAAGCCCAATACTAATAAAAATGCTAAAATTTGGAATGGATCGACTAAATTAAAAATGTACTATTTTTTTTGCTAAGTATAATCCAGATGTAGCTGATACAGCTGTTAATGAACCACCCCAGAACATGTCTACGAAAGTAACAGTTGGTGACCATCCTTTAAGTACTGCCATATTTGTTAAGTTATATGTGCCATAAGCAACCAAACCAAATATGAAGCCAGTGTACAATGTTTTCATTAAGTTACCAGATTCAACACAAGGTTGAATTACAACCAAAGCCACACCAAAGACATATAAAATATAAAAAAGAGCAGCAGCCCACATTACAGGCTTATCAGCTAATAAATTACCTATTAAAGGTCTATAGAAAGATTTTGTAGCGAAGCTTAGCCAGATTACGTCTATTATTAAAAAAATCAATGAAGCGATTAGAGTTGCTACTAGTAAACATTTAAACATATATTATAAATATATCATATTATTAAATTTCAAGAATATTTATTAAAATTTATATGGTGGGTGTGACAGGGATTGAACCTGTGACCCCTGCCGTGTCGAGGCAGTGCTCTACCGCTGAGCTACACACCCAATAAGTTTTTTTTTAAAAATATAGTATTTGAAATATAATGACTTTTAAAGGTAAAGCAATAATTGAAAGATTGTATTAGATTTTTAAATTATACTTAATTTAACCTTTTTTAATCATTAATTAAGTAAATAAATTATAAACATATTGATCAATTTTTTATTAAATAATATTCAGAGTTTAGAATTATTCATACAATTGAATATTAATATTAGGAGATAAATGAGGGTAAAAAAAAACAATTTTACAGAAAATGAAATCTCTAAAGCTCTAAAAATTTATAATTTTTTTATTGAAAATTCATTCTCTAATTTTGAAGAAAAAAAATTATCTAAATTAAAATTTAATTTATTATTAAAAAAAATTAAAACAAATAAATTACCATTTATTTTAGCAATTGAACAAAATGAAGTTATTGGATTAGCCTTTGTAAATAAATTTAGAGAAAAAAGTGGATATAGATTTTCATATGAACATTCAATCTATGTTGATCCAGATTTAATTAATAATGGTTATGGTAATAAAATACTAAAAGAACTTGTTAAAATATGTAAAAAAATTTCAAAGATTAAAAATTTGATAGCAGTGATTGGTGGAAAAAATAATTTTGCTTCAATAAAAATACATAAAAATAATGGATTTCAATATGTTGGAACTATAAAGAAAGCTGGTTTTAAAAAAAATAAGTGGGTTGATTCTATTTATATGCAAAAAAGGTTATGAAAAAAGTAAATACTAATAATTTTAAAAAAACACTTAGTAAGTTTTCAACAGGAATTACTGTTGTATGTGTTAAAAATAATGATTCAATTTATGGGAAAACTGTTAACTCATTTAACTCTTTATCTCTTAACCCTCCTATGGTTCTGTTTTCTTTAGGTAATTACTCGTCCTCAATAAAGAAGTTTTCAAAAACTAAATTTTTATCAATAAATATTCTATCTAGTAAACAAAAAAAATTATCTGACAATTTTGCTTTAACTGAACCTAATTTAGAAGATATAAAATTTATTGAAGGGAAAAATAAAACAATAATGATACCAAATTGTATAGCAAATCTTGAATGTGAGCTAATAGAAAAAATCAGAAGAGGTGATCACATAATATTTATATGCAAGATATTGGAATTACAATCTAACGATAAATTGAAACCACTTGTATATTTTAATTCAAAATATTTTTAGGTGTTTAGAATTTTAAGATATCTAATTTTAATTTCTTTAATATCATCAGGATATTATTTATTTATTTCTGAATACTTAAATATATCAGAGAAATATATTTTTGAGGAAGAAATTATAAAAAAAGAAATAGTAGAAGATAAAAAAGAAATTATTCAAGAAAAAGAAGAAGAAGTAGCAATACCTAATATAAAAAAAAATATTGATAAAGAACAATTTGTTGAGAAAAAAATTGAAATTTTACAAGGTGATACTTTTGTCTCTATTTTGGAAAATCTAAACTTTAAGCAGAAAAAAATTTATGAAATCATTAGTAAGATCGAAGAATCTTATGATTTAAAGAAAATTAAAACTGGAGAAATTATAAGTGTGTTTGAAAATAATTTTGCTGAAATAAAAAAAATTGAGTTTTTTAAAAACAATGAGACTATTATCTCTGTTAATTTAGATAAAGAAATAAACCTAAATATAATAGAATTAACGAAGAATTCATTTATTGAATCTAAAGAGTATACAATTTCAGAATCATTATTTTCAGACGGTATTAAAAATAACGTATCATCAGATATTTTAGTTAAAATTATACGCCTTTTTAGTTTTGATCTTGATTTTCAAAGAGATATTAGAGTCGATACAGTTGTTTCAATATCCTATGAATTTGATGAAATAGTTGAAACAGGTAGAATAAAATATAACGATATTAAATATGCTTCAATAATAATTGATGGAAAACAGTTAGAATATTTTAAGTTTATTACAGATGATGGTTATGTTGATTATTTTAACAGAGAGGGAAAAAATGTTAAAAAATCAATTTTAAAGACACCATTAGATGGCGCAAGAATTTCATCAAATTTTGGTATGCGTAAACATCCTATCTCAGGTTTCAATAAAATGCATAAAGGTGTCGATTTTGCTGCACCTACTGGGACACCAATCTATGCTGGAGGGAATGGAATTGTTGAATACGTTGGAAGGAATGGAGGATATGGAAAATATATTCGTATAAGACATAATAATGGATATAAAACGGCGTATGCACATCTGTCAAATTATAAGAAAGGTATTTCTAAAGGGGCAAGGGTAAACCAAGGTGAAGTTATAGGCTATGTAGGTAGTACAGGAAATTCTACAGGCCCTCATCTTCATTATGAAATTATTTATCAAAATAAACATATAAATCCTTTAAAACTAAAACTTCCTTCTGGAAAAATACTTGAAGGTAAGGAATTAGAAAAATTTAAAGAAGAATATAAAATAATATATGCTGATCATTTGAGCATGTTATACGAATAACTATTTAGTTGATCTTGTTCTTTTTTCTTTAGATGGTTCAGCTATAAATGGTATAGATTCGATGGAGTCATCTTCTGCTTTATCATTATCATTTACTTCGAGAGTTGCATTCTCAGTATCTGTAGTTTGTTCATTTGAATTACTTTGTTTTTGCTCATCAAAACTTGTATTTTCTTCAATATTAATACCTAGCTCAACCATTATTCTGTAGTAGTGATCAGTAAATTGATAATAGTATTCAGATTGAATTCTATCACCTGATCTTGATGCTTCTTTAGCTAATTTTAAGTACTTGTTATATTGCTGGGATACATTTCCTCTATTTCTATTATTGAAATTTTTGTATCCACCAGGTTTCTTAAAACTGGTTCTTCTATTACTCTTATAAGCGGTTCTACCGTTTTTTTTATACATATTGTTTGGAAATTAAAATTTTTAATAAAATTATTAATCTTTTTATTACCTATACAGTTCATTTGATTTATTTCAACTTATATCTTTGAAAAACTAAGGATTCTCTCGATTCCTTGAAGATCATTAACTATTTTATTCAAATATAATCCAGAATTTCCAAATATTTTTTCACAATCTTGTCTCTGATTAATACCAATTTCACATAAAAAATAAGCACTTTTATTCATTAAATTTTTAAGATTATTTGAATATTCTCTGTAAAATTTCAAACCATCATCTCCTCCAACTAAAGCTAATTTAGGTTCAAAATTTCTAACTTCTGGTTCTGCATTATTAAACTGTTCTTTAGTTAGATATGGTGGATTAGATACAATCAAATCAAACTTGGAATTAATATCTTTAAAATCAATCATCTTAAGTTGAATTTGATTATAACAATTATGTATTTTTAAGTTTTTTTCTGCAACTTCTAATGCTTCTTTAGATATATCTATAGCTAAAATAGATGCATTTTTAAATTCTTTTGCTAGTGATATTGCGATGCAACCTGATCCAGTACCAATATCTAATATTTTTAATTTAAGGTTTTTATTTCTATAAATATTTAATGCTTCCTCAATTATTAATTCTGTTTCAGGACGTGGATCTAACACAAAATTATTAACATAAAAATCATTTTTCCAAAAAGATTTATTTTTAATAATTTTAGCTATTGGTTGTCTATTAATTCTTTTATGAAGATAAGATTTAAATTTAATAATATCAATATTGTCTACATTAAGATTACTTAAAATAATTTCATTATTTTTTTTTGAAGAATGCTTTAGTAAAATTCTTAGATCTAGTTCTGGATTAATTATATTTTTTTGTTTTAATTTAGTTAAACTCTCTTTAATTAAATTATTCATTTTTCATATTTGCTAACTTTGTACTCTCTTCTTCAGCAATTAAAGGATTTATTAACTCATCTATTTTACCCTCAAGTATTTCTGACAGATTATATAAAGTAAGATTTATTCTATGATCAGAAACCCTTCCTTGAGGAAAATTATAGGTTCTTATTCTTTCAGATCTATCTCCAGAACCTACTTGATTTTTTCTTTGCTCAGATCTTTCTCTATTTTTTTCTTGTATTTGATTGTCTAGTAATCTTGATCGTAAAATCTTTAAAGCTTTTGCTTTATTTTTATGTTGAGATTTTTCATCTTGTTGAGAAACTACTATACCTGTTGGAATATGTGTGATTCTTACGGCACTATCAGTTGTATTTACAGATTGTCCTCCTGGTCCACTTGATCTAAAAACATCAATTCTTAGATCTTTATCAAGAACTTCAATATCAACCTCTTCAGCTTCAGGTAGAACTGCTACAGTAGCAGCTGAGGTATGTACTCTTCCACTACTTTCAGTTGTTGGAACTCTTTGCACTCTATGAACACCAGACTCAAATTTAAGTTTTGAAAATACATTTAATCCTGAAATATTACAAATAGCCTCCTTTACTCCTTTTAAACCTGTTTCTGATATTGATAAAATATCAAATTTCCATGAATTTAAATCGGCATATCTCTGATACATATTTAATAAGTCAGAAGCAAAAAGAGATGCTTCATCACCTCCAGTACCGGCTCTGATTTCTAAAATTGAATTTTTAGAGTCATTTTCATCTTTTGGAATTAGTAACTTTAATAATTCCTGTTCAAGATCTTTGATTTGATTTTTTTTTTCAATGAGTTCTATTTCCGCTATTTTACTAATCTCTAAATCATTATCTTTTACTAACTCATCGAGATTTAATATATCTTTTTGTAAATTATTGTATTCTTGGATTTTTTCTACAATTGGTTTGAGCTCTGAATAATCTCTGTTTAATTTAATTAATTCATTTGAGTCAATATCATTCATATTGTTTAATGAATTTTCTATTAATTTAAATTTTTCTAAAATTATTGAAAATTGTTTATCTAGATTTATCATTCAAATGATTAAATATTTGATTAAGCTTTAATTCTTTTTGTTCACCGGTCGTTAAATTTTTAATAGTAAAAAAATCCCCATTAATTTCATTTTCTCCAATAATAATTATATATGATGCTGAAGATGTATTTGCTTTTGTAAATGATTTTTTTAAATTGTATTTATAATTCCAGTAATATGAAATTTTATTTTCAGATAAATATTTTTGTAGATAAAGAAAATAATCAGTAAATTTTTCATTTGTTACTGCAATATGAATAGTTGAGCTTATTTTTTTTTCAGACTCCATTAATAATGCAATTCTTTCAATACCTGCAGCCCATCCAATACCCGGTATATCAGGCCCACCTAATACTTTTATTAAACCATCATATCTTCCACCACCTAGTAATGTATCTTGACTTCCTAAATTATCTGATTTGTATTCGAATACTGTATTACAATAATAATCAAGACCTCTAACGAGATTGGTATTTTCTTCAAAATCAATTTCTAGTATGTTTAATGATCTTTTAATATCTTCGTAGTGCTTTTTAGCCTCATCGGTTAAGTATTCATTTATTTTAGGTGAAGATATTGAAATTTCAACATCTTCCTCGTTTTTTGAATCTAATATTCTTAATGGGTTAGTTTCAATTTTTTTAATGCTTTCTTCTGATAGTTTTTTTTTATGGGTACTAAAGTATTTTGTAAGACTTTTTTTAAAATCAATTAAGGTTTTTTTATCTCCTAAAGAATTAATATGAAGTTTTATTTTAGATTTAGGTAGCAGTTCGTTTAAAATATTATTTGACAGAGAAATTAATTCAACATCAGCAAGAAAATCTCTAGTTCCAAGTATTTCAAAATTGATTTGATTAAATTGTCTATATCTACCCTTTTGTGGCCTTTCTCTTCTAAACATTGGCCCAATTCCAAAAATTTTTAATGGAAGATCGTTTAAGAGATTATTAGTAATAGCCGCTCTAATCATAGGCGTTGTGTACTCAGGGCGAAGTGTTAAAAACTCATTATTTCGATCTTCAAATGAATACATTTCTTTCAAAACAACATCTGAATGTTCGCCAAGAGGTTTTGCAAATAAATCACTAAATTCAAAGATTGGTGTTTGGATTTCTTTATATTCTTTTAAATTAGCATTTTTAGAAACAATATTAGAAATAAAGTTAAATTTATCTATTTCTTCTCCAAATATATCATGTGTGCCTCTTACTGATCTTAATTTCATATTAATTAGTAAGTTCTATTTCTTTAGTTTTTTTTCTAATTAGATCTTCAAGATAATTTTCTAAATCAACATTTTTTACAACATTATTTTTTTTACCGTCAAGATAAATCATATGTGTGTCATTTCCACCGCCAGTTATACCAATATTTGTCATAGTTGCTTCACCTGGTCCATTCACAACACATCCAATTATTGAAACTGTTATAGGCGTAGAAATATCATCTAATTTTTTTTCTAAATTTTTAACAGTTTTTATTACTTCAAATTGTTGTCTAGCACATGAAGGGCATGATATAATTTTTACACCTCTATTCCTTAATCCTAAGCTTTTTAAGATTTCAAAACCAACTCTTACCTCTTCCTCAGGCTCATCTGATAATGATATTCTAATTGTATCTCCTATTCCTTTCAAAAGTAAATTGCCAACCCCAATTGAAGATTTAATTGAGCCTGACCTTTTTCCTCCTGCTTCTGTAATACCTAAATGCAATGGATAATCACATAATTCAGCTAATTGCTCATATGCTTTTATAGACATAAATATATCTGAGGATTTCACACTGATTTTAAAGTTAGTGAAATCATTATCTTCAAGTATCTTTATATTTAATTTAGCACTTTCAACTAGAGCCTCTGGATTAGGTTCAGAAAATTTTTCTAAAATTTGTTTTTCTAGACTTCCTGCATTAACACCTACTCTAATTGAACAATTATTATCTTTCGCAGCTTTTATAACTTCTTTTATTCTATCAATGCTTCCAATATTGCCAGGATTTATTCTAATACAAGAAGCACCATTATTTGCTGCTTCGATTCCTCTTTTATAATGAAAATGTATATCTGCAATAATAGGTACAGGGCTGTGTTTAACAATTTCTTTTAAGGAATGAGAAGATTCTTTATCTGGAACTGAAACTCTAACTATATCAACTCCAAGTTTTGCAGATCTTTCTATTTGAGCAATAGTATCTTTAGCATTAGATGTTAGAGTATTTGTCATTGTTTGAACTGCAATCTGATTGTTACCACCAATACTTACATTTCCAACTTTAATAACACGCGATTTTCTTCTATAAATTTGTTGATACGGTCTTAGCATCTATTTAGTTTGTGAAATCTTTATATAAAACAAAAGAGTCTAATATATCACCATATTTACCAATTTTTCCTCTTACTTCATTATCTATAAGTACTAAAATATTTCCTGCATTCCCTGCTGTAATATTGTAATTCAATTTTAAATTATATGAAAATTCCTCATCTTTATTCATTAACTTGCTAAAAATAATATTATTTTCTTTATCTCTTAATTGCAGCCAAGTTGGATTTAAGATTTTTAATGTAGCAACTGTAGACAAATCTTCATCAAATTCTACAGACGCTATAGCACTAGAATTATTTATCAAATCACGTTGTTTAGAATCAGTGCTTTGAGATAAATTATCAAAAGTATTAGCTTTTTCCACAATAGGTTCCAAACTTTCAGGTATATCTGGGACTAAAGCAAAGTTAATTTCATTATCCTTTTGATCAATAAATAAAAAGTAAAAAGAAGTAAATATAATCAAGATAATAGAAGCAGCAAATAATTTTTCTATTTTAAAAAAATTGTTTTCTACTATTGGAGTAATATTATTTTTTTCTTCCTTAACATTAAATGATACTTCATCCTTAAATTGTTTGATAATTATGTCAGTATCTAGCTCAAGAAAGTTTGAATAAGATCTTAGATGTCCAATATTAAAAATAATATCTGAATTATTTTTTATATTATTATTTTCAAGATCAATAATGATACTTTTAGAAATTTTTAACTCAATTGCTATATCACTAATAGAAAGATTTTTAGAGTTTCTGCCAATTATTAGAATTTCACCTGTTGTTTTCATTTATTTACCTAGATTATATGCCTCATGTAAAGATTTTACAGCAATTTTTGTAAATTTTTTATCAATTAAAACACTTATTTTTATTTCTGAAGTCGAGATTGCTAATATATTAATTGAATTATCTGCTAAAGTTGTAAACATTTTCTTTGCTACACCTGATTGAGACATCATACCCATACCAATTACTGAAATTTTAGAAATATTGGTATCCGTTTCAATAGATTTAAAATTGATTAATTTTTGATTTTCTTCCAATAATTTTTTTGTATTATGAATTTCACTGTTTGGAACAGTAAAAGTGATATTTGCAGTTACACCATCTTGTGATGTATTTTGAACAATCATATCTACATTAATATTATTATTAGCTAATAATCCAAAGATTATTGCAGATATACCAGGTTGATCAGCAATTCCAGATAAAGTTAGTTTTGATTCGTTATTACTATAGCTAACTCCACTTACTATTTCTTTTTCAATTAATTTATTTTCATCAACAATAAGAGTACCACTTTCTTTTGTGATAGAAGAAAGTACCTGCAGGGTAAGATTATTTTTCATCGCTAATTCAACGGAACGAGTGTGAAGTACTTTTGCTCCAGTGGAAGACATTTCTAGCATTTCTTCAAATGCTAGTTTATTGATTTTTTTAGCTTTAGATTCGAGATTTGGATCGGTAGTATAAACGCCATCAACATCAGTATAAATATCACATCTATCAGCATTAACTGCTGCAGCAACAGCAACCGCAGTTGTATCTGATCCGCCTCTTCCTAATGAAGTAATATTTCCATATTTATCAATACCTTGAAATCCTGCAACTACTATGACATCATAATCTTTTAGATACTTATCAATTCTAACTTTATCAATGTTTAAAATTTTAGCTTTTTGATGGTTGCTATCTGTTATAATTGGAATTTGCCAACCAAGTAATGGAACAGATTTAATATTTCTTTTTTTTAAAATAGCTGAAAGAAGTCCAACTGAAACAGCTTCACCAGATGTTAAAATTAAATCATTTTCAATAATTTCTTTTGAATCAATTTCGTCTATGTATTCTTGCATTTTATTTGTAACGCCAGACATTGCTGATAAAACAACAATTAATTTCTTATCATTTAATTGCTTTTCGACAATCTTTGCAACATTATTTATTTTATCGATACTACCAACTGAAGTACCTCCAAATTTCATTACTACAAGTTTCATTGACTTAAATATTTTTTAAATTATTTCAGCTATTATAATTATTGTTTCTAACAAACAAGATATATGATGAATATAAAATCAAAAAATGAAGAATTTGCCTTGTTTAATCAACTTTCCGCAGAATGGTGGAATGAAAATGGTAAATTTAAAATTCTTCATCAAATTAAAGGTCAAAGAATGACTTATATTTTAGATCAGATTAATAAAGAGAATATTAAAAAATTAAAAATACTTGATATAGGCTGCGGTGGAGGAATAATTTGTGAGCCACTGGCAAGATTAGGTGCCAAAGTTACAGGAATAGATTTTGCTCCAAATAATATTAATGCTGCTAAAATACATTCCAAAAAAAACAAACTTAAAATTAACTATATTTATAAAGATATTGAAAAATCTAAAATAGATGAAAAATTTGATGTAATACTAATGTTTGAAGTTCTAGAACATTTAGATAATTGGAAAAAAACAATAACAAAAATAAAAAAGAATTTAAATAAAAATGGTATAATTATAATTTCTACAATTAATAGAAATTTATTTTCAAAATTATTAGCAATAAATATAGCTGAAAACATCCTTAATTGGATACCAAAGGGAACACATGATTATAATAAATTAATTAAACCCGAAGAATTAAAAAAAGTTCTATTGCAAGAAAATTTCCATTTTAAAAATATTAAAGGTCTTGTTTTTAATCCATTAAGCAGAGAATGGAAATTATCAAAAAACTATATGATCAATTATTTTTGTACTGCAAAATTAATTAATTAGTCTTTTTTGTTGAGAAAGGTAATGGTAATACATCAATATCTTCATCCATTAGTTCTTTAGTCTGCTCAATTGAAGCCTCACCATAAATTGCGCGTTCCTTTACTTCACCATATTTAATTTTTTTTGCTTCTTCAGTGAATTTATCACCAACATATTCAAATTCTTTTTCTATTATTTTTTTTAACTTCCTAACATTAGAAGCAATTGATTTATTTCTTTTAGAAATTTTAGCATTTGATTTTTTTGCTACATTTGGAGCCATTAAGCCTTTTTTAATATGGATACTATTACATGCTGGGCAAGAAACTAGGCCCTGATTAATTTGTTTATTAAAATCCTTTGTATTTTCAAACCATCCTTCAAAAGACGTATCACAATCAAAACATTTAAGATTAAATACAATCATATTTCTTATATTGTTTCTTCTTGTTTTTTTTCAATATCAAAATCATCAAATTCTAATCGCATAATTAATGAATTTTTAGGAAAATTCAGATTACATACTGATCCCTTAGACAAAGTAACACCCATATATGGTTTTAAAATCACATTAATAATTTTTTGAGAATTTTGATCTAAAACATCAATTTTTACAAGTTCTTTAAATACAATAAGAAGAAAATTTTTTTCTAGTTTTAATTTTAATATAGATTTAGGGGTTTGGTAAAATGATAATTTAAAACAAAGATTTTTATCAGGAATATTTATATTTTGCTCTAAATCAATATTAGAATTTTGTACTTTTAGATTTTTTAAATGAATTTGATCTTGTCTGTTTAAAATTTTTTCTTTTAATATTTCTAAAAAAGTAGTTCCATAAATTTTTTTGTTAATATTTTCAGTTTCTTCTTTAATTATTGTAACTATCTCTTTAAGAATAATATCCATAATTGCATTTTATACTTTATAAAAAAAATGATAAACAAAAAATATCTTAAACTATTAAGATCCAAAGATAGGAAATACGGTGAAAACTTTATATATAATCAAATAAGTAAGAATATAATTGATTCCTTAGATATTTTAAAAACTTCTTTTGATAATATTTTACAACTTGGAATTAATGATAATTTAGTTGCTAATTATCTTGAAAAAAGATTTCCCTCCTGTTCTCTAGAAAGTGCTGATATTGATTTATCTCTTTTTATAAAAAAAACTAATCTAAAATTAATAGAAATTGATTTGGACAATTTAGTTATTAAAGATAAAAAATTTGATTTAATTTATAGTAATTTTTTTTGTCAATTAACTTCCAATTTTGATAAATTAGTAAAAAATATTTTTAATGTCCTAAATTCAAATGGACTTTTTATTGCAACTATTCCTAGTTCTGAAAATATATATCAGCTTGTAAATTCAATGTATGAAACAGATAATTTTTTGTACGGAGGTATGTTTCAACGAATTAATCCAAATTTAGATATAAATGATATTTTTAAAATACTTAAATTTTATAATTTTGATGCACCTTTAATAAATACTAATAATTTTACTATAGAATATTCAATTTTTAAAAAACTACTTGATGATGTAAGATTTTTAAACTTGTCTTACTCAGGAACTGATAAAAGGAATTATTTTGAAAATAAGAAGTATTTTGTTCATTTGGAAAAACAATTCAAAAAAAATTATTATAAAGAGAATTTTAATCTTGATATAAATTATAATACAATTTGTGCTTGGAAAAAATAATATTAAGATCTGTAATCAGCATTAATCTTCAAATATTCAAAAGTTAGATCATTTCCATAAATAGTATGATAAAATTTACCTAAATTTAATTTTACATTAATGTCTATAATGCTATTTTTCATATACTGATCGAGTTTTCTTATATTTATTTTTTTGCTAATTGAACCATTTTCACAAACAATATTATTACCAAATAAAACTCTGATTTTATTCTGATTAATCTTTTCTTCAGTTTTACCAATTGCCATTATTATTCTACCCCAATTTGCATCTTCTCCTGCTATTGCTGTTTTTACCAAAGGAGAATTTGCAATACTGAACGCTATTTTTTTTGCTTGATTTTTTGTTTTTGCATTAAAAATATTTACTTTTATTAATTTTGAAACTCCTTCTCCATCTTTTATTACTTGGAGAGATAAATCATGCATCAAATCATATATTTTGTTATTTAAAATTTTAAAATTTTTTTTATTCAAATTTACCTTATTATTACCAACTGAAAACATCATCAAGGTGTCGCTGGTTGATGTATCACTATCAACAGTTATCGAATTGAATGTGTTTTCTAAGTTATTTTTAAGAAGTCTAGTCATTAATTTTTTTGAAGCTTCACATTCTAAAAAAATATATACCAACATTGTTCCCATATTTGGCTGAATCATTCCTGATCCTTTAGCAATTCCATAAATTTTAAATGACTGACCATCTATTTTAATATTTTTAATCGATAGTTTGGGAAAAGTATCTGTTGTCATAATTGCATTTGAGGCCTCGAGTAAACTATTTTTATTCTTGGAATTTAGTTTTGCATATTTGTTTATAATTAATTTTGGATCAAATTTTTCACCTATAACACCTGTTGATGATACAAGTACTTCATTAGTTTTACATTTAATTTTTTTTGTTAATTCTTTTACATATTTATCAATTATTTTCAGTCCTGCTTTTCCAGTATGCGCATTGGCATTACCAGCATTTACAATTAATGCTTTAGCCTTTCCTTTGTTATTTTTTTTATCCCAAATTATAGGAGCTGAAGGTGTTGACGTTTTTGAGTAGACACAACATACATTAATAATTTTATCAAAAACTATTAATAGAACATCTTTGTCTCTTTTTTTAAATCCAGCATTAAAAGTAAATATATTAAGGCCACTCGGATTAAAATCTTTGATTTTTTTTGGCTTAAATATTGAAATCATTTTTTAACCATATTTTAGCTTAAATTGCTTTGTAGAAGAATATTTTTCATATATTAACTGCCATTTATCATAAAATGATTAATATCGTTAATAAATTATTTGGTTCTATAAAATCTAATTCACTTAAAAAATACAGTAGTTTTGTAGAGAAAGTAAATAAACTGGAAGAAGAAATTTCTAAACTTTCTGATCCAGAATTAAAAGATAAAACAAATTATTTTAAAAATAAATTTAATGAAACTGGATCAATAACTAAATCATTACCAGAAATATTTGCAGTAGTTAGAGAGACATCAAAAAGAACATTAAATATGAGACACTATGATGTTCAAATAATAGGTGGAATGGTCTTATACGAAAATAAGATAACTGAAATGAAAACAGGAGAAGGAAAAACATTAGTCGCTACTCTAGCTGCTTATGCAAATGCTATAGAAAACTTATCAGTACATATTATTACAGTTAATGATTATCTAGCAAAAAGAGATGCAGAATGGATGGGTCAAATATTTAATTTTCTTGGTCTTAGTGTTGGCTGTGTTACTTCGGAAACACATCATGAAGACAGGTCAAACCAATATGGTGCAGATGTTGTTTATGCAACTAACAATGAGATAGGATTTGACTACCTTAGAGACAATCTAAAAAATGATTATAATCAATTGTGTTTTAAAAAAAATGCATTTGCTATAGTTGATGAAGTCGATAGTATTTTAATTGATGAAGCAAGAACACCTCTTGTAATATCTGCTGAGTCGAATTCTGATACAGATTTATTTCCAAAAATAGATAAAATTATAAAAATTCTTAGAGAAAATGATTTTGAAATTAACGAAGAAAGTAAAAGTATTCTACTTACTACAGAAGGAATGGAATTTTGTGAAAAATTATTAAAAGAAAATGGAATTATTACAGAAGGTACACTTCAGGATTTAGGAAATATGGTTTTGAATCATAATATAATACAAGGCCTTAGAGCACATCATTTATTTATAAAAGATAAAGATTACATAATTAAAGATAGAAGTGTAGTCATTATTGATGAGTTAACTGGTAGAGCCATGGAAGGTAGAAGATATGGTGATGGATTGCATCAAGCTATTGAAGCAAAAGAAAATTTAGTGATCCAAAAAGAAAATCAAACTATTGCTTCTGTTACATATCAAAATTTTTTTAGAACATATCACCGTCTAAGCGGGATGACAGGAACTGCTACAACGGAAGCGAAAGAATTTGAAAGTATATATGATTTGGAGGTTGTTGAAATTCCTCCTAATATTAAAGTAAATCGTCTAGATAAAAATGATCAAATTTATATGACAAAAAGAGAAAAATACAATGCTGTATTAGATCTTGTTAAGTCAAGAAATAAGATCAATCAACCGATATTAATAGGAACTACATCAGTAGAAAATTCTATAAAGATTTCTAATTTATTAAAAAGAGAAAATCTAAAACATAATATTCTAAATGCTAAAAATCATATGAGTGAAGCAAAAATTATTGAAGAAGCTGGAATGCCTGGCAATATAACTATTTCAACTAATATGGCGGGAAGAGGTACTGATATTAAATTGGGAAATGGTGATGATAATTTAAAAAAAGAAGCAATTGAAGCAGGTGGTTTGCTCATAATTGGCACAGAAAGACACGAAAGTCGCAGAATAGATAATCAATTAAGAGGAAGATCAGGTAGGCAAGGTGATATTGGAGAAAGTATTTTTTTCTTATCTTTAGAGGATGATCTTATGAGAATATTCGGGTCTAAAACTCTTGAAAATGTATTATCAAAATTAGGCCTTAAAGAAGGGGAAGTTATAACTCACTCTATGATTACTAAATCTTTAGAAAGAGCTCAGCAAAAAGTTGAAAATCATAATTTTGATATGAGAAAACAAATTTTAAAATTTGATGATATACTGAATGATCAAAGGAAAATAATATATCAAAATAGAAAAGAAATTCTCAGTACAAATGATCAATCTATAATTATTCAAGATATGATTTCTGACTATGTTGATTATATAATAAATGTCAGCATTCCTCCAAAAAAATACTCTCATGAATGGGATGGAATTTTATTAAAAGAAAAAATTAAAGAAACTTTTTCTATAGATCTACCAATTTTAAAATGGTTTGATGAAGAAGGTGTTGATGATGAAGAAATAAAAAAAAGGTTATTAGATGAAATAAATCAAAAATATAAAGAAAAACAAAATCAATATTCAGTTGATTTATTTAGATTTGCAGAAAAAAGAGTAATGTTATTTCAAATAGATAAAGATTGGAGAGATCATTTAGCTGCAATGGATTCTTTACGTGGAAGCGTTAACTTAAGAGCTATGGGAGGTAAAGATCCTTTTTATGAATATAAAAAAGAGTCTTTTGATTATTTCGATGAGATGCTTTCAAACCAAAATGAAAGAGTATTAAAAACACTATTTAATGTTAAATTAGTAAGCAACAATGGAGATGATAATTCAAAAAAACAATCTCAAGAACCTCGCAGAATAATAACTAAAAAAATAGGTAGAAATGAACCATGTCCATGTGGATCAGGTAAAAAATATAAACAATGTCATGGAAACTAAATTTCTGACGTTATATTTAAATATTTTTCTTTTCTAATTTGAACTAGTTCCTTTATTGAAATTTGTTTAAGCTCTTTAATAATACTAATAATCTTTTCTTTTATTATTTCAGCTTGTTTTTTTGGATGTCTATGAGCTCCTCCATATGGTTCTGGAATTATATCATCTATAATTTTAAAATTTTTGCAATCAGCAGATGTTAATTTTAAAGTTTTTGCAGCCTCTTGAGAATATTGAGTATTTCTCCATAAAATAGATGCACAACCCTCAGGAGAAATAACTGAATATATTGAATGTTCTAACATTAAAACTCTATCTGAAGTTGCTATTCCTATAGCTCCACCAGAACCTCCTTCTCCAATTATTATTGAAATTGTAGGAATCTTAGTTTTTAAAAATTGAAGTATTGATGAAGCTATAGACTCTGATTGACCTCTTTCTTCAGCATCTTTTCCTGGAAATGCTCCTGCAGTATCTACAAATGATATTAAAGGTAATTTAAATTTTTCTGCTAGTTTTAACAATCTTTGAACTTTTCTATACCCTTCCGGCTTAGCCATACCAAAATTATGCTTAATTCTCGTTTCCATAGTGTTTCCTTTTTCTGTTCCAATAAAAAAAACAGAATTACCATCAATTTCTGCTAATCCTCCCACTATTGCATGATCATCAGCATATTTTTTATCTCCGTGTAAAAGTACTATATTTTTAAATATGCTTTGTATGTAATCTAAAGTATGAGGTCTTTCACCATGTCGTGATACTTGAACTTTTTGCCATGGATCTAAATTAGAATAAATTTTTTTATAAAGTTCATCTTTTTCTTTTTTTAATTTTTTAATCTTATCAAAGTTTAATTCCTCGTTATTTTTAAGTTGATTCAATAAAATTTCTATTTTTTCTACTTCATTTTCAAATTCAAAATATTTTATCATATAATAAATTTATAATTTTTTAATACCTCTAAAATTATGTTTCTGAATAGAACGCCTTCGTTATATTTTAAGTATCCGTTAAGTATAAGTTTAAGATGTTCTGGATGAATACTGTTCCATTCTTTATTATTTAATGATATCAAAGAATAAATAAGGAATTTTTCATCATTATTTTCATTAACGCTATTTTGTATCTGATTTAAAAGAAAAACTGACGGCATATTTCTATCATCAAAAATTTTATCCAAATTTATATTTGTATTAGAATTTATTTCCAAATTCATTACAGCTTTTAGAATAAATAATAATTCAGCATTTTTATTATTTTCATTGTCTGTATAATTATTTAAAGTTATGTTTATAGAGTTTATAAATGTATCTAAATCATTGGAAGAATATAAGTCTATTAAAATTCTAGTGTAAATACTTTTGGAATCAATTTGTTTTGCATTTTCATACAATTCGATCCACTGTAATGCTGACTCATAATTTTTATTAAAAACATGTGCGGAAGCTATTTGTGGTCCATATATTATATTTTCTGAATTAGCTTGAATAGAACTCAACATATTATTTGATAATTTATATGCAATTTCTTCTAAATTGTTTTTTTTAGCATAATCCCAAAATTGTATTAAGACATTTAATCTATCGTTTGGAAAAATTTGAATGTTTACTAACTGAAATAAAAAGGCCATGCTCAATTCATTATTATTTGAAAATGAAACTAATGTTTCTTTTGGATTATTTAATTGATTGGAATTAAAATCTGCTGACATATACAAAGCAGCCAAACTATCTACTGTAATTAAATTTTCTAAAAAGCTTTCATTAGCAGCCTTGATTCTTAAATCGATTGGTGAAGCTTGATTTAAAATTATTGGAATAGATAGATTTTTTTTATCAAGTTCATAAAATTCATGCGAAAAAGGTAGTTCAGCAATTCTAGTCATAGCACTATACAAAAAAATTAATTCTGAATTAATCTCAAGATTTTTATTTTCTTTATCATTATTAATTTGATCTGATGAATTGGATATTAATAAATATAAGTTTTGAAAATAATTATCTAAATTGGTTTCTGTTTCTATCAAGATAGAATTTAATAAGTTGGCTTCTGACTTATTATCATTTAAAATTAAACAGAATATATCCACTTTTTCTAAAAAGAAATTATCTAATTTTATGTTTGGATTTAATTCTTCTTTAAAGTTGCAAGCTTCGTTTAATTGAAAAGTTGATAAAAGATAATTTAATTTAATACTAGTATAGAAATTTAAATTTGAATCTTCATTAATTTTAAATCTTTCAGTTAATTCATATGATTTATTAATTTGCCCAATAGATTTAAAGTAATTAATAATTAAGAAAAAAATTTCATTATCTTGTTCGTTTTCTATATTTAATTGAAGATTTTCTAAAACTTTAATTATTTCGCTTTGCAAAGTTCTGGAATTTATTTTTTTTAGGTTGTCAAAATAATTTATTAGATCATTTGTTTCATTATTAAATAAAAAATTACTTTTTTTCATTTCAATTTGACTTACATCTACTTCATTAATTTCAACCTCATCTAAATCATTTGAACCCTCAACTATTTCTTCAACTTCGTTCTTTTCCTCAAGATTTTCTAAAACCAACTGGTCTAGGCTTTTACTTTCATGTAAATTGATAACCTGTACTTCATTTTCTCCATCCTCATTTGCATAAATATATGTTGAAAATAAATATAATAAAATAATAAAAATAAATTTCATTTTAAATTTAGAGAATATTGCTCAGTGATAATTGATGATGGTGAAGGAATTTCGATCATATACAGTAATCCGAAAACGATTATTGTTAGTATTGCAAAAAAATATATAATGTAACTGTTTTTCATATATGTTTATAAGAGATGTCTAATATATGTTTTTACCATTTTTTTAAGTATTTTCTAATTTCAACAAAATTTTGTCAACAATAAGAAATAGTTATAATATGATCCATCTAAATCAGCTTAAAAAGAAAAATATTTGTATTATGGGCCTTATGGGCTCTGGTAAATCAATTATTGGAAAAGATTTAAGCAAATATCTAAATTTAAAATTTTATGACACTGATAAAGAAATTGAGAAAAAAACTAAAAAAAGTATAAATACAATTTTTAAAGAACATGGGGAATCTTATTTCAGAGATATTGAAGAAAAAATATGTATTGATTTATTAAATTACAGCAATTGTGTAATTTCTTTAGGCGGTGGAAGTATAATAAATAAAAAAATTAGAAGAGAAATTAATAAAAATTCCTACTCTATTTATTTACAAGTTAAAATAAACAATTTATTGGAAAGACTTAAATCATCAAAAAAAAGACCGTTATTAAATAAAAATATTGATAATAGAGAAACACTAAAAAATCTCTATGATAAAAGACGAAAATTTTACGAAAATGCTGATTTTATTGTAGATAACGATAATAATAAATTTCAAGTATTAGAAAAAATTAAATTAAACATTAATATAAATGCAAAATAAATTATTTATAAAAAATAAAAATTTAAAAACTGAAATAATAATTAAAAAAAATTATATTTCTAAATTTATTAAAGGTTTAGCAAATAAAAATGAAAAGGTATTTTGTATTATAGATTCAAAAGTTAAAAATAGTATTAA
Organism: uncultured Alphaproteobacteria bacterium; assembly: GCA_902615845.1. GTDB lineage: Bacteria > Pseudomonadota > Alphaproteobacteria > HIMB59 > CACPNW01. The sequence goes on from CACMQS010000007.1 coordinate 52,294, forward strand.
ATTTACTAACCAAAAAAATGTAAAAATGTTTTCCATCAAATGTGGAGAAAAAATAAAAACTTTTGATAATTTTAAGAATCTCTCTGAAAAACTAATTAAAAATAATGTAAATAGAAGATCTATTATTGTTGCTATTGGAGGAGGCACATTAGGTGATTTAGTTGGATTTGTTGCTAGTACTATTTTAAGGGGTTTGGATTTTTTTCTTATCCCAACAACACTTTTATCTCAAGTGGACAGTTCTATTGGTGGTAAAAATGGAATTAATACAAATTTTGGTAAAAATTTACTTGGAACTTTCTATCACCCTAAAAAAGTTCTTATAGATATTTCGATTTTAAGCAGTCTTCCAAAAAAGCAAATAAAATCAGGATATGCAGAGATAATCAAACATGCATTAATTAATGATTATTCTTTTTTTTGCTGGTTGGAAAAAAATTCAAATAGTCTACTTAATTTAAATAAATCTTTTTTAGAAAAAGCAATTTATAAATCAATTAAAATTAAACTTTTTTATGTAAATAAAGATGAAAAAGAATTTTTATTAAATCATAATTCTAGAGCTATGTTAAATTTTGGACATACAATTGGTCATGCAATTGAGAGTCATTACAATTTTAAAAAATATAATCATGGTGAATCAATATCTATAGGAATGATTACTGAAGCAAAGATATCAAATTATCTTGGATTGTTATCGTCTATTGAATTAGAAAGAATAATTATTCATTTTAAAAAATGTAGACTTAAAATTTCAGATAATATAATAAAGGATAAGGCATTGGTAAATAAACTGACAAAAGATAAAAAAAATTTCCTTAAGAATATTAATTTTTCACTAATTGATAAAATAGGTAGTTCAATTTTTTACAAAAAACTTGATAAGAATAAAGTTTATAAGATTTTAAAAAATATTTAATGCCTAGTATATTTCTTCTTTTATTACTCATAATCCTGGTTATTCTCTCAGGTTTTTTATCGGGATCCGAAACTGCAATAACTGCAACTTCAAAAGCGAGAATTTTATATAAGAAAAAAAAAGGAAGTAAAAGAGCGGAATATGTTCTTGAGCTTCTAGATAAAAAAGACAACGTAATATCCACTTTACTACTATCAAATAACTTAGTTAATATTCTTGCATCTTCTTTAGCGACAGCATTTTTTTATGATATTTTTGGAGTAGAAGGTATATTTTATGCAACACTGATAATGACGGTTGTAATAGTAATCTTTGCTGAAGTTCTACCTAAGACTTATGCGATTAATAGACCGAATAGAACTGCATTATTTATTTCTCCAATCATTTATTATTTAAATAAAATTTTATTCATTTTTGTATTTTTTATTAATTTAATCGTGAGATTAATTTTTAGAAAAAATGATAATGATATAAAAAATAAAGATCTTCAGTCAGAGGAAGAATTAAAAGGGGTAATAGATCTTTATAAAACTTCTAATCCAGATTATGAACAAGAAAAAGATATGTTACACAGCATATTACAGTTAAATGATATAACTGTTGAAGAAATTTTTACCCATCGAAAAAATATTTACTCGATTGATTCTTCTCTAAAAACAAGTGAAATAATAGATAAGATTAATAATTCTAGATATACTCGTATTCCATTTTGGAAAGACAATCCTGAAAATATTATTGGACTGTTAAATGTAAGAACCTTAAATATAGATTTAAAAAATCATAATGAATCAAAAGAAATTATTTTTGATAAAATTTCTAATCCATGGTTTATTCCTGAAACAACAAACCTATTAGAACAATTAGTTGAATTTAAAAAAAGAAAAGAGCATTTAGCTTTTGTAGTAGATGAATATGGTGAGTTACTTGGAATAATTACATTAGAGGATATAATTGAAGAAATCGTTGGTGAAATAGTCGATGAAATTGATATTCCAGAGAATGATTTTAAACTTAATAATTATGGGAAAGTTATAATAAATGGAGAAAAAAACATTAGAGATTTATATAAAAGCTTTGATTTAGATCCACCAGAAATAGAATCTTCAACTATTGCAGGATATATTTTAGATATATCGAAAAAAATACCATCTTATGGGGAGTCCTATAAAGATAATTATTTTAATTTTAAAATTTTATCTCATTCAAAAAAACAAATATCAAAAGTTGAAATATCTAAAATTAATTAATTTTTATCTCTAATGAATGAAGTCCACTTTTAAACTCATCTTCAAGTAAATTATTAATAATTCTGTGAATATTAAATCTATTTATGGGTATTTTATTTTTTTTTGTTAAAATAATTTTAATGTGTGTCTCATTATTGCCTGTAAAATTGTTATGTCCTTTATGTAAATTTGAATTATCAATAATTTCTAATAAAAAATTATTAAATTTTTTTGATAGGATTTTATCAATTCTTTGCTTACGATTCATTATTTTTAAACTATATAATAGGTGTGGGTAAACATAAAATAGATATTAATAAAAATAGTCTTTCTTGGGAAAAAACTTTTTTTAGAAAATGTGACAAGAATGATTGTAATAATGAAGGGAAGTTTAAAGCTCCAAAATCTAGAGTATTATTAAATCAGTATTATTTTTTTTGTATAGAGCATATTAAGGAATACAATAAATCATGGGACTTTTATAAAGGATTATCAGTTAATGAAATTGAGAATTCAATGAGAGAGGATATTATTTGGAACAGACCATCATGGCCATTAAAAGGAAATTATCATAAAATAATGGATCAAATTAATAATTTTTTTAACGAAGAAATGAACGATTTGAATCCAAATGAAAAAGAGAACAATTACTTTAGAAATAAGCTAGTTGATGAAAATCTTACAAAAGAAGAAAGTAAAGCTTTATCATTATTTAATTTAAATCTACCATTAACATTGGATAAAATTAAAAAAACTTACAAAAAACTAGTGAAAATATTTCACCCTGATGTAAATGGTAACGATAAAAAAGCAGAAGAGAAGTTTAAGGAAATAAATAACTCATACAAAATACTTTTAAAAAAATTTAAAAATGACTGATAAAAAAAATATTGAAATATCCCCTAATATCAAAATTGATCCCAAAGAAATATTTGGAGTTTCCTGTGAGTTTGAGGTTTATAAGTTTAAAGAAAAAACTGAATACGTACCAGAAATAGATCAAACATATATTTTTGATCCAATGACAACTCTTTCAATACTTGCTGGTTTTTCTTCTAATAGAAGAGTTTTGATTCAAGGATACCATGGAACTGGTAAATCTACTCATATCGAACAAGTAGCAGCCAGACTTAATTGGCCATGTATTAGAATTAATTTAGATAGTCACATCAGTAGGATAGATTTGATTGGCAAAGATGCTATCGTACTCAAAGATAATAAACAGGTGACAGAGTTTCAGGATGGTATACTTCCATGGTCATACAAAAATCCTGTAGCTTTAGTCTTTGATGAGTATGATGCTGGCAGACCTGATGTAATGTTTGTAATTCAACGTATTTTGGAGTCAGAAGGTAAATTAACTCTACTGGATCAATCAAGAGTAATCAAACCTCACAAATTTTTTAGGTTGTTTGCTACTGCAAACACTGTTGGTCTTGGTGATACATCTGGTTTATATCATGGTACTCAACAAATAAACCAAGGTCAAATGGATAGATGGAATATTGTATCAACCTTAAATTACCTTAGTAATGAGCAAGAAATAAATATTATCTTAAGTAAAGTAAAAAAACTTAATAATAAGGATAGCAAAGACATCGTTAAATGCATGGTAGCTACTGCAGATCTTTCTAGATCAGGATTCATTAATGGCGATATTTCAACTGTTATGAGCCCAAGAACTGTATTAACTTGGGCAGAAAATTATCTTCTATTCAATGATATAGAATATTCTTTTAAACTATCTTTTTTAAATAGATGTGATGAAATGGAGAGATCTATCTTACAGGAATATTTTCAAAGGTCATTTGGAATTGATATTACTGATGCTAAGGTAGCTAATGTCAAAGAATAGCGAAATTATTGAAGATTTTAAAAAGTCATTAAGTGCTACAATAAAATCAATAGGTAAAAAAGAAGATATAGAGATTAATTTTGTTAAAGAAAATCCTTCAATTATCGGTAACACTATAAATCTAACTGAACCAAAAATTGAAAATTTCAAAAATAATCTAGAATATTTAAGAGCTGAAGCGGACTCTTTTGCATTAGAGTTCAGATTACATTCAAAAGACATACACCAAAACTTTTTAAATCAAGATGAGTTATCAAACGAAATAATTAATGTTTTGGAACAAGCACGAGTAGAAGCTATAGGTAGTAGTGAATTCAAGGGAATACAAAAAAATCTAAAGAATAAGTATATTAGAGATCTTAAAATTGGAAATACTAAAAAAGATCAAAATATATTAATTAAAGCATTTAAAAACGTAGCATTTGAAGAAATTGTTGGCGTAGATTTAGGTGAAAATAATAGTAGTTTTAAAAATATTGTAAAAGAAAAATTAAAAAAAGATTATTCAAACTTTTTTATAGATTTAAAGAAATGTCTAAATGATCAGGAAAAATATACATCTACAATAGTTGAAAAACTAGATGAACTTGGATTGCTTAATAACAATGTAAACAATACTCAGAACGAAGATATTAATCAAAATGATGAAGATCAAGATAATGAAAATGAAAATAATGATGAACAAAAAAATGATGAACAAACTGAGTCAAATATTGAAATGCAAACAAGTGAAACAACTGTTGAGCAGTCAGTTTCATTTGAAGAAAATGATGATATGGGAGAAGAAAGTGGTGATACTGATCTAGATTATTTACCAGATAGAAAAATTTTAGAAAATTTAGAGAATTATAAAGTTTATGATTATAATTTTGATGAAATTATTAACGCTGAAGAACTTTGTGATATCAAAGAATTAGAGAAACTTAGACGAAATCTTGATCAACAAGTATTTTCTTTTCAACCATTAATTGTTAAAATTGCCAATAGACTGCAAAGAAAACTTTTAGCTCAGCAAAATCGTCATTGGGATTTTAATATGGAAGAGGGTTTTCTTGATACATCAAGATTAGCTAAAATTATTGCTAATCCAAATAATAAATTAAGCTATAAAATAGAAAAGGAAGTTGAATTTAAAGATACTATTGTGAGTCTTCTAATTGATAATTCTGGTTCAATGAGAGGCAGACCAATTACGGTTGCAGCCCTTTGTTCAGACATTTTAGCAAAAACATTGGAAAGATGCTTAATTAAATCTGAAATATTAGGGTTTACAACCAAAGCTTGGAAAGGAGGTAACTCGAGAGAAAAATGGATCAAAAATGGAAAGCCTTCTAATCCAGGCAGGTTAAATGATCTAAGACATATTATCTATAAATCTGCAGACTCACCATGGAGGAGATCAAAGAAAAATTTGGGGCTATTATTGAAAGAGGGAATTTTAAAGGAAAATGTCGATGGAGAAGCTTTATCATGGGCATATAATAGATTGTCTTTTCGAAAGGAAAAAAGAAAAATTCTTATTGTTATAAGTGATGGCGCTCCAGTTGATGACTCAACACTTTCTGTAAATCCAGGTAATTATTTAGAAAAAAATTTGAGAGATATAATTGGTGAAATTGAAAAAAAAGATGAAATTGAATTAATAGCTATAGGAATTGGACATGATGTTTCAAGATACTATAGTAAGGCTGTAACAATAATGGATGTCGATCAATTAGGCGAGGTATTACTAAATCAATTATCTACTACCTTTCATTTAGATAATTAAGAATTTAACCATTTCTTTTTTGCATTATCAAAATCATTGTTATCAATTGATCTTCTAACTTCTTTCATAAGATTATTCATAAAATATATATTGTGATTAGTAAGCAGTTGTAATCCTAGTAATTCTTGTGCAGAAAAAAGATGATATAAATATGCCAGTGTAAAGTTCTTACAAGTATAGCAATTACATTCATTATCTATTGGGTTTAAATTATTTTTATATTTAACATTTTTTAAGTTTATCTTTCCCTGTTTACCTTTTACTAAAGCTGATCCATGTCTAGCAATTCTTGTTGGGCTTACACAATCAAATGTATCAATTCCATCTGCAACAAAGTCCCATATATCCTTTGGATCGCCAATACCTAGCAAATGTACTGGACGAGTATTATCTAATTTAGAAGAAGTAAAATGAACTATATCTTTCATTTCATCTTTATTTGATCCTAAACTACCACCAATAGCAATCCCAAAAGTGTTGATTTTTTTTGTATTAAATTCAATACTTTCTTCTCTTAAATCTCTGTAAATCCCTCCTTGAATAATACCATACATTTCTTGTCTACCAGCTGAGCCATTTTTAGGATTATAATTAAGTTTAGAGTTAAATGCATTAATTGATCTTAAAGACCATCTATGACTTCTCAACATTGAATCAGATGTATATTTTTTATCTACATTATATGGAGTACATTCATCAAAAACTAAGATGAAATCTGCTCCAAGATTTCTTTGAACCTCTATTGATTTTTCAGGAGATAAAATATGAGTAGAACCATCTATATAAGACTTGAATAATGCACCTTCTTCATTCAAATTTATTAGAGTTTTTTTATTTTTTGAATTTGTTTTTCGTCCTTTTATTTCATCAGCAACCGAGCCATGTCCAAGAGAAAAAATTTGAAATCCACCACTATCTGTTAAAATAGGCCCATCCCAACCCGTAAATTTATGAAGACCTCCATGTTGAGCTATTAGTTCACTACCTGGTTGAAGCATCAAATGGTAAGTATTGGATAGTATAATCTGTGTATTATTTTTTTTAGCTTCAAGTGTAGTAAAAGATTTTAGTGCAGCTTTTGTTGCACAAAAAATAAATGCTGGGGTTTCAATATCACCGTGTGGTGTAGAAATTTTTCCTGTTCTTGCTTTATTATTTTTATTTGTTTTTTTAACTTTCCAAGAAAAGTTAGTCATTAGTTTTTGGGACAAAAAACTTAGCTATATAAATAAAAGGGGTGTCAAGTAGAGCTATAAATATTCTAAGAAGATAAGTGCCTAAAATATAAATCATAATGACATTATACACACTTACTGGTTCAGGATTTAATAAGATCCAAGCAAATATACTAAAAACAGTGTTATCAACTAAAGAAGAGATAATTGTAGATAAATTGTTTCTTAACCAAAGAGACTTACCTGATAAAACTTGTTTCAAATAGTTAAAGAACCAAACATCAAAATATTGGCTTATTAAATACGCTATCATACTAGCTATGAAAAATCTTGTCATTGGAGTAAATACATTTGACAAACTTTCTTGTACCCAATCAGCATCCGATGGTTGAAAACCAATAGTAATTACCATTAATAAAGTCATAAATAAGAATGCGCTGAAACCAATTAAAATATTCATTCTAGCTTTTTCCTTGCCATAATATTCAGATAAAATATCAGTACATAAAAATGTGGAGGCAAAAAGTATAGTTCCTAAAGCTACCGGTTCTGGTGAATAAAAAAAATCGACTGTTTTTAAAACTTGAATATTTCCTGCAATTACAGCTAGTGCAGAATAGATAAAAATTCCTATATATCCAAATATCCTTAAGAAAATAAGAATAGAAAAAAAACAGAAAAGAAGCATTATGAACCACATTAGTTCAGTACTAAGTGAATTAAGTATTGTTGTTAATTCAAAGAAAAAACCCATTACAAAAATTTAATTAGATTTTGATAGAATAGTTTTTTTTAATTTTTTAGCCTTTAAGGGCAATTTAGAGTTTGGTGTATTGATGAGGAATTCATCTAATCCACCTTTTTTTTCTACTGTACGTATAGTACTAACTGCGACTTTAAGTTGAAATTTTTGTCCTAATACTTCACTAACAAAAGTAATGTTCTGAAGGTTTGGTTTAAAACGTCTTTTTGTTCTATTTTTGGCATGACTAACGTTGTTACCAGTTTGAAAAGATTTTCCAGTTAATTCGCATCTCATTGACATAATGAGTTTGCATGTAAATATAAATATTACTTTGTCAAGTATTCTAAATACTAAATTTATCTATAATATAAGTTGGGGTTATTTGATGATTTTTAATTAAATTATTTATTTGATTTAAATCTTTATGAATACCAGATTTTACTAAAACACTATCTATTTCAAAATTATTTGCACCTTGAATGTCATGAAACAATGAGTCTCCAATAGCTACTGTTCTTTTTTTTTCTAAATTAATTTGACTAGTGGTTGCAGTGTATATGCTTACATCAGGTTTACCTTTTATAATAACATTTCCACCCATTTTTTTATATATTTCACCAATGGCACCCATACAGAAAATATTATTGTTAGTATTACTTTCAACTGTTTCAAAGTCAGGATTTGCACAATACATTGTTATTTTTTTATTGTAAGCTGCTTCTAGTAATGGAATGTAGTCTATTGGTTGTAACTGTACAAAAGGAGTACAAGCTAAAATTAAATCTGCTTCTTCTACTTTTTCTACAAAATTAAAATTTAAACCATCTCTAAAATTTAGACCATCCTCTTTTTCTTCATCATAAATATGAAAACAATTTTTTTTATTTTTATAATCTAAAAATTCTTTTTTAAGTAATTGCCAAATCATTTCTCCACTTGTCACTATATTTATAAAAGAATTTTTTTTAAAACCAAGTTTTGGCAATCTATCTATGGATGATTTTGATCTTTTTGAAGAATTTGAAATTATAAACAAATTTTTATTATTACTATTAAGTATATTAATGGAATTAACAGCATGCTCATATCCAAATGTTCCATCATGCATTACACCCCATTGATCAATTATAAAATTATCATAATCATTAATAATTTCTTCAATCGATTTTATTTTTTTCATTACTATACAGATTTACCAATAACTTGAGTAAGATTTTTATATCCATCAGTTTTAATTAGATCAATCAAATCACTTTTCATACTATTGATTAAATTTGGGCCTGAATAAACCAAAGCAGTATATAGCTGAACTAAGGAAGCACCAGATTTAATTTTTTCATAACAGTCTCTTCCGCTTGATATACCGCCCACACCTATTAATGGTATTTGACCATTTGTTAATTCATACATTTTTTTCAAAATAATATTTGAGTTATCATATAATGGTCTACCACTTAAACCTCCTTTTTTCCCTTTATTCATTGAAATTAAATTGGTCTCTCTTTTGATAGTGCTATTTGTAAGTATTAAACCATCAATATTATTAGCCAAAGAAATTAATGCTATATCTCTAAGTTGATCTTCATTTAAATCAGGTGAAATTTTAATTAATATTGGCTTGGTATTAATATTTTTTATTTCATCTCTTTTGTCTATAATTTTTTTAATTAATTTTTCTATATTTCCTCTTAATTGTAAATCTCTCAACCCTTCAGTATTTGGTGATGATATGTTTATAGTTATATAGCTTGCTAAATCACCTAACTCTTCTAAACCAATTAGATAATCATCAATAGCTTCAATTGAATTTTTATTTTTTCCAATATTAACTCCTATAATTTTATTATTTAAGTATGATTTTTTATGTTTAATTAAATTTTTTTTTACTTTTTTAATACCCTTATTATTAAAACCTAAACTATTAATGATAGCTTTATCTTCACTTAATCTAAATACTCTGGGTTTAGAATTGCCACTTTGAGGTTGTGGAGTAATTGTACCGACTTCAAGGAATCCAAAACCAAATGAAAACATGGCATGTATCACTTCAGCATTTTTATCAAAACCGGCAGCGAGGCCTATAGGATTTGTAAAATCTAAACCCATTAGATGTTGAGAAAGAATAGGATCCTCAATATTTTTTTGTCTAACTTTAAAATATTTCAAAAAATTAATTGTAATAGCATGAGATAACTCGGGAGGTAATAATCTTAATATTTTTAATGAACTATTGTACAATAAATTAATTATCTATTAATTTTTTTAGATAATCAATAGTTTCTCTTATACCAAATAATTTAAAAAATGATCCTAGTCTAGGACCTTGCTCCTGACCAAGCATAACTTGATATACTAGTTTAAAAAAATCTTTTAAGTTTTCAAATTGGTGCTTTTTTCCTACTTCGTATAATAATGTTTGAATATCTTCAGATGAGCTGTGCTCAGTAATATCATTTTCTAAAACATTAAGAATATCAATAAATACTTCTTTATTACTACTATTAATCTCTGAATATTTCTTTTTAGGTAAAATAAAATCTTCATAGTAGTTTAGTGCAAAGTCTATGAGGCGATCAAATTCAGGATTGTTATCTGCGTTAATTTGATCATCATATTTATTAATAAAAGACCATATTACTTTTTTATCATTAGAATTAGAAACATTTACTAGGTTAGTAAGGGTATTGAAATTTATTTCTGATTTAAATTCTTTAGGTTTTCCTGAATGAATATGCCAAATTGGATTATCATACTGTTTATTTTTATCTAATTTAGAGTATGCATTATAATGAGAAAGATAATCATCTACAGTTTTAGGAATTACATCAAAGTGAAGTTTTTTTGCTGATTTTGGTTTTTGGAACATATAGAGTGCAAGACTTTCAGGAGAGGCATAACGCAGCCACTCATCCACACTAATACCATTTCCAACTGATTTAGAGATTTTTTCACCTTTTTCATCCAAAAACATTTCATAAATTAGATTAGTTGGTGGTTTTTTATTTAATGCTCTACAAATCTTGGATCCTAAATCAACACTTTCTGTAAGATCTTTACCGCACATTTCGTAGTCAACATCAAACGACATCCATCTCATTGCCCAATCAACTTTCCATTGTAACTTACATTTTCCATTAATTACCTCTGTTTCAACTAACTTGTCTAAAGATGGATCTTTGTAAATAATTGTTTTTGAATCCATTTTATATTCTTCAATTTTTACTTGAAGTACTTCTCCTGAATTTTCACTTATCGGCAAAAACGGACTATAAGTTTCTTTTCTTTCTGCCCTTAGGGTAGGTAAAATAATATCTAATATTTTTGTATAGTTTTCAAATATACTTAATATTGTTTCATTAAAATCTCCACTTTGATATTTCTCTGTTGAGCTAACAAACTCGTAGTCGAAATTAAATTCATCTAAAAAACTTCTAAGTTTTGCATTATTATGATGTCCGAAACTTTCAAATTTACCAAATGGATCTGGTATAGAAGTAAGTGGCTTACCTATAAATTTTTCTAACATTTCTTTATTTGGAACATTTTCAGGAACTTTTCTTAATCCATCCATATCATCAGAAAATGTGATTAGTTTTGTTGGGCAATCAATTATAGAGCTAAATGCATTTTTTACCATTGATGTTCTTACAACTTCACCAAAAGTTCCAATATGAGGTAAACCTGAGGGGCCATAACCAGTTTCTAGTAATACATATCCCTTAGATGGAATTTTAAAGCTTAGTAAACCACCATTTTTTTTTATGATTTGTAATGCTTCTTTAAAAGGCCAAGCTTTTAAGGATTGTGCTAATTCTTGATCAATCATTTAATTTTGCTCTAATTCTAATTTTTTTACCCAATAACAACTTTAATGAATTTGTGAAATTAAAAATTTCAGATCCTAATTTATTAAATAATTCATTTTCTAAATCTACAATATGATCAATAATATTATTAATTAAATCATTCCCTGCTGCAGTTAGAATTAAACTATCAGATCTTTTATCTTGTGGTTGTTGTTTTGATATTAACCTCTTTTCTTCTAGATTAGAAACACGTAAGCTAACAACTGATCTATCGATAGATGCATTTTTACATATATCCTGTTGAGTAATATTTATGTTTTCTTGCTGTAATAAATAAATTGTCTCGAGAATAAGATATTCATTTAGTGTGATTTGACTCTCTTTTAATTTATGTCTTACTTTAGATTGCCATAAGTTTGATGTTTGCCAAATTAATAATGCTAATCTATTCTCATTAAGAGAAGTGTCTGCCATAGTTTTTATACAAACTGTTTGTATACAAATTAAATATTTATGTCAATACTATTCTGGTGCAATTTCTATCTCTAGGCCATCAAGCTCTTCAGAAAGCTCAATTTGACAAGATAATCTGGAATTATTTTTAACATCAAAAGCTTGATCTAGCATAGCTTCTTCATCATCATCCATATTTTTCAGCTTTTTTGTCCATTTTTCAACAATATAAACATGACAGGTAGCGCAGGCACAACATCCTCCACAGGAAGCTTCAATATCGTAGCCATTGTCTCTAAGCGTTTCCATTAATGTAAAATTACTATCATATTCAATTTCAGACTTTTTACCTGATCTATCTATGATTATTAACTTTGGCATTAAACGCCTAGTTTTTTTTGAAGTTCTTTGGAAGATGTTGTGTATCTAAAAATGTTTTTCTTATCAGGAAAGCAATACTTAAATACTTCTTGAGCCATTAAGGCAGACTCGTGAAATCCAGATAGAATAAGCTTAAGTTTTCCTGGATACCAATTTATGTCACCTATCGCAAAAATTGAAGGTGTAGAAGTTTGAAATTTTTCAGTGTCCACTTTAATTAAGTTCTCGTGTAAATTTAGACCCCATTCTGCAATTGGACCTAGTTCCATTTTTAAACCAAAAAATGGTAAAAGATAATCTACTTCAATATTTGATTTTTCATCATCATTTTCGTATTCTAGCATTATTCTATTATCTTCAATTTTAGAAATCTTTTTTATTTGGCCCTTTAAAAATTTAATTTTTCCTTTTGTTTCTAATTCTTGCATTTTTGAGACAGAATCAGGTGCTGCCCTAAACTCTTTTCTTCTATGTATTAGAGTTACATTGGAATCCTTGGATAGTTCATTTGTCCAATCCAAAGCAGAGTCTCCTCCTCCTGCAATTAAGATTTTTTTATTCTTAAATATTGATTTGTCTCGAATTGCGTAAAAAACATTTTTGTTTTCGAAATTCTCAATATTCTCAATTGGAGGTTTTCGGGGCACAAAACTTCCTGCCCCTGCTGCCACTACTATACATTTTGCTTCAACTTTTGTTCCAATATTAGTTTCTACAATCCAACCATATTCTGAATTATCAATTTTCTCGACTTGTTGGTTGAGATGAAATTTAGGTTTAAAAGGGTTTATCTGTTTAATTAACTCATCAGTTAATTCTTGTCCTGTTACAACTGGTCTAGATGGAATATCATAAATTGGTTTTTCTGGATACAATTCAGCACACTGACCTCCTACCTTATCTAAATTATCAACTAAATGACTTTTTATATTTAAAAGACCTAATTCAAATACAGCAAATAAGCCTACCGGACCTGCACCTATAATTACTACATCAGTTTTTTCTGTCATATGTGAAAAATAACAACTTTTTTTATTATTTCTAGGGATTATATATAATCTAAATGAATTACGCTAATACTTCAAAATATTATAATCCTGCGATTTATATATGGCTATTAACAATAACCGCAATGGTTTTATTAATTATAGTAATAGGAGGTCTCACAAGATTAACAGACTCTGGACTTTCTATGACTGACTGGCGTCCAATTTTAGGTGTAATTCCTCCACTGAGTTTAGAAAGTTGGTTGGTTGTATTCGAAATGTATAAACAAACACCAGAATACAAAATAGTTAACAAAAATATGACGTTAAATGAGTTTAAATATATTTTTTGGTGGGAGTGGTTTCATAGAATATTTGCAAGAGCTATAGGAGTTGTCTTTGTAATACCATTAATTTATTTTAGTTTTAAAAAGCAAATTCAATCATCACTGTATATAAGGCTTGGTATTGTCTTTGTGTTTGGTTTGTTTCAAGCAGTTATTGGATGGTGGATGGTAAAGAGTGGTTTGACTGAAAATCCTTACGTAAGCCCTTATAGACTTACTTTTCATCTTTTAAATGCTCTTATAATTTTCTCTATACTATTATGGATAGCAATGGATTACAGGTATTCTTCTAATATAAGTTTTTTATCTAATCCAAAGACAATTGAATTTTATATTTTAGTTGCTGTAATCTTAATATTTATCACAATTGCAACAGGTGGATTTATGGCAGGAACAAACTCTGGACAATCTTTTAATACTTTTCCACTAATGAGTGGAAAAATTATACCTGATGATTATGTTATTGATGATTTAGGTATTTATAATATTTTTGAAAATACAGTTGCAATAAATTTTAACCACCGTTGGTTATCAATATTTGTTTTTTTTTATATCCTTTTTGTTTGTTTTAAATTTATTAAATTTGATAATAAAAATATATCTAGTACTCTTGTATATTTAGTTTTATTCTTTCTAACGTTACAAGTAATATTAGGTATTATAACTCTTTTAAGTAATGTTTACTTACCAGTCGCAAGTTTACATCAAACTAATTCAATTTTGTTATTATCAACTTTATTAATTAGTTATCATCAAATTAAAATTAGAAAGGTTAAAGATGTCTAACAAAAATATATTTGTCTTTGGGGGCACGGGTTCTATTGGAAAATCATTATCAAAAAAACTGAAAAGTAATAATTATGATCCAATAATTATTTCTAGAAATGAGACAGAATTAAAACAATTATCTGAGGAAATTGGTTGCGAATATAAAGTTTGTGATGTTTTAGATTTTGATAAAGTTAAAAGTATTTCGGAAGAATATAAAGATCGATTAAGTGGTATTGCTTTTTGTGTTGGTTCTATAAATTTAAAACCTCTTAAAATGACTAAAGATGAAGATTTTATTGATTCTTTTAAAATAAATACACTTAGTGCTATAAATGCGATTAAGTTTAATCAAGAAACTCTTGCTAAAAATAATGGCAGTATTCTTCTTTATTCAACTATTGCTGTAAAACAAGGTTTTACTAATCACACAATAATATCTACCGCAAAAGGTGCCATTGAAGGACTTACTTTGAGTTTAGCTGCTGAATTTGCTCCAAAAATCAAAGTAAATTGTATAGCGCCTAGTTTAACTGACGCAAAAATGACACAAAAGTTGATTAGTAATGAAACTATTAAGAAAGCAATTGAAAATATGCACCCTCTACCTAAAATTGGATCTGGTGATGATTTCTCGGATATTGGGAGTTTTCTATTAAGTGATAAAAATAGTTGGATAACTGGTCAAATATTTCATATAGATGGGGGAAGATCATCATTAAGATTAAAATCGTGAAATATATCTTTATAATTTGTTTATCTGTTTTTTCTTTAAGTGTTTTTGGTCAACCATTTCCAATACCAGAAGATAATGAGGTAAGTTTTGATGTTATTAGAAAAAAGAAAAATATTGGAAGCTTAATATCAAAATTTGAAGATAATGAAGATAGTGTCGTCATACATTCAGTCTTAGAGATAAATGTTAAAGTTTTATTTATTCCAGCATACGAATTTTTTCAAGAAACTAAAGAAACTTGGAAAAATGGTGAATTTGTATCAATAGATGGATTTACAGACTTCGAAGATAATCGAGAGTATAAAATAATTGGAAATGATGAAGACAATTTTTTTATTGCTAGTGGTATGGATGGAGAATTAAAATTAGATAAAAATATAGTACCATTAAATTATTGGAATATTGAAATGTTAAATGAGAAAGAAGTATTTGACACTCAAAAAGGTATTGTAAGAACTATAAAAGTAAAGCAACTTGAAGATGAAAAAATAAAAATCAATGACATTGAAATATTAGCTAATAAGTATGTTTTCAATGCATCAAAAAATCCAAAAGATAAAGGGCCATTCCCTGAGTATACACTTTGGTATTTTGAAAAAGAGCTCATGAAAATGGAATTCAAAAATCCTAATGATAAAAAAAATATTATAACAATAATTCGTAATGATTGGAGTCTATAGTTGCAAACTATATGGATTACTGGTGGATCTTCAGGTATTGGTTTTGCTACAGCAAAAGAATTTATAAATAATAATTGGCAAGTTGTAATTTCTTCAAGTAATGAAATAAAACTTGAATCTGCAAAAAAAAAATTAGAACTAAATAGTAATAAAAATTTAGTTCATGCTATTGTATGTGATATTTCTTCAAAAAATAATGTTGATGAAACAATTGATTCTATAGAAAAAAATATTGGTAAAATTGATATAGCATTATTAAATGCATCAGCTTATAGTCCAAATAAAAATCAAATATTTGATATTTCAAACTACGAATTGCTAGTAGATGTAAATATCAAAGGTACTTTGTATTGTGTTAACAAATTAAAAGATGTTATGAAAAATAGAAATAATACGATTGCTATTATTTCTTCACCGTTAGGATATAGAGGTTGGCCAACAGCTGGGGCGTATGGTATTTCTAAGGCAGCTCAATTAAGCTTGAGTGAAAGCTTGTATTTTGATTTCAAAAAGTTGAACATTAATGTTAGAGTCATATGTCCAGGTTTTATTGATACCGAAGCAACCAAAAAAAATAGCTTCAAAATGCCTTTTTTAAAAAGTGCTGAATATGCAGGAAAAAAAATATTTGATAGATTAACTAAAGGTAAAGAATTTGAAATAATTTTTCCCTATTTGATTGTATATTTTTTTAAATTTACAAGGATATTACCTTACAAAATATATTTTTATATATGGAAAAAATTAGGGAATTTTTAGTTTGTTTCACCAATATAAATTCCAAGTCCTTCAGCTACTTTAATCAAAGGATCATTTTTTTGAACAGTTTTTGAATATCCAGCAACTTGACTAAGCATCAAATCTTGTACTCCTCTATCTTTCCATACAACTACTCTATTAAATTTTTTCTTTGCAATTAAATCAACCGCATAAACCCCAAAGGCACTTGCAATTAAACGATCTCTATGAGTTGGTTGAGCACCTCTTTGAACATGCCCTAGAACTGTAACTCTTGTTTCAGAGTCTGTTATTTTATAGATTTCATCACCAAGATAATTTCCAATTCCTCCAAGGCGCACCTCTCCATCAACATATTTCACTGTAGCTTTTTTACCGTTTTCTTTTTTTACAGCTTCTGCAACAACAATTAATGCATGATTTCTTCCTTTAGATCTAAGTTTCTCAATATGGTCAGCAATAGATTTTATAGAATATTGTATCTCCGGAATCAAAATAACATCTGCTCCTCCAGCTATTCCTGCATTCAAAGCAATGTGACCTGCATCTCTGCCCATTACTTCTAAAATCATTACTCTTCTGTGGCTAGCAGCTGTTGGTTGAAGCATATCTAATGCATTTGTTGCTACATCAACTGCAGTATCATATCCTATAGAAAGCTCATTATGCTTTACATCATTATCTATAGTTTTTGGAATACCAACAAAATTTATATTACCTTTTTTTGTAATACTTTGGAGAATTTTTAAACTTCCATCTCCACCGATACCTATTAGTGCATCTATTTCTAATTTTTTAAAACCTTCTATAACTAAATCAGATGAGTCTATTTTTTTTCCATTTCTTATAATTTTTTTAAAAGGGTTGCCTTTGTTATTTGATCCCAAAAAAGTTCCACCCATTCTCATTAAGCTACCCTCAAAATTTTGAGGATCTAATTTGATAACGTCCAGTGGTTCTTTCAACAGACCTAATGTTCCATCTTTAATTCCATAGACTTCCCAATTGTACTTATTATGTGCTCTCAAGGTAACAGCTCTAATTACTGCATTTAAACCTGCGCAATCTCCACCGCTTGTTAAAATTGCTATTTTTTTTACCACAGGGCGTTTATATACTATTATTATATTTTTACTTATTTATTTTCATGGATGACATAAACAAACTTATAGAAATTTTAAAAAATTTTGAACAAGAACACAGAGATCTTGATGAAATACTCATTCGGCTTCAAGAAAAAAATACTGTAGATTTTTTACAAATTCAAAGGTTAAAAAAAAGAAAATTAATCCTAAAAGATAAAATATTAGAAATTCAAAATAAATTAGAGCCTGATAGTATAGCTTAAGCTAAAAAACTTTTTAAAAATTTAGGAGCATTATCCTTAATAAAAGATATTCTTTCCTTAATTCTTGGAATTTTTGATATTCTCTTAAGATTTTTATCAATATTTTCTTCAACATGTTTCATTTCTTTTGAAAAAAAAACGAACAAGGCATTAGTATATACTCCTGATAAAATCAGTCTTTTTGTATAAAAATTGAAATCTGTTGAATTATCTCCAGCTAAATACCACATTGTACTTACTGAATTATATAAACTCTTTTTTGATATTTTGTTATTTGTGGGTAGCAAAAGATGGTTAAAGGTTTTTTTATAAAATTCTTTATCTTCATTTAATATATCAAATCGTAATAATAATATTTTTTTTATTCTTTTGTTAATTGGAAAATTGATTAAATTAATTTTTTTTAATTTATGTTCAAGTTTTTCATTAATACTTTGTAAAGAATATTCTAATAAATCTTTATATCCATCAGGGAAAAAATAGAATAAATCATTTTTTTCTATATTTTGTTTTTGTAATTTTGAAAATATTTCTGATGACCAACCTTCAATTGATACGATTTTTTTTGTTTTTTTGAGAATATCTTCTTTTTTTTTATTTTCTTTTTTGTTCATTTTTCCAATATGTAGTTATTTCTTTTTCAAAACCAAAAGCATTTTTATGTGCTAAGCGTGATGTATACAGAATGCCGTTTAAGTGATCTACCTCATGTTGTACTACCCTTGCGTGTAAGCCTTCAACTTCATTTTCAATTTCTTTACCATCAAGATCAAATCCAGAATATTTGATTTTTTTAAATCTTCTAACTAAACCCTGCATACCAGGTATTGATAAACAACCTTCCCAATCATCCTCAGTTTCTTTTCCTATGGGTGTAAAAATAGGATTTATTAATGGTGTTATCTCAATTTTATCTTTCTCTTCATTATCAGGATTACGAAATACTATTATTTTCTTTGAAATATGTACTTGGGGTGCAGCTAAACCTATACCGTTATAGTCAAGCATTGTTTCAGACATATCATAAACTATTTTTTTTAGAGAATCTGAAGAGAATTCTTTTATCTCAGAACATTCTTTTAGCAAGATTGGATGACCGATTTTTGATATTTTGAGAATAGACACATAATAAATATAAGTATTTTTTCTAATATACCAATAGATTAATTCAATATATCCGTTTGCAAATAATATGAGTTTGTGTTACTAGCCCATCCCAATGACACTTTTTGTAAATGTAAAAGATAATAACGTAGAACAAGCAATTAGAACGCTTAAAAAGAAAATGCAGCGTGAAGGTTTGTATAAAGAAATGAAACTACGTAAACATTACGAAAAACCGTGTTTGAAACGCGCTCGAGAAAAAGAAGAAAATATTAGAAGAGCTAGGAAGTCTGCAAAAAGAAATAACGATTAAGAAGAAAGACTTTTTACGATATCCTCACACATTTTTTTAGCATCTCCAAATAGCATAGTTGTATTATCTCTATAAAACAACTCATTATCAACACCAGAATAACCAGTTGCCATTGAACGTTTTACAAATAGAACACTCTGAGATTTTTCTACATCTAAAATAGGCATACCAAAAATTGGAGATGACTCATCTGTTTTGGCAGCTGGATTTGTTACATCATTTGCTCCAATAACAAAAGAAACCTCTGTCATAGGAAAATCATGATTAATTTCATCTAGCTCCAAGACTTCTTCATAAGGAACATTAGCTTCAGCTAGTAAAACATTCATATGACCTGGCATTCTTCCAGCGACTGGATGTATTGCATATCTTACTTCTATTCCTTCTTTTTTTAATATGTCACCCATTTCTCTTAAAGCATGTTGAGCTTGTGCTACAGCCATTCCATATCCTGGTACAATAATTACAGAGTCTGCGTTTTTCATTATGTATGCCGCATCCTCTGCGTTACCTTGTTTAACAATTTTGTCTGAGTTATCCTTACTAGCACTAGTGTCTTGCTCACCACCAAAACCTCCTAAAACAACATTAATAATGGATCTGTTCATCCCTTTACTCATTATATAACTTAATATTGCACCAGACGCTCCAACAAGAGCACCAGTTATAATTAAGAGATTATTACTTAGGGTAAATCCTATGCCACAAGCTGCCCAACCTGAATAAGAGTTTAACATAGAAACGACAACAGGCATGTCAGCACCACCGATAGGAATTACAACAAGAAATCCTAGTAATATTGAAACAATAACTATTGTCCAAAAGATAGTTGGAGATTGATTAATTACAAATAATATAATCAAGAAAATAATTAGGAGGAAAATTACTGCATTTATAAGATGCTGGAACTTAAATACTATTGGCTTTCCTGAAATTGTGCCTTGTAATTTTCCAAAAGCTAAAACTGAACCAGAGAAAGTGATAGCACCAATAAATGTTCCAATACTCATTTCAACTAAACTAGCAGTTTTAATCGAACCGACTTTTCCAATACTAAAAGCTACGGGATCGTAGAATGCAGCAGCAGCAACAAATACAGCAGCTAAACCTACTAAGCTATGGAAAGCAGCTACCAATTGAGGTAATGCGGTCATCTCAATTCTGAGAGCAATAAATGAACCTATTGCACCGCCAATAAGTATCGCGGCACCAATTTCATAATAACTAAGAACTGATTTGAACATTAGCGTTGTGAACACCGCTATAATCATACCAATAACACCAAAAATGTTACCCATTCTTGAAGATTCAGGATGAGATAAACCTCTTAGAGCAAAGATAAATAATAACGCAGAAATCAAATATAATATCGCAACCATATTAGAAGACATTATTCTTTTTCCTTTGTTTTTTTAGTTTTTTTCTTAAACATCGAGAGCATTCGATATGTTACTAAGAAACCTCCAAAAATATTAACTGAAGCTAATACAACACCTATTAGTCCAAAAATTTTTGAAGTATCAAAACCTTGAGGACCGGCTGCCAATATTGCCCCAACTATAATTACGCTTGATATTGCATTTGTCACACCCATCAATGGACTATGTAAAGCAGGAGTAACAGACCAAACTACATAATAGCCAATAATACAAGCTAGGAAAAATACTGTTAGTCCTATAACAAAAACTTCTGAAGAATGTGCTTCCATATTACTTAAATTGCTCCAATCTTACATCCCCGTCATGCGTTAGCAAAACAGAATTAATTATTTCATCGTCAAAATCAAAATTTATTTTTTTATTTTCTTTATCTATTAATAAACTTAAGAAGTTAAATATATTTTTAGCATACAGTGCTGAAGCATCTTTAGCCACTCTTCCAGGAACATTTCCATAACCAACAATTTTCACTCCATTGTGCTCTACTATTTCATTCATTTTACTTAAAGGGCAATTACCACCGGCTTCCACAGCCAAATCAATTACTACTGAACCTGGTATCATCGAAGAAACCATTTCTTCTGTGATTAAAACTGGAGCTTTTTTGCCAGGAATAAGAGCTGTACAAATTACTATGTCTTGTTTTGAAACTGTATCAGCTATCAATTGAGCTTGTTTTTTCTTATAATCTTCACTCATTTCCTTTGCATAACCACCGGCGGTTTCAGCATTTTCAGCTTCATCATCTTCAACCATTATGAATTTTCCACCAAGACTTTCAACTTGTTCCTTAGTTGCTGCTCTTACATCAGTGGCAGACACTACTGCACCAAGTCTTTTTGCTGTTGCGATTGCTTGTAAACCAGCAACTCCTACACCAAGTATCATAACTTTTGCTGGATTTACTCTTCCAGCAGCAGTCATCATCATTGGAAAAGCCTTTCCAAATTGCTCCGCTGCATCAATTACACTTCTATACCCCGCTAAGTTAGCTTGGGATGATAGAACATCCATACTTTGTGCTCTACTTATTCTAGGAATTAATTCCATACAACATGATGATATTTTGTTTTTATTTAAATTAGAAAATTCAGATTTATTTTCATAAGGGTTTAAAATTCCAATAAGTAATGAATTACTTTTTAAGTTATTTATGTCATCACTGCTTGGCATTCTAACACATAAACAAACATCAGCCTTCAAGCATTCAGATCTAGTAACAATTTTTGCCCCAGCTTCTTCATAATTTGAATTTTGATATCCTGAAGATTCTCCAGCTCCATTTTCAATTATAACTTCAAAACCCAGTCTAGAAAAAAGCTTTACTGATTCAGGGGAGATAGAGACTCTTGTCTCATTGTTATCATTTTCTTTAATGGCAGATAAGAGCATGAGTTCTTATATTGATAGGTCAGCTAAATTTAAAGCTTTTTGTTGGTTTTTCATTAATTTTTTTGAGTTAAAATCTTCAATGAGCTCATGGAATATTCTGTACCAATTAACTTCAGCTTTTAAATGCATAAATACTGAACCTAGTCCTACTGCTGCTCTATCCATGAACACAAATTCTTTTGGAGGTTTGACACCACCTAGTTTTTTAAGTTCTTGATGAACTTCAGATGCAATTTGTGCTCCATATATACCACTATCGCTTTCTTGTATTTTTTGAACTTTATCTTCCATTAAAGGTGAGTATAAAAATCCTGCCCATTTATTTAATACTTTTAATTTCTCTTTTGTAATATCAGTAAATCCCCATTGCTCATATGCATGAACTGCCTTTGAATTGTCTTTTTCTTGAAGAGCAAAATATAAGTCAATTACACCTTGAATGAAATTACCATTAAAAATTCTCATACAACCAAAGTCATATATATTAATACTAAGGTCTTTTTTTTGTACAGAATAATTTCCTAAATGTGGATCACCGTGAAGCACTCCGTATTCAAAGAATGGTTTGTACCACGCTTTATACATATTAGCCGCTAAAGTATTTCTTGTTTCTTTAGAAGATTTTTTGAAATTTAAAATAGGCTCGCCATCTAACCAGCTCATGGTTAGTAATCTTTTTGTAGATAATTTATCATAGGTTTTTGGGACATGAACAAAATTTATATTTGAAAATATATTTCTAAATACAGCCATTAATTTTTTTTCTCTTTCGTAATCTAGCTCTTCTTTGAGTCTGTCAGTAATTTCTTTATATACTTCATCAGTCTTAATCGCTTTATTATAAGACTGATAAATTGAAAAAATCATTTTTAATTGTGAAAGATCAGCACTAACTGCTGAAGCCATATCTGGGTATTGGAGTTTGCAGGCGACTATATCATCATTTTTTATTTTAGCTTTATGAACTTGTCCAAGAGAAGCCGCTCTAGTTGCTTCTTTATCAAACTCTATAAAATTTTTTTGCCAGTCCTGTTTTAATTCTGCAGCCATTCTTCTTTTAACAAACAACCATCCCATCGGTGGTGCATTAGACTGTAAATGCATAAGCTCTTGTGCATACTCATCAGGAAGTAAGTCAGGTATGGTTGCTGATAATTGTGCCACTTTCATCAAGGGCCCTTTAATACTTCCAAGAGCAGCTCTTATTTCTGAAGCATGTTTCTCTTTATCTAACTTAACACCTAAATATCTTTGGCTTGCAAGTTTAGTGGCTAATTTTCCAACAACTCCACCAACTTTAGCGTACCTGGTAAGTTGTTTAGTTAGGGATTTTGCTTCTTTATCTTTCATCAATTTTATTCTTCTAATTGGTCAATCAGATTCTCAATAACATTTACTCCTTTTTGCCAAAAATCTTTTTTCTTGGGATTTAACCCAAAAGGTTGCAATAGTTTATCATATGTATCACTACCACCACTCTCTAACAAAGTAATGTATTTGTCTTCAAATTTAGGTAGTTTACTCTCGTAAACATTAAAAAGAGAATTAACAAGACAATCACCAAAAGCATATGCATAAACATAAAATGGTGAATGAATAAAATGAGGTATATAGCTCCAGAAATATTTATAATCGTCATTAAATTTTATTGATGGTCCTAAACTTTTCTTTTGAACATCAATCCAAATTTCACAAATCTCGTCAACACTTAATTCTTTGATTTTTCTTTGATGATGAATACGTTTTTCAAATTCAAAAAATGCAATCTGCCTCACAACAGTGTTTAGCATATCTTCGACTTTATTTGCTAAAAGCCCCTTACGTTCATTTTCTTTTGAAGTAATAGATAAAAGAGATTTAAAAGTTAACATTTCTCCAAAAACACTTGCTGTTTCAGCAAGCGTTAACGGTGTTGAAGAATTAAAATAAGTTTGTTTTCGTCCTGCTAAGTATTGATGAATGCCGTGTCCTAGTTCATGAGCAAGAGTTGCTATATCTCTTGCTTTACCCTGGTAATTAACAAGTATAAATGGATGAACTGATGGAACAGTAGAAGCAGCGAACGCACCGGGAGATTTTCCTGGAATTACTGGAGCGTGTATCCATGAATTATCAAAAAATTTATTTACAATATTTCCTGCCCTCTTATCAAAAGTTGAATAAGCATCAGTTACAATTTGTCTTGCATCTTTCCAAGAATAAATACTCTGTGATTGAAAAGGAAGAGGTGCATTTCTGTCCCAATACATTAAAGATTTCTTTTTTAGCCATTTAGATTTTATTTTATAATAACGATGAGCAATTTTTGGATAATTTTCTTTTATTGTTTCAGTTAAGGCTTCTACAACTTCATCTTCAACAACATTAGATAAATTTCTTGAACTAACTGGATTTGGCAATCCTCTCCATTTATCATTTATTGATTTATCTTTTGCAAGATTATTAGTAATTGATGTAAACAAACTAATGTTATCTTTTAAAACAGCAGATACTACCTCAGCTGATTTTTTACGATTTGATTCTTTTTTATCAGAAAGAAAATTAAAAATTTCAGCACTAGATAAATTTTTTCCCTTAAAAGGAAATTTTAGTGATGCAATTGTATCATCAAATAGTCTGATCCAGGCTGATCTAGAAGTAATACTTTTTTCTTGAAGTAATTTTTCTGTTTTAACATCTAATTGATAAGGTTTGAATTTTCGAATATTTTTTATCCAGTTTTTGTAAATCTTTAGTTTTTTATCAGCATATATTTTTTTTAAATTTTTTTCAGAAATTTCATTTATCTCAAGACTAAAGAAAACAATTGAGGAGGCAATATTTGTTATTTGCTCCTGCATTTGTTGATAAAAAATTTTGTTCTTTTCATTATTACCATCCTCTGCAACTAATAAATGCGCATAAGACATAATTTTATCTATTTTTATATCAATATCCTCTAATTCAATAATGGCTTTTAAGAGTTGATTAGAACTAATCTTGGTGATTTTGGATGCGTATTTTTTCTCAAATTTTTTAGTTGATATTCTGAGCTTATTTAAATCATTATTCAGCTTATTTGCTTTTGGGGATTCATATAAATCCTTTAAATTCCAAATGGGTAGTTTACCAAGGGTATTTTTTGTTGAATTTTGATAATTTTTTTGTTTCATATTTTACTATTTCGATATAGGTCTAATATCAAAGCTTTGTAGGGAGGATAGAAAGCATGATTGTTAATTTTGACGAATTTAATAGCATACCGGGTATATTTTATCATCAAGCAAATGATCTAAAAGATCAACCATATTTATGGAAGAAAGAGAATGATAAATATGTTTCTTTAAGCTGGTCTCAAGTAAAAGAACAAGTCGAAAGTCTAGCAACATACTTAAAAGATCTGGGAATTTTAGAAGGAGATAGAGTACTAATTTTATCTGAAAATAGGCCTGAATGGCAAATCACTGATTTAGCAATAATGTCCATAGGAGCAATTGCAGTTCCTGCTTATACAACGAGTACAACCAATGATTATAAATATATTATTGAGCATTCTGGTGCTAGATGTGCCATCGTATCATCACACGAGTTAATGAAAAAAGTTCTACCTGCAATAGAAAAAATTTCACATTGTCAAAATGTAATAAAAATTAATGATGATAATGAAACTTATACTGAAGTTGTAAATATTTTATCATACAATAAAATTATAAATGACAATTTAGAAAAAAATAAAAATTCTAATGAAATAGAAGAGTTATCAAAAAATTATAAAAGAAAAGATACAGCATGTATTATTTATACTTCAGGTACTGGAGGTAATCCTAAGGGAGTTATGTTAAGTCATGGAGCCATGCTAAGAAACTGTGCTTCCTGTGATAAATTACTTGAGAGTCTTACTAGTGATTTAACAAAAGAAATTAGATATTTATCATGGTTGCCTTTATCTCATTCATATGAACATACTTTACAATTTTTAGAAATGGGACAAGGCGCACAAATCTATTACGCTGAAAGTATAGATAAATTATTAGTAAATATGGCTGAGGCAGCACCACATTTTATGACTGCTGTTCCAAGGTTTTATGACTCTTTACACACACGTATTTCACAAGGTCTAAAAAACCAAAGTAAATTGAGTCAACGCTTCTTTGCAATTACATTAAATCTAGGAAAGAAAAAATATTTTGGTGAACAGATGAGCTTCTCTGAAAGATTTATGAATGGATTGATGGATAGGATAGTAAGAAAAAAAGTTAAGAAAAGATTTGGTGGAAGTCTCAGAGCATTGATATCAGGAGGCGCAGCACTAAATTTTGAAGTTGGATTATACCTAAGCGCCCTTGGCCTTCCACTTCTTCAAGGATATGGACAAACTGAAACGGCTCCTGTTATTTCGGCAAACCCTCCTGAAAAAATTAAATTAGATACTGTTGGAAAAGTTCTTCAAGGAAATGAAGTGAAAATTTCTGAAGATGGAGAAATTTTAGCTCGTGGTGAACTAATTATGAATGGTTATTGGAATGATCCTGAGTCAACTAATAAAACTATA
>CACMQS010000008.1 GCA_902615845.1 uncultured Alphaproteobacteria bacterium
TAGATGAATTGATTCTAAATAAAATGTTTGTTCTTCATAAGAAATCTGTAATGATTTTTCCCAATTATTAGTTTGAGAATCACCTATTAATAAAACTTTTTGATTAAGATTTTTATTAAATTCAAATTTTTTATAATATTTATCTTTCTGACCTTCTGTTTTCATATCGATAATCATATTTCTATAGTTCTCATTTATATTTTTATTTAAAAGATAATTGTGAAGGTTTAATCCATATTTAGTAATTCCTAATATTGAAATTGATAAAATTATAATTGAAAATATTATAAATAATGACCAGACTGCTTTTGATGATATAAATTTAAAATTTCTAAAAGGTTTTTCTATAAATTTCCAAGTAATAAAGGAAAGAAAAAATATTAGAGCCAATTCCAGTATAGATCTTAAAATTGAGTGATCGTTAAAATATATCAGATTAAAAAAAGTAAATATAGGCTGATGCCATAAATAAAGACTATAAGATAGTAAGCCAACGAAAACTATAATTTTCAATGATAATATTCTTTTAAAAATATTTTTATGACTATTAGTAAAAAGCAATATAAGTACCGTTGCTATCACTGGTATCAATGTAAAAACTCCAGGATATTTAATTTCTGTATCAAAATATATGATACAAAATAATATTGTAAGTAAACTGAAACCTGAAATAATTCTTGAGTCTCTTAAAGGATTATATCTTAGATATAGAGCTACTAATGATCCTGCAATTAATTCCCAATATCGTCCAAAAGGCATGAAAAAAGATCCCCAACCAGCAGAATTTAATCTTTCAATAATGCTACTGTTAGTTTGAATTTTAATATTATCACTAAAATAACAGATGCTGAAACTAATCAAAGACATGATTAGTAAAAAAAATACAAGATAAATTAATTTTTTATTTTTAAAGAATAATATAAGTATTAAAGGTATAAAAATATAAAATTGTTCTTCAACCGCTAAACTCCATGTATGAATAAATGGCTTATAATCCTCAGATACATCAAAATAATTATTTTCTAGTGTAAATAGAAAATTTGATAAAAAAATTATTATTGAAATTAAACTTTGAAAATAATCCCATAATACCCCTGAAGACATTTTTAGAAAAAAGAAAGGGGTAGAAATTAATATTACAAAAAAAAGAGCGGGAATAATTCTTCTTACTCTCCTTTCATAAAAATTTAAGATGCTTAATTTTTTATAAACTAAATCTTGAATGATCACTGATGTTATTAAATAACCACTAATAACAAAAAATATATCTACTCCAATATAACCGCCACTAAATATTCTTTCATTGAGGTGGAATAAAATCACCGGGATAATCGCCAAAGCTCTCAGTCCATCAACTTCGGGTCTATACTTCAAAGAATTAATCATTTACCTAGATTAAACATCAATTAATAAAAATGGATCATTTTTTACGTCATTTTAAAGAATATTTTTAGACAATTAATATAATATAAATAAACAATATCTATTTAATTTTTATTTATTCTCTATTCTTATTTATTAAGTAGATAGTTGACCTAAGTATAAGGATTATATATGAATTAAATTCTTTTGGGGCGTCGCCAAGCGGTAAGGCACCGGTTTTTGGAGTCGGCATTCGTAGGTTCGAATCCTACCGCCCCAGCCAAATTTAAAATCCATTTTGTATTTTGTTTATAGAGTTAACACTCTTCCAATATAAATCTTCAAATCTTTGGAAAAAGCTAATATTTATTTTTTCTTTTTCTTTAATACCCCAAATATTTTTTTTATCAATCCAACCTCTGTAATCTTCAAATGACACTAAGCACCAATCAATTTTACATTTTTCTAAAAAAACAATATTTCCCTCTCCTATTTCTCCAATAAAATTGCCGTATAAAGTGTTTAATAATTTTATAGATTTATTATCATTTGATAAAACAATGCCCGTTCTATTACCAGATATTAAACTTTTATGAATCCATCCGAAATTTTTCTGAAAATCTTCTACTTTTCTCCAATCTTCATATTCATCTAATATTTTTAAGGGGTAATTTTTTTTTATGTATTTAATTTTAATAGGATAATTCTTACTTGGACCAACACGAATATTTGCATCATTAGATTTTAAAGATATATATCTTGGAATTTCTAGACCAGTTTCTTTACCAATTTCTGCATTACATATTTGGGAAAAAATAATTGTTGAAATAAATGCGATTATGATTTGCATGATATTTTTATAAAGTAGCATACGATTTGTATAAAGTGTATAATATAATAAGCGCCTGTAGCTCAATTGGATAGAGCGTATGACTACGGATCATAAGGTTAGGAGTTCGACTCTTCTCAGGCGCGCCAAAATTAAAAATGTTATTATACAAATTTGTTCAAATCTATATTAGATAAAAGAATACAATGATAATTGATATAAATACTAAAAAAATAAAAAGTGATAAACGTTTATTAAATTTGTTCGTTAATTCAAATTTTAGTAATTTATCAATTAATTGTAATATACTTAATGGTAATTTTTTTTCTGATTCATTTTACTATTTTCCAATAACCGAGAATGATGAAACATTCTCATCATTATTTACTAGAGATCTTAACAACACCTCTCATTTTTACTCACAAAAATTTTTTGATAATTTTAGAGACAATAAAAATTCACTTAAAAATTTTAAAGGACTTTTTGTTCTTGGATCAAATGCTGGCAATAATTATTATTCAAATTTACTACAATTTCTTCCAAGGATTTTCTTCAATAAAAAAACAAATCTAAAACTAGCAATTCACAGAAACTCATCTAACAAATATAGAAATTTTATTGGAACTATTTTAAAATCTTTAAATATTGAATTTACATTCGTGTTTTTAGATGATGATTTTTATCATTTTATTGATTCAGATTTTCCTCAGTTTTTAAACATGAATGATTCAATTAAAATTTTAAAAAAATTTATAAATCCAAAAACTAATAAAGAAATAAGTAAGAAAATATATGTAACCAGAGAAGATTCTAATTATAGAAAAATTATAAATGAAGGTGATGTGGTAACTCTATTGAGAGAGAAGGGATATAAAGTTATAAATCCTCAATTATATGAAATTGATGAACAAATTGAAATCTTTTCAAATGCTGAAAAAATTATTTCCCCACATGGATCTAATTTAGCGAATATCATTTTTTGCAAACCTGGAACTGAAATTTTTGAAATCACACCTACTTTTAGAGATAATGAAAAAATGCTCGAAGACAGATATTTAAATTTATGTATAATTAATAATCTTAAGCATAATAAAATTGTTTCCGACACAGTTGATGTTGAAAATCATTCTGCTTTAGCTAAAAAATATATTCATAAAAATGTATTATCTCAAAGCTATTACTATAAAAACCTAATTGTTAAAATACAGGAACTAAGTAAAATAATTTAACTTAACAATCTTTTAAATATATAGGAATTACAACACTAATATTAGTTTCTAAATTTCTACAAATGTTTTCGAAGGAATATTTATCTTTATTTTGATCTTTGTATTTTACCAGCAGATTTTCAAATATAGAATTACTTACTTTATTTTCATAAATTTTGTAATCTTCAAATTCATTTTCTTTGATTATTAATTTTATAAGTGTTTCGTAATTTAAAATATCATCAATCAAAAAATTATTTTTTGCTTGATTACTACTATAAATTAAAGCACCAATGTTATTTTTTATATTAGAAATTTCAATTCTACGACTTTTTGAAACTTTTGTTATAAAATCATTATAAACATCATCAACAATATTTTGTAGGTGTTGAATTTCATCTGTTGTAGGCTTTCTATACGGATTAAATAAATCTTTTCCATCCCCGGCATTCTGGTTAAAAACTTCTATTCCGTCTTTAGTTTCAATTGATTCACCAAATATTCCTGAAGATAAACTTATTGGATTGTCATAGTAGAACCAACTTGGACCACTGACTCCTATACTACCAATAATGGATCCATATGACGCAAATATCTTATCAGCTGTGGTAGCAACCCAATATCCCCCAGATGCTAAAATTTCCTTTGTATAAAAATATACTTTAGTGTTTGTGTTTTTTTTAAATTCATAAATAATGTGTTCCAACTCAGCAGTAGCACTTACTGTTCCACCAGGGGAATTAATATTTATAATTAGAGCCCTGATTTGTAGTTCTTTTAATTCTTCTAAATATGATTTTACCTGCGAAGGATTGATGTAATCGTAAAAATTGTTTCCTAAAACATTAATGTTATTATTGAATATTGGTCCATCTAAATTGATCTTAGCTATAATATTATTTGAGTTAGGTAGACCGTCAGTCATTACGAACTGTTTTTTTTCATGTTCATTGGAAAAATGAAGTACAAAACTAATAATTATTAAAAAAATAAATAATGCACTCAAAAAACCAAGAGTTCTAAAAAAAACATTGAAAAATAACATTTTTTTTAAAATATCATAACTTTGGCTAATTCGAATTTTTTTTTGTTTTATTCTTGAATAGACTTCAATAATGCTTAAATAACTAGCACTCTTATAATGAGAGTGCTAATAAAAAATTATTTAATTTCAATTAGTTAACAAAAGAGGAAATATGAAATTTAGACCTTTACATGATAGAGTCTTAGTAAAAAGAGTAGACTCTGATCAAAAAACAGCAGGGGGAATAATTATCCCTGATACTGCCCAAGAAAAACCAATGGAAGGCGAAGTATTAGAAGTTGGTTCTGGAGCAAGAGATGAAACTGGAAAACTAGTACCATTGGATGTCAAAAAAGGAGATAAAATACTTTTTGGAAAATGGTCTGGTACTGAAGTAAAAATGAATGGTGAAGACTTTCTGATAATGAAAGAATCTGACATCATGGGAATTATAACTTCAGGTAAGAAAAAGAAATAGAAATTAAGAGAGGATAATAAAATGTCTGCAAAAAACATATTTTTTGGATCAGATGCTAGATCAAAAATGTTAACTGGTGTTAACAAACTAGCTGATGCAGTAAAAGTTACACTAGGACCTAAAGGTAGAAATGTAGTTATGGATAAATCTTTTGGAGCACCAAGAATTACCAAGGATGGTGTAAGTGTTGCTAAAGAAATCGAATTAAAAGATAAATTTGAAAATATGGGCGCTCAAATGGTTAGAGACGTTGCTAGTAAAACAAATGATATTGCTGGTGATGGAACAACTACTGCTACCGTATTAACACAAGCAATTGCAACTGAAGGAATGAAAGCTGTTGCAGCTGGAATGAATCCTATGGATTTAAAAAGAGGAGTTGATTTAGCTGTAGATGCTGTAGTTAATGAAATTAGAAAAAAATCCAAAGTAATTAAAACTGATAAGGAAGTTGCGCAAGTAGGCACCATCGCCTCAAATGGTGATGCTGAAGTTGGTAAAATGATTTCAAGTGCAATGCAAAAAGTTGGTAAAGAAGGTGTTATTACAGTAGAGGAAGCAAAGAGCTTAGATACTGAACTTGATGTTGTTGAGGGTATGATGTTCGACAGAGGTTATCTGTCACCATATTTTGTAACTAATGCAGAAAAGATGATCACCGAGCTTGGTGATTGCTATGTGTTACTTCATGAGAAAAAATTATCAAGCTTACAACCAATGTTGCCTTTACTTGAATCTATTGTTCAATCTACTAAGCCACTATTAATTATAGCTGAAGATATTGAAGGTGAAGCTTTGGCTACTCTAGTTGTAAACAAACTAAGAGGTGGCTTAAAAATTGCTGCAGTTAAAGCTCCAGGTTTTGGTGATAGAAGGAAAGCTATGTTAGAGGACATTGCAATTTTAACTGGTGGTCAAGTGATAAGTGAAGATCTTGGTATAAAGTTAGAAAATGTTAATCTAGAAATGCTAGGTACTGCTAAACGAGTAGTTGTTGATAAAGAAAATACCACTATCGTTCAAGGAGCTGGCAAAAAGAAAGACATTGAAGGTAGATGTAATCAAATCAGAGCACAAATTGAAGAAACAACTTCTGACTATGATAGAGAAAAGCTTCAAGAAAGGCTTGCAAAATTAGCAGGTGGTGTAGCAGTTATCAGAGTTGGTGGAGCAACAGAAGTTGAAGTTAAAGAGAAAAAAGACAGAGTCGAAGATGCAATGCATGCAACAAGAGCAGCTGTTGAAGAAGGTATAGTACCTGGTGGTGGTTCAGCTCTTGCATATGCTACGAATTCATTGAAATCAGTTAAAACTGCTAATGATGATCAAAAGATTGGCGTTGATATAGTAAGAAGAGCGCTATTTAATCCAATGAGACAAATTGCAGAAAATGCTGGTGTTGATGGTGCAGTAGTAGCGGGTAAAATTCGTGAAAGTAAAGATCATAATATTGGCTATGATGCTCAAATGGACAAATACACAAATATGGTAAATGCTGGTATAATTGATCCGACTAAAGTTGTTAGAACCGCACTACAAGATGCTGCATCTGTAGCTGGCTTACTAATTACAACTGAAGCTATGGTAGCTGATGCCCCTGAAGATAAATCTGCAGCACCTGCTATGCCTGATATGGGTGGCGGCATGGGTGGCATGGGCGGCATGGGCGGCATGGGCGGCATGATGTAACCTTCATTAAAAATAATTAAGAGAAGAGGGCAAATTTATTTGCCCTTTTTTTTTAAATTAATCGATCAATTTGACTTGTAATTTTTTTGCTATCCGGTTTTGTCATAGAGGACCACGTTTTAACGAGCTGCCCATTTCTATCAAAAAGATATTTATAAAAATTCCACTTTGGCTTTTCATTATATTCTTTCTCAATCCAGGCATAAATTGGATGAGCACTTCTGCCTTTAACATCCATTGGCGATGAAGTAACAAAACCTACATTGTAGTTAACTAAACATATTTTTTTAATATCTTCAGTATCTAAATATTCTTGATTGAAGGAATTGCTCGTTGTAGCAATTATTGTTAAGTCACTTTTTCTGTAATTAATAAACAAATTTTGAAGATCTTCATACTGTGGAGTGAAACCACATCTTGAAGCTGTATTAACTATTAAAATTGGCTTACCTTCAAACTTCTCTAAATTCACTTGATTGCCGTCTATATCTTCAAATGAGAAATCGTATAAATTCACTGTTTCATTGGCTAATAAAGTATTCTTTAAATTAAGCATAATTAAAAAAACAAGTAAAAATTTAATTTTCATGTTAGTGAGTATTAAATATATCGCTTATGGAATCATTCAATAGCTTTACCGACCTTTTTTTAGATGTGTGGAATAATGGTGTTTTTGGCATAAATGCTACTGATATCATAGTAAGTCTTGTAATTTTCCTCCTTTTTTATTTACTTAGAAGACTTATAGCTAGATTTATTCTTAATCGATTATCAAGAATTGTTTCAAGAACATCCAATCAAATTGATGACGCTGTTATTGAAGTTCTTGATGGACCATTAAAATTTCTTCCTGTTGTTTTAGGTTTTTTTATAGCCTCTTCATATTTGGATGTTTCTGATAACAATCAAGATTTTTTAGACCTGCTAAACAGATCATTAATTACAATTTTTATATTTTGGCTACTGCATCAATTAATTATACCCTTTTCATTTGTAATAAAAAACTTTGAGTCAAAAATTTCAAAACCTTTAGTTGATTGGACTCTTAAAGGTTTA
Source organism: uncultured Alphaproteobacteria bacterium (assembly GCA_902615845.1). Lineage (GTDB taxonomy): Bacteria > Pseudomonadota > Alphaproteobacteria > HIMB59 > CACPNW01. The sequence continues at coordinate 7,647 of CACMQS010000008.1, forward strand.
AAAATTCTTGTTATTGTTCTCGGGGCTGTAGCAATTTTAGAATTGTGGGGCATAAGAGTGGGACCAGTAATTGCAGGATTAGGTTTATTTGGTGTAGCAGTTGCACTGGGTGCTCAAGATTTATTTAAAAATTTAATTAGTGGTATCATGATACTAATGGAAAAGAGGTTTACTGTTGGTGATGTTATATTAGTTTCAGGTGAAGTAGAGGGAGTTGTTGAGCAAATTGGATTTAGATCAACTCTTGTTAGAAGATTTGACTCAACTCCAGTAATGGTTCCAAATTATAAATTTGCAGAGCAGTCTGTAACTAATTACACAAGAAGACATCATAGACGTATAAGATGGCTAATTGGATTAGAATATAGAACTAGTATTGATCAATTAAAAAATATCAGAGAAGAGATAAATAATTTAATTGAAAAAGATGATAACTTTGCAAAAAATCAAAACGCAAGTTTCTACGTTCGAATAGATAGCTTTTCTGATAGTTCTATTGATATGCTAGTGCAAACATTTACCGTTACGAATGAATGGGCAGAATTTTTAAAAATAAAAGAAAATCTCGCTGTCAAAATAATAGAAATAGTTGAAAATAATGAAGCTGGTTTTGCTTTTCCGAGTCAATCACTTTATGTTGAAAAATTATCAGATGAAAAAACAGAAATTTTTAATCCTCAATCTACTAAGAAATAATGAATGAAAATAATCGTGTAATTTCTGGCTCTCTTTTTATATTGGCCAGTATCGCCGTTGCATTTATTTTAAATTTCTCTCAACCTATAATGGTCCCGTTTGTCTTAGCACTTCTTTTAAGGATATTAATTGATCCAATAATTGATTTTCAGACTATTAATCTTCGTGTACACAGATTTATAGCAGTTTTTATTAGTATTTGTTTAATTATACTTTTATTCTCAATTATAGTTCCTTTCATAGTTTCTTCAGTAGCAACATTCTTGGAGTCTGCAGATGACTATAATCAAAAAGTAATAATTTTAATTGAGGCAGTCATAATACAGCTTCAACAATTTGAAATTAATATTGATAGAGAAACAATTAGAAATACAATTGCAGAGTTACCCATTACTAATTGGGCTGGAACTATATTAAGCAACAGTGCGAATTTTATTTCAAAGTTTCTCCTAGTTGTAATAATCACCCTTTTTTTATTACTTGGCACTCCTCCTAAGAATACCTCTGATGAATGGAATGACATTATTAGATTAGTAAAAAAATATATATTTACAAAATTTTTAACATCAGCTTTTACAGGTATTGCTGCAGGATTAATTTATTGGTTTTTAGGTTTAGAATTAGCCTTCATTTTTGGCAGTTTAACATTTATTTTGAATTTTATTCCAGTTATTGGTTCTGTAATTGCTGTTTTACTTCCATTACCAATTGCTTTCCTTCAATATAACGATCCAACACTAGTTGTATTAATTATAATTTTGCCAACAATTATTCATCAAATAGTGGGAAATTTTGTAGAACCTAAAATATTTGGTGAGAGTTTTGGATTACATCCAATTACAATTATTTTATCCTTAATTTTCTGGGGAATGATTTGGGGTTTTATTGGAGTTCTTCTTGCAGCACCTTTAACTGCAATCATCAGAATTACATTTGAAAGATTTGAAACAACCAAACAAATTGCAAGATTATTAGAAGGTAAGATTCATATTAAAGAAAATTAACTTAATATTTTTTTACATATATCATAACTAAAACCAGCTCTTGCCATTTTTGCTAATTTTTTTTCATAGCTTTGATTTTTTTCCAACAATTTCTTTTTTTTTGCAAATATTTTTGCTGACTCTAATTCCCAATTATTGTTATTTTGTTTCATTACATTTAATCTGTTTTGAATTTGAGATTTACTCACTCCTTTTTTTATCAAGTAATTAAAAATAAAATTTTTAGATTTTCCAGAATTTGATAAAGAATGTATTTTGGTCGAGCTATATCTATCATCATCAATAAATTTATTTTTTTCTAATTTTAAAATTATACTTTCAATAATATCTATGAGTTTTTTTTTCTCAAAATTTGTTACATTTAATCTTAAAATTTTTCTTTTAAGTACATTAACTAAATTATGCTTTGAGGAATCGTATTTACTTAAGTAATCAACAGCATATTTTAAGAGTTTTTTTTCGTCCACTAAATTAATATACAAATAATTTAAATATATTAAAAGAAAAGTCCTAATATGATTTACTATAATTATCTTTGTTTTCTTACTTTAGTAAAAAAAGAAGTCTTTAGGTTCTTAAAAGTTGGAATACAAACTGTTATTGGACCAGCTATTAGCTCTTTATTATTTTTAGCCGTTTTTAGTCTAGCCCTAGGTAGATCTGTTAATTCAATAAATGGTATTGATCTTCCTTATTTTATTGCACCTGGTTTGATAATGATGACGATGCTTCAAAACTCTTTTGCTAATTCGGCATCAAGTATTGGTCAATCAAAATTTCAAGGTAATATTGTAGATATATTAATGGCTCCATTAAACAATGTTGAATTAGCATTCGGATTTATAATTGGCTCAGTTTGCAGAGGTGTTGTGTGTGGTATAGTAACAACTTTAGGAGTTATGATATTTGTGCCACTACATGTCCACTCTTATGCAGCACTATTATTTTTCACACTGATGGGATGTACAATGATGGGAACTTTGGGTACAATTGTTGGTATTTGGGCAGACAAATGGGATCAGCAACAAGGTATAACTAACTTTATTGTTTTACCTCTTACTTTTTTATCAGGAACATTCTATTCAATTTCTAGACTTCCTGAGTTTTGGCAGACAGTTTCTTCATTTAATCCATTCTTTTATAATATTGATGGTTTCAGATATGCTTTTACAGGTATTTCTGATAGTTCGTTAACTGACGGCTCAATATTCTTAATAATTATTAATATTATATTAATTTTAATATGCTATTTTATGTTTCTCAAAGGATATAAAATTAAATTTTAAATATGGTTAACAAACCCTTATCAAATGTTATGCCAACTTATGGCAATAAAACTCTTGAATTTGTAAAAGGAAAAGGATGTTATTTATACACTAGTCAAAACAAAAAATATTTAGATTTTGCAAGTGGAATAGCTGTAAACTCTCTTGGTCATTGTCATCCAAAGCTAATAGAGGCACTGAATAAGCAATCGAAACAACTCTGGCATGTTTCAAACTTATATAAAATTAAAAAACAGGAACAATTTGCGAATTTACTTTGTAAATATTCTTTTGCAGACAAAGTTTTTTTTACTAATTCTGGAACTGAATCTATTGAATGTGGAATCAAAATAATTAGAGGATATCATTCATATCACAAAACTAAAAAAACAGAGATTATAACTTTTGATGGAGCATTTCATGGGAGAACTTACGGCGCACTTTCAGCACAAAAAAATAAAAAATACTCTAATGGCTTTGGCCCTATGCTTAAAGGCTTTAAACAAGTTGAATTTAATAATGAAAAAAAATTAATTTTGGCAATAAATAAAAAAACAGCTGGTATTATAATTGAACCAATTCAAGGAGAGGGTGGTATACGTCCTGCTAATTTAAGTTTTTTAAAATTTTTAAGAAGAATTTGTAACGAAAATGACATCTTACTTTTTTTTGATGAAGTTCAGTGTGGATTTGGAAGATCAGGTAAATTATTCTCACATGAATGGGCAAAAATAAAACCAGATATTATGTCTGTAGCAAAAGGCATAGGATCGGGTTTTCCACTTGGAGCTTGTATGTCAACAAACAAAGCATGTGTTGCAATGACTAAAGGTAGTCATGGATCAACCTATGGTGGTAATCCGTTAGCTATGAGTGTAGGTTTAGAAGTTTTAAAAGTTATCTCTAATAAAAAATTTCTTTCAAAGATTGATAAAACTGCAAGGTATTTTTGGAAAAATTTAAAAAAATTAGAGAGCACATCTAATATTATTTCAGAGGTTAGAGGCGCAGGTCTTTTATTAGGTATAAAAACAAATATTAGTAATATAGATTTTTCTGAACAATTAAAAAAAAATAAATTACTAAATGTACCAGCTGCAGATAATATAGTAAGATTGGCCCCACCACTTATTGTATCTGATAAAGAAATTGATAAATCAATCACAATAATTAAAAAGAGTTTAAAAGAACTAACAAGATGAAACATTTTATTGATATTAATAATTTTAAAAAAAAAGAAATTGATGAAATAATTTCACTTGCTAAAAAAATTAAAAAAAACCCAAAAAAATATTCTTCATCTTGTAAGGATAAAACTCTTGGTTTAATTTTTGAAAAACAATCTCTTAGAACGAGATTAAGTTTCAGTGTAGGCATGCAAAAATTGGGGGGTTCTGTTTTAGAGTTGCAAAGTAAAGATATTGGCTTTGATAATAAAAGAGAAAAACCAGAAGACGTTCTAAATGTTTTAAGTCAATATATTGATTGTGTAATGATAAGAAATAATAATCACAAGCAAATAGTTAATTTAAGCAAAGAAAATATTCTTCCAATAATAAATGGTCTAACTGAATTTAGTCATCCGTGTCAAATACTTGGTGACTTTTTAACCCTTCTAGAAAATTTTAAAAACTATAAAAATTTAAGTATTGTTTGGATGGGTGACTATAACAATGTTTTACGTTCACTTATTCATTTGCAAAATATTTATAATTTTAAACTTAATGTAGTTGTTCCAAATCAAATTTTTAAAAATTATAAAAATGAATTTCTAAAATCTAAGAATAAAAATTTAAAATATTTTGATAATCCTTCTGAAGGTGTAAAAAATTCAAATTGTATAATGACTGATGTTTGGGTTTCAATGGGTGAAAAAAATAGTAAAACAAAATATTTTAAAAATTTTACTGTGAATAAAAAAATTATGAGTTATGCATCAAATAATGCTATTTTTATGCATTGCTTACCAGCAAAAAGAGGCAAAGAAGTAACTTCAGAGGTTCTTGATGGTAAAAATTCTGTTGTACTGGAGCAAGCAAAAAATAGAATGTATATTCAACAAGCGATACTAATTTATGTACTTAAAAAATAGTTTTATTTTAATTTTGTTTATAATTCTATCTTGTCAACCAGTTGAAATATTAAAACCAATAGAAATTGATACATCTAGATTTGAAAAGATATCAATAAATGCAGAACAAATTGAAATTAATAAGATATACAATTCAGTATTTTCTAAATCAAATATTGAAGATCAAATACAAAAATCTCCAATTAATCTAATGGCTGAATGGAACAATCAAAACATTCTTAAATTTGGAAATGAAAACAAGTTAGTTGTAAACATTTTAGATGCATCTATTAAAAAAACTGAAATAATGAATGTTGGTGCTAAAAAATATGAGGAAAGAACTATATTTAATTACGAAGTATTTTATTTAGTTGAATATGAACTTTACGATAGCAGCGGTTATTTAATATCTAATACTACAGTAGAGACTTCAAGAACTACCACTTCTCAAAAATATATTTCTTTAAATGAATCTGAAATAATTGTTAATGATTTATTAATTTCAGCAATGATAGATTATATAAATGAATTGAAAAACCAGTTATCAATTTATATGGGAGATTATTTAAGTTTTTAACTTCTCCAAAAATTTACAGATAATAAAACTAATACTGTAAAAATTTCTAATCTTCCAATAATCATAGTAATTGATAATATCCATTTAGCTCCATTGTCTAATAAAAAATAATTTCCGCTAGGTCCAATTATTTCACCTAAACCGGGACCCACATTTGATATTGCAGAAGCTGCTGCAGAAAAAGCAGTCAAAAAATCTAAATTGAATAAGCTTAAGCTTACTGCGGATAAAATAAATAAAAATATATACATAAAGAAAAAGCCCATTATCGAGTTATAAGTATTTTCATTAACTGTTTTGCCATTAAATCGCATAACCAAGACTGCATGAGGTTGAGTTAACTTTCTAATTTGTGTAATTGCTCCTCTAAACAAAATTTGTAATCTAAATATTTTAATTCCACCAGTAGTAGATCCTGCACACCCACCAACAAACATAATAATCATCATTATTACAATGCCAAAACTTCCCCAATTGGAAAAGTTACTACTTGTATAGCCAGTACCTGTTAAAATTGATGTAATATTGAATAAAGCAATTCTAAAAGCAGATTTTGTATCTATAGATTGATTAGTAGTTAGCCAAATTGTTGTTAACAAAATAATTATAAACAAAATTAGAAAGAATAATTTTATTTGATCGTCTTTAAAGATTAACTTTTTTTGATTGTGTAGAAATTGCAAATATAAGACAAATGGCAAACTGCCAACCAACATAAAAATGACACTTATAATCTCAATTTGAAAAGAATTAAAATATAAAAAAGATTCATTATAGTTTGAAAATCCACCAGTTGAAATCGTAGTCATTGCATGAATAATTGAATCAAAACCTTTCATTCCATTTACAAAATACAAAAAAGCGCAAATAACTGATAAAAATACATAAAGTAAAAATAATTCAATTACAAACCGATTAACTTTAGGAATTGTTTTTTCATAAGGATCATCATGTTCCATATGTAGCAGCTGCATTCCACCAATTTGTAAAGTTGGCAATATCGCCATTGCAAGAACAATTATACCTATTCCTCCAAACCATTGAAGAAGAGATCTCCAAATTAATATACCTTCTGATAAGTTTTCTAAATTGTTAATAACAGTTGCGCCAGTTGTAGTAATTCCACTTACAGACTCAAAAAAAGCATCTGTATATGAAAGTGAAGATGATGAATACACAAATGGAATTGCACCAAAAAGAGATATTACTAACCAAGATGAAATTGTTAATAAAAATGCTTGCCTAATGCTAAGTTTAATATTTTTTTTTCTAAAAGAAAAATATAAAATTATACCTATAAAAAATGTAATTAGACTAGAATAAAAAAACTGTAACCATTCATAATTACCATAATAAAGATCAAAACACATTGGTATTAGCATTGCCAATGCTTCAATACATATTAGTAAACCGATTATGTTCAATATCGACCTAAAGTCTCTCATTCTTTTTTTTAATTAATTTAATTTGTTATTTTCAAATGGTGTATCTAATGAAAACTGCGGTATTTGAACATCAAAAGTGTTACCATTATCATTTTGCATCTCGTAAGTTCCTTCCATAAAACCGGATGAAGTAGTTAAGGGAGTCCCACTTGTATACTCAAATTTTTCACCTGGATTTAGTACAGGTTGTTCACCCACAACACCTTTTCCACGAACTTCTTGTAATGTGCCATTAGCATCAATAATTTTCCAGTGTCTGTTTACAAGTTGCACTTTTTCGTTACCTTGATTATCAATTGTTACCTTATATGCCCATACATAATGCTGATCTTCTGGTTCAGATTGATCTTCAAGATAATATGGTTTTACAGTAATGTTTATTTTTTTTGTTGTTTTAGAATACATTGAAGAAAGCTCAATATACCAAAATAATTGTAAACAAAAGTTAATTTGTTTTTTTTATTTCCACTCTTCTATTTGCTGGTTGTTTGGTATCATCAGGAGTATTTACAGCTAAAGATTCTTCCCCTTTGCCTAATATTTTAATACTATTTTGTTTGATACCATAATTAATTAAAATTTCTTTTACAACCTCCGCTCGTTTAATTGATAATGATAAATTATATTTATTTGTTCCTTTAGTGTCTGTATGTCCAACGACAAGATACTCATTAATTACACTTCCATAATTATTTAAAAATTTTTTTATTTTGTCTTTACTTACTTCAGATAAATTGAATTGATCAAAATCAAAATATATTATTTGCATTAATTCTTTATTTTTGTTTTTAGTAACAATTGTTACTTCATCTTTCGTTTCATTTTCAAAATTATTGTCTTTCTCACTTGAAGTTTCCAGCTCGTTCTCCTGAGTTGATATTTTTTCATAAATATTATGCATGGCGTTCAAGAAATCGTTCTTGCAACTATTAATATCCCATGTTTGCCAATTTTCTTCCTGCTGCTCTGACCAGCAATCTAATGATGAGATAGCTTTCGCTAAATTTAAAGGATCAATTTTTTTTGCATCATTATAAATTAACATAAGGTTATTATATGCAATTCTTATTTCCTTGATATTTTCTTTTGGCAGTTTCCAATATAAAATATCTTCTGGATATATTTCATCAGTTTCTAAACTCTTGAGAGCTTTTTCGGAATATAGTTTTGCTGAATTCCAATCATGCATCTCTTCTGCTTCGAAAGTAGCTCTTTTTTTGTATTCGGACAATAAGTGTTCTTGAAAGCTTCTTGGCTTATTAGTTTCCATCTTAGATAGTTCTTTATAGCTAGCAGAGCAACCTGTTAAAAAAATTAGAATAGTGAGAATTGATATTAAATATTTAAATTTCATAAATTTCTATTATCTAATTTAGCTGTCAAAACTAAGACTAAATTTTGACCGAATTAAGGTCCACCATTTTTTTCGTATCATACACATTTTATCATTGCAGAGTATTTAAAGATTAAATACAGAATTATCATATTTATTTAAGGAGTTTATGATGATTAAACATTCTACGTCAGTGGATCAATCGGACAGAAAGGTTCCCTACAATTTAAGACAAAGTGGTCCTACACCAGTTCAAATGCTTATTTCAACCAGAGTGAGAAAATCACCTTACTGGCATTTGTCAATGGAGGCGGGATGTTGGAGAGCAACAGTATATAATAGGATTTATCATCCAAGGGGTTATGTAAAACCAGAAGATGGTGGAGCGATGGTTGAGTATGAGGCAATTAAAAATCATGTTACCATGTGGAATGTTGCAGTTGAAAGACAAATTCAAGTTAAAGGTCCTGATGCTGAGGCTTTTGTTGATTACGTTATAACGAGAGATGCAACAAAAATATCTCCAATGAGAGGAAGATATGTAATTCTTTGTAACCAATATGGGGGTGTTTTAAACGATCCTATTCTTCTAAGAATTTCTCAGGATGAGTTTTGGTTTTCTTTATCTGACTCAGACATTGGTTTGTATTTGCAAGGTGTAAATCATGATAATAGGTTTAATGTCCATATTGATGAAATTGATGTAAGCCCAGTTCAAATTCAAGGTCCAAAAGCTCACGCTTTGATGAATGATTTAATAGGCGACCAAGTTAAAGTTGATGAAATGCCATTTTATGGACTTGCCGCTGCTAAAGTTGGAGGAAGAGATTGTATAATCTCACAAACAGGTTTTTCTGGAGAAGCAGGATTTGAAATATATTTGTATGACTCTACAAAATATGCAGATGATATGTGGAATGCTGTTTTAGAGGCAGGAAAAAAACATAATCTTATGGTTATAGCTCCTGCTCATCACCGTAGAATTCAAGCGGGTATTCTATCTTGGGGTCAAGATATGGATAATCAACACAATCCTTTTCAATGTAACTTAGGCTATCAAGTATCTTTATCTGGTAAAGGTGAGTGGGATAAAACTTCTGACTATGTTGGTAAGACTGTTCTTGAAAAGATGAAAGCAGATTTAAAAGATGGAAAAAAACCATACAAGCTTCAGTTAGTTGGATTAAGCTTAGGTGGAAAACCTATCGAAGAATATGCTCCTGATTTTTGGCTTATTTCAGAAGATGGCAATGAACCTTGTGGATTCATAACATCTCCTTGGTATCATCCTGAGCAAGGAAGAAACATTGCTATGGGCTATGTACCATTTGATGGAACTCTAAATAAAAATGGTTTTCCTATTGGAAATTATGGTCGTAAATTCAAGGTTCATCTACCTGATCAATATGCAGACTCACCTGGTGTGCCGGTAGATGCAGAAGTTGTTCCAATTCCTTTTACTGAATCACACAACGCTAATACTAGAGAAGTAGTAGATATATAAAATATTTTAAGAAGCTCTATTTAATTAATAGAGCTTCTTTATTTTAATAAAGCTTTTATTCTGTCAATAGATATATAACCAACAACAAGTTCTTCATTAACAAAAAAAGTAGGAGTACCACGTGCACCTGATCCATTAGCTAAAAAAGAACTCAGTCTTACAATATTATTGACACTTTCTTTAGTCATATCGATATTTAATTTAGCATCATTTAATTCAAGATTATCAATTATTTGTTTTAGTTTTGCATTATTTAAATTTCCTTCAACATCAAACAATGCATTATGAAAATCAATACCTTTGTTCTGCATGTTTGCAGCTATAACCATATTGGCTAGTAATTTAGAAGACTCACTTAAAATTGGATGTTGTAAGAATACTATTCGCGTATCTTTTCTATCACTAGCTATCTGAAGTAATTCAGGATGAACTTTTTTACAATATCCACAAAAATAATCCATAAATTCAATAATAGTATTTTTTGCATTTTCATCACCAATTTGAACAATTCCTTCTTCAGGAATAACATCTAATATTTTTAAATGAAAAGGCTTAGACTCATCAAAAAATAATTCTTTAAGAGTCATTTCAGCCTTAATGGGAAGACAAATAAACGCACTCATTATAACCACCAAAACTAAATTTTTGAAGTATCTCATGATTGACCCACCTTATTTAATATGATTAATGAAGTACAGTATTAAATAGTAATAATGAAATCAAAGTCAAAAGTAGTTGTTATCGGTGGAGGTGCTGTTGGTGTTAGTACTCTCTATCATTTAGCAAAAAAGGGTTGGTCAGATGTAGTTCTGGTTGAAAGAAAAGAACTAACTTCGGGATCAACATGGCATGCTGCAGGGTTACTTCCATTATTCAATATGAGTTATTCAGTAGGTCAATTGCACAAATACGCAGTCAAACTTTACAAAACTCTTGAAGAAGAAACAGGACAAAAAGTTGGGTTTAGTGTTGTTTCTAATATTCGTTTAGCAACTACTCAAGATAGAATGGATGAGTATTATCAATATTCAGGAGTTGCAAAAACAATAGGTGTTGATGTTAAATTTTTAACTCCTGAACAAGTAAAAGAAATTTGGCCTCTTTGTAATACAGATGGATTAATAGGTGCAATTCAACATCCTGAAGATGGATACATTCAGCCAGCCGATCTAACTCAAGCTTTAGCAAAAGGAGCAAGAGATAAAGGTGCAGAAATTTATAGAAATACTTCTGTAACTGGTATTAAAAAAAATAAAGATGATTTATGGATTGTAGAAACTGATAAAGGTTCTATTGAATGTGAGCATGTAGTGTCATGTAGTGGTAATTTTGCAAGACAAACTGGAAAGATGGTCGGACTTGACATTCCAGTTATACCTGTTGAACATCAATACATTGTAACCGACGATCATCCTGAAATATTAAAAAGAAAAGAAAAAGGACTTCCCGAAATGGGAGTCTTAAGAGATTCTGATAGTTCTTGGTACATGCGTGAAGAAAGAGGAGGATTGATTTTAGGTCCTTATGAAAAAGGAGCTCCCGTTTGTTATGTTGATGGACCTGATAAAGAATCTGAATTCGAATTATTTCAAGAAGACCTGGAGCGTTTAGAGCCTCACATTGAATCAGCAATGCACCGTGTTCCTATTTTTGGAGAAGTTGGAGTTAAGAAAGTTTACAATGGTGCTATTTGTTATACACCAGATGGAAGTCCAATTGTTGGACCGGCATGGGGACTTAAAAATTTCTGGTTAAATGAAGGTCATAGTTTCGGAATCACTGCAGCTGGTGGAGCTGGATGGCAAATTGCCGAGTGGATAGTAGATGGTGAACCTACAATTGATATGTTAGGTGTAGATCCTAGAAGATTTGGTGATTATGCAACAGAGGCATATTTGATTAAAAAGAATGAAGAAGCTTACGCGAATGTCTTTACAGTACACTATCCTGATGAAGAAAGAGAAGAGGGACGTCCATTAAGACAAGCTCCCTGTTATGATAGATTAAAAAATCTTGGTGCAGTTTTTGGTCAAAAGTTTGGTTGGGAGCGCGCTAACTGGTTTGCACCTTCAAAAGAATTACAAAAAGATGATTGGTCATTTAGAAGATCAAAATGGTTTGAGCATGTTGGCAATGAGTGCTTGAATGTTCAGAATAATGCGGGCCTTTTAGATATGACTGCCTTTGCTAAATGTCGGATTTCAGGACCTGGTGCAGAAGAATTTCTAGACCATTTAGTAGCAAACAAAATTCCTAAAAAAATTGGAAGAGTTAATCTTTGTCATGCATTAAACACTGCTGGAGGAGTTCACTCAGAATTTACAATTGCAAAAGAAAAAGAAAATTCCTTTTATTTAGTTTCAGCAGGAGCATTTCAACGATTAGATCATGATTGGATTCATAAATGGATGCCCAAAGATGGATCAGTAATTTATGAAAATTTAACTAATAGTATGGGTGTTCTTGTTTTAGCAGGACCCAAATCAAGAAATATTCTCTCTAAAATTACAAAAACTGATTTATCTAATGAAAATTTCCCTTGGCTATCTTCAAAAAAAATTAATGTTGGTTTAGCTCCTAGTATTGCTATGCGTATGAATTTTGTTGGAGAACTCGGATGGGAATTACATCATCCAATTGAATATCAAAACCATATCTTTGATAAATTGATGGAATCAGGAAAAGATCATGGACTTAAACCATTTGGTATTAGAGCTATGGAAAGCTTACGTGTTGAAAAAACATATAAATTGGTTGGTACCGAAATGTCTATAGAATATGCAGCTTTTGAGTCTGGCTTAGATAGATTTGTACATTTAAACAAAGGGAATTTTATTGGAAGAGATTCTCTTGTTAAATGGCAGCAAAATGGTTTTAAAAACAAAATGGTAACTTTAGAGGTTCATGATGTTGAAGATGCAGATGCATTGGGTAATAATCCAATTTATAATAATGGAAGAGTTATAGGTCGTGCGACAGGAGGTAACTATGGTTTTAGAGTGAAAAAATCATTAGCTATTGGTATGGTAGAACCTCAATTTGCAGATGTTGGTCAAAAACTAGAAATGGATATATTAGATAAAAAATACAATGTAACTGTTATAGAAGACAGTCCATATGATCCTAAAAATGAAAAACTAAAACAATAGTATGAAGTTACTTGTTACTGTAAAAAGAGTTATAGACTATAATGTTCAAATCAGGGTTAAAGCTGATGGTTCTGGAGTTGAAAAAGATAATGTAAAAATGTCCATGAATCCTCCTGATGAAAACGCAGTAGAAGAAGCTCTACGAATAAAAGAAGCTGGTAAAGCAGATGAGATTATAATTCTTTCTATAGGTAATGATAAGGCACAAGAAACTATTCGAACTGCATTAGCAATGGGAGCTGATAGGGGTATTCATATTAAAACAGACAATAATTTAGAACCTCTAGCTATTTCTAAAATAATTTATAAAGTTGCTGAAGAAGAAAAACCATCAATTATTTTAATGGGGAAACAAGCAATCGATGATGACTCTAATCAAACTGGTCAAATGACATCTGCATTACTCAATTGGCCTCAGGCTACATTTGCATCTAAAATTGAAATTGATGGTCAAAAAGCAATCGTTACTAGAGAAATTGATGAAGGTTTAGAAAGAATAAAAGTGTCTATACCATTTGTAGCATCATGTGATCTTCGACTGAATGAACCTAGGTACGCTTCTTTACCAAATATAATGAAAGCAAAGAAAAAACCAATTGATACAAAAGAAGCATCTTCACTTGGTATAAATATAGAACCTAGAATTGAACAAATAAAAGTAGAAGAACCACCTGTTAGACAAAAAGGAATTATGGTAAGTGATGTTGCAGAATTGGTTCAAAAACTAAAACATGAGGCAAAAGTAATATGACAATACTAGTATTAGCAGAACATAATAATATAGATATCAAATCATCAACCTTAAATACTATATCTGCAGCATCACAAATAGACCAAGATATCCATGTTTTGGTTACAGGCTATGAATGTGAAGAGTTAGCTAAAAATATCTCTAAATGTGAAAAAGTTTCAAAAGTATACTTAGCCAATAATGAAAAACTTAAAAACCCAATTGCTGAAAACATTGAGCCTATTGTTGTATCTTTGGCTAATGATTATTCCCACATAATGGCACCTGCAACAACATTTGGTAAAAATATTTTTCCTAGAATCGCCGTTAAACTAGATATTGCACAAGTTAGTGATGTTATAAAAATAATAAGTTCTGATACTTTTATGAGACCAATTTATGCTGGTAACGCTATTGCAACAGTTAAATCAAACGACAAGATTAAAGTAGTAACAGTAAGACCAACATCGTTTGACCCTGTAGAAACAAGCGGTGGAAAAGAACATGTCGAAAATATTTCTTTTGATAATGATAGTGGCAGTGTTGAATTTATAGATAGAGAAGAATCTCAATCTGAAAGACCAGAGTTAAGTACTGCTCGAGTTGTGATATCCGGTGGCAGAGGATTACAAAGCGCCGAAAATTTTAAACTTTTAAATGAAATAGCAGATAAGCTTAATGCGGCAGTTGGAGCTTCTCGTGCTGCTGTAGATGCTGGTTATGTTTCTAATGATTATCAAGTTGGGCAAACTGGCAAAGTAGTTGTCCCAGATTTGTATATTGCCGTCGGAATTTCTGGTGCAATACAGCACTTAGCGGGTATGAAAGAAAGTAAGGTAATTGTTGCAATAAATAAAGATGAAGAAGCACCAATATTTAATGTCGCTGACTATGGATTAAATGCTGATTTATTTGAGGCATTGCCACAATTATCTTCTGAACTAGATAAATTAAATACTATTCAACAATAAATTAATTTATTACAATAAATAAAATGGAAGTAGAACGCGAGTCAATGGACTATGATGTTGTAGTGGTAGGTGCTGGTCCATCAGGCCTTTCAACTGCAATTAAACTAAAACAGCTGAACCCTGAAATTAATGTTTGTGTATTAGAAAAGGGATCAGAGGTAGGAGCCCATATTTTAAGTGGTAATGTGTTTGAAACAAGAGCACTCGATGAATTAATACCTGATTGGAGAAGTAAAGACTCACCAATTAAAACTAAAGTAACAAAAGAAAAGTTTTTATTCTTATCTAAGAAAGGCTCGTTAAATTGGCCCACATGGCTTCTTCCAAGTGTACAAAAAAATCATAAGAATTATATCATTAGTCTTGCAAATTTATGTAGATGGCTTGCAAGTGAGGCTGAAAATTTAGGAGTAGAAATTTTTCCAGGATTTGCGGCATCTAAAATATTATATTCTGATGATGATCATGTAATTGGTGTTCAAACAGGTGATATGGGTATTGATAAAGATGGTAATAAAAAAGATAGTTTTGAACCAGGTATTAATATTAACGCTAAAGTAACAGTATTTGCTGAAGGTTGCAGAGGTCACTTAGGTAAAGAATTAATTAAAAAATATAATTTATCAAAAGATAAGTCACCACAACAATACGGAATTGGGTTTAAAGAAATTTGGGAATTAGATGAAAGTCAGCATGAAGAAGGTCTTGTCATGCATACTGCTGGATGGCCATTAGATAACGCAACTTATGGTGGCAGTTTTTGTTATCATGCTGAAAATAAACAAATATTTTTAGGATACGTAATCGGTCTTGATTATAAAAATCCTTATTTATCACCTTATGATGAATTTCAAAAATTTAAAACTCACCCAGCTATTAAGAAAATTCTAACTAATGGAAAACGTATCGCGTATGGAGCAAGGGCACTTATTGAAGGTGGTATTCAAAGTTTACCTACAATGTATATGCCGGGCGGATTACTAGTTGGATGCGATGCAGGCACCTTAAATATGCCAAAGATTAAAGGTTCTCATACTGCAATGAAAAGTGGAATTATAGCTGCTGAAACAATTAATGATTATTTAAGTAAATCTGTATCTCTTGCAGCATATGAAGATAAATTTAAACGTTCATGGCTTTATAAAGAATTGTTTGCAGCAAGGAATGTAAAACCTAGTTTTAATTGGGGGTTAATACCTGCAATAATATTTACAGGTATTGATCAAATAATTTTTAGAGGTAAGCTTCCTTTTACACTAAAACACAAATATGCTGATCATGAAGCTTTACAATTAGCAAAAGATTCAAAAAAAATAGATTATCCAAAATATGATGGAATATTTACTTTTGATAAAACCAGTTCTGTTTATTTGACTGGAACTAATCATGAAGCTGATCAGCCAGTCCATTTACAATTAAAGGATAAGGAATTACCAATAAAATTTACTTTAAATGCTTATGATGAGCCATCTCAAAGATATTGTCCTGCTGGTGTATATGAGATTGATAAGACAGATATTCAAAATCCTAAATTTGTAATTAATGCACAAAATTGTATTCATTGTAAAACATGTGATATTAAAGAGCCATCACAAAACATAAATTGGGTTGTACCAGAAGGTAGTGGGGGACCAAATTATGCAAATATGTAATATATTTGAAAAAAACTTATTTTATTTAAATTAATTCATTTTCATTATGAATAAAAATAAAATTGTATTTACTTTTGCAACTGCAGAAGTAAATTTTATAGGCCAAATATTTATTAAGATTACTGAATTATTAACAGGAAAATTAAAATTAAAAAAATTATATGATGAATATTTATCTGAAAATAGACCTCCTGAGCTTTTTTGGAATGATGCAGTAGATAAATTAAATTTTAATTTAATTACTAATTTTCAGGATGGCAGTTACATTCCAAAAAAAGGAAAATTAATTGTTATAGCAAATCATGCTTTTGGAGTTGCTGATGGCGTATCCTTATGTTCAGCAATTTCAAAAGTAAGACAAGATTATAAAATGGTTACACATAAAGTCTTAAGGCAAGCGGAGGCAGTAAAAGATAAAATATTACCAATTGATTTTAATGAAAATAAAGAAGCTCTATTAACTAACATTAATACACGTAAAGAAGCTGAAAAAGTTTTGCATAATGAAGGTGTTCTAGTTCTTTTCCCTTCTGGAACGATAGCAACAAAACAAAACTTAAAAAAAAATACAAAAGCTGATGATGGTGAGTGGAAACAATGGGTATCGAAATTAGTTCTCAAAACTAAAAGCCCTGTGCTACCAATTTTTTTTGAAGGTCAAAATAGCCAACTTTACCACATTGCTAATAAAATAGGACAAACATTTAGATATTCTTTGTGTATGTATGAACTGAAAAGAAAGATAGGTGATGATATCTATATGTACTTTGGTTCACTTATACCTTACGAAAACCTTGTAAAAATTGGAGATATCAAAAAAATTACTCAGTACTTAAGGTCAACCACATATTCTTTGGATCCACAATTTAATAATTAAATATTTATTTTTTACACTTACCGTTTTATAGAGTTCGTATGGTAGGTTTTGTTGGTTTACAAGCAAGAAGAAGAAGAAGAAACAGAATCTTACTAGTCATTTCAATTATATTTATCTTTGGTATTTTTTTTTATTTGCCTTCTTTAGATTTTTCAACTGATCAAACTGAGCCACCTAGTGAAATCATTCCTAGTAGTGTCGTTGATGAATCAAGTTTACGATCTGAAATAGAAAAACTTAAACTTGAGATATTTCAAAAAAATCAGAGATTAAAATTTAGAGATGATCAAATAAAAAACTTACGTGAAGAAATAAGAGATATAAATGAATCATTCGATACAATTAAGAATGATTATGAACAATCTCTGCACAATATTTCAGATCTAGAAAATAATACATTAGAAAATAATTCGGAAAGTATTGAGAAACTTAGCAAACTTGAAAATAAAATAATTGAATTAAATAAACAATTGTCAAAATACGAAGATCTTGTTCAAAAATTAGAAATAGAATTAGAAAATTCTGTTTCAACTAAAGATATGGAAGAATTAAATATTGAAAATTCAATACTAAAATCAGAACTTAGACAGATTGAACAAAAAAATCGTAGTTTTGAAAATGAATTAAATGAACTAAAAAAAATAATTAAAAATAAAGATAAAGAAATAGAAGATTTAATTTATTTAAAAGATTCCCAACATCATGGTTGATTATTTATTTTTCTTTCTGAATAAATAGGGTTCTTCAAAATCTCCAATCCATATACCCTTTTTATCTTGTTTTGCTTCTTCTTCTTCTTCAATATAATCTTTTGAATAATAGCGATAAGCTATCGCCCATCCATTCAGAACCATTGCACTATTTAAATCTAAATTATCTTTATAGCAGATTCCAATAAATCTATTATATCGATCCTTACCTTTTGTGATGCATTCAATTTTATTATTCCCAATTAATTCTTTTAAGAACTTTGTTGATTCCAAACCACAATTCCAAATTTTACTATTTTTATTACATGTTTGATTTGTCTCAGGGGCATCAATAGCGTGCAGTCTTATTTTATTTTTATTAATATGTATAGTATCACCATCAATTACTTTTGCTTTTCCAAATATAGTTTTGCCGGATGATACTGTGCTTAATGAAATTAAGATAAAAAATAAATTAAATATTAAGATTTTTACTACCATCAACTAATAAATCATATACATATTGTGCATGTGATCTGTTTAAATGTAAATCTAATGAAGTTTCTTCTTTATCAGTATTATTTCTAATAAAAAGTATTGGAATTTTTATAAATATAGTTTGAGCTACAGAAAAATTAGTTTCCAAAATTTTTTCTAAGTTTGCGACAAGAAATTTAGAAAGTAAAATAAATACCTTTTCCCCTTCAAGTCTTAAAACAGTTTTATTAAATGAGACATCAGTTATTGCTGTTTTTTCTGGATTAAGTTTAGATTCTAATTGAGAAATAATTTCATTTTTCTCATTTTCTGGTGTTTCGACTAACCATTCATTAGGACCAAGCCACATAATACTAATATTATTATTAAAAATTCTTACATTTGGCTCAATTGGTAAAACCAGGTTTAATACTGAGCCTATATTTTTCATAAATTCTTTATCCGAACTTTTACCTCGTATATTTATTTTACCTGATAGAGCTTTTTCTTCTATTGTTACTCCATTGTAATTTTTTTTATTTATATTCAAAACATTACTGTAAGTTAAACTCATTGATTAACCCTTTGATTCTCAGGATCAATAAATATTGGACTAGTTATTTCTACTTCAATATTTTCATTTTCCATTGGAGCAATTAAAACACTTCCTTTTTTTTCAAGACCACCTTTGATTAAAGCTAAAGCAAAAGAGCTTTTTAAATTAGGTGAATAGTAACTAGAGGTCACGTGACCAACCATTTTCATAGGTAGGGCAGTTATTTCTTCAACCAATTGAGATCCTTCTTCAAGAACCTTATTTGGATCTTTAGTTCTTAATCCAACTAATTGTTTCCTATCTTTTTTAATAGTATCACTTCTATATAATGCCCTTTTACCAATAAAATCATATTTCTTCTTACTAACTATCCAGTCCATATCCAGATCTACTGGTGTCACTGATCCATCTGTTTCTTGACCAACAATAATAAATCCTTTTTCAGCACGAAGTACATGCATCGCTTCAGTACCATATGGCGTAATATTAAATTCCTTACCTTTATCAATACAAAGTTCCCAAAGATTTTTAGCATAGCCAGATGGCACATTTATTTCATAACACATTTCCCCAGTAAAGCTTATACGCATGACTCTACATTTTATTCCGTTAAAATTAATATTCTTAAAACTCATATGAGGAAAATTTTCCTTTGAAAAATCAAAATCTGGAAGTAATTTTTGCATTAATTTTTTTGAATTTGGGCCATTTAAGCTTATCGTTCCATAATTTTCTGTTACGGATGTTAAATATACTTCTAACTCTGGCCATTCTGTTTGCAACCAATCTTCTAATTTTGACATTACTGATGCCGCATTTCCTGTAGTTGTTGACATAAGATAGTGATACTCATCTAATCTAGTTGTTACACCATCATCAATAACCATTCCATCGTCACCTAACATTACACCATATCGACATTTTCCAATTTCCAATTTTGACCATGAATTTGTGTAAACTCTATTTAAAAATTCACTTACATCTCTACCCTTAATATCTATTTTACCAAGAGTCGATGCATCTAATATTCCTAAACTATCTCTAGTTGCTTTTACCTCTCTATTTAAAGCAGATTGAAAACTTTCATTCTTTTGAGGATAATACCAGGCTCTTTTCCATTGGCCTACGTCCTCAAATAAAGCTTTATTATCAATATGCCATTGATGCATTGGGCTTGTTCTCTCTAAATCAAAAAATTCTTTAACATGACGTCCAGCAATTGCTCCAAATGTTACTGGTTTATAGGGTAAACGAAATGTTGTTGTACCTAATTCAGAGATTTCAGTATTTGTTATTTCTGATATTATTCCAAGTGCATTAACATTACTGGTCTTGCCTTGATCAGTTGCCATTCCCGTAGTTGTATATCGTTTGACATGTTCAATAGATTGAAAACCCTCTTTTAAAGCTAGTTTAATATCTTTTGCTGTTACATCGTTTTGAAAATCTACAAACATTTTTGTTCTTGAGATACTGTCCTTTGATGTAATCCAAACATTTTCGTGTTTGCCATGCTGCACATTATCTGATTTGTAATTTACTTCATCAAGTTCATTTCGCTGATTATCATTTAAATATTTATATGTATCTTCTTCAGTTTTTACTAATATTTCATTTAAATTATAGTCACCATTGCAACTGCCAACACACAAAGTATCTTGATAAACTTCATTAGGAATAAAACTTCCATCTACATCTCTAAATTTGAGTTTTCCTTTTGATTGAGTAAATAAATGAACAGTAGGGGTCCAACCACCAGCAATTGCTAAAAGATCACATTTAATATTAATAGAAGACTTTTCATTATTGTTTTCAGTTTTTATTTTTCTTAATTTAACTTCTCTAATTTTTAATCTTCCAACAGTATCACTAATTTCATAACCTTTTAGTATAGTAATACCTAATTTGTTTGCTTTTTTAGGGTAATATCCATCACTACCATCTCTTGTATCGACAATAGCCTCTACTTTTATACCTTGTTCAAAAAAATCTATTGCAGTTTCATAGGCGCTATCATTGTTTGTAAAAAAAACTAAATTTTGTCCAGGTGCAACTCCATACTTATTTAAGTATTTTTTCGCACTGTTAGAAAGCATAATACCAGGCCTATCATTATTGTTAAAAATTATTGGTCGTTCAATTGCGCCAGTTGCTAGAATAACTTTTTTAGATCTAATTTTCCAAATTCTTTCTCTGATATCATTTTTTTTATTTAAACCTTTTTCGGGATCAATTTCTTGTACTGCTAATAATAAATTATAATTCAAGTATGCAAAACAAGTCGTATTTTTAACTATTTTTACATTTGAATTTTTAGAAAGTTTATCAACAATTTTATTTTTCCATTCATTGATTGGTAAATTATTAATTTTAATGTCTTGATTTTTTGTAGATAAAACTTCACCCCCTAGATCCTCTTCTTGTTCAATTAGTAATACTTTATAATTTTTATTCGCTGCAATTTCTGTTGAAATTAATCCACTGACTCCTGCTCCAATAACTAGAACATCACAATGATAATGAAAATGTTCATATTTGTGGGGATCATCTTTTTTGGGAGATTTACCAAGTCCTGCAGCATGTCTTATAAAAAACTCATATGCCTTCCAAAACTTTGGCGGCCACATAAAGGTCTTGTAATAGAACCCTGCAGGAAAAAATGGTGATAGTAAATCATTTATAGCGCCTGCATCAAATTTCACTGACGGCCAATTATTTTGACTAAAAGCTTTTAACCCCTCATATATCTGGACTTCAGTCACTCTTCTATTAGGTTCGGTATATTCTTTAGTCTCAAGCTGAACTATTCCATTAGGTTCTTCACTACCAGCGGTATAAATACCCCGCGGTCGATGATATTTAAAACTTCTTCCTACTAAGTGAACATCATTTGCAAGAAGTGCTGAAGCTAGGGTGTCACCTTCAAATCCAAAATATTCTTTATTATCAAAATAAAACTTAACAGACTTATTTTTTTCGAGATTTTTATTATTTTTGTATCGCATCTTTATTTTTAAAATCTATCTTTTTTTGATGTTGATAAATTCCCTGATCCAATACTTGGCTCACCTGAAGGAGTAGCTGGAATATTTGCTTTTAATTTAGGAGGAGCTTCTCCCATCTTATATACTGCAAGAATTTCATCGGTTGCTGTATTTCTTGCTAAATTAAACCATTGTCTGCATCCATATTCATGGTTCCATCTTTCATAATGAATACCTTTTTCGTTCTTTCGCAAGAATAAATATTCTGCCCATTGATCATCAGAGAGTTCAGGAGGATTTTTTGGTCTTGCAATATGTGCCTCACCTCCACAAGAAAATTCAGCTTGATCTCTTTCTCCACAGTAAGGGCAATTTATTAAAAACATGATTTAATGTGCTACGGCAGCTGCACCATGTTCATCAACTAACTCACCACTAGAAAATCTATTTATTGTAAAAGGAGCATTTAATTCATGTGCTTGATCATTGGCTATAGTGTGAGCAAATACCCAACCAGAACCTGGTGTTGCTTTGAAGCCACCTGTTCCCCAACCACAATTAAAATATAATCCTCTTATGTGCGTCTTACTGATAATGGGGCTTGCATCAGGACATATATCTACAATACCTCCCCAATGACGAAGCATTTTCATTCTAGAAAATATTGGAAACAATTCAACGATCGCCATTAAAGTATCTTCAACAATGTTAAAGCCACCTCTTTGAGTATATGATGTATATCCATCTGTTCCAGCACCAATAACTAATTCTCCTTTATCTGATTGAGATACATACGCATGAATTGTATTGGACATTACTACAGTATCAATAATTGGTTTTACTGGTTCTGAAACTAGAGCTTGCAATGGCTTACTCTCTAAAGGTAATTTAATTCCAGCCATATTGGCAATAACACTGGTATGACCTGCAGCAGCTATTCCAATTTTATTTGAATTAATAGTTCCTTTTGTTGTCTCAATACCAGTTACATTTCCATTTTTTACATTAATACCAGTTACTTCACAATTTTGAATTATATCAACCCCCATCTCATCAGCTCCTCTTGCATAACCCCATGCAACAGCATCATGTCTTGCAGTTCCTGCTCTTCTTTGTAGTGTTGCTCCTAAAACAGGATATCTAATATTAGGTGAAGTATTTATTATTGGGCAAAATTCTTTAACTTTCTTTGTATCAAGCCATTCACAATCAATATCATTTAGTCTGTTTGCATGCCAACGTCTTTTTAATTCTCTTACATCATGAAGATTATGAGCAACATTCAAAACTCCTCTTTGAGAAAACATTACGTTGTAATTTAATTCTTGAGACATACCTTCCCAAAGTTTTAATGCATGCTCGTATAAAGCTGCACTTTGATCCCATAAATAGTTTGATCTAATTATAGTGGTATTTCGCCCTGTGTTCCCTCCGCCTATCCAACCTTTTTCAATTACTGCAATATTATTAATTCCATGGTTTTTTGCTAAATAGTAAGCAGTAGTTAAACCGTGTCCACCACCACCGACTATTATTGCATCATAACTTTTTTTTGGTTCAGGACTATTCCACGTCTTTTGCCAATTCTCATGATGATTTAAAGCGTTTCTAGCAATAGATAGAAATGAGTATTTATTATTATTAAACATTATAACTCTTTATAGCAGTTTTAAAAAAGACCTTCAATTTCTCCATGGTCATTTAGCTTTATCGAATTTGCCGCAGGAACACTTGGTAGACCCGGCATGGTCATAATATCACCGCAAACAACTACTATAAATTCTGCTCCTGATGACAATCTTACCTCTCTAATAGGTAAAACGTGACCAGTAGGAGCACCTTTTAAATTTGGGTCAGTTGAAAAACTATATTGAGTCTTTGCAATGCAAACAGGTAATTTGCCAAATCCTTTAGTTTCAAAATCCTTCAATTGTTGACGTACTTTCGTGTCTGCCACAACTTCACTTGCGTGATAAATCTCTTGTGCAATTTTTTCAATTTTTTTGAATAGAGTTAAATCATCTTCATATAAAAATTTAAATGTATTCTTATTATCTTCACAAATATCTATTACATTTTGAGCTAATTCAGTTGCACCATCACCACCATCGGACCAGTGAGTACACATAGAAGCCTTGACTCCTTGAGTTGTACAAAAACTTAGAACAGCATCAACTTCAGCTTTAGAATCAGTGACAAAATGATTAATAGCAACAGTTACTGGTAATCCAAATTTTCTAACATTATTAATATGTCTTTCTAGATTGACTAAACCTTTTTTAAGAGCATTTACATTTTCATTTTTTAAATCTTCTTTTGAAACATCGCCATGCATTTTTAGTGCTCTAATTGTAGCTACCAAAACCACACAATCAGGTTTTAAATTTGATTTTCTACATTTTATATCAAGGAATTTTTCTGCTCCTAGATCAGCTCCAAAGCCTGCTTCAGTTACAACGTAATCACTTAATTTTAAACTAGCTTTAGTTGCAATTACAGAATTGCAACCATGAGCAATATTTGCAAATGGCCCACCATGAATTATAGCAGGATTATTTTCTAACGTTTGTGTTATGTTAGGTCTAATGGCATCTTTTAATAATACTGTCATTGGACCTTCTGCCTTTAAATCTTTTGCGCAAATAGCTTTTTTGTCTCGTGTATAAGCAATAGTTATATTTCCAATTCTCTCTTCAAGATCTTTTAAATCTTTTGCTAAGCAGAAAATTGCCATTATCTCCGATGCAACAGTAATATCAAAACCATCTTGTCTAGGATATCCATTTGCAACTCCTCCTAAATCAACAACTATAGATCTAAGCGATCTATCATTCATATCCATTACTCTCTTCCAAACAACCCTTCTAACATCAATATTTAATTTATTCCCCCAGTAGATATGATTATCAATTAATGCAGAAAGTAAATTATGAGCGGATGTAATTGCATGAAAATCTCCAGTAAAATGTAAATTAATTTGCTCCATTGGTACTACTTGAGCATAGCCTCCACCAGCTGCACCACCTTTCATACCGAACGATGGTCCAAGACTCGGCTCTCTTAAACAAACTATTGATTTCTTTCCTAGTTTATTAAGACCATCACTTAATCCAACAGAAGTTGTTGTTTTACCTTCTCCTGCTGGTGTTGGAGTTATTGCTGAGACTAGAACAAGTTTACCATCTTTATTTTTATTAAGTGACTCTATGTACTCCAAGTTTATTTTTGCTATGTGACGACCCATAGGACTGAAGGCTTCAGGTGTGTCTGGTACATCAAGCCCTTTTAGAATTTCACTAATAGGCTTCATTTTAGCTTTTCTTGCTATTTCAATATCTGACATGAGACTCCTTAATTATTAGATTCTTAATCTATAAATTAACTTAAATATCAAACAACTTTTGTTTCATTAAAAGA
Source organism: uncultured Alphaproteobacteria bacterium (assembly GCA_902615845.1). GTDB lineage: Bacteria > Pseudomonadota > Alphaproteobacteria > HIMB59 > CACPNW01. Next base: position 33,044 of record CACMQS010000008.1, read on the forward strand.
TAAAAAAATTGTGAAGAAGCTAATTTAACTCGAATTTCTGTTTATTATTATAAGAAAAATCTGCGTTATTAAATTGATTTAACCACTCTGATGTTTTTTTCATACCACCAAACGCATAGAAGTGTATTTTTTCAAGTTTAGAGTCTTTGTTTATTTCGCTATGTTCAGCAAGATCATAAATTAATTTGTCAGGAGTGCTCAATGTTGCAAGTTTAGTTAAGTTAAAAGCCTGTTTTGTAATAAATCTTAAAGAATTTCCAATACCGCAAGACCTTGCATAATTTACCAATGTTTTAATAGAGGCAGGACCTGGTATCCCAGCGTGGATTGGTAATTTATTTCCAATTTTTACTAAATGTTTTTCCCAGTCGATTAAAGATTTTGCTTCAAAAAAAAATTGTGTTGCTAAATACATTTTAAAATCAACATTTTTTGCAAAATCATTCTTCTGTTTAATTGCTAAATCTAAATTTTCATTTGAAATATCTGGACTTCCTTCAGGATGCCCAGCAACACCTACAAATTGATAATTATATTTTGAAAGAAAATCTGTTTTTAAAACATCAATTGAGGAAGAGATTTCGCCAGCTTGATTTCCACCACCACCAACAATTAACATTTTTGAACACCCAGATTCATTTGCAAGTTCACCGATATATTTTTCTAAGTCATTTTTATTTACAATAGTTCTCGCAGGCAAATGAGGTATAACATCATAACCTTCTAATTTTAATTTTTTTGCAGTTCTAATAACATTTTTTGAATTTTCATCTGGTAAATAAGTTATATAAACGTCATGATTTTTATCAAGAAATTCAGTAAAGCTTCCATATTTTTCGTAAACATTTGGAGTTGTTTCTATAGAATAACTATTGAGAAACTTTTTAACAGTATTAATGGTTTCTTTAGACATAAATTTTTAAAGTTTTTTATATTAATTAGATAAATGAACAACAAGTACTTTACTATAATTACTTTTTATCAATTCAAAATAATTAAAGATAAAAATGATATCATTACTAAACTTAAAGATTTTTGCAAATTTAATAAAATAAAAGGTACAATATTGATTGCTGATGAAGGCATTAATGGAACAATAGCTGGCTTAGAAAAAAACATAAATTCTTTCATTCTATATCTCGAAAATTTTAGTTTTGAGAAACTTAATCTTAAACGATCAAAATATAAATATATGCCTTTTCAAAAACTTAAAATTAGAAATAAAAATGAAATAGTCACACTCAGAACCAAATTTGCTGATCCTACAAAAATATCTGGAAAAAAAGTTAAATACAATGAATGGAATCAACTAATTAAAGACAAAGACACTATTGTGATTGATGTAAGAAATGAATTTGAGGTTAAAATAGGATCTTTTGAAGGGGCAATTAATCCAAAAACTAAAAGTTTCACTGACTTTAAATCTTTTGTTCAAAAAAAACTAAATAAGTCAAAAGACAAAAAAATTGCAATATTTTGCACTGGAGGTATCAGGTGTGAAAAGGCTTCATCATATATGATGATGAAGGGTTTTAAAAATGTTGCTCAGTTAGATGGAGGTATACTAAAGTATTTAGAAAAAACTCCAAAAAAAGATTCAATGTGGAATGGTGAATGTTTCGTATTTGATGGAAGAGTATCTTTGAAAAATGAATTAAAAGATGGAACTTACAAACTTTGTCATGCTTGTCGGTTACCCATTAGTAATAAAGATACTTATAATAAATATTATAAACCAGGTGTATCTTGTCATAATTGTTTTGATAAAACATCTGAAGAAAAGAAAAAAAACTTACTTGAAAGAAATAAACAAATTAAACTTGATAAAAAAAGAGGAAATTATAACCGTTTTATTAAGCAGTCAATTTCTGATTATGAATAAATAATACTTTATTTCATTTAATTATTCTGTATAGACACCTCATGGCAAAAAAAACATCATTCGCTCTTAAACAACTAGTACCTGAAGAAAATCCAAAAACAGGAACCAAGTATATTGTAAGAAAACCGACAAAAGGATTGAAAGTTGCTGAAAAACTTCGAATGAAAAAATATGATCCTGTGTTAAAAAAACACGTTTGGTTCGTAGAGAAAAAAATGCCTCCTCATAGTAAATAATAAATTTACCTCTTTAATTTATTATAAATTAACATAATTTAAACTCATGGTGGCCACTTATGGAATTCATTGGTTTAGGCAAGATTTGCGATTACAGCAAAATCCATCTTTATTGTCACTTTCAAAAAAAGTTGATCAGATAATTCCAATTTATATTTTTGATTTAAATCAAAGAATTGGATCCACATCCAAATGGTGGTTAGAAAAATCCTTAATTAGTTTATATGACTCAATACAAAAACATAATGGCAAACTAAATATATTTGCTGGTGATCCAGAGAAAATTATATCTTCAATACTAAAGAATTCAAATGTTAAATATGTATCCTGGAATAGACTATATGATTCATATTCAATTAAAAGAGATACTAAAATTAAATCTATAGTTACTTCATCTAAAATAGAATGTGACTCGCACAATGGATATCTTTTAAATGAACCTTGGAATATTAAAAATAAAAGTGGAACCTTTTTTAAAGTATTTACTCCTTACTGGCGACATTGTGATGAACTACTAAAACAAAAAGAAATTAAATTTAAAAATACAAAAATAAGCTTTGCCAATTCAAAATTTAAAAATGAAATAACTATACAAGATTTAAATCTAACAAACAAAAAAGAGCAATGGATCAAAAAAATTGAAAAATATTGGATACCTGGTGAAAGTAATGCAAAATTACAATTAAAAAAATATATTTCGCAAAAAGCAAATAACTATTCAGTTGGGAGAGATAGACCTGATAAAGATTTAACTTCAAAATTATCACCTTATCTTCATTTTGGAGAAATATCTGCTTTAGAAGTTTATGATACCGTAAATATTGAAAAAAAAATTGATCCTGAAAATAAAAAAAAATTTCTTGCTGAACTTGGTTGGAGAGATTTTTCTTATAATCTTTTATTTCATTATCCAGCTATGACTCATAAGCCAATACAAAGTAAATTTAATAAATTTCCATGGATTAAAAATGCTAAAAATTTATCACTATGGCATAATGGTATAACTGGTATTCCAATTGTTGATGCAGGAATGAGACAACTATATAAAACAGGCTGGATGCATAATAGGGTAAGAATGATTGTAGGCTCATTTCTAACAAAAAATTTATTGTTACACTGGAAAAATGGAGAAGAGTGGTTTTTTGATACTTTAGTTGATGCTGACGTTGGGTCTAATTCTGCAGGTTGGCAATGGATCTCTGGTTGTGGTGCTGATGCAAGTCCATATTTTAGAATTTTTAATCCAATATTACAGGGTCAAAAATTTGATCCAGATGGTGATTATGTAAAAGAATTTGTTCCTGAGTTGAATAATATTCCAAAAAAATATATTCATAATCCTTGGGAGATGTCCATGGAGGATCAAAAGAAATATAATTTTGAGATTGGTACTTCATATCCAGCACCAATTGTAGATTTAAAAGAAACAAGAAATAGAGCACTATCAGCGTTTAAAACTATTAGTTGATGTGAGAGAAAAAATAGCAATCATTGGTTCTGGGATTTCAGGAATAAGTGCAGCTTACCTTTTATCTTCTAAATATGATATTTATTTATTTGAAAAAAATAATAGATTGGGTGGACATACAAGAACTATCTATGTTGAAGAATCAACAAAGACAATCCCAGTCGATACAGGGTTTATTGTATTCAATGAAAATAATTATCCAGATTTAACAAATTTTTTTAAATTACTTGATGTGAAATGTAAAAATTCAGATATGTCTTTTGCAGTCTCAAATCAAGATCCTCAAATTGAATATAGTGGTAAAAATATATTTTCTCTTTTTGCTAATTTTAGAAATGTGTTTTCTTTAAATTTTTTTAAAATGTTATTTGAAATAAGAAAACTTTATTTATTATGTAATAGCTTGAATGTTAGTGATTTAGAGCAAACTAAAACCTTAAATGATTTTTTAAAAACTAATAATTTTTCAACATACCTAATAAATTATCATATTTTACCTATGATATCATCTATATGGTCAAGCAATATAAGTGATGTAAAAAATTTTCCTCTAATAACATTCATTAATTTTTTTAAAAATCATGCTTTATTTAATTTAAAAAAAAGACCTCAATGGAAATATGTAGATGGCGGTAGTAACGAATATATAAAAAAAATTATTAATAAAAATGTTTTTAAGTATGAAATAAATTTCAAAATTAAAAAAATTATTAGAGAAAATAATAAAATTAAAATAGAAGATGAGAAAAATAATATATTAGAATTTCATAAGGTAATATTCGCAACCCATGCAAATCAAGTATTGGATATTTTGGAAAAACCAACAGAAGAAGAAGTAAAAATATTTTCACAATTTAAATATTCAACTAATTCAGCAATACTTCACTCCGATCACTCTTTAATGCCTAAATCAAAAATTGCTTGGTCAAGTTGGAATTTTTTAAAAAAGTCATCATCTTCTAAATTTACTTTAACTTATTGGATGAATTTTTTGCAAAAATTACCAACTAAACAAAATTATTTTGTAACTGTTAATCCATATAAAAAGCCTAAAGACATAATTAACGAAACAACATTTAATCATCCAATATATACTACCGATACTATTTTAGCTCAAAAAAATGTTATGGAAATCCAAGGAAAGAATAATACTTTTTTCTGTGGAGCTTACCTTGGATATGGTTTTCATGAAGACGGCATTCAATCATCTTCTTATATTTGTAAATTGTTAAATTGTGATTTACCTTGGAAGAGAGAGAAAAATTTTTATAATAGATTGCAAATTAATTTTAAATGATTTCTCAAATTCTATTATCTAGCATTATTCATAAAAGATTTATTCCATTTAAACACACATTGAAATATGAGGCACCAAGTCTTTTTATTAATTTGGATAATCTTGATCAATTAAGTAAAAACTATAAACTTTTTTCATTAAACTCTTTTAATCTTTTTTCTATTTATGAAAAAGATCATGGATATAGAGACAAAAGGTCAATAAAGACATTCGTTAAAGATTCACTCTCTAAATTTAATATTAAATATAAACATCTTAATATCATGATATTATGTTTTCCAAGAATTTTCGGATATGTATTTGATCCCTTATCAATTATATATTGTTATGATGATAAAAAATTAATATCTATTTTCTATGAAGTCAAGAATACGACTAATGAACAACATACCTATATTTTTAAAGGAAATGTAAATTTTCAAGATTTTAAATTATCTCATGAATGTGCGAAGCAGTTTTATGTATCTCCATTCATAGAAATGGAGGCAAATTATAAATTTTTTAATCGAATGCAAAAAAATAAAATAAATATTAACATTGATCTTTATGATAAAAATAATAAAAAAGTTCTAACAGCTACTCAGCATGGCAAATTTATAGATTTTAACTCAAAAAATATGTTTAAATTTTTATATTATAATCCACTTTTTGGTTTTAAGGTAATGGCTGGAATTCTTTATGAGGCTTTAAAAATAATTTACAAAGGTGGTAAATATTATGCACGAAATAAGAAGCCAAATGATACAGTTAGTTTTGAAGGTAATTTTTAAATGAATTTTTTTAAAACAAATTTTGATAAAACTGTCGAAAAATTATTAGTAAACTTTTTATCTAAAATTCGATATGGAAAATTAACAGTTCAATTTCCAACTGGTGAGGAGAGAGTTTTTGTCGGAAAAGAGATGGATATATCTGCAAATATAAAAATTCATAACTATAATTTTTTAAATTTAATTTTTAAAAAAGGTTCTGTAGGTTTTGCAGAAGCCTATATGAATGGTTACTTTTCAAGCACCGATTTAACAAATTTATTACTACTTTCTCACAAAAATGAGAGTTATTTTTTACAAAGTATAAATACTAATCTTTTTTTTGCTACTTTTGCCAAATTAAAGCATTTTTTAAATAACAATTCAAAATCACAGAGTAAAAAAAATATTAAATATCATTATGATTTAGGAAATAATTTTTACGAAAAGTGGTTAGATAAAACTATGACCTATTCTTCTGCTCTTTTTGATAATAAGAATACCAATTTATTAGATGCACAATTTAACAAATATAGAAAAATTGCTGAAACTTTATCATTAGACTCAAATTCTAAAACTTTAGAAATTGGATGTGGATGGGGAGGTTTTTCATCATTTGTAGCGAAAAATTATAATTGTTCAGTTGATGCTATAACTATTTCTAAGGAACAATACGAATATGCTTCTGAAAAAATTCAAAATGAAGGTTTGTCTGAAAAAGTATCAGTTATATTCAGAGATTATAGGGATATCAAAAAAAAATATTCAAATATTGTTTCAATCGAAATGTTTGAAGCAGTTGGGAAGAAATACTGGCATAATTACTTTGATAAAATTCGTAATTCTCTCAACGATGGCGGTATGGCTGCACTACAAGTCATAACGATTGATGAAAAAAAGGCTAAAGATTATCAAAACAGACCAGATTTTATTCAACAATATATTTTTCCAGGTGGAATGCTTCCAACTAAAAAACAATTTGAATATTCGGCAAAACACGTTGGATTAAAATGTATTGAAAATCTAAGTTTCGGTGGTTCTTATGCAAAAACACTTAAAATGTGGAATAAACAATTTCAAAAATCTTGGAATGATTTATCTCAGTTTGGTTTTGATATTAAATTTAAAAGAATGTGGGAATTTTATCTATCTTATTGTGAAACAGGTTTTGCAAATAGTTCAACCGATGTTTCTCATTTCTTAATTCAAAAATAGAAATGCAAAAACTAAAAGTATTTTTAGTCTTAACTGGCTATCAACTAACTTGGTTAGCTTGTGTATTTGGTGAAACAAAATTTTCTAATTCCAAGTTGGGCATTTTGGTTGGAATTATTTTCTTACTAACTTATTTTTATTTTAATCATAATAAAAAAAAATTTATTAAGATTTCACTTTTGATTTCAGTTCCAGGATATTTTTTTGATACTTTATTAGTTTACTTCCAAATTTATGATTTTGAAACTATTGCTAAACTTGGTACTCTGCCATTATGGATGATTGTTTTATGGTTTAGTTTTAGTACTCTTTTTGATGAAATTCTTACTTTTTTTAAAAGTTATAAAATTTTAGGAATTATTTTAAGTGGAGTTTTAGGACCTTTAACCTATTATCTTGGTGAGCCTATCGAAGTTATAAAAATATATAACTTTCAGATTTTCATTATTTCAATGGTATTATTTTGGATGATCTTGATGTTCTATTATCTAAATTACGTTATAAAAAATGATTAATTTTCTTGATCTACTTTTTTTGTTCTAGTTCTATTTAAAGTTCTTTCGAGATCCTTATAAGTACATAAACCAACATCCATTGGACTTTTTGCCTCAAGAACTGCTTCTCTGTATGTTCCATTTCTTATAGCCTCTACTGTATTTTTTGTTGAGCCGGTAAGTTTTGCAATTTGAGAACTACTTAATTCAGTCGGATATCTTTTTATAAGCCACAAAATAGCATATGGCTTTTCTTGTCTTAAAGAAAGAGGTGTATATTTAGAATCTTTTTTTCTTGGCGGTAAATCTTCAATTACATCAGACTTAATAAGACTCAAACGAGCTGCATTATCTTTTTCACACCTAGTAATTTCTTCTTTAGTTAATTGATTATTATCAATTGGATCATAACCTCTCATACCGACAGCAACTTCTCCATCAGCTATACCTTGAACCTCTAATTCATGTAATCCACAGAATTCAGCTATTTGATCAAACGTTAAAGCTGTATTTTCAACTAACCATATTGCTGTTGCTTTAGGCATTAAAGGATATTTCATAATTGGCTCATATAATATAATCAAAAAATAATATATAACAAAATATGACAATGACAGATTTTTTTGAAGTTGATGAAAAACAAAAGACGGTTAAAATATTAAATTTGGATGATTTCAGTGTTGAGGATTTACAAAACTATATTTCTGAACTTCAAACTGAAGTATTAAGAGTTCAAGATGAAATAAAAAAGAAGAAAAATTTAAAACTTGATGCTGAAAAGTTTTTTAAATAATTATTTATTAATCTTTAGACCTTTAAATCTTTTTTGGAATCTAGCTACTTGTCCTTCAGATTCATTAAGGCCAGCTTTTCCACCTGTCCAAGCAGGGTGAGATTTAGAATCAATTTCTAATTTAAGAGTGTCGCCTTCTTTGCCCCAAGTAGATCTTGTTTTAAATGTAGAGCCATCTGTCATGAGAACATTTATTTCATGATATTTAGGATGAATATCTTTTTTCATGATTGTCTTATATTTATATAGATTTTAAAGTAAAGTAAGTTTTTCAATTAATTCATTATGAATTTTACCATTTGAAGCAACTAAATCCCTACAATTAGTTTGCCAGATATTGCCATCAATTCTTGAAATTTTTCCGCCAGCCTCTTTAACTAAAAGAACACCTGTTGAAATATCCCATAAATTAATACCCCTCTCCCAAAAAGCATCTAATTTACCAGATGCAACATAAGCTAAATCAAGACCTGCCGAACCTAGCCTTCTTATTCCTGCAGAGTATTTTAAGACTTCATCGATTTCACTTAAATAGTTTTTGTAAATCCTCTCTCCAAATGGGAGTCCAGTACCTATCAAGCAATCAGAAAAAATTTGCCTGTTTGATACTCGAAGTCTACTATTATTACACCACGAACCTTTACCCTTCGAACTCCAAAAAAATTCGTTTAAAATTGGATTATAAATCACACCGTCTGTGATTTCGCCATTTGTCATTTTAGCAACGATTATTCCAACATGCGGTATTCCATGTATAAAATTTGAGGTTCCATCAATTGGGTCAATAATAATTGTGTTTTCATCACCTTTTATTTCACCAGTTTCTTCAGTTATGTAAGTATAATCTGGATAATAGTATTTTAGATTTTCTAAAAGTGTTTTTTCTACTTTAATATCTGCATTTGTTACAAAATCTCCAACTGATTTAGACTGTATTTGTAAATTTTCTAATTCTCCAAAATCTCTTAATAATATTTTACCAGCTTTTTTAACTGCTTTTTCAAAAATATTAATTACTGCTGGCTGCATTAATTTTTTGATTTTTCGATATAGCTACCGTCAATTGTACTTATGACTATTTTATCATTAACCGCAATAAATTGAGGTACAGATGTTTTAATGTTCTTTTCTAATGTAGCTGGTTTATATGATGAAGCAGCTGTTTGACCTTTTACTACACCTTCAGTTTCTACAACACTTAATTCTACAGTATCAGGCAAGTCAATTCCAACAGGTTTTTCATTATAGAAATTAATAATAACATCACTATTCTCAACTAAAAATTTTGATTGATCTTCAGTTAATATATCTGAGCCAAGTTCTATTTGTTCATAAGTTTGTTTATCCATGAATATAAAATTATTATTATCATCATAAAGATACTGAAATTCTTTTTCATCTAGGATAGCTCTTTCAACGGTTTCTGAGGATCTAAATCTGCTATTCATTTTAGTACCGTCTCTTATTTCTTTAAGTTCGGCTTGTAAGTATGCTCCTCCTTTACCTGGTTGAGTATGCTGTGTTTTCAAAACTTTCCAGAGTTTTTTATTAATCTCTAAAATATTTCCAACTTTAATTTCGTTGCCATCTATTTTCATAATATTATCTTTAATTTTTTTTGTATATTTTTTATATTGGTGAGATCTACTACATCAAAAGTTGGGTTTAATAAAACCTTATTTTTTTTTGCAATTTGATTAACTTTATTAATGACTATTTTATTATTTTTTAATTTTAAATAATCAATATTTTCGTAAGTTAGTAATATACCAAACCCTTGATCATAGCCTGAATCGACAAAAAATTTAATATTGTGTGTCTTATATTTTTTGTTGATATAGTTTATTAGAGATCTTAACCACTCTAATCCAAACCCTTTAATTAAAAAATATTTTATAAATATAATAGTAGTTTTGAACTTTGATTTTCTAAATTCTATTAGACTTTCAATTTGTGTTAGCGTTGATACGGCAAAACAAATTTTTTTAGGCACTAAATAAATTTTTTAAGATCAACCATAGTGTCTATCATTCTATTTGAAAATCCCCATTCATTATCATACCAAGATAAAACTCTACAAAATTTATCTTTGACAACTTGTGTTTGACTCATATCAAATACAGAACTGCTTGAATTATGATTAAAATCAATTGAAACTAGAGGTAATGAGTTTGTTGTTAGAATTCTATTTAATTTTTTAGTTTTTGAGGCTTGGAGAACTATAGAATTAATTTTTTCTGGGTTAGTTTTTTTCTTACTTACAAATGTAAGATCTATAAGTGAGACATTAGGAGTAGGTACTCGAATAGCTGTTCCATCTAGTTTACCTTTTAATTTAGGCAAGACTAGACTCAAAGCCTTTGCCGCTCCTGTAGAAGTCGGAATCATTGACTCAGCTGCAGCCCTGGCTCTTCTAAAGTCAGAATGGGTTTGATCTACAGTTCTTTGATCACCCGTGTAACTATGAATTGTTGTCATGAAACCACTTTCAATTCCTAATTTTTCATCAAGAACCATTGCTAAGGGAGCAAGACAGTTAGTAGTACAAGATCCGTTTGAAATTACGTTATGATTTTTTTTAATAGTATCGTTATTTACACCTTGAACAATTGTGGCATCTACATTTGAAGCTGGCGCTGAAATTATAACTTTTTTTGCTCCTGCATTTAAATGAGAAATTGCCTTTTCTTTTGAAGTAAAAACACCACTACATTCAAGAACAACATCTACCTTGAGTGATTTCCAAGGAAGGTTATTTGGATCTCTTTCGGAATAAAAATTAATTTTATGTTTACCAATTTTTAATCCATTTTTGATTGAACTAATCTCATCTTTAAGAATACCATGTACACTGTCATATTTAAGTAAGTGAGCACTGCTCTCAACACTTCCTAGTTCATTAATAGCTACAATATTAATATCTTTAGGATTTTTTTCTAATAAAGCTCTAAAAACAAGTTTTCCAATTCTTCCAAATCCATTTATTGCAACTTTCATATTTCTCCTTTTTATAAAGTTTTAATTATTTTTTCAATTAAGTAATCATCTGTTATCTTAAAGTGCTTATATAAATCTTTGTATTGACCACTTTCACCAAAAGTTGACATACCAACAAAATTTTCATTTTTAATATATTTTTCCCAACCATTTATTACTCCAGCCTCAATAGCAAAAATAGGTTTATTTCCTAAAATTTCATTTTTATAACTATCATCATTTTTCTCAAACAATTCAAATGAAGACATGCTTACAACTCTTATCTTTAAATTATTGTTTTCAAAAAGTTTATTTGATGTAGAGCAAGCAATCTCAACTTCAGAACCAGAAGATAAAATTGTAGCATCATATTCCTTAAAATCTCTTATTTTATAAGCACCTTTATTTACAAGATTTTCTTTGCGATTATCTTGTTGTAACATCGGTAGATTTTGTCTTGTTAAAACTAAGATTGTTGGTCCAGTATTGTTGATTGCACATTCCCATGCTTCTATAGTTTCAATAATATCACAAGGCCTAATGACTGTTAAATTTGGTATAGATCTTAAGGAGGCAAGATGTTCAACAGGTTGATGGGTTGGTCCATCTTCTCCTAATCCTATTGAGTCATGGGTCATTACATAAATAACTGGTATATTCATAATAGCTGATAACCTAATTGAAGGTCTGCAATAATCGGTAAATACCAGAAACGTTCCTCCGTATGGAATTAAACCTTTATGCAAAGCAATGCCATTCATTATCCCAGCCATTCCATGTTCTCTAATGCCGTAATGAATATAATTTCCATTAAAATTATTAGTTGTAATTACTTTCATATCTTTTGCCTTGGTGTTATTTGATCCAGTAAGATCAGCAGATCCACCAATAAGATTTTTTTGATATTTTGAAATTAAATTTAGCGTTAGCTCACTCGATTTTCTTGAAGCACAATTTGTTTTATCATTAAAATGCTCAGATTTTAATTCACTAAGTTTTTCTGGAATTTGATGGTCAATTTTTTGATAAAAACTATCTTTAAAATTTTTACTTTCAATTAATTCTTTGTTTTTTGATAACCATGAATTTCTTGATTCTTCATTTCGTTTATAGAAACTTCTCCACTCACGTAACAAATCATCTGGAATTTCAAATGGTGAATAATTCCATTCTAATTTTTTTCTTGTTAAACTAATTTCATCTTCACCAAGAGGTGAACCATGTGATGAAGCTGAACCCTCTTTGTTTGGTGAGCCAAAACCAATTTTAGTTTTACAAGATATAATTGTTGGAGCGTCATTTTTTTTTGCTTGAATTATAGCTTGATCAATTTCCTCATATTTATGACCATCTATTTCAATTATATTCCAATTATAAGCTTCAAATCTTTTTTTCACATTGTCTGAAACTGAAAGATCAGTTGATCCATCTATGGAAATAGAATTATTATCAAAAAACATAATAAGTTTATTTAATTTTAAATGTCCTGCGAGACTACACGCTTCATGACTTAAACCTTCCATTAAGCATCCATCTCCAGCAAAAACATAAGTGTAATGATCGAATAATTCTTTTCCATAATTATTTGATAATTTTTTTTCTGCTAGCGCCATTCCAACTGCATTTGCTAAACCTTGAGACAAAGGCCCAGTAGTCGTTTCTATGCCTTCTGCACTTCCGTATTCTGGGTGACCTGCAGTTTTATTATGTAATTGTCTAAAATTTTTAATTTGATTTATGTCAATGTCTTTATATCCTGTTAGATACAAACAAGAGTATAAAAGCATTGAGCCATGCCCATTTGAAATAATCAATCTATCTCTATCAATCCACTCCGGATCATTCGGATTAAACTTTAAATGATTTTTATAAAGAATTGTTGCAATGTCTGCCATACCCATAGGCATACCGGGATGACCAGATTTTGCTTTTTCCACTGCATCCATTGATAAAAATCTAATACAATTTGATAATTGTCTTAGATTGTTGATATTATTTAAATTATTCAAATACTTACCTTTATGGTTGATATAAAATTATTTAATATGGGTTCATTACAGTGACAATTATAAAATTACAAACTATAAAATTATAATGGAAATACAAAAAAGAATTACAATTCTAAGCGAAAACTTAAATAATCTAAGATCAGCTTTAGAAGATTTTAGGGACCATCATATTTCCAAAAAAGAAAAAATTAAAAATCTTGAAAATGAAATTAAAAATTTACGAAAACAAATGTCCGAGTATATTGATGAATTGGAACTTCTAATTAAGAAATAACCATGCCTTTTTTTAAGACAAAAATATTAAACAGAGAAATATCATTAGAATATGAAAAAAAAGATGAAAAAAAAATAATAGATTCAATAAATTTAATTAATGAAAAAATTGATGATAAATTACAAAATCCAAAATATTCTAATGGAAAGATAAGTGATACTATATTGTTATCACTTCTCTCTATTGAGCTTCAAGCAGAGCTTTTAGAAAAATTAAATATTGAAGGAATTTCTGAAGTAAATGATACCAAGAGTGAAGAATATCTAAAGAACAATTTAGAACTTAAAGATAAAATATTAAAACTACAAAATGAAAAAAAAATTTTAGAAGATGAAAAATTGAAATTAGATCAAGAATTTGATGAAATAAATACAAAAGTAGAGGATTTAATTGATATAATTAAGAATTCTTATTATGAATAATATTAAAGATGAAAAATCAATTATTAGAAAAAAACAAAAGATTATAAGAGATAAAATTTTTAATAATAAACCATCTCATTTTGCTTTATCTTTGTTTAATGAATTTTTTGAAAGAATTAACTTTCAAGAAATTAATATAGTATCTAGTTTTATTTCTATAAATTCTGAGATAAATACAAGAGAGCTTAACAATCTTATGTTTATTAAAAATAAAATTTTATGTCTTCCTGTAATTGAGAAAAAAAATAGTCATTTAATCTTTAAGCAATTTAAGAGTGAAGAGAATTTTGTAAAAGGACATATGAATATATCAGAGCCTCAAAATAATAATAAAATTTTAAATCCTGAATTAATTTTTGTACCTTGTTTAGCTTTTGATAATAAGGGAAATAGATTAGGTTATGGTGGAGGGTATTATGACAGGACTTTTGCTTATTTAAATAAGATTAATCATAGTTTCATTTCTGTAGCTTATGCATATGAAGAACAAAAGTTAGATTACATACCTATAGACAAATTTGATTTTAAAGTCGATTATGTTATTACTGAAAAAAATTTATATAGCTTTCAATGAAAATTCTTTTTATAGGTGATATTGTCGGTAAGGCATCACGAAAAAAAATTAAAGAAATTATCCCAACACTCAAATCTAAATACAATACAGACATGATTATTGCTAATGGTGAGAATGCTACTTCTGGTTATGGATTGTCAAAAAAGGATGCAGAAGAATTATTTTCCAGCGGATTAGATTTACTTACACTTGGGAATCATGCGTGGGATCAAAGAGATATGCTTTCTTATATTGAAGAAAATCCAAAAATAATAAGAGCTTTGAATTACCCTTACGGTGTTCCTGGAAAAGGATATTATAAGCTTGAGCTTTTGAATGGAAAAAAAATTATCGTACTACAAGTAATGCTTAGATTATTTATGAATTTATCATTAGATGACCCATTTAAAAGTATAATTGAATTTCTTCAAAAAGAGAAATTAGGTAGCACGTGTGACGGCATAATAATTGATATGCATGGTGAGGCAACTTCTGAAAAAAAAGCATTTGGATATTATGTTGATGGACAAGTTACGGCAGTTTTAGGTACACATACTCATGTGCCAACAGCAGACAGTGTTATTTTACCTAAAGGTACAGCGTATCAAACAGATGTTGGAATGTCAGGTGATTATAATTCAATAATTGGTTTCGATATAGATAATCCAATCCATGGATTTGTTAAGGGGTATAGGGCTGAAGGTAGATTCACACCTGCTACTGAAAACATAACTATATGCGGAGCTTTAATTGAAATCGATAATAATACTGGTTTAGCTAACAATATTACCCCAATTCAAGAGTCATAATTTACACATATTAGACACATTTATCTAATATTTTATATCTTTACTAACATCGGATGAAATATTTATAAGTCAACTCTAAATGGCAGGACACTCTAAGTTTAAAAATATTATGCATCGAAAAGGTGCTCAAGATAAAAAAAGAGCAAAAGTATTTTCAAGACTAGGAAGAGAAATATCTGTAGCAGTCAAAGTCGGTGGTGAAGATATTGAAAGTAATATTAGGTTAAGATCAGCAATTGCTTCAGCCAAGTCACTTAATATGCCAAAAGATAATATTGAGCGAGCAATTAAAAAAGGTCAAGGGAATGATCCTGATAGTAATTATGAAGAAGTAAGATATGAGGGGTACGGTCCTGAAGGTATTGCAATAATAGTTGAGGCACTTACAAATAATAAAAATAGAACAGCTGCAGAGATTAGATCATCTTTTAGTAAACATGGAGGTAATTTGGGTGAAACAGGAAGTGTTAGTTTTGGTTTTGACAGATTTGGAAATATCACTCTCGATAAAAACTTAGTAAAAGAAGACCAACTTCTAGAATTTCTTATTGAAAATAATAGTGAAGATTATGAAATTAATGACACAGAATATTCAATATATTGTGATCAAAACGATTTGCATGAACTTAATGATAAATTAATTAAACAGTATGGTCAGACTAATTCTGCAAATTTAATTTGGAAAAGTAAAAATAATATTAATATTGGAAAAGATACAGCAGACAAACTATTTAAATTACTTGAAGTTTTAGAAGACAATGACGATGTTCAAGTTGTATCATCAAATTTTGAAGTTGATGATAATGTTTTATCTTCACTGACAGCCTAATGAAAGGAATATAGATGCCTGATAAAGCTTGGAAAAAAAGAGAAAGAGATGTTGCAAACTATTTCAATGGAAAAAGGACACCTTTGAGCGGGGGTAATGGTAAAGTAACAAGAGCTGATGTAATTCATGAAGACTTATTTATAGAATGTAAATTAAGAGCTAAGCATACAGCAATTAGTTTATGGGATGATACTGCAAAACTTGCGAAAGAGGAGGGCAAGACACCAGTAATAGCATTATGTGAAAAAAATAGACCAGGGTTCTGGGTTATGGTTCATAGTAGTGATCTTGAAAAAATTAAAAAATAATTATTATGGCAGATATTAATAGTACTAATTTATCGACAGAAGCTCCAGATTTTTCAATGCTTGCTTTATTTATGCAAGCTGATCTTGTTGTCAAATCTGTAATTATAATTTTAATCTTAGCCTCTCTTTATTCTTGGAATGTAATAATTTCAAAAATTTTAAGAATTAGACAATTAAAAAAACTTGAAAAAGAATTTGAAGATATTTTTTGGTCTGGAAATTCATTTGAAGATTTATATGAAACTTTAAACTTTAATCAGACAGATCCAAAATCAAAATTATTTTGTGCTGCAATTTTAGAGTGGAAAAAAAGTAAAACTCAGTTTGAAAATGATACATCTGATATTAATTCTTTAAAAGATAGAATGATGAGATCAATGACAGTTGTTTTTAATAAAGAAAGTGAAAATGTTGAAAGGAATTTAACATTCCTCGCAACTGCTGGATCAACTGCGCCTTTTATTGGGTTATTTGGAACAGTATGGGGAATAATGAATAGTTTTAAATCAATTGCAATTGCTCAAAATACTAATTTAGCAGTAGTTGCTCCAGGAATTGCAGAGGCACTATTTGCTACAGCATTAGGCCTTTTTGTAGCTATACCTGCTGTAGTTGCGTACAATAAAATTTCAAATGATTTATCTAAATACTTCATATCCTTGGAAACATTCATGGATGAATTCTCAACAATTTTTTTTAGACAATTAGAGAAAAAATAAATTGATTTCCTCAAATAATTTAAACAAACGTAAGAAGCAAAGGTACACGCAAATGAGCGAAATTAATGTTACACCTTTTGTAGATGTTATGCTTGTTTTACTAATTGTTTTTATGGTTACCGCACCTCTTCTAACTGTTGGAATAAAAGTTGATTTACCAAAGGTTAAAGCTACTGCATTAACTGATATTAAAGATCCAATTGAGATAACTATCAAGTTAGATGGAGAAGTTTACATTGGAGAGTCAAAGGTTGAAGTAGAAAATTTGATTCCTCGATTAAATGCTATTACTGAACAAAATACTGAAGCAAGGATTTATATAAGAGGCGATAGAGTAGTAGCTTATGGAAGGATTATGGAAATTATGTCCATAGTAAATTCAGCAGGATATATTAAAGTCGCATTAATTACTCAAAATCTTGAGCAATAGATGGATCGTATAAGCTATAATAGTTTAAAAATAATAAATTTTTTTGAAAACTTAAATCCCCAAACATCTGGAGTTATTTTTTCAACACTAATACATTTCATTATCCTTTTATTCATGGTTGGCTTGCCAAATTTTTTTTCTCCTAAACAAATCTATGTTCCAAACGTAATACCTATTGAAATACTCAATGTTGATGAAAATACAAATTTGAAAAAATCTGATACTGAAAAACCAGAAAATAATAATAAGGAAACAATAGCTAAGCAAAAAAAATTTAATTCATCAGATCAACTAGAAGTAAAAAAAAATGTTGAAATAAATAAAACTGAAATTGAAGAAAAAACTAATCCAAATCAACCAGTTTTGGAAATGAAACAAACTCCAAATTTAGAAGTTAAGGAAACAAAAAAAGTAGTTATTAAAGAAAAAGAAATTTTAGAGGTTAAGAAAAAAGTAGAAACAATTAAAACTGATATAATTAAACCAAAACTCAAGCCAAAACCAAAAATCATAAATAGTGAAAATGTTAAATCAGATTTAGATGTTGAAACAAATATAAAGGATAAACCAATGTTGGAAAATGATAAGACAATTTCTAAACCAAAGCCAAAACCCGAAAAAGATTTTAGTATAGCATCAATGCTCAAAGATTTAAGAAATGAAAAAACAAATATGATTGAAAATGAAGTTAAAGAAGAGGTTGAAGAAGTTGATAATAAAAGTACAGATGAAACTAATGACAATATTATACTATCAATATCTGAAATCGACATGCTGAGGCAGCAATTATCTTCTTGTTGGAATGCTCCAGCAGGCGCGGTTATAGAAAGAGGAGACAAAGTAACAATTTCGGCAAAAGTACTTCAAAATATGAAGGTTTCACCAAATAGTATCCGCATTGTTGACACAAATATAGCTAAAACTAATCCTTTTTATGGACCAATTACAGATAGCGCAATGAGAACACTCTTAAATCCAGAATGTACACCGTTAAAACTTCCAAAAGATAAATATAATCTATGGAAAAATCTTACAATTACTTTTGATTATAGTATTATGAAAGGATATTGATGAAAAAAGTTTTCTTAATAACCTTTTTTTTATTTTCTAGTTTTAAAGTCCATTCATTAGAAGTGACTCTAACACAAGGTAGTGTGAAACCAACTCCAATTGCTGTGACAGAACTATACTCAAAAAATTCACAATTAACTAAAGTAGGTAAAAATATTTCATCTGTAATTTCTGATAACTTAGAAAGATCTGGGCTTTTTTTACCAATAGATAAAAGATCTTTTATTCAAGATAATGAATCCTTATCAAATAAACCGAGATTTGAAGATTGGAAATTAATAAAGGCCCAACATTTAGTTTCTGGCAAAATTTCAATTAACAATGGAAAAATATCTGTAGAATTTAGATTGTTTGACGTCTTTCAACAAAAGCAAATAGTGGGAAAAAAATACGAGACTAATGAAAAAAATTGGAGAAGAGTTGCTCATATTATTTCAGATTCTATTTTTAAAAATATAACTGGCGAAGGTGGGTACTTTGATACAAGAATAGTTTATGTTGCTGAAACAGGTCCAAAAGAAAATAAACAAAAAAGATTAGCAATCATGGATCAAGATCAATCAAACCATCGATTTTTGACAGATGGATCATATCTAGTTTTAACTCCAAGGTTCTCTCCTAATTCTCAAAAAATTACTTATATGTCTTACGTAAATAGAAATAATCCAAGAGTTTATATATTTGATATTGAAACTGGGAAGCAAGAAATTGTAGGAGAATTTCCAGGAATGACATTTGCACCAAGGTTTTCTCCAGATGGTAATCAAATCGTAATGTCTTACACTGATCCTGAAATTGGAAATTCAGAAATTTATATTCTGGATCTAAAAACACGAATTTCAAAAAGAGTGACAAACAATTCTTCAATTGATGTTTCTGCGAGTTTTTCACCTGATGGAAAACAAATAGTTTTTAATTCAGATAGAAGTGGAAGAAGACATTTGTATGTGAGCGATAATAATGGAAAAAATATAAAAAGAATTAGCAGGGAAGCTGGAAGTTATTACACGCCAGTGTGGTCTCCTAGAGGCGATATGATAGCATTCACCAAACAAGAGGGAGGTCAATTTTATATAGGGGTTATGGAGATTGATGGTTCAAATGAGAGGATGATTGCAAAATCATTTCATGTTGAAGGTCCTACATGGGCACCAAATGGCAGATTTTTGATGTACTTTAAGGAAGAAAGAACAGCTGAAGATGGATCAGGTGGAGAATCTAGTCTTTATTCTATTGATTTAACTGGTTTTAATGAAAGAAAAGTAATAACTCCTCTAGGTGGTTCAGATCCAGCATGGTCGCCCCTGATGCATTAATTCGATATAATACAAAAAAATATACGAAATTTTAAAAAAAATGTTAAGAGATTCCGTATAATTTAGTATATCTACTCAAAGTATTAAGGGAGCGCTTATTTATGTTTTACAAGTTTTTAATCTCTACATTTATAGTTTTATTCGTTGCCGCTTGTGCAACAAAACCAAAAGACTCTGCTGACTCTTCAGGTTCAGGTTCAAGCAGTTCTGGGAGTGACGTTTCTTCAGAGGGAACTATTACTGAGACTGCTGGAAGCGGAATAGTTTCTGGATCTCAAGAGGATTTAATCGTTAACGTCGGCGATAGAGTATTTTTTGGATACGATAGCTCAGATTTAGACTCTGACGCTTTAGAATTACTTCAAGATCAAGTTGCATGGCTTAAGCAGAATAGCGATGTTTCAGTAACTATTGAAGGACACTGTGATGAAAGAGGAACTAGAGAGTACAACTTGGCTCTTGGAGAAAAAAGAGCACAAGCTGTTAAAAATTATCTCATCGGTCTTGGTATAAATCCCGATAGAGTTTCAACTATTAGTTATGGTAAAGAAAGACCTGCTGTTGTAGGTTCAAATGATGGTGCATGGGCTCAAAATAGACGTTCTGTAACCATAGTAAATTAATTATAATTCCTTAATACTAAGGCGCTATAGAAATATAGCGCCACATTTTTATCTTATTTAGAAATTAAACTTGTTAAATGTTAAAATACATATTTACTATTTTAATTCTATTATTTTCAAGTTACGCTTTTTCCAATGAAAGTGAGCTGACTATTTCCCAACAATTAGAGAGATTACAAAGAGAGGTTTCTGATATTTCAAAAGAAGTGTTTTCAAATTCTTCAAATAAATCCAATGGAACAAATAATGATTTTGTTAAAAATCTTTCTGCTATTGATTTACGAATATATGATATAGAAAATGATATTAAAAATTTAAATTCTAATTTAGAAGAATTGTATTTTCAATTAGATGATATTTTAAATAAGTTAGAAAACTTAGAAGTAGTTTTTGATAATTTTCAACTAGACAACTTAAATAATGTTGAAGTAAATACCAATGAAGTTTCTCAAAATAGCTCCGAGGTTAAAAGTAATAATTTAATTGATAGTGAAACTGAAAATACGCTCGGAACATTAAACATCACAAAAAGTACAAATGAGACATCTGAAGAAGTAGTATCAGATGATCAGAATGTTATTTCTAATGAAAAGCAAGAATTGTTGTCACCTGAAGATCAATTCCAAATAGCATTTGATAATATACGAGACAAAAAATGGCAAGATGCCAAAATTTCCTTTGAGCAGTTTATTGCAGACAACCCTGATAATCAACTATCAGGTTCAGCACATTATTGGCTTGGAGAATTATATATTTTAGAAAAAAATTATAGAGAAGCAGCACTTGTATTTGCTGAAGGTTTTCAAAAATTTCCAGACAGTATTAAAGCTGCAGAAATGCTTTTCAAGCTTTCTCAATCATTATACCAAGTTGATAAAAGTGTTGAGGCTTGTAAAACTATGGAAAAATTAATAATTGATTTTCCAAAAAATAAAATAATTTCTAAGACCAAAAAACAAATTGTTGAATATAATTGTTTAGAAAATAATGAATGAAGCTTGCAAATAAAGAATTCATTAAAACAGTAGAAAAAAAATATACTTTTGAAAAAAAACCTTCTGTCGCTGTGGCAGTTTCTGGCGGTCCAGATAGTATGTCATTATTATTCCTAGTACATGCTTTTATAAAACATAAAAAAGGTAACTTGATAGCTTTAATCGTAGATCATCGTATTAGAAAAAATTCTAAAGATGAAGCAAAATATATTTCTACCTACTTGAATAAAAACGACATTACCTCTGAAATTCTGACTGTAAACAAAGATAAACTGATTAAGAAAACTATGAATGAGGCTAGGAATAATCGTTATAAATTACTTACAGATTTTTGTATTAAAAATAATTTTTTGCATTTATTTATTGCCCATCACAAAGATGATAATTTAGAAACTTTTTTGAATAGAAAGATCGCTGGTAGTGACTTTTATGGTTTAAAATCAATGTCTGAATTTTCATTTTACAATAAAGTTTGCATAATTAGACCACTTTTAAATTTTTCTAAAGATGAATTATTGAATTATAATAAGAAAAATAAAATTGAATATATTAATGATCCGTCAAATTTTAATTTAGATTATACTCGTCCTACAATAAGAAATTTTCTTAAAAAATCTGATAAAAAAACTATTACAGAAATAAATAGAGATTTTGAGAGTATACTTTTTTATTCACCACATTTCATTCAAATGATATTTGAGATACTTGTTAATATTATTGTTAAGATTGATAGTAAAAAAATTATTGTTGATCTACAAAATATGAAAAATTTAAATGAAATTACTTCTGAAAATATTATACGAAGGATATATCAATTTTTATTTTATGGATCTAACGCCCCCCGATCAAAAAAAACTAGAATCTTAATAAGTGAAATGAAGGAATTAAATTTTAATAATTTTAATCTTAAGGGTATGATAGTTAAAAAAAATGATGATTTTCTCACATTTTGGAGAAAAACTGTTTAATTTTCTACAAAACTATTGTGTTTTTATAATAAATTCCTATGTAATAAGTAGATGAAAAACATCAGTAAAAACGTTGTATTATGGATTATAATTGGATTACTCTTAATAGTGCTATTCAATCTTTTTCAAGGAACTTCTAATAATAGAAATACATCAAAAATATCTTTTTCTGACTTCATAGCAGCAACAGAAAGTGGAAATGTTTCTGAAGTTAATATTAATGGAAGCAACGTAACAGGATTTCTAAATGATGGTCGATCATTTAGCACATATGTTCCTAATTATCCCAATTTGGTAGATAAATTAAATGAAAGTGGGGTAAAAATTACTGCTGAGCCTTCTGAAAGATCAATGCATCCACTTCTAAGTGTATTACTTTCATGGTTTCCTATGCTTCTTTTAATTGGAGTTTGGATCTTCTTTATGCGCCAAATGCAAGGCGGTGGCGGAAAAGCAATGGGCTTTGGTAAATCTAAAGCTAAATTATTAAACGAGGCTGTAGGTAAAGTTACATTTGACGACGTAGCAGGTATAGATGAAGCTAAACAAGAATTAGAAGAAGTTGTTGAATTTTTAAAAGATCCTTCAAAGTTTTCTAGATTAGGCGGTAAGATTCCAAGAGGCGCACTTCTAGTAGGCCCTCCAGGTACTGGAAAAACATTACTCGCAAGAGCAATTGCAGGTGAAGCAAATGTTCCTTTCTTTTCTATTTCAGGTTCAGATTTTGTTGAAATGTTTGTAGGGGTCGGAGCAAGTAGAGTTAGAGATATGTTTGATCAAGGTAAAAAAAATGCGCCTTGTATAGTTTTTATAGATGAAATTGACGCTGTTGGAAGGCACCGTGGTGCAGGTCTTGGCGGTGGGAATGATGAAAGAGAACAAACTCTTAATCAACTTCTTGTTGAGATGGATGGATTTGAAGCTAATGCAGGTGTAATCATTATTGCTGCAACAAATAGACCTGATGTCCTTGATCCAGCTTTACTTAGACCAGGAAGATTTGACCGTCAAATAACAGTTAATAATCCTGATGTAATGGGAAGAGATAAAATACTCAAAGTTCATATTAAAAAAATTAAAGTTTCACCAAAATTTGACTCAAAAATTATTGCAAGGGGAACCCCAGGTTTTTCTGGAGCTGATTTAGCAAACTTAGTTAATGAAGCAGCATTATTAGCAGCTAGAAAAAATAAAAGAATGGTTACACTTGAAGATTTTGAAAGTGCTAAAGATAAAGTGATGATGGGTGCTGAAAAAAGATCCATGGTCATGTCAGAAGATGAAAAGAAACTTACTGCCTACCATGAAGCTGGTCATGCAGTGGCAACTCTTCACTCACCAGCCTCTGATCCTATACATAAAGCGACAATAATACCGAGAGGTAGAGCTTTAGGTATGGTTATGAGACTTCCTGAAAAAGATCAGTTGTCTATGCGAAAAGATCAAATGAAAGCGCATTTATTAATAGCAACTGGGGGCAGAATTGCAGAAGAGATGATCTTTGGTAAAGATAAAATTACAAATGGTGCAGCAAGCGATATACAAATGGTAACAAATCTATCAAAAAAAATGATCACCGAATGGGGGATGAGTGAAAAATTAGGTCGTTTGAGATATAACAGTGATAGCGAGGAGGTTTTCCTTGGGCATTCTGTTGCACAATCAAAAAATTTATCTGACTCTACAGCAAAATTAATTGATGAAGAGGTTAGATCTCTTGCAGAAGAGGCTGAAAATAATTGTAGAAAAATTCTTCAAGATAATATCGAAGAACTTCATATAGTTGCTAAAGGGCTTTTAGAGTATGAAACATTATCAGGTGATGAAATTAAAGATTTAATTAAAGGTATAAAGCCAACTCGTGATGATTTTGATAACGATATAAACACACCAAAAAAACCAGCCACATCTGTTCCAAAAACAGGTGGATCTGCTACAGCACCAGCTAACTAATTTAATTACTTCACTTTATTTATTTTTTTGAATAAAAGACATAAATGTCTAAAATATTTGGTACCGATGGTATACGGTGCTTAGTTAATGAGGAACCTCTTTCTGCTGAAACTTGTCTAAAAATTTCAAAAACGGTTGCATTCCTTCTAAAAAAGAAAAATGCTAAAAATAGCAGGGTTGTAATCTGCAAAGACACTAGATTGTCTGGTTATTTATATGAGCCACTTGTGACAGCTGGATTTATTTCTATGGGTATGGATGTAATTTTAGTCGGCCCCCTTCCAACACCAGCTGTACCATTAATGATTAAAACTTTAAGAGCAGATATTGGAGTAATGATTACAGCTTCTCATAACACTTATGAATATAATGGGCTGAAATTTTTTGATAGTACTGGAACAAAACTAAGTTCATTGATAGAGCAAAAGGTTGAAAAAATAGTTTTAGATAATAAAAAATATTCTAAAATTTCAAACAACACATTTGTATCTGGAAATGCAAGAAGACTGGAAGATGCCTCAGGTAGATACTCAGAATTTTTAAAAAGCACTTTGAATAAAACATCTTCCAAGAGAAAATTAAAAATTATTTTAGATTGTGCGAATGGAGCCACATATAATATAGCTCCAAATTTATTCTGGGAGTTAGGTCATAATATAATCGCCATAAATAATAATCCAGATGGACTAAATATTAATAAAAACTGTGGTGCGGTTGATGTTAAATCACTCTCACAAAATGTCATAAAAGAAAAAGCTGATATTGGATTTGCATTTGATGGTGATGGAGATAGGTTAATAGTTGTAGATGAAGAAGGAAAAGAAGTTGATGGTGATAAAATTATAGGATTGTTATGTAAAAATTATATAAAACCTCAGAAAAAATATAATCAACATGATGTTATTATAACAGTCATGTCTAATATGGGATTAGAAAATTATCTCACAAATAAATTAAAATTAAAGATTAAGCGAACATCTGTTGGAGATATAAACGTTATAAATCAAATGAACAAATCCAAATCTATGATAGGAGGTGAACAATCAGGACATATAATATTGTCAGAATATTCTAATACTGGCGATGGAATTTTGGCAGCTTTAAAAATCTCTGAAATTTTGATATCAAATAAAAATAAGGCGAGTAAACTTTTTGATTTGTACAATGACTTTGCCCAGGAAAAAATTAACTTAAGTTATAAAACAAAGAATACCAAACTGTTAAAGATCCTTGATAAGTTAAAAAAAGATAAACTATATAATAATAAAAAAATAAGATCTCTTGTAAGGTTATCTGGCACTGAGCCATTAGTTAGAATACTAGTTGAAGGGCAAGAAGTTAGTGAGGTTAAAAAGAAATCTCTAGAAATAAAAAAATTAGTAAGGCCTTATCTTGGTTAATAAATTTTTAGTACCCACAGGTTTTAAAGATAGTCTTAATTTTGATGCATCTATAGAGCACAAATATAAAAATAGCATAATAAATTATTTTAGAGATAATGGTTTTACTTTAATTAAGACTCCACTAGTTGAGTTTAGTAAAAATTTAGATCGCAATACTCTAACTTTAAAGACAAATAAAAAAAATGATCAATTAAGTATTCGAAATGATATAACTCCACAAATAATTAGAATTGCATCATCTAGACTAGCAAATAAAATACGCCCACTTAAGTTATGCTATTATGGAGAAGTTGTTCGAAAAGTAGGAACAATTTTAAGACCTGAAAGACAATTTCAACAAGTTGGTGCTGAGATAATTGGATCTGAAAGTTATAAGGCGGATGTAGAAATTATTAATCTTGCTTACGAAACTTTAAAAAAAATTGGGGTTAAAAATATTGTTATTGAGATTACAGCACCATTCTTCCTTGACAGTTTGTTTAAAAAAATAACTAATAAAGATTTAAAATATAAATTAAGAAAATATATTAAATTAAAAGATATTAATAATTGTTTAAAGTTATTGAAAAAAAATGAATTATATAATTCATTTAAAACTTTACATATATGTTCTGGTTCAATCCAAAACAAAAAAAAATATATATCAAAGTTAAATAAAATAATAGGTTATGAAAACGAAGTTGAAAGACTAATAAAAATTGCTAATTTAATTAAAACTTCAAAAAATGATTCTTTAAATGTAGATTTTTTTGACTTACAAAAAAATAAAAATTACTACAAAGGGATTAAATTTACATTTTTTGCTAAAGATGTAAGAGGTGAAATAGCTGGAGGAGGCCGATATAATTTAAAATATGGTCGTAATTCTGAAACTGCTATAGGTTACACTTGTTACATGGATACAATTTTAAGATCTTCATCGTTAATTAATCAAAATAAAAAAATTTTAATTGCATTCAATACAAGTGATAAAATTAAACAAAAATTAATAAATAAAGGTTATAGTCTATTTAAAAGTTTTGAAGATAATATTGATATAAAAAAAGAGGCAAAAAAATTTGGAATCAAGTATTATTTAATGAATAATACTGTTAAGCAAATCTAATGTTTTATACGATAGTTGGAACCCAATGGGGAGATGAAGGAAAAGGTAAAATTGTTGATTGGATTTCTTCTAAAGCTGACTTGATAGTTAGGTATCAAGGAGGGAATAATGCAGGTCATACAATTAAAGTAGATAATAATGTTTATAAGCTTAATTTATTACCCTCAGGAATAATTAACAATAAAAAATGTGCTATTGGTAATGGCGTTGTTTTAGATCCGTGGGCACTAATTAACGAAATTGATAATCTTAAAGAACAAGGAATAGAGGTAAACGAAGACAATTTATATATTGCTGATAATATTTGTTTAATCTTACCTATTCATAAACTTCTTGATGAAATTAATGAAACCTCTAGAGGCAAAAAAGAACTAGGAACAACTAAAAAAGGTATTGGTCCAGCATACGAAGATAAAGTAGGTAGAAGAGCTATAAGAATTTGTGATTTAAAAGATCCAATATTTTTAAGACAAAAAATTGATAATCTTTACGAATTTCATAAAGATAAAATTTCAAAACATATTCATAAAATTACACATAATTATTATGAAGAACTTTTATCTATGTCTAATTATCTTAACTCTTTTAGTGTTCCATTATGGAAAATAATTAATGAATTAGGTCAAAAGAATAAAAACATTGTTTTTGAAGGGGCGCAAGGTTCAATGTTGGACATAGATTTTGGAACATATCCTTACGTTACATCATCAAATACAATATCTGGTCAGATATTCTCTGGTACAGGTTTTAGTGATAGAAAAAATCATAAAATTTTAGGAATTACAAAAGCATATACAACTAGAGTGGGATCAGGTCCATTTCCAACAGAGTTAATCGATTCGATTGGTGAACATCTTGGAGAAAAAGGTCAAGAATTTGGAACAGTTACAAAAAGAAAAAGAAGGTGCGGATGGTTTGATAGTGTACTTTTGAAACAATCAATTAAACTTAATGGTATTACAGACATTGTACTTACTAAACTTGATGTATTAGATGAATTAAAAGAAATCAATGTATGTACTGGATACTTAATTGATAACAAACACTACGATTATTTACCTAGCGAAGAATTTTTATTCGATAAAATAAAGCCTGTTTATGAAAAAGTTGCTGGCTGGGAAAAATCAACAGCGGGGATTAACAAATTTGATGATCTTCCTGAAAATGCTAAAAAATATATTCAAATACTCGAGGATCTTATGGAAACTAACATTTCAATTGTTTCAACAGGGCCAGACAGAAAGGAGACAATTGATATAAACGGAACTTTATCTAATATTTGAAATTTCTTTTTGAAGTTTTTCTAATGCTTTCTCTTCAATTTGCCTTACTCTTTCTCTACTAATTTTATACTTTTTACTCAAGTCTTCTAACTTTAATGGATTTTCACTTAGCTTCCTAAGTTTAATAATTTCTTTTTCTCTTTCATTTAAAACTTCAAAAGCTTTAGAAAATAAACTTCTTCGATATTCAAGTTCATTTTTATTTTCAATTATTCTATCATGAGTTTCTTGTTTATCTTCTATTAAGTCTTGCCATTCAGTATCATGTTCTTCACCAAGTTTAACATTTAAAGATTGATCTGATGTAAAAAGCCTATTTTCCATATCAATTACTTCACCTTCTTTTACATCTAGTCTAGTTGCAATCTCTCTAACATTTTCTGGTGACAAATTACCTGAATCAATTGAGGTAAGTTGATTTTTAATTTTACGTAAATTAAAAAAAAGTTTTTTCTGAGCTGCGGTAGTTCCAATTTTTACTAAAGACCAACTATGTAAAACATATTCTTGTATTTGAGCTCTTATCCACCACATTGCATATGTTGCTAATCTAAAACCTTTTTCTGGATCAAATCTTTTAACTGCTTGCATGATTCCGACATTACCCTCTGAAATTAAGTCAGTAACTGGTAAGCCATATCCTCTATACCCCATTGCTATTTTGGCAACTAATCGAAGGTGACTTGTAACTAGTTTATGCGCAGCATCTGAATCTCCATGTTCCTTATAACGTTTAGCTAACATGTACTCCTCTTCAGCAGTGAGCATCGGAAATTTTTTAATTTCCTGCAAGTATACTGCTAAATTTCCTTCACTTGATAGTACTGGTAAATTCATAATACACCTATATCATAAATAAAATATATTTTAATATCTAAGCAATAATTCAATTAAATTCTTAAAATCTTCAGGAATTTCAATATTAAAATCCATCCTTTTTTTTGATGTAGGATGATCAAAACCAAGATGATAAGCATGCAATGCTTGTCTTTCAAAATTTTTTAAAATCATGAATTTATTAAATGTATTTTTATCTTTTCCAAATTGATAAATCTTACTTTTTCCATAAATCTTATCACCAATGATTGGAGAATTTTTGGAAGTTAAATGAAGTCTAATTTGATGTGTTCTTCCAGTATGTAAATGGCAGTCAACTAAACTGGCAATACCAAAAGTTTTTTCTAATTTAATATCAGTTTTAGAATATTTTCCAAAACCTCTATTATTTAAACTCATTTTTTTTCTATTTTTTTTATTTCTCTCTATGTACCCTTCAATTGATTGATTATCAGGAGTTCCCCAAACTATTGCTTTATATCTACGAGATATCGTATGTTCTTTGAATTGTTCGGCTAAATTAATGTGAACATAATTATTTTTAGCAACAACAAGAATTCCACTCGTATCCTTATCTAAACGATGGACTATT
The DNA here is from genome assembly GCA_902615845.1 of uncultured Alphaproteobacteria bacterium. Taxonomy (GTDB): domain Bacteria; phylum Pseudomonadota; class Alphaproteobacteria; order HIMB59; genus CACPNW01. The sequence goes on from CACMQS010000008.1 coordinate 62,653, forward strand.
CCTGGTCTAGAACTATCATCTAAATTACTTAGTTGATTATTAGTGTAATGCATAAGAGCATTCACAAGAGTGCCGCTTTCATTTCCAGGAGCTGGATGCATTACTAAATTTGGAGGTTTATTTATAACAATTAAATCTTCATCTTCAAAAATAATGTTTAAGTCTATATTTTCAGCTGAATGTTTTGTTTCTTGCTTTAAGATAATATTTATAAAGTAATTTTCATTTTCTTTAGTTATGTAAGATGGATCTTTTATTTCCTTTTCATCAAGACATACGTTGCCATTTAATATTAAAGTTTTAATTTGTGTTCTTGAATATCCTTCCAATTTTGAAACGAGCACTTTATCTAATCTTTGTGAACTTAATTGTTTATTTATAGTTAATTTAAGATTATAGAATTCGTTCATGTCTCAAAAAATTCTTAAATTTATTGTAATATTTTTAGGTATATTAATTGTTATTTGTTTTTTAGCTCTAGTTTATGGCTTGTATATAAAAACAACAAAAAAACAAAGTAATTTAGAAACAAATTTAATTGAATATAATTTAAATTTAGAAAAAGGGCACAAAATTACAGATATAGATATGATTGATAATAATCGGATTTTGTTTACAATAAAAAGTAATGATAAAGTTTATGCTTTAATATATGATATAGAAACATCAAATATTACAAAAATAGATACATCTAATGAATAAAGATAATAATTTTGAAAACAATTTAAAAAAACTTGAGTCTATTGTAGAGAAATTAGAAAATGGTGAAGTTGATTTAGAAGAATCTGTAAAACTTTACGAAGAAGGAATGAATTTAAAAAAAGCATGTGAGGAAAAATTAAAAAGTATTGAAAGTCAAATTAAAAAAATTAAGCAAGAAAACAATAAAGTTACAAAAGAAGATTTTAAGTAATTTTCAAATTTGAGTAAAAATCTAAAAATAAGACTTGATCAGCTTTTAATGGATAGAAACTTAGCTGATACTAAATCAAAGGCCCAATCTATGATTATGGCCGGTCAAGTTTATGTAAACGATAAAATTATTACCAAAAGTGGTAACAGTTTTAATGAAAACTCAAAAATAAAAATTAAACAACTACATCCTCCATGGGTATCAAGAGGTGCATTTAAATTACTCAAAGCGATTGATCATTTTAAGATTGATATTGAAAATAAAATTTGTCTAGATATCGGTTCATCAACTGGTGGATTCACTGAAGTTCTTTTAAAAAAAAACGCTAAAAAAATATATTCTATTGATGTTGGTACAAATCAACTTCATGAAAAATTAAAAAAAGAAAAAAAAATTATTAGTGTAGAAAATTTTAATGCTAAATATTTAGATAACTCAATAATTCATGAAAAAATTAATTTAGTAGTCTGTGATGTTAGTTTCATTAGTCTAACAAAGGTTATAGAACCTAGCCTGAAGCTTTTATCAAGTAAAGCTGAGATTATTTCACTAATTAAGCCGCAATTTGAAACTAATAAAATAAATTTGAAAAAAGGTATTGTGAAAGATCCATTGATTCATGAACAAGTGTGTAATGATATATCGAATTGGTTTAAAAAAACAATTAATGCTGAAGTTGTGGGTTTAGTCGAAAGTCCAATAACTGGACCAAAAGGAAATAAAGAATTTTTGATTTATAGTATTTTAAAGAAATCTTAAACAATGATCAGCTATAGTTGTAGCAACCATTGCTTCACCGACAGGAACAGCTCTTATACCAACACATGGATCATGACGACCTTTAGTAGATATTGTTGTTTCTTTCAATTTTGTATTAATTGTTTTTTTTGGGGATAATATTGAGCTTGTAGGTTTTACTACAAATCTAGTAATTAATTCTTGGCCCGTTGTAATACCCCCAAGAACTCCACCATTATTATTTGAAAGAAATAAAGGTTTTTTATTTTTTATTCTCATTTCATCAACATTAGAAATTCCAGTTTCATAAACACTGCTAAATCCATTTCCCATTTCTACTCCCTTAACAGCATTAATAGACATCAATGCCTTAGCAATATCAGAGTCTATTTTTTCATAAATAGGTTCTCCTAATCCAGCTGGCAAACCTTTTACTCTAATTTCAATTATTGCACCTAAAGAGGAACCAGATTTTCTTGCAGTTTGTATTTCGTTTTCCCATATTTTAATAATTTCTTTATCAGGACTCCAAAAATTATTTTTTGGAATAAAATTATTATTCCAATTATCATAATTAATTTTATGATTACCTATTTGAATTAATGCACCTGTTATTACAACTTGATTTTTAATTTTATTTTTTATTATTTTTCTTGCTATTGCCCCTGCTGCTACTCTCATTGCAGTTTCTCTAGCACTAGATCTACCACCACCCCTATAATCTCTTATGCCATATTTTTTCCAATATGTATAATCTGCATGACCTGGTCTAAATTTACTTTTGATATCACCATAATCTTTTGATCTCTGATCTTGATTGTAGATAATTAGAGAAATAGGATGACCTGTTGTTTTTCCCTCAAAAGTTCCAGATAGTATTTCAACTTTATCCTCTTCTTTTCTTTGAGTTGTAAATTTTGACTGACCAGGTTTTCTTTTATCTAAATAGGGTTGAATATCTTTTTCAGTTAAATTTATGTTTGATGGCACTCCATCGACAACACAACCAATAGCTTTGCCATGGCTTTCTCCCCATGTGGTAAAGTTAAAGATTTTTCCTATTGAATTAGAAGTCATTTTTTAGAATTTGTAAATTCACCTAATAATTCTGAAACACTTTCACTCTCATCAACTGCTACCATTCCTACAGTATGATAGCCACAATCGACATGTTGTATCTCACCAGTAACGGCACTCCCAAGATCACTTAAGAGATACAAAGCAGAATTGCCAACATCTTGCTGATTTACATTTCTTTTAAGTGGAGCATTAAGCTCGTTCCATTTTAGAATAAATCTAAAATCACCTATTCCTGATGCTGCCAAAGTTTTAATTGGCCCAGCACTAATAGCATTAACTCTTATATTTTTTTCTCCCAAATCAACTGCTAAATATCTAACACTTGCCTCTAAAGCTGCTTTTGCAACTCCCATAACATTATAATGAGGCATAACTTGTTCTGATCCATAATATGTTAAAGTTAAAATTGATCCACCATTATTCATTAAAGGTTCTGCTAGCCTACAAGCCTCTGTAAAAGAATAACATGATATATGCATAGTTTGTTTAAAATTATCAGAAGATGTATTGTAATATTTACCTCTTAATTCATCTTTATTGGAAAAACCAATTCCATGAACAAGAAAATCTAATTCACCCCATTTATTTTTAAGTGTTTCAAAAACGTTATTCATACTTTGTGAGTCTGAAACATCACAAGGAATAATAGTATTAGATCCTATTTCTTCTGCAAGTGGCTGAACTCTTTTCTTAAGAGCCTCTCCTTGATAAGTAAGTGCAATTTCTGCTCCCTGTTCTGCTAATTTTTTCGCAATACCCCAAGCAATAGATCTGTCATTTGCCACTCCCATAATCAGACCTTTTTTATTTTGCATCAACATATTGTAAATCAGTGTTTTTTTATAAATATAGATATATATACTTATAAAATAATATTCATATCTATAATATGCAATCAAATCAAAAATTAATAAATTCTGATAAAAAACCAATTGAACTTTTTCAAGAATGGTTTGAAGAGGCAAAGAAAAGTGAAATCAATGATCCAAATGCCATGAACCTTGCTACTATATCTTCTGATGGCAAACCCAGCTCGCGAATTGTTTTACTTAAATCATATGATGATAAAGGGTTTGTTTTTTACACAAATTCAAATAGCAAAAAAGGTAGAGCAATTAAAAACAACGATAGTGTAGCTTTAAATTTTCATTGGAAAACACTTCAAAGACAAATAAGAATAGAAGGTAATGTAACACAAATTTCAAACGCTGAAGCTGATGAATATTATAATTCAAGGCCACTAGGAAGTAGAATAGGAGCTTGGGCTTCATTACAGTCAGAAGAACTAGATGATAGATCGACATTAACTAAAAGAGTAGAAGAGTTTGAAAAAAAATTTTCAGATAATGATGTACCAAGACCTTCACATTGGAATGGTTACTTAGTAGCACCTATATTAATTGAATTTTGGCAAGATATGCCATTTAGATTGCATGACAGACTTGAATTTCGTATGGAAAATGATTGTTGGGTTACAAGAAAATTATATCCTTAATTATCTTCTTTCCATTTTTGTAAAATCCATGAACTAGAATTTGATTTATTGTCACCACCTATACCCCAAAGTAACTGTATATTGTTTTTTTCACAGAATATTGATTCTGGTGTTGTACTATTATTTCTATCACCTCCATTTGCAAATTTAATAATTGATTTTGGATATTTATTTTTTACTTTTTTAAGACCATCGATGCACGTCTTATCTCCGTCATCAAATTCTATAACATCAATAACATTTTTTAACTCATTCATAATTATAGTTCTTTCAATAAAAGGAAGAAATTCCTTACCTTTCTTTTTTTGAAGCCATAAATCAGAATTTAGCAAAACTACAACTTCACCATGTTTAGCAGCTTCTTTAATTAATTTTATATGACCACTGTGAATTGGGTCAAAACCTCCACTGACAACAACTATTTCACGCATACTTGCTTCTCCATTTTTCTGGATCTTCTAAAAATTCTTTTAAGTTTGAAACCTTATCTTCAGAATATATTTTTTCACTTTCAATATAATTTATTACATCTTTCCAAGTACACAGTGAGTGCATATTTACATTTAATTTAAATAATTCTGATTCATTGAAATTAAAAATATCATAATAAAATATTACAAATATATCTTTAACTCTTAATCCAGCTTCACGCATTGCGTTAATAAAAATTATTTTACTACCTCCATCAGTAGCTAGATCTTCAACTAAAAGAGCTTTTTGATTTTTTTCAAATTCACCTTCAATTTGTTTGTTTTTTCCAAAACCTTTTATTTTTTTTCTAATATAAATCATTTGTTTATCTAATTTTTGAGAAATAAAAGCAGCATAGGGAATTCCAGCGGTTTCTCCACCAGCAATAATTTCTGTCTCAATATTATTTTTAGTCAAATAATCTATGGCTTTATCAATTATAAAATTTCTTTCTTTTGTAAAAGAAATAATTTTTCTACAATCAACATAAACAGGACTAGCCAAGCCTGATGTAAGAGTAAAATATTTATCAAATGAAAAATTAATAGACTTTATATCTACTAATATTTTAGCTATCTCTTTAGACATTTTTTAAGTTATTTGCGCAATATGTTCAAATGATAAATTTCCAGGGACAATCATTATTGGTATTCTTAGGTTGGTTATTTCATTACTCACCAGAGAAGTTATTATTGGACCAGGGTTTTTACTATTTGGATCAGTATTGGCAGCTAAAACAAGAACATTAATATTTTTTTCCTCATCTAATAATTGTTTTAACTCAGCTATAGTATCTCCCTCTCTTAAAGAGAGAGCAGGGTAATCACCTGTTCTATCTTGGACAAATGAGGCAGCTTTTTTAAGAATTGTTTCTGCTTCTTCTCTAGCTTCCTCTTTCATAATGTCTGTAACACCCTTGGTTGTTAGAACATCCAAAGGCTCTATGAATGTTGCAATTATAATCTTTCTTCCTGTTTTTTTTGATCTTGCACAAGCATATTCAAGAGCTGTATTCATTTCTTCTGAATTATCTGCAACAACTAGAATATATCTATCATCACTCATTTGCTTCTCCTAAATAAAGCAGCAGCAACAAAACCTGAAAATATTGAAAAGATAATTACAAAAACTCCGTATGTAGCTGCATTTTCATTAGCAAAGTCAAATATTTGACTTCCTATACCAGTTTTTTTTATAACTATATTTTTTTGATCAGTACTCATAATTGTATTATTTCTTATATAGTAAATATCAACATTATAAATCCCTGGTATTGTATTTGTTGGAAAAAAAACGCTAGTTTGAAATAATTTATCTTTGACCTTTTTCATTTCAAAACTTTTATAAAATGATTGTTCTTTTTTTATTCTAACAAAATTTTCATTCCAACTTTTTTGGTCATTTTTGAAAATAAAA
>CACMQS010000009.1 GCA_902615845.1 uncultured Alphaproteobacteria bacterium
TTATACTTATATAAGTAAATCATCTGAAGAAAATACTTATAAATCTCTTAAAAATGCCTATTTATTTTGTAAAAAAAAATTATGCATCGGCTTAATCACTCTACCATTGAGAAAAGATTTAATTAAAATTAATATTAATAGAAATTTTATTGGTCAAACTGAATTTTTCCAAAGTATTGACAAGAAAAAGTATTCAAACATGATTTTATATCATAAAAGAATTATTATTTCACCTTTAACAACACATATTGAAATTAAAAAATTATCTAAGTTAATTTCAAAAAAAAATTATTTATTTAATCAAGTTTTAAATCTCAGTAACACCTTGAAAAATGATTTTTCTTTAAATAATCCTAAAATATTAATATCAGGTTTTAATCCTCATGCGGGAGAAAACGGTAATATTGGTAATGAAGAATTGAAAATAATTATACCAACAATTAAAAAATTAAAAAAAAATGGAGTAAATATAGATGGTCCACTATCAGCGGATACAATTTTAATTAAAAAGAATTTAATGAAATATAATTGTTTTGTATTTTTATTTCATGATCAAGCATTAATACCATTCAAATATATAAGTCAATTTACAGGTGTGAACTATACAGGCAATTTAAGTATTATAAGAACTTCTCCTGATCATGGTACTGCCTATGAATTAATTAATTCAAAAAATGTCTCAGATAAATCATTTATTAATTGTTATAAATTAGTAAAAAAAATTTACAGAAATAGAAAAATTAATGCTAAAAGCTAAAAAATCTTTAAGCCAAAATTTTTTAATTGACCAAAACATTTGTAAGAAAATCATAAAGCAATCAAATATAAATGATAATATTGTATTAGAAATTGGTCCAGGATATGGATTTTTAACAGATTTTATCTTAGCAAAAAAACCAAAGAAACTTTTTCTAGTAGAAAAAGATAATAATTTAAAAAAAATATTAAAAAATAAATATGAACTTAATAAAAATGTATTTTTTATAGACGAAGATATATTAAAAATTGATTTAAAATTTTTAAAAAACATTATTATAATTTCTAACTTACCTTACAATATTAGTACTAAAATTATTTTGCATTTATTTAAATATAATATGAATATTTTGGAAATGATTGTTATGATTCAAAAAGAAGTTGCAGAAAAATTTGACTATAATTTAGTAAATATGAATAAATATAAATTTTTAACAAAATTAGTTTCCGATTACCAAAGATGTTTTGATGTTTCGCCTCACGTTTTTGTTCCAAAACCTAAAGTTAATTCATCAGTAGTTAAATTTAAATTTAAAGATAAATTTATTGACTTCAACAAAGCTAATTCTTTTACAAAAATGATTTTTAAAAATATTAGAAAAAAAATAAATAATAATTTGGATATAAATTATGAAAACAAGTTATTGAACAAACGAGTTAATGAATTAACAATTAGTGAATTATTAAGAATTTATAATTTTTTTTAGTTTGTTATGTAATAGATTATTTTGAAATGTTTTTAACTCATGATAATTTATTATTTTTTTTATTTCGCTGACAGTTTTTTGTACATTTTGATTTATTAAGACATATTTATATTCCTTGTAGTGTTTCATTTCTTCAATTGCATAAGATAATCTTAATTTAATTTCTTTATTGTTATCTCTTCCTCTCTTGATTAATCTTCTTTTTAATTCAGTTTTAGAAGGCGGCAATATAAAAAAATCGATAATATTTTTTTTGTTGTAATAATTTCTAATTTTTCTTGCTCCTTTCCAATCTATATCAAATAAAATATGTTTATTTAATTTTTTTGCATTTGATATATTCTTAAATGGTGATCCATAAAAATTATTAAAATTTTTTGCCGTTTCTATAAAAAAATTATTATTTTTTAATTGTTCAAATTTATTTTTTGTTACAAAAAAATAATCCTTTCCATTTTTTTCATTTAATCTTTTATTTCTAGATGTGTATGAAACAGACAGATTTATATTATTAGACTTTTTTAATAATAATTTGCATAATGTAGTTTTACCCGCACCAGAAGGTGAAGAGATTATTATTAGTTTATTTGTTATTTCTATACTCATTCAATTTTTGTAAATGTTCCTGATAATTATTTGAAAATATATGCCTATTTAAAGAATTATTAAAAAAATAAAACAAAAATTCAGATTTATAATTTTCAAATATAATATCTAATGTTTGTCTTCCAACATATGAAATTGGGGTTGGTGGCAAGCCATCAATTACATATGTATTGTAAGGATGTTTTATCTTTAAATCACTCAGAAGTAATTTTCTTGATAATTTATAATCTCCATTAGTAATAGCGTATAAAACTGTAGCATCTATTTGTAATTTCATTTTATCATTAATTCTATTAAAAATAACTGATGAAATTTTTCTTTTATCATCTAAATCTAAACCTTCTTTCTCAATTAATGAACCAATAGTCATAATTTCATCTTCGTTAAACATTTTATAAATTTGATTCATTTTAAATCTTTTAAAATAATCGTTTTTATTTTTTTTTAAATTTTTTACAAATGAATCAAAATTACTATTAGTATCTATATAATAAGTATCTGCTATTATATCATTGTATGGAATATCTTTGAAATTTTTAAAAAATTTTGATAATTCTTTTTTTAAATCATTTTTCGATGAACCCTCTATTATAGTTATTTTTTTTAATAAATTACTTGGTTCAGAAATTATTTTTATTATATTTATCAAAGAGATATTTTTATCTAAATAGAATTGACCATAATGTATATATTTTTTCTTACTAGCATTAATGACCATATAATAAATTTTTGTAAGAAAAATTTCAAAACTATTAATATTTATAATATTTTTTTTAAGTATTTCTTCTAATTTTTCACCTTGTTTAATCGAAATAATATTTTGACTTAAAATAAATTTTTTATTAAAAAAAATTGATACGTTCAATAATGTTAGAGTAAAAAAAATAAGTGAGAATATACTAAATACTTTTATATAATAACGCAGTATTTGTTCCTCCAAATCCAAAAGAATTGCTCAAAGAATATGAAATATTTTTATCAATAGCTTCATTAGGAATAAGATTTATATTTTTTGAATCAATAGGGTTATCCAAGTTAAGAGTAGCTGGTAATATGTTTTTATTAAGAGCAATAATTGAAAATATAGATTCTACACTACCTGCAGCACCTAATAAATGTCCAATAGATGATTTAGTAGAACTAACATAAATTTCATCTTTAAATAATCTTGATATTGCATTTAACTCGATTTCATCACCTTTAATCGTAGAAGTTCCATGTGCATTGATATAGTCAACATTTTCAGGCGATAGATTTGCCATTTTTAGTGCCTCTTGCATTGCTCTAAAACCGCCATCACCATCTTCTGAAGGTGCAGTTATATGATGAGCATCCCCAGACATTCCATATCCTACTAATTCAGCATATATTTTAGCTCCTCTTTTTTTGGCATGCTCCATTTCCTCTAAAACTACTATACCAGCACCTTCTCCCATAACAAATCCATCTCTATCTCTATCCCAAGGTCTTGAGGCTATTTCAGGAGTGTTATTAAAACTAGTACTTAAACTTCTAGCTGCACAAAATCCAGCTATACCCAATTTACAAACAGCAGCTTCCGAACCACCTGCAATCATAATATCAGCAGCATTTCTTTTAATTATTTCCCCTGAGTCACCAATTGAATGAGCGCCAGTTGCACAAGCTGTAACTACAGAATGATTTGGTCCTTTAAAACCATATTTTATTGAAATTTGCCCTGAAAGTAAGTTTACTAAAGATGAAGGTATAAAAAAAGGTGATAGTTTTTTTGTATCCTTGTTACTTATCGTTAGCGATCCTTCATATATTGTTTCTAGACCGCCTATTCCAGAACCTACCGAAACTCCAACTCTTAATTTTTCTTTTTCATCTAAATCTTCTAGATCAGCATCTTTTACAGCCATATTTGCAGCAACTAAACCATATTGTATAAATCTATCGTTTCTTTTAATATCCCTCTGATCTAGTATTAATGATTGATTAAAATAATTTTCATCATCAATATTATTCTCAATAAAACCTGCAATTTTAGCAGGAAGATTAGAAACATCAAAATGATCAATTTTCTTTATACCTGACTTACCATTAATTAAATTATTCCATGATGAGTCTTTATCATTTCCAAGAGTAGTAAGTAGACCTAATCCTGTAACGGCAACTCTTCGCATAAATTTTTTTATTTAGATTTTTATTTTTTACTTTGAATATAATCTATTGCATTTTGAACTGTTTGTATAGTTTCTGCAGCATCATCAGGTATTTCAATTCCAAATTTTTCTTCAAATGCCATAACTAACTCAACAGTATCTAAACTATCCGCACCCAAATCATCGATAAATTTAGCTTCAGGAATAACTTTGGTTTCATCAATTCCCAGATGATCTACTACAATTTTTTTTACCTGATCTTCAATTTCACTCATAATTTTCTCCTTAAACTTCTTTTAGATTATTGTTTCAATATATGTCAACTAATTAAACCATTAACATTCCACCATTAATATGAAAATTTTGACCTGTAATGTATGAAGATTCATCGCCTGATAAAAAATCTACCAAATTTGCAATATCTTCAGGCTTTCCAAATCTTGCCATTGGAATTCTCGAAAGATATGTATCTTTTTGCTGTTCATTTAATTTATCTGTCATTCTAGTAGATATAAAGCCAGGAGAAATTATATTTACATTTATGTTTCTCTTTGCAACCTCTAATGCAATAGACTTATAAAGACCAATCATACCAGATTTCGATGCAACATAATTTGCCTGTCCAGGATTACCTGTAGTTCCTACAATTGAGGAAATTCCAATAATTTTACCGTATTTATGAGATAACATATTAGGTAGTAGAGATTTAATAATTTGAAAATTTGAATTTAAATTAGTTTGAATAATTTTTGTCCAGTCATCATTTTTCATTCTAAATATTAAACTATCATTAGTAGCTCCAGCGTTATTAACAATAATTGATATATCCTTATGATTTAAAGAAATATCCTCTAAGCAATTTTGAAGATTTTCAGAGTCAGATAAATCAACTTTATAATAAAAATGATCATTTCCATAATTGAGTTTTAAACTTTTTAAATTTTCATCTGAAGAAGATGTCAGAACTAGTTTATAATTTTTATCTTTAAATTTATTACAAATTGCTAAGCCTATTCCTCCAGAAGCACCAGTAATTAAAATTTTTTTATTATTATTCATATTATATGTCTGAAATATTGTTAATTGTTTTAATAACAAAATTTTTTGAGATTCTGTTAATTAAACCACCCAATACTTTACCAGGGCCAATTTCTACAATATTTATTTTACCAATTTGCTCGAGCTTTTTAATACTTTGTGTCCAATTAACTTTATTAGCCATTTGTTTTTGAAGATTTTCTCTAATTAATCTCGTATTACTATAAGAGTTAGCATCAAAATTTGATATTATTTTTATATTATTTTCTAAAAAATTTAATTTATCTATTTCAAAACTTAATTTTTCTTGAGCTGAAGACATATGTTTGCTGTGAAAGGCTGCAGAAACATTTAATTCTACAAACTTTTTTAAATTATTTTTAAGAAATATTCCTTTACTTTCTAATATATCTTTTTTTTCACCAGAAATAACTACCTGCATAGGTGAATTATCATTTGCAATTTCAATATTTAATTTTTGATCTTCAATTATTTCTTGAACAAACTTAGAGTCTCTACCAATTAAGGCAGCCATGCCCGTTTTGTTTGGAGCTACAGCATCGTTCATCAATTTTCCTCTTTTTTTTAGTATTAAACTACATTCTTTAAGATTTAATTTATTACTACAAGCTAGTGCGGTATACTCACCTAGTGAATGTCCTAGCATTACATCAGTATCAATAATTTCAATATTATTTTCAAAAATGTATGTTTTAAATATTAAATAGGAAGTAGCAAATATACATATTTGAGTATATTGAGTTAAATCTAGTTTATTTTGTTCATTTTCAAATATTATTTTTCTAATATTGATTTTAGTATAGTCTTCTATTTCTTCTAATATTGATTTAGCAATTTTGAAATTATCGTAAAAGTCCTTTGCCATACCAACATATTGGCTGCCCTGACCAGGAAATACAAAAGATGTCATTAAAACTTGATTTATTTTAAAAAATTAATATATGCAAGTTTAACTTCTCTTGTATTGTATAATATAAGATTAACCATGGAGTTTTATGAATAAATTTGAAGTTGTACTTATTTTCAATCCTGATCTTTCAACAGACATTCTAAATAAAGAATTAAGCAGTTTTAAATCAAAATTAACAGATAATTCCGCTAAAATAGTTAATGAAGAAAATTGGGGATTAAGAGATTTAAGTTACAATATTAACAAATACAAAAAAGCTTTTTACAATTTTTTGCAAGTAGAAGCTGAAGGAGATATAATTAAAAATCTTAATAAAGAGCTTAATCAATCTGAAAATTTAATTAGATATCTTTTTGTAAAAGTAAAAAATCACGAAGAACTGCCAACTAAGTTAAACTATGAAAAAAAATAAATATAAACAAAAAAGAGATGAAAAATCTAATTCACCTTTTGATAAAGTAAAAAAATTTTGCCCATTTAGCCAACCTAGTTCACCAAAAATAGACTACAAAGATGTTAGACTTTTATCTCGATATATAACAGAAAAAGGTAAGATCATACCTAGTCGAATAACTGGAGTGTCTAGAAAAAAACAAAAAGAGCTCTCTAAAGCTATTAAAAGAGCTCGTTTTCTTGCCTTAATGTCTTATACAAACAAATCTTATTTATCATGAAAGTAATACTCACAACTACAATTAAAAATTTGGGTAAATTAGGGGATAGCGTATCAGTTAAACCAGGTTATGCTCGAAATTATTTATTTCCAAATAATATGGCACTTAGAGAAAATAAAAAAAATACCGAATACTATGAAAAAATTAAAGATGAGATAAATAAAAATGAGGAAAAGAAAATAAAAGATGCTAGAGATTTGGTTCAAAAAGTTAAAAATATTAAAATAATATTTAATAAAGAAGCTGATGAAAAAGAACAGTTATATGGTTCAATATCCAAAAAAGAAATATTGGATTATCTTTTAGAGCATAACATAAAGATTAAATCTGATGATCTTTTAATCAGAAATCAAATAAAATCTATAGGTGATCATAAAGTTGAAATTAGCCCGTATGATGATATTTCTGTAGAAGTATCTATTTCAGTTAATAAAAACTAGTTTATTCACACAATTAATATCTTATTAACTAATTTTTATCTGTAATTCTTGTTGATTTTTTTAAGATAGTTTATTTAGTATTAATGTCAGTTGAATTAATAAATTCAAATCAAACAAATCAAACAGAGGACAATAACTTTTCTAATACTGACGCAGAATTAGCAGTAATTGGTTGTATTTTATGGGATAATAAAAACTATGAAAAAATTTCTGATTTCCTAAATGAAACACACTTTGTAGATGAAACAAATAAAACTATTTTTTCAACAATAAAAAATTTATTAGATAAAAATATACTAGTTTCTCCAATAACTCTAAAGAACTATTTGCCTGAAGATATAAATAATTTAAATAAGGTTAATTATTTAAATCAATTAAAAGATAGTACACCATCGACACAAAACACTTATAATTACGGCAAAATTATATATGATTTATATGTCAAAAGAAATTTAGTTGGCGTTGCACATAATTTAATTCAAGAAACAAATTCTAATAGTAATATATCAGCTGAAAATCTTATAGAAAATGCTGAAAATGATTTATATAATTTATCAGAAAGTGGAAATACAGATAGAGCCTTTGTAAATTTTGGAAATGCATTACAAGGTGCAGTAGAAATAATAAGTGAAGCTTATAAAAGAGAGGGGAAGATAGCAGGTGTTCCGACTGGTTTTAAAGACTTGGACAATAAATTAGGCGGACTACACAAATCAGATTTAATAATAATTGCTGGAAGACCCTCAATGGGCAAAACAGCACTAGGAACAAATATAGCTTTTAATTGTGCTATTAAGTACCAAGAAGAGAAAGACGAATTTGAAAATAAAAAAATAATAGATGGTGGAAAAGTTGCTTTCTTTTCTTTAGAGATGTCTTCCGAACAACTTGCTACAAGAATATTAGCAGAACATACAAAAATTTCAGGAGATAAAATGAGGAAGGCTGAATTAAACAAAAATGATTTTAATAAAATAGCAAAATCATCCTCAGAATTAGAAAACTTAAATTTAATTATAGACGATAATCCAGTATTAACAATACCAACACTTAGAGCAAGAGCTAGAAGACTTAAAAGACTTCATGATATTAACTTAATAATAATTGATTATTTACAATTAATGTCTTCTGCTTCTAATAATAGAAATGATGGAAGAGTTCAGGAAATTTCAGAAATAACTAGGGGTTTAAAATCAATTGCAAAAGAATTAAATATTCCAATAATTGCCTTATCTCAACTTTCAAGACAAGTGGAACAACGAGAGGATAAAAGACCTCAATTATCAGATTTGAGGGAAAGTGGTACAATTGAGCAAGACTCAGATGTGGTAATGTTTATTTATAGAGAAAGTTATTATTTAGAAAGATTAGAACCAATTAGAAAATCAGAAGAAGATGATATGAAATACAATGAAAGAGTCTCTCGTTGGCAACAATTAACTAATGAAAATTATAATAAAGCAGAAATTATAATTGCTAAACAAAGACATGGGCCAATTGGCTCAATAAAAATGCACTTTGATGCAAATTATACAAAATTCAGTGACTTAACAACGAAAGATTATGATAATGTTATGGAGTGATTAACGAAAGTGGTATTTTAAACATTAATACAAAAAATCTAATTCATAATTACAATTTTTTTAAAAAACTCAAGAAGAAACTAATCGTAGCTCCAATAATAAAAGCTAATGCTTACGGGTTAGGAGATAAAAAAATATTTAATCTCTTATTAAAAAATAGTTGTAAGAATTTTTTTGTTGCCACATTAGATGAGGGTTTAAGATTAAACAATAAAAACAAAATTATAAATATCTTTGTTTTAAATGGTTTACAAGATTACAATATAAAAAGATTTTTTAATTCAAATCTTATTCCAGTTATTAATAGTATAGAAGAATATGAAAAGGTTAAAAAATCTGGATTAAGATTTGCTATTCATATTGATACAGGGATAAATCGATTAGGAATTCCAATAGAGAAAACAAAAGAAATAGATTTTAAAAATAAAAATATACAACTAATATTAAGCCACTTATCAAGTGCTGATGAATATAAAAATAATTATAATTTAAAACAAAAGCAAATTTTTACTAGATTGAAAAATAAATTTAATAATAAAGTCATCTTTAGTTTGGCTAATTCTCATGGTGCAATTTTAAATAAATCATATTTATATGATATGATTAGACCAGGAATAGGTATTTATGGAGGTTTTGAAAATAATAAATTAGGTAAAAGGATTAAAAATGTAATAACTTTAAAAGGTAAAATTATACAAGTTAAAAACATTCAAAAAAACCAATATGTTGGCTACAACAGAACATATAAAACAAAAACTAAAATCAAAGTTGCTATTATAGGTCTTGGATATGAAGATGGTATACCAAGGTCATTAAGTAATAATGGATATGTTTATTTTAAAAAAAATAAATTTAAAATAATTGGGAGAATTTCAATGGATTCATTTACAGTAGATATTTCAAGATCTAGTCATGATTTGAATATAGGAATGTACTTAGATATTATTAATGATGAACACAAAATTGATAAATTTGCAAAACTATGCAAAACTATACCCAATGAAATCTTAACTTCTATTGGTAAAAGAGTTTATAGAAAATATGAGTAAAAAATTACAAATCTTTTTATTAATCTTAATTATCCTGTCATTAATATTTACTACTTTTTATATAAGAGATTTTAGAATTGATGCATCTTCGGATAGTTTGGTATCACAAGGTGATGAAGATTTTAAATATTTTTCTTATTATCAAGATTTATTTCCTACAAAAAATAGTCTTGTAATAGCTATAAAAAGTAATGATAAAATAGATAAGTTATTATTAACTGAAGTAGAAAAGATAAGTAAAAAATTATCGGCATTACCAGAGGTGTATTCTGTTTTTAATATTAATAAAGCCCCTATTCTTCTTTTAAATAAAACTAACCTTTTAGATTTAGCAAATGATAATTATGAAACTATAATTGATACCAATTTAGCAATTAAAGATGTTTTAAATGAATTTGCAAAAAGTCCTATCTATAGTGATCAAATTATTAACGAGAATAAAAATATAACTTCTATTGTAATTTTCCTTAATGAAAACAATAAAGCACTTGATCTTAAAGAAAACAAAAATTTATACCTATCTCAAGGAAAATATTACAGCATAAAAACAGAAATAGACAAAGAGAGAAATGAATTAATTAAAAAAATAAGAAATATTATTACTAATAGCAATAAAGATTTTACATACTATTTAGGTGGTGTAGAAATGATATCAAGCGATGTTATTTCTTATGTAAAAAATGATATTTTAACATTCAGTTTAATTGTACTTTTAATTATAATTTTAATTCTTTTCATAATTTTTAGAAGAGTCAAATGGGTGTTTGCTATTTTATTTACGTCAATTAGTGCAGTTTATTTGACAATAGGTTTATCTGGTTTTATTAATTTTGAAATTACAGCAGTTTCAGCAAACTTCTTATCCTTAATGTTTGTTTTATCTATTTCTATGAATGTTCATATAATTAATAATTATTTACAAAGAGATATAAAAATTATTGAAAATTTTAGAATGATGTTTTGGCCTTGTTTTTACACCTTTCTAACTACAATTGTTGCTTTTGTATCACTAGTAATATCAGATATTAAACCTGTAATTGATTTTGGAATTATAATGATAATAGCATTATTTATAGTTTTAATTTCATCATTTATAATCTTACCTCTAATAATTTCTTTTTTTACAAAGGAGGAAAAAAGCTATTCTCTAAATTTGAGTTTTTTAAAATCTTTTTATCCTTTTGCATATAAGAATAGTAAATATATTCTTGGATTAAACATTCTAATATTTTTCATATCTCTATATGGAATTACAAATCTGAATGTTGAAAACTCATTTATAAAATATTTTAAAAAAAACACAGAAATTTATAAAGGAATGTATCTTATAGATAATGAATTAGGTGGAACGACACCATTAGATATTATTCTTAAATTCAAAAATAATGATCAAATAATTGATACAACAATAAAAGTTGAAGAAGATGATTTAGAAATTGAAGATGATTTAGAAATTGAAGATGATTTTTTCTCAGATGATCTGTTTGGAAAAGAAAATAATATTTGGTTCACAAATGAAAAAATTGAAACAATCAAATTTGTTCACCAATATTTAGATAGTAGAATAGAAATTGGGAAAGTTACTTCAATTTATTCACTTATAGATACTGCAAATCAAATAAACAAAAGTGATTTATCAATGTTTGAATTATCAGTATTATATAATGAAATACCTATTGATTATAAAACTGATTTAATTGATCCTTATCTAAATGTTGAAAAGAATATGATAAAAATTTCTACAAGAGTCAAAGATTCGAAAGATATTAAAAGAAATGATCTTATTAATGACATCAATTCTTTTTTATTTAATGAATTTGATAACTTGGAAGAATTTAAAGTTAACGGTCTATTAGTATTATATAATAACATGTTAAAATCTTTATTTAGCTCACAAATAAAATCTTTAGGTTTTGTAATTTTAGCTATTTTTATAATGTTTGTAATATTATTTAGATCTTTAAAATTAAGTATAATTGGAATAATTCCAAATATATTTGCTTCAACTTTTATTCTTGGTTTAATTGGATTGCTTAAAATACCACTTGATATAATGACAATTACAATTGCAGCAATATCAATTGGTATAGCCGTTGATAATACAATACATTATATCTATCGTTACAAGGAAAATCTAAAGTTAGGTAGAAATCATAGTGAAATGATTGAAAAAACACATTTAACTGTAGGTAATGCGGTTTTAATTACATCTATTGCAATCACTGCTGGCTTCCTTACTCTTTGTCTATCAAATTTTGTTCCTACAGTTTATTTCGGCCTATTTACAAGTTTAGCAATGATATTTGCTATGATAGGAGTACTAATTACTTTACCATCAATATTGAAATATCAAAAATGACTTTTTTAAACTTTGAATTAATATTTTTCGATTATGTAGTATTAATTTTAACTACAGTAATTGTTGTTTTTAGTTTCTGGAAAGGATTTATTAATTCTATATTAGGGTTATTAACATGGGTTGGTTCTGTATTTGTAACCATATATAGTTATCAATATCTTTCAGATTTTTTAAGTGAACAACTCTTAAATATTAATTTTTTACAAAGATTTGAACAGTTTGTAAGCGTTATAAGTATAGTTATTTCAATACCAATAATTTTCTTAATTAGTTTATTTATATTAAAAAGAATTAGAAAATTTTTAAATAGTGACTTAGATAAACAAATTTTAGGAGTGATATTTGATAAATTTTTTGGAATCTTATATGGCATTCTATTTTCATATATAATTTATAGTAGTGTATTATATTTAACTGATAATAATGATGTTGAGATATTGAAAAATTTTCATTTATTTTTTGTAGAAAATTCAAATATTCTCAAGCAAATTTCTGAATATAATAATAATATTATTGAGAGTTATACAAGTACAGATCAATAATTGCTAATTATAAGGGTTCTTAGATTTAGAAAATAAAATTTTTAAATTTCTACTTTTAATTTTAAAGAAATTATAAAAATTATTAAGCAAATATCTTTTATATGAGTTAGATATTTCTTTAGAAAAGTTAGAAAAAATTTTTATTGTTAAAGGATTTTTTGAAACTTGAGTGCCATATTTAAATTTAACTTCTTTTCCATTTATTCTTGGGTGAGAATTATTTTCAACAACATGAATTAACCACTTATTAATTTGTGAAGTTGATATATTTTTATTTATTTCTAAAATAACTTCACGTATCTTATTTTTTAAAAATAAAATATCTTTTTTATTTAGTGTTGAAATTGGTATAATAATTATATTTTTAGATTGAGAAAATTCATAATTAATATCCTTAATTAATTCATTAATTACTTTCTTTTTATTTTTTTTAACTAAATCAGTTTTATTAATTATAAATAATAAAATATTAGATTTTTGATAAATTAAATTAAATATTTTTTTAGATTGAGTATCAAAACCTTGTTCAATATCAATAAGAAAAATATTTAAATTAATTTCATTTATAATTGATAAAGTTTTTTTAGTTACATAAAAATCAAGACTATTTTTATCAATTTTGTTTTTTTTTATTAAACCTGCAGTATCTTTAATAGAATAGGTATTACCTTTAAAATTATATGAAGAAGAAACAATATCAGTTGTAGTTTTTGGTTGATTACTAACAATTGATCTCTCAAATCCTACTAATTTGTTTAATAGAGTACTTTTCCCTACATTTGTTTTTCCAAATAACCCTAATGAAAAATCGTAATTTATTAACTTACTATCTTTAGCATCATATTTTGACAAAAAATCTAAAAAGCCTTGAATACCTATTTTATGTGAACATGAGATAAAAAAAATATTCTTGATACCAAGATTGTCAATTTTTTTATCCTGTTTAAAATTATCATCTTTATTAATAATAACTAATATTTCTTTATTAAATTTTCTTAACTCATTGATCAATTCTTTGTCTATAAAGTAAATCTCATCTTTATAGTCAATAACATAAACAAAAATATCTATTTTCTTTATTATGCTACTGACATTCTTTGTTACTAAACTTTTTTGATTAATTATTCCTGGTGTATCATAAACATCAATATTACTATTTGATTTAAGAGGTGATACATGCCAATCTCTTGTTGTACCAATGGTATCATGAATTATATTATTATTTTTATTTGTAATTAAATTATAAAGTGATGTTTTGCCTACATTTGGCATACCTAAAATTAATATGTTCATTTTAATAAATGTAAGTAATACCTTTTGCTGTACTTATAAAAATTTTATTTTGATAATTGTAAACTTTATTAATATTGTTTATTTTAAGTTTTACTATTTCTTGAATTTCAAGATTTTGATCTAAAATAATTATTTCACCATTGTCTGTAAATAAATGTAAATTTTTGTTTATAATTAAAGAATTTATAATTTTTGATTTTTTATTTAGTATTTTGTTAATATTAATTCTTGAAAATAAATTTCCATTCTGAATATTATAGAATTCAACAAAATTTTCATTTTTAGAAATTAGCGAATTATTAAATAATATAGCTGAAGACGAGTTATTTATTCTAAAATCAGCTAATGTAAGCTTGTTTTTATTTATGTCGTAAGTATGTATAATATTCCCATCATCAAAATAAACTAGAAAATTTTTGTAAAGGTGTATTTGATCCTTTAGATTATTAAGTGAAGTATTAAGTTCAATATTGTCAAAATTTAAAATATGTTCCTCAAATAAATATGTGTCTAAAGAATTAAATTCACTGTTAGGTAGTATAAAGAAAACGATATTAAAATAATTTTTAATCTTACCTCCCGATGATTGAATTATATTACTTGATTTAAAAGCTTTCTCATAAATTATATCTCCACCTAAAATTGATAAAAAAACAATATTTTCTGGATATAATATTATTATATAGTCATTAAATATTTTGATTGGAGTATTTAATAAATCTTTATTGTTAAATAACCAAATAACCTTACCTAATTTGTTAATTCTAACTACTTCTCCTGATTTAAAAGCAATAATAAAATCATTTTTATAAAGAGAAAAAGATATAGGTACTTTTTTTATTTGATCTAAATCAACATTAATTCTTTCAACTAATTTTCCACTATTTAAATCAAATTTTAGCAGTTCCCCTTCTTTATTGAGTGAGTAAATACTTTCGTCAAGTTGTACAACATTTATTGGGTCATTATTATTATATTTTGCTTCATAATTATTAATTTTTAATACTGGTAGATCTTCATCTAAAAAATTAAAGTCAGATGACTTATATGTATAATTATCAATTACGTTTTCTTGATACTGTTCAAAAAAACTAAAATCTAAAAATTCTTCTGTTTCTAATTGAAAAGAATAATCTTGAGAATCTATATTTTCATTATTTCTAAATGATGAAATCGTATCCTGACATGAAATAATAAATATAAAAGATAAATATAGCGATATTTTACTTATAAAGCTGAAACTCATGAATCTTTTTCACTCTTTCTTTTGTAGAGGCAGAAACCAAATTTGAATTAAATATTTCATTATATTTATCCAAAGCTTTTGAATTACTGTATTTAGATTTATTTAAATCAATTTCTGTAATTATTAATAAATATTCTAATTCTTTTTTAATAGAAAAATAACTATACAATTCGTCGTTAATATTGTTTATAAAAATTGATATGTCATTTAAATAATTATTAGTATTGTCTTCATAAGACGCATTAATCATTGTGTATGAAGCATTTGCAGCGATAGCCGATTTATACAGAACATCTAAATTTGATGAAGCAAGTAATTCTTTATACAATTCATTAGAGTAATTAAAGTTTTTATTTTCATTGTTTTGCTGAATTAATTTTAATTTTGATAAAATAGAAAAAATATTATCATCGTCAATTAAGTTTTCTAAACTACTTAAATCATCTTGATTTTCATTGATAATATCAAAAAAACTTATACTAGAATTTTTAATATTTTGAATTTTAAAATAATTGTATGTTTGGAAACCAATAAATATAATTAACAAAATTACTAATGAAATTATTAATTGTATGTAATTTGTAAAAATAAAATTTTGTATTTTTCTTAATAAACTATTTTTTTTATTCTCCTCAATCATACTATTTCCACTTTATTGAACAACCAATACTATTCATTTGATTTGTTGGGCCTACTCCCTCATTTTTGATTTTAATCATTGCATTAAAAAGATCTCTTTCTATATTTGAATTTTGATTTGTATTCATTACACCCGAGTCTATTCTACCTCTATATTTTAATTTAAGATCTTTATCGAAACCAAAAAAATCTGGTGTACAAACAGCATTATAATTTTTTGCCACTTCTTGAGTTTCATCATAAAGATATGGAAAATTAAATTTATATTTATCAGAGAAAATTTTCATATTATCAAATGAATCATCGGGATAGTTAATTACGTCATTTGACATAATGGCAATTGTATTAATTGAGTGCTCTAGTAACTCATCAGCATCTTTTTTTAATCTACTTGCAATAGCCTTAACATATGGACAATGATTACATATAAAAACAATAACAGTACCATTAAATCCTTTTGCATTATCTAAAGAAACCATCTCATCATCAATATTTTTAAGATTAAATGATGGTGCTAATACATCTAAATTGTCATTTGGAGCATTTACAGGCATAAAATTATGTTATATTCTAAAGTTATGGGCTTAGTAACATCTAGTGCTTCAACTAACAATCACAATCTCTACTTTTCCAAAGATGAACTCGCAAAAATCCTAAATCTTTATTCTAAAGGAGTTTCTAATGGGGAATGGAAAGATTATGCTATTGATTTTAATAAAAATAATGCATTTTTTTATATATTTAAGCATAGTCTAGCAGCACCAGAGTGCATACTTAATAAATCATTGGAGAGAAAAAAAAGAAAAATTTTTTATAATTTAAAATCTAAAAATCAAAATAAGAAATTTGAAAGTTTAGACGCACTTATATCATCTTTGAATCGAAACATTTTTAAGTTAGTAAATTAATATTAATAATTTTATTTAATAATTTGTATTATTAAACTTAATCTTTCTACACTTTATTTTCTAATGGCCCAACCGGCAAAAATATTTTCAAGATAAACAACAATATAATATAAAAATATTCCCATAATAGCTAAGGTGATCAATACTGCAAACATTAATGGATAATCTGCACTAATTTTTCCACTGTCAAACAAATGTCCTAATCCTTTTCCATGTGGTTCAATAATCTCCATCAAATTAGTTCCAATAAACGCAAGTGTTGTTGATACTTTTAATGCTCCAAAAAATTCTGGTAATGTTTTTGGTAAAGCAATTTTATAAAAAATCTCAAATTTATTCGCACCTAAAGATAAAAGTATGTCTTCATATTCTCTTTCCAAAGTTGATAATCCAATCGAAATTGAAACACAGATGGGGAAAAATGAAATAAGAATTACAATTATAATTGTATTCATATTGTGCATACCAACAAATATTAATGCAATTACTGGAACTACTGTTGCTTTAGGAATAGCATTAAAACCAACAAGAATTGGATATAAGCCTATTCTAATAGTTTTTGAAAACCCCATCAAAATACCCAAACTTAATCCTACCAAAACAGACAATATTAATCCTACAACAGTTCTCCAAAAAGTTTCCCAACCGTAGATTAAAAAGAGATGTTTAAATTTCCAAAATGCTGGCCATAAATCTGAAGGGGAAGCCATTTTATAATTTGGCCAATTATTATACCAAACCAACAATTCCCATAACAAACAAAAAATTATAAGGCTAAATAAAGGTATAATAAAATTATTGATTCTAATCATTTTTATTCTGAGCTATTTCGATTTGATTTCTAAGTGTTGCAAGTAATTGTGATACTTCTGATGAATATAAATCAGAGATTTTTTTTTCTTCATTAAAATTAGTTTTAACGTCGTATTGTAATGAAGCCGGTCTTCCGGATAAAACAATTACTTGATCAGCTAAATAAACAGCTTCTCTTAAATCATGAGTTATTAAAATACATGTGAAGTCTCTTTCTTTTTTTAATTTGTGCATAACATCCCACAAATCTTCTTTTGTAAATGCGTCTAGAGCTGCAAAAGGCTCATCTAAAATTAAGACCTCTGGACTATGAACTAAAGATCTACAAAGTGAAACTCTTTGTTTCATCCCACCAGATAATTCAGATGGTAAATTATTTTCAAATTCTTCTAATCCCACTAACTTAAGCAGATCTAATGCATTCGATATCTTTTGATTATAAGTCATATTTTTTGATACTATCTCAAGTGGAAGAATTATATTTTTAATTACATTTCTCCATTCTAACAAAACTGGATTTTGAAAAGCCATTCCTACAGTAGAAAGTGGGGATGTAATTTTTTTATTTGAAATAAAAATACTACCTTGAGTTGGTTTAATTAATCCACTGACTAATCTAGTTATTGTAGATTTTCCACAACCTGAAGGTCCAACTATAGCAGTAAAACCTTTTCTTTTAATTGATAGGGAAAGATCCTTTAAAACAGGAAGCATACCTTGTTTAGTTTCATATTGATGAGAAACCTTTTCAATATTGATATGCATAAGTTATGATTAGTATATGGGGTAGAAATAGTCTACCCCATAAAAAAATATTAAGGTAAATATTTATCGGTAAAAAATGATGAAATCTCTGGATCAGATGAGAATTCGTATGTTTCTGCTAACTGTCCTAAAGCTTTTTCCATTCTTGCAATGTCAATATTACCCATACCGTTTTCTTTTACATAATCAGTATTAACATTTCCTTCTATTGCTAGTATCAATCTTCTTGTCTCTAAAGCTAAATCAGCAGCTGGATTTCTTTCAACCATACTCTTCACCGCGTCTTCAGGATTTTTCATAGCATCAGCCCATCCTTTAGATACAGCTTTTAAAAAACCTTTAATTATTTCAGGATTTGCATCTGCATAATCAGTGTTAACTATTATGGCATTACCATATAATTCTAATCCATAGTTTGCCATCAACATAATTGATATATCATCCTCAGGAACACCAAGACGAACTAAATTTAAAAACATTGAAAATGAAAACCCTGTTATAGCATCAACGTTTTTTTCAGCTAACATCGGTTCTCTTGTTGGGAAACCTACTGGCTCCACTGTTATATTATCAACATTAATATTATTTGCAGAAGCAAAAGGTGGGAATTGGGCCCATGCACCATCAGGTGGTGGCGCACCAAGAATTTTTCCCTCTAAATCAGATGGAGTTGTAACACCAAGACTTTTTCTTCCAGCAATTGCAAATGGAGGTTTATCATAAACCATCATAACTGCCATAACTGGTGCTCCAGGATTTTGATCTAAAAATTTGATTAAGCTGTTTATATCTGCAAAACCTATAGGAAAAGCTCCTGTAGCAACCTTTGGAATAGCATCTAAGGATCCTTTACCTGCAGATATTTCTACTTCTAAATGTTCTTCACCAAAATAACCTTTATCTATTGCATAGAAGTAAGGTGCACTTGGTCCTTCAAATTTCCAATCTAAAGCAAAAGATATTTTAGTATCAGCGAAACTACTAAAGGATAAGAATATTGAAGTAATAAATATTAAAAATATTTTCATTTGATTTTACCTCCTAATTAAGTCGTAGGTTAGATTAAATGACCATTTTTAAATAATACGATAATAGCATTTTAATAATACTTATAATGCATATCTAATTTTTTTGTCAGTTTCTGGATTTTATAATGACAAAAGAAGAGCAATCAAAAATTTTATTTAAGAAAAATCACTAAAATCTCTAAAAACAAAGCATAATAAATCTTAAAATCACTTATCAACAAAACCTGGCCAATTTCCCATATATTCAATAAATTTATCACTTAGACCTTCTTTATTTAAGTAAGATCTTGAAGCTGGTAGATCTATTGGTTCAAAATTTGGATTTTTCATTACTCTCTCTGGAAAATCATGATGAAGAATAGCTGCTCTTCCTATAGTCACAAAATCAACTTTATTATTAAGAATCTCGTAAACATTCTTACCTGTTCTTATATTTCCCGCTACTGTTAATTGAACATCTTTAAAATCAAGTTCTGTGAAATGCTCTAGCAAACTCTTTTCTGTATGCTCTTCTTCTTCAGGCTTTTTAAAAGAATCCCAAAGTGATATATCTAAAAAATCTATTTTATTAGTATTAATAAGTTTTTTACATATTTCTTTTGTTTCTCCCAATTTAATTCCAAACCTTTCTGCGGATAATCTAACTCCCAATAGAAATTGAGAACCGCATTCATCTCTGATACCATCGATAATTTCAAAAATTATTCTAGATCTGTTTTCTAAGCTTCCACCGTATTCGTCTTCTCTTTTATTGAATTTAGAGCTTAAAAATTGACACAGAATATAACCATGAGCTCCATGTATTTCTACTCCTTCATATCCTGACTTTTTTGCCCTAACTCCAGCTTCAATAAAATTATCTCTTAGTCTTTTGACCTCATCTAGTTTTAAAGCTCTTGAGTTAGTCTTGTTATCATCTGAAGGGCAAACTGGCTGTTCACCTATAATATCCTTAGGTGATTTCATTCCGGCATGATGTAATTGAGCGACAGCTAAACTTTCATAAGATTTAATTTTATCAGTTAATCGTTTTAAACCTTCTATATGTTCATCACCAAAAATACCTAATTGACCAGGAAAACCTTTACCAATAGATTGAACATGTGAAGCACAAGACATGGTAAGTCCAAAATTTCCTTTAGCTCTCATAGTTAACCAATTAAATTCATCTTCTGAAAGTATTCCATTTTCATGGCTTTGAGTATTTGTTAATGGGGCAAGCATAAATCTATTTTTCATTAATAAGCCACATGGAAATTTTATTTCATCTTTTAAATTTATCATAATACTACTCCCACTCAATTGTTCCAGGAGGCTTTGAAGTAAAGTCATATAATACTCTATTGATGCCTTTTACTTTATTAATTATGCGAGATGATATTTCTTTTAGTTGATTATTTGTAAACATATAAAAATCAGCTGTCATTCCATCAACAGAAGTAATAGCTCTAAGTGAAACTGAGTAATTGTATGTTCTTTCATCTCCCATAACGCCTACTGATTTTACTGGTAAGAGGACTACAAATGCTTGCCAAATTTTATTATAAAGTTTTTTTTCTTTTAAATACTGAATAAAAATATGATCTGCTTCCTGAAGAATTAAGATCTTTTTTTTATCAATTACTCCCGGTATTCGAATTGCTAAACCTGGTCCTGGAAATGGATGTCTTAAAAGTAAATGTTTATCTATTTTTAATTGCTTTCCAACATTTCTTACCTCGTCTTTAAATAATTCTCTTAAAGGTTCTACAATTTTAAGTTTCATTTTTTTTGGTAAACCACCAACATTATGGTGGCTTTTAATTTTAGCTGTTGGACCTCCAAAAAATGGAATGCTCTCTATGATATCAGGATAAAGGGTTCCCTGTCCTAAATAATCTACATTTGATATTTTTTTAGCTGCTTTATCAAAAACTTCTATAAATGTTTTGCCAATTATTTTTCTTTTTTTCTCAGGGTCAGATACATTTTTTAATTTTTTTAAAAAAATATTCGAAGCATTTATTTTAGTAAAGTTATTTCCAAATTTTTTGGAAAATATTTTTGAAACTTCATTAGCTTCATTTTTTCTTAAAAGACCGTGATCAACAAAAATACAATAAAGGTTTTTGTTAACAGCCTTACTTAACAAATATGCAGTAACTGTAGAATCTACTCCTCCAGATAAACCGCAAATTATTTTTTTATTATTAATTTCATTTTTTAATTCTGAAACTTTATTTTCAATAAATTTTTGAATTTTGAATTTATTTTTTATATCTACTATATTGAAAACAAAATTATTAATTATTTTTGAACCAAAATCTGTATGATAGACCTCAGGATGAAATTGAAGGCAATAAATTTTATTTTTATAATTTTCAATAGATGAAATAATTTTGTTATTTGATAAAGATGTTATTGAAAAAAGTTTTGGTATTTTATTAATATTATCTCCGTGAGACATCCATACTTTGAATTTTTGTTTGTTAATTCCTTTAAATAAAAGTGATTTTTGCTTAATATTTATAATTGTGTGACCATACTCTCTATGAGTGGAACGTTTTACTACACCTTTCAAATTTTTAGTTACTAATTGCATACCATAACAAATTGCTAAAACCGGTTTTTTCATTTTTAAAATTTCTTGATTTAATTTGGGAGCATTTTTGTCAAGTACTGATCTAGGACCGCCAGATAATATAAATGCAGATGGTTTGATTTCATTTAAAATTTTTTTTGTGATTTTATTAAAAGGATAGACAAGACAGAAGACTTCTAACTCTCTGATTCTTCTTGCAATTAATTGTGTATATTGTGATCCATAATCTACAATTAAAATAGTTTCTAATCTACTCTTCATTCAATCTAAATCCTCTGGATAGTATAAATATTTCACTTGATTCTTGTCTTGATGATTTCGGCTTAAAATACTCAACTTTTTCAAACTTTTTTTTAAGTATCTTTATAATTTCCTTTTCTTCCTCTCCCTTCCAAATTTTGAATATAAATGATCCTTGGTTTTTTAATATTATTACTAATCTGTCTATAACTTCATATATTAACTGACTTATTCTCAGATGATCTGTTGATTGATGACCAGTGGTATTTGGAGCTACATCAGATAGAATTAAATCAAATTTAGTTTTTAAATTAATAAAATTATATTTTAAAAAATCTTCTCTATAGAAAGTAATGCGTTTATTATTCATTTTCATATCTAATAAATCAAAACAGGTTATGTTAGTTTTTGGATTGTAATTTAAGATCACTTGAGTCCAACCTCCTGGAGAAGATCCAAGTTCTAGTATTTCTTTAGAATTTTCAATTATTTTATATTTTTGCTCAATCTCTTCTAGTTTAAAAGCTGCTCGATTGATATACCCTAACTGTTTAGCTTTCTTTACAAACTGATCATTTTTTTGTCTATTAACCCAGTTTTTTGATTTCATAAAAGATAATAAAGCTAACAAAAAATTGTTTTTTAGTAACTTTAATATATATGACATGTACGATATTTAATGAAAAGATCAATATTTATAGCTTTCATAATACTTGCCGCTGTTGTTGGATGGATTGGTTCTGGTCAATTTTTAAACAATGTTGTTGCACAAGACGATGATACAGAAACTAGCACTGTAACAGAAACTTCATATTCACAAGATACAGAAAATAATGGTAATGAAGAATTTTCATTTTCTGTTGAAACAAAGGTATTTACTTCCAGTTTAATTGATCAATCTATTGAATTACAAGGTCAAACTATTCATAACAAAAAAATTGATGTTAAATCTGAAACATCTGGCAATATAGATAATATTGAATTTGCAAGAGGAGATAGAGTATCTCAAAATGCTGAAATGATTACAATCTCCTTAGAGGATAGAAATGAAAAGCTTTCTAGTGCAAAAAAAGATTTAGAAAGACTTAATAAAGAACTAATTTTAAATGAAAAAAACAGAGATAATTTACTTAGACAAAATGTTGAAAGAATTGAATTGTATGAAATTGAATATGCATCTGCAAAACAACTAATTGATAAAGGATTAAGTTCAAAATCAAAATTAAGTTTAGCATCTTTTAATCTTGCCAATGCTCAAGCTGATAGAGAAGATATTAAAATAAAATTTGAATCTACCTTAGCAAACCTTGAAGCTCAAATTTCAAATGTAAAATCAATTTTAAAGAACATAAAACTTGACATAGAAAAAACTACTATCAAGGCGCCATTTGATGGAATTATTTCTGAAAAAATGGTTGAGAAAACTGAATTCATCTCAATAGGTACTCCCCTATTTACTATAATTGATTTAGACCCTATCAAGATTGAAGGTTATTTATCTGAATTTGATGTAAATAAAGTGAGTGTTGGTACTAAAGCTTTAATTGAAGATAGTAATGGGATTAAAAAAAATGGAATAATATCTTTTATTTCTCCATCAGCCGAAACTAGTACTAGAACATTCGAAATTACTATTGAAGCTGATAACAAAGATCTCTCTTATAAAAGTGGAATAACAACTAAAATTATTATCAAAGGTTCAGAACTTAAAGCTCACAAAATACCACCTTCTATATTAACTTTATTAGACGATGGGACCGTGGGTGTTAAAGCTGTAGATAATGATAATAAGGTTACATTCTATCCAACCAAAACAATTAAGGATACGATAGACGGCATGTGGGTTTCTGGATTACCCGAGAAAGTAAATTTAATTGTAAGTGGTCAAGAATATATAAGTATTGGTGAAACAATAAACTAATCTAAATGAAAATAAATATTATAGACTATGCAATTAGCCATTCCCGAGTTTTCATGGGGATACTTATTTTTATAATTTTTTCAGGCGCATCTACTTATATCACAATGCCTAAAGAATCATCTCCTGATGTGAGCATACCAATAGTTTATATTTCACTAAGTCAAAATGGTATTTCTGCACAAGATTCTGAAAGGCTTTTAGTTAAACCAATTGAAGACGAAGTTAAAACTGTTGAAGGAGTAAGAGAAGTAAGATCAACAGCTTATTCAGGCGGAGGCAATGTTTTATTAGAATTTGATGCTGGTTTTGACTCTGATCAAGCTATGGTTGATATTAGGGATAAAGTTGATAGAGCCAAGGGTGATCTACCTAGTGAAGCAGATGAACCAACAGTTAACGAAGTAAATATAAGTACGTTTCCTATCCTTTCTATTTCTTTAAGTGGAGATGTACCTAATAGAACACTTCAAGATTTAGCTGATATTTTGCAAGATGATATAGAAACAATTCCTAGTGTTTTAGAAGCTAAAATAGGCGGTAAAAGAAATGAACAAGTTGACATACTAATTAATCCAACTGCAGTTGATAGCTATGGTATCAATCTTGAGAGTCTTATTAATATTGTTAGAGAAAATAATAAAATGGTATCTGCTGGTGGACAAGACACTGGTGACGGAAGTTTTGATATTAAAGTTCCAGGTTTATACGAAACTATTGAAGATGTATTAAATACTCCAGTTAAAACTAATGGAGATTCAGTTATTACTTTCAGGGATATTGCTGAAGTTAAAAGAACATTCGAGGACAGGCAATCTTATGCAAATGTAAATGGATCTAATTCAATAACTATTGATGTTTCTAAAAGAATTGGTGAAAATATTATTAATACTATTGAAGAAGTAAAAAGAATAACTGCAATTACTGCTAAAAGTTTTCCTGAAAATGTTGAAATTTCTTTTGGCAATGATCAATCAAAGGGAATTAAAACTATGTTAAATAGTCTGCAAAACAATGTCATAGCAGCTATAATCCTTGTTTTAATTATTATTTTAGGAGCATTAGGAGTTAGGTCTGGTTTATTAGTTGGTGTATCTATTCCAGGATCATTTTTATCAGGTTTATTAGCTCTTTCTGTAATGGGTTTTACTATTAATATAGTTGTATTATTTGCTCTAATTTTATCTGTAGGACTATTAGTCGATGGAGCAATTGTTGTTGTTGAATATGCAGATAGAAAAATGAAAGAAGGACTTGGTGTAAAAGATGCTTTCGCAAATGCATCAAAAAAAATGTCACTACCAATTATATCATCGACTGCAACTACACTGGCAGCCTTTCTACCTTTAATATTCTGGCCTGGTATAGCTGGTGAATTTATGAAATATTTACCAATAACACTTATATGTGTTCTTATTTCTTCTTTGTTTATGGCA
The DNA here is from genome assembly GCA_902615845.1 of uncultured Alphaproteobacteria bacterium. Taxonomy (GTDB): domain Bacteria; phylum Pseudomonadota; class Alphaproteobacteria; order HIMB59; genus CACPNW01. Next base: position 25,682 of record CACMQS010000009.1, read on the forward strand.
CTACTGTTTGTCCCAGTTTTAGGATCTATTTTAAATACTGTTTCAAGAATACTTCTCCAATTTATTGTACCATTACTAATATCATTAATTTTTTACAATCTATTATCTTATGGATTTGGATTATTAAATCTTGAAAGATTTAGTTTATTTATAACAATTGGAAAATATTTACTGAGCTTCGCTTTATTTATATTTGTATTTATAAGAATTATACCAAGAGTTTATAAAATTTCAGAAAATGTAAATTCTACAGATAAATTAGTTTCTAAAAATGCAAAAATCTTATCTTCAGAATCAAATGAACCTGTTTTAAACGTAACTGGTTTTGTTGGATTTTATGCAAAAATATTAAACTTTTTATTATTCCATCCCTTAAAGGTAATGATTAGTGCTTTAGTAATATTAGTTGCTGTAAACTATACCTATACTCAAGTTGGAGAAGGTGTAGAATTTTTCCCAGATGTTGAGCCTGATCTTGCAAAAATCGTAGTCTTTGCAAGAGGTAATCTCTCAGTTGAAGAAAAAAAAGATTATGTATCAAGAGTTGAGAATATTATTTTAAAGCTTCAATCGGAAAGACAAGAATTTAAAAATATTTATTCTTTAAGTGGAAATGTAAGTGAACAATCAGAGGCATCAGAAGACTTTATTGGATCAATAAGTTTGGAATATACAGATTGGAATAAAAGAAGAAAATCAAAAGTAATTCTTGCAGAAATTTTGGAAGCCACAAAAAGCATAAATGGGATTAAAGTAGAGTCAAGAGAACAACAAGGTGGTCCTGGAGAAGGTAAACCAATTAATATTAAATTAACCAGTGATAATAAACAACTTTTAATTGCCGAAGGAATCAAGCTTAAAAAATTTATGGATAATTATCCAAATTTAATGAATGTTGAAGATAATTTACCAGCACCTGGGATAGAATGGGAAATTAATGTAGATAGAAAACAAGCTTCTAAGTTTGGAGCTAATATTACGTCAATTGGTAATGTAATTAAACTTGCAACAAACGGTCTTAAACTTGGTGAATATAGACCTGATGATAGTAATGAAAGTATACCACTTTATCTTCGTTATCCAAACGAAGGAAGAACATTGGATAGAATTGATAACTTAAGAGTAACTACTACAAATGGTTTAGTTCCAATATCCAATTTTGTAGAAATTGTTCCAAATAGCAGAACAGGAAATATAATTAGAGTAGATTCAAAAAATGCTATAAATATTCAGGCAGATGTAGAGCCTGGAACTTATCCTGACGGAAAAGTAAAAGAACTTGAGTACGTATTAGGAATTTCAGATACTGCTCCGTCTTGGAGAGGAAGAACTTTAGATTTACCTCGTTATGAATTAGATAACAAAGTAAGGGCTGAACTTATAGGAGAAAATGAAGACCAAAAAGAAGCACAAGAATTTCTAACAGGAGCTTTTGGTGTAGCTTTATTTTTAATGCTAATGATACTTCTGTTGCAGTTTAATAGTTTTTATAGTGCATTCTTAATTCTTTTTGCAGTAGTAATGTCTACAGCGGGTGTGTTTATAGGTTTAATGGTAACAGCACAGCCATTTGGTATCGTTATGTCAGGAGTTGGTGTTATCGCTCTTGCCGGTATAGTGGTAAATAATAATATTATATTGATTGATACATTTGATTTTTTAAAGACTAAAACATCAAATATCAGAGAAGCTATTATCAAAACAGGAGCGCAGAGACTGAGACCAGTTTTACTTACAACAACTACAACAGTACTAGGTTTATTACCTATGGTAACAATGACAAATGTTGACTTTATATCTAGAGAAATAACAAGAGGATCACCAGATACTCAGTGGTGGGTTCAATTATCAACAGCTATAGTATTTGGACTACTCTTTGCAACATTCCTTACATTAGTTGTTACACCATCTGCTTTAATGTTTAGAGAAAACATGAAGAATTGGTATAAGAAAAAAATTTCTAATTAAATTTTTTTTAAATAAACTTTTAAATCTATGACAATCAAATCAATTACTATTTATTGTTCATCTTCAGATAAATTAAGTAATAAATATTATCAAGATGCAGAAGAAATAAGCAAATTAATATCATCATTTAAAATAAATATAGTCTATGGTGGAGCAAAAGTTGGTATTATGGGCGTGGTTGCTAAGACAGCAAAAAAATATAAAAATAGAGTTATTGGAGTAATTCCAAATTTTTTATCTGAGAGAGAAATAATTTTTGAAAATATAGATGAGTTAAAAATTGTCGATAATATGTCTGAACGAAAAAAGTTGCTCTTTGAGATAGGTGATGCGTATTTAGCATTACCAGGAGGGACAGGAACTTTAGAAGAAATACTAGAAGTCGTATCTTGGAAAATAATGGGGATTCATAATAAGCCAATAATATTTTTTAATAAAAATAATTTCTGGGATAATCTATTTAAACAATTTAAATTTTTTGAAGATGAAAAATTTTCAAATAAAAATTTACAAAACAGTTTCCACATTATAGATACGGTTGATCAATTAAAAAATATATTAATTAAATGGCAAAAATAAAAGTTAATAACCCAGTAGTTGAAATGGATGGAGATGAAATGACCAGAATCATCTGGAAGTACATCAAAGAACAATTAATTTTGCCTTATCTTGATATAGATATCATATATTTTGATCTTGGAGTTATTAAAAGAAATGAAACTGATGATCAAATTACCATAGACGCAGCAGAAGCAGTAAAAAAATATGGTGTAGGAATAAAATGTGCAACAATTACACCAGATGAAAATCGAGTAGAAGAATTTAAATTAAAGCAAATGTGGCGATCGCCAAATGGAACAATTAGAAATATACTTGGGGGAACTATATTTAGACAACCAATTATATGTAAAAATGTTCCAAGAATAATCACAAATTGGAACCATCCAATTGTTGTTGCTAGGCATGCCTTTGGCGATCAATATAGAGCGACTGACACATTAGTTAATAAACCAGGGACACTTAAAATGGTTTTTGAACCTAAAGATGGATCTGAAGGATTTTCAAAAGATGTTTATGAATTTGAAAAATCTGGTGTAGCCCTATCAATGTATAATTTGGATAGTTCAATTAAAGATTTTGCTAGAGCTTGTTTTAATTACGGACTTAACCTTGGTTGGCCAGTTTACCTTTCTACTAAAAATACTATTTTAAAAGTCTACGATGGAAGATTCAAAGATTTATTTCAGGATGTATTTGATTCTGAATTTAAAAATAAGTTCAAAGAAAAAGACATAATTTATGAACACAGATTAATAGATGATATGGTGGCCTCAGCATTAAAATGGGAAGGTAATTTTATTTGGGCTTGTAAAAATTATGATGGAGATGTTCAATCAGATTCTGTTGCTCAAGGATTTGGATCACTAGGTTTAATGACAAGTGTGTTAATGACCCCTGATGGTAAAACTGTAGAAGCTGAAGCCGCACATGGAACTGTAACTAGACATTATAGAAATCATCAGAAAGGTATAGAAACTTCAACTAATCCTATTGCATCAATCTTTGCTTGGACAAGAGGTTTAAGTTTTAGAGGAGAATTTGATGGTAATAATGAATTAATAAATTTTGCTAAAAAATTAGAAGAAACGTGTATCAAAACTGTAGAAAGTGGTGAAATGACAAAAGATCTAGCAATATTAATTAATAAAGATCAGAAATGGTTAAACACTCAAGATTTTTTAAGCGCAATAAAAAACAATTTTCAAATTAACTAATAGAGTTTAATTTATCTTCTACGTATTTTATACTTTCATTAATTTGACTAACATCTGATCCTCCTCCTTGAGCAAGATCTTTTCTACCACCCCCACCCTTGCCACCTAGAATAATTGAAATTTCTCTTATTTCTTTTGAAGCATCAAAAAGATCTGTAATATCTTCTGTAACTCCTAGCACAATAGATAGTTTATTTTCATTGTTTGAAATTATTAACGAAACACTATTTTTATTATATTGTTTTTTTTGCTCATCAATAAATGTTTTCAAAGATTTATTAGGGTAATCTTCAGCAATTAAGTATATAAAATTTAATTCTTTGATTTTTTTTACAACAATATTATCAATATTTTTTGATATAGACATATTTTGTTTTAATTTTTCGTGTATCTGAATTAATTCTTTAATTAACAAACCTTTGTCTTCAGATTCATTTTTAAAATTATAATCAGCATTAATATTTTTAATTTTATTCTTTAAATCTTCAATTTGATTATCTTGGTTTTTATTTTTTTCTAATAATTTTCTTTCTATTTCTTTAATATATTTATCCACTGCAACATTAGATACTGCTTCAATTCTTCTTATTCCAGATGCAACACTAGATTGATTAGTTATTTTAAATTTACTTATTTCACCTAATTTAACAACATGAGTTCCTCCACATAATTCTTTTGAAAAGAATGATTCATTTCCTTGACCCATTGTTACTACTCTTACTTCATCGCTATATTTTTCTCCAAACAATGCCATCGCACCTTCTTCAATAGCTTTTTTTTGATCCACAATTTTAATTTCAACAATTCCATTTTTTTGAATTTGATCATTTACAATTTCTTCAATATTCATGAGTTGATCTTTTTCAATTGGATTATTGTGACTAAAATCAAATCTAAGTTTTTCTGAATTTACAAGTGAGCCCTTCTGCGTGACATGCTTGCCCAGTATTTTTCTAAGAGCAGCATGTAATAAATGAGTTGAAGAATGATTATATTTAATAAAATCTCTATTCAATGTATTAATTCTTGCTTTAATAGTATCTTCAATTTCGCATTCACCACTAATTACTTTACCTTTGTGAAGAAAATAGTTTCCAAATATTTTTGTAGTATTCATAACTTCAAACTTAAAGTTATCATTTTCAAAAAAACCATGATCTCCCACCTGACCACCACTTTCTCCATAAAAAGGTGTTTGATTTAATATTATAATTGCTTCTTGATCTTTTTTAATTTTATCTACTGACTTACTTTCTGATATTATTGAAATTATTTTACAATCAGCTTCCATATCAGAATATCCTAAAAATTCTGTTGGATCTATTTTAGAAGTTATATCAAACCAAATGCCTTCATCCTCGATGTCTCCTGTACCTTTCCAACTTTGTCTTGCTCTTTCCTTTTGATCTAACATTTTTTGTTCAAATGTTTTTATATCGACTTCAATATTTTTACTTTTCAAATAATCTTGTGTTAAATCTAAGGGAAATCCATAGGTGTCGTATAATTTAAATGCTACTTCTCCATTAAATATATTTGTTGAGTTAGAAATTTCCTCATCTAAAATTTTAATTCCTTTTTCAACAGTTTCCTTAAATTTAGTTTCTTCATTCATTAATGTATTAGTAATGAGATCTTTTGCTCTATCTAATTCAGGATATGAATTTTTAATTCCATCTAAAAAAATAGGAAATAGCTTATGAAATACAGGCTCTTCATTACCTAGAGAATGAGCGTGTCGCATTCCTCTTCTCATTATTCTTCGTAAGACGTATCCTCTACCTTCATTTGAAGGCATTACTCCATCGGCAATTAAAAAAGAGGAAGATTTTAAGTGATCAGCAATTACTCTGTGACTAGGATTTGTTATTGAACTTTCATCGCCACATAGTTTTGTTGATTCATTTATAATTGGTTGAAATAAATCTGTAGAATAATTATCGTTAGAACCATCTAGAAGAGCTGTCATTCTCTCTAACCCCATTCCAGTATCAATTGAGGGTTTTGGTAGATTTATTCTCTCGGATTTAGATATTTGCTCATATTGCATAAATACTAAATTCCATATTTCTATAAATCTATCACCATCTTCGTTTGGAGAACCTGGGGGGCCTCCTTCGTATTTATCACCATGATCATAAAATATTTCAGAACATGGGCCGCAAGGACCAGTTTCACCCATTGACCAAAAATTATCAGATGTACTAATTTTAATAATTTTATTTTCAGATAAACCAGCTATTTTTTTCCATAAATCAAAAGCTTCCTGATCATCAGAGTAAACAGTTACCAATAGTCTATCTTTATTTATTGAATATTCTTTAGTAATTAGATTCCAAGCTAGTTCTATGGCCAACTCTTTAAAATAATCTCCAAAAGAGAAATTACCTAACATTTCAAAAAAAGTATGGTGTCTTGTAGTGTATCCTACATTTTCTAAATCATTATGCTTACCACCTGCTCTTACACATTTCTGAGCAGTAGTCGCTCTTTTATAATCTCTTGTTTCTTTACCTGTAAAAATATTTTTAAATTGTACCATTCCAGAGTTAGCAAACATTAGAGTAGGATCATTATCTGGTACTAGAGAACTAGAATGAACAACTTCATGTCCATTTTTTTTAAAATAATTGAGAAATGTTGACCTAATCTGATTAGAATTCATGAAAAGGTATTATAACTTGAAAACTCTATTGTCTAAATAAAAAAGCGCCTATTATGAAATAGGCGCCAGACAAAAATAATATTTATTATTCTTTTATTTCTTCAGCTTCTTTAGCTTCTTTTTCTTTTTCTTTATTCTCTACTTTTCCTTCCATCATAGCTTTTTCAACTATTCCAGCATTTTGTAGAATTTGATTTTCAATTTCTTTAGCTATAGTGGGATTATCATTAAGAAAGTTTTTAACGTTTTCTCTACCTTGTCCTATTTTAGTATTTTTGTATGCAAACCATGATCCTGATTTATCAATGATTTCTGCTTTGACACCTAAATCAACTAATTCACCTAATTTAGATATACCCTCTCCGTACATTATATCAAATTCAACAACTTTGAATGGAGGTGCGACTTTATTTTTAACTATCTTTACTCTAGTTTGATTTCCTATGATTTCATCTTTATCTTTAATTGCACCAATTCTTCTAATGTCCATTCTTACGGAAGAATAAAATTTTAAAGCATTACCGCCTGTAGTTGTCTCAGGACTACCAAACATAACACCAATTTTCATTCTAAGTTGATTTATGAATACAACTAAAGTGTTTGATTGAGCAATAGAACTTGTGAGTTTTCTTAAAGCCTGACTCATCAATCTAGCTTGCAAGCCAGGTAATGAATCTCCCATATCGCCTTCTAATTCAGCTCTTGGTACAAGTGCTGCAACTGAGTCAATAATTAACACATCAATACCTCCAGATTTAATGAGAGAATCCGCAATTTCTAAACCCTGCTCACCTGTGTCAGGCTGGGAAATTAATAATTCTTCTAAATTTACACCTAATTTCTTAGCATATGCTGGATCTAAAGCATGCTCTGCATCTATAAATGCACAATTACCACCTTGTTTTTGAGACTCTGCAACAATATGAGTGGCTAAAGTAGTTTTACCAGAACTTTCAGGCCCATAAATTTCAATAATTCTCCCCTTTGGAACTCCTCCAATACCAAGAGCTATATCAAGCCCTAATGAACCGGTAGATATTGCTTCAATATCTACATTTGTTTTAGAGCCCAATTTCATTATTGAGCCTTTTCCATAATTTTTCTCTATTAGGCTTACAGCTGCTTCTAGAGATTTACTTCTGTTTTCTTTATCCATTGAATTTTCGTTATTTACTACTTTTAATTTAGCTTGAGACATTACATTTCTCCATTAATTTCCTATGTTTTTATTAAGATTCTTGCAAATCATGTTTACTTGTACACGTTTTGTTCTATTTTTAAAAGTTCTATTTTTGTTCTTTTATAAAAATTTAATTAAAATATTGAAAAATATGAATTATTTATAATTAATAATATTTCAATATTGCTTGAATAAATAAAATCATTTGATAAATCAGCAGCGTTTTAAAGTTATGACTAAATTACCTAAAAATTATAAACCAACTCAGAAAGAAAAATTCATGAATGCGAAAATGAAAGAATATTTTAGGCAAAAATTAGTAAGTTGGAAAAAAGATTTGCTCAAGGAGTCATCTCAAACTTTAAATAATCTTCAGAATGAAAATGAAGCAAAACCAGACATAACTGATAGAGCATCTGAAGAAATAGATAGATCTTTCGAACTTAGAACTAGAGATAGAGAAAGAAAGCTAATTAATAAAATTGATGCCGCCCTTCAAAGAATTGAAGATGGTTCTTATGGTTATTGCGATGAAACAGGTGATCCAATTAGTATCAAAAGATTAGAAGCAAGACCAGTTGCAACATTGAGTTTAGAAGCTCAAGAAATGCATGAAAAAGCAGAAAAAAGAATTAGTTAATTTTTTTTAAATGTCAGATTTTTATATAGGTGATCTTACACCAGGTACTTTTGTTGTAAATGTAAGTAAAGAAAAAGAATGGGGAATTGGTCAAGTACAATCATGTATTAATAATATCGTTACAATTAATTTTGAAAATGTTGGAAAAAAAACTATTAACCCTAGAGAAGTTGAATTAAAAATAATTAATATAAATGCAACTAATTGATCAGTATTTGAGAAAAGTAAATTATCTGAGAGTATCTGTTACAGATAGATGTGATTTGAGATGTGTTTATTGTATGAAAGAAAAAATGCAATTTCTTCCTCGAAAAGACATACTTACTTTAGAAGAAATTGAAAGGTTATGTGACAACTTTATAGAACTCGGAGTTGAAAAAATTAGATTAACTGGGGGTGAGCCTTTGGTAAGAAATGATATTATAAAATTAATTGATAAACTTAATACCAAAAAAGAAAAAACAAATCTAAAGGAAATAACCCTTACAACAAATGGTACATTATTAAAAAAATATGCAAAACTACTGAAGCTAAATGGTATTAATAGGATTAATGTTTCTCTAGATACAATTAATCCTGAAAAATATAATAAAATTACAAGATTTGGAAATATTGAAAAAGTTTTTGATGGAATTAATGAAGCACTTGATAACAACATAAAAATTAAAATTAATACTGTAGTAATTAAAGATTTTAATGAAAATGAAATTGAAGAATTAATAAATTGGACTAGTAATAAAAAAATTGATCTTACATTTATCGAAGTAATGCCAATGGAAGAAACAGATATATCAAGGGAATATCAGTTTATCTCATTATCTGATACTTTTTCAAAACTAGACAAAATATATAATTTTTCTAAGATTGATTATAGTACAGGAGGTCCAGCAAGATTTTATACTAGTGATTTAGTTTCTAATAAAATTGGGTTTATAAGTCCTTTAACAAATAATTTTTGTGCCTCTTGCAATAGAGTAAGAATATCGAGCACTGGTAAACTTTTCATGTGCCTTGGTCAGAATGACTTTGTTGATTTTAGAGAAATAATGAGAAAAGATTATAGTGATGACTATATAAAAGAAAAAATTAAGTTTGCTCTTAATATTAAACCAAAACAACATGATTTTATGATTGGAGAAAAAATTAATAAATATATGAAAAGACATATGAACGTAACAGGTGGATAATGAAATTTCATTTTTTATCATCAAATAATCCTGAGGCAAAAAATACAGAAAAAAAACTAATAGAATTATTTGGACAAAATTCTGTGGAAGATGCCGATTACATTATTCCAATTGGAGGAGATGGATTACTTTTAAAATCACTTCATAATTTTAATAAACTAAACAAACCATTTTTTGGAATAAACTTTGGTTCAATTGGCTTTTTAATGAATAATCTTAGTAATGAAAATTTAAATGACATGATTACCAATGCTAAAAAATCTACTTTTAAACCATTAAAAATGACTGCACAAAGTGTTAATAATGAAATCTTTGAGGCATATGCATATAATGAAGTTTCTCTTATGAGGCAGACTCATTTGGCATCAAAAATTAAAATCAAAATAAATGAGAAAGTAAAAATGGAAGAATTGATATGTGATGGCGTTTTGTTATCTACATCAGCTGGAAGTACAGCTTATAATCTATCCGCACATGGTAGTATTCTACCTTTAGACTCAAATATACTTGCATTAACTCCAATCAGTGCCTTTAGACCAAGGAGATGGAGAGGTGCTCTGTTATCTGAAATTAGTAAAATTGATTTTGAAGTGTTAAATAATGATGAACGCTCATCTAGCGTAACTGCAGACAATGTTGAGTTTAGAGATATTAGTAGAGTCAATATTGTATCTTCAGATGAAAATAAATGCACTGTATTGTTCGATAGTAAGCACTCTATTGAAGATAAAATTTTGAATGAACAATTTAATTTTTAAGATCAAATTTTTTTAAAAATACAAATCTTGTTGCCATCTAAATCCCTTAAATATGCATAATAATCTTTACCATGTCTGGGTCCAGGCATTCCTTCATCTTTTGCTCCAAGACTAATTCCAATTTTATAAAATTCATTAACAGTTTTTTTAGAATTAGCTTTAAAAGTAATCATTGTACCATTTCCTATGGTTGCTTTTTTTTTGTTATGAGGTCTAATCAAGTATAATTCTATTATTTTAGGGGTTTCTTTTTTAGCATAACCATAATATCGATTATGAGATAAAACTTTTTTAATTTTTAGAGGTTTTAAAATTTTATTATAAAATGCAGATGATTTTTTTAAATTATTTGTCCCAATGGTAATAAAAGCAAACATAATTTAGAGATTGGTAGCCTCGGCCGGACTTGAACCGGCACTCCCAAAAGGGCAAGGATTTTAAGTCCTTTGTGTCTACCATTCCACCACGAGGCCTAATTTTGGACTAATATCAAACTATAGAACTTTTTCCACCATTTAATTCAATCATCTTAGTTATATCATCAACTATTGGTTGGATAGATTTCATATCCCATGATGAAACAACTATGTTAACACCACCTGTTTTAGCTGCAAGATTAAAATATGGGTAACTACCGATTGATGCATTTGCATAATTGTTTTGAATATTTTTTAAATTTTTTGCAATTTTACTTTCGTATAAATTTGTATTAATTGTTGTAACAAGTCTTGGGTTACCTTTTTTAATTTTTTTCAATAATTCCTCAAACATAACTTGCATTATTTCTGGCACACCTGGTAAAACATAAATATTTTTTACAATAAATCCTGGTGCAGCAGTCATTGGATTTAAAATAAGCTCTGAACCAAATGGCATTTTGGCCATTCTTTGCCTACTTTCATTAAATTCACCTTTTGGATAATAATTTTCAAGAATCTCAAAAGCCATTTTATTTGTTTCATATTGTAAATTAAAGGCTTCAGATATACTTTCTGAAGTTATATCATCATGAGTTGGTCCAATTCCTCCTGTAGTAAAAACATAAGAATATTTTGAGCTATATTTTAAAACATTTTCTATTATTGTTTTTTTATCATCCTGAATAACAATAACTTCTTCTAACTTAATACCAGCTTCTAATAATTTTTTTGCAATGTAATTTGAGTTTGTATCTTGAGTTCTACCAGAAAGTATCTCATCACCAATAACAATAACTCCTGCACTAAAAGAACTCATATGATTAATTGATATTTTCTATATATTATTTATTAATCGTAAGTAATTATTTTTTAAATGAGAAACAACAATATCCCAATACATACTAAAAAAGATTTTGAGGGCATGAGAGAAGCTGGTTCTTTAGCTGCTGATGTTCTAGATTCTTTAAGTGAAAAGATTGTTCCAGGAATAAGTACTCAAGAAATAAATGACATATGTCATGATCAAATTATTCAAAACAAAGCAATACCAGCTCCTTTAAATTATAAAGGTTTCCCAAAATCAGTTTGTACATCTGTAAATCATGTTGTTTGTCATGGAATTCCTTCTGAAAGAAAAATTCTATCTGATGGTGATATAGTAAATGTAGATGTAACAGTTATTCTAAATGGTTGGCATGGTGATAGCTCCAGAATGTTTGTTGCAGGAAAGACAAATAAAAAAAATTATGAATTTTTAAAAATAACTTATGAATCTTTATTAATTGGTATTAGTGAAGCTAAACCTGGTAAGCATATTGGTGATATTGGAAATAAAATTCAGAAACTTGCTGAAGGAAAAGGTTATTCTGTAGTAAGAGATTTTTGTGGTCATGGAATTGGAAAAGAATTTCATACTCCACCTAGTGTTTTACACTTTGGAGAACCAGGTGAGGGACCAATCTTAGAGCCTGGAATGTTTTTAACAATTGAACCAATGATTAATTTAGGTGGGTGGCAAACAAAAATACTAAATGATGGATGGACAGCTGTAACAAAAGATAAATCTTTATCTGCTCAATTCGAGCATACAATTGGAATAACAGAAGAAGGAAATGAAATATTTACATTATCTAAAAACAATACATCTTTTCCAATAAAGGATGTATAAGTAGATTAAATGATACCTAGATATAATAGACCTAAGATTGAAAAGATTTGGTCATTAGAAAATAAATTTACAATTTGGACAGAGATTGAGTGTTTGATTGCAGAAAAACAAGCAATGCTCGGCGTTATTCCTAAAAAAGCTTCAAAAGAAATAAGAAATAAAGCAAAATTTAATGTTAAAGAAATAGAAAAAATTGAAAAAGAAACAAAACATGATGTTGTTGCTTATATTAATAATGTAAGCAAATATATTGGCGACTCATCAAAGTATTTTCATTTTGGTGTAACATCAAGTGATATTATTGATACTTCATTTTCTGTACAACTTAAGCAAACCTCAGAAATAATAAGAAAAAGTTTAGTAGAATGTATTCAAAGTTTAAAAATCAAATCTAAAAAATATAAAGACACATTAATGATTGGAAGAAGTCATGGGATACATGCTGAACCTATTACTTTTGGATTAAAATTATCTTCTTTTTATTTTGAGTTTAAAAGAAATTTAGAAAGACTTGATCAGGCAATCAACGAAATATCTGTTTGTGCTATTTCTGGACCTGTTGGAACCTTTAATTCTATAGACCCTCGAGTTCAAGATTATGTAGCAAAAAAACTTAAGCTAAATTCTGAAGATGTATCAACTCAAGTAATTCCAAGAGACAGGCATGCTTATTTTCTCTCAGTACTAGGAATTTTAGCATCTTCTATTGAAAGATTTGCTGTGGAAATTCGAAATCTACAAAAAACAGAGGTATTAGAAGTTGAAGAAAGCTTTTCTTCTAACCAAAAAGGTTCTTCTGCAATGCCTCACAAACGTAATCCGGTATTGAGTGAGAACTTAACAGGTATTTCACGATATATTAGAAGTGGTGTAATACCTTCTCTAGAAAATGTTGTACTTTGGCACGAAAGAGACATTAGTCATTCTAGTGTTGAAAGAATTATGACTCCAGATATTACAATTGCAACTGATTTTGCACTGAATCGTTTAAATGGAATTATAAAGAATTTAAAAGTCTATCCAAAAAATATGTTGAAAAATTTGAATATGCTTGGAGGCTTACATAGAACTCACAATATTATGTTAAAATTAATTGAAAAAGGACTGAAAAGACAACAAGCTTATAAAATTGTTCAAGAAAGTGCCATGGAAACATGGAATAATAATAAGAATTTTTCCCAAGTTTTTCAAAAAAATAAAGAATTAAATAAAATATTAAATTCAAAAGAAATCATGAAAATCATTAAAGATGATGATGATCTAAAGAAAATAGATTGGATTTTTAAAAATAAAATTAAATAATCTTTATTTTTACTAATATCTGAACTATTTTATAGGTATGCCAATGACCATTAAACAAATTGAACAATTTATTAAAGAAGCTATACCAGATGCAACTGTTGAAATTGAAGATCTTAAAGGAGATGGTGATCATTACAGTGCTACAGTAACATCAAAATCTTTTTCTGGAAAAACAAGAGTGGAACAACATAAGATGGTTTATGATGCTTTTAATGGTAAAATGGGTAGTGATTTGCACGCACTTAAGCTAAAAACTGTATCGGAGTAATAATGAATAAAAACGACCATGTATCTCAAAATATAGAAAATGAAATTAACTCTAATGATGTAATGCTTTTCATGAAGGGTACCCCCGTATTTCCAATGTGTGGATTTTCTGCAAGAGTAGTTGAAATATTAAATAAAGTAGGTGTTAAATTTGGAAGTGTGAATGTGTTAGAGAGTGATGAAATGAGAGAAGGTATTAAAATATATTCTAATTGGCCAACCATACCACAACTTTATGTTAAGAAAGAATTTATAGGTGGGTGTGATATCATAACTGAAATGTTTGAAAGTGGTGAATTACTAGAATTATTCAATACAAATGGAATAGACGTAAACCTGTCCTAGATTGTTAAATAATAAATTTTCTAGAGGTGTAATATTTTCCTGTATTGCAGCAATTTTTTGGGGGCTTCCACAACCCCTTTTTTTTAATGAATTAAATCACGTTGAGACTATTGAGGTTTTAGCTCATAGAGGTTTTTGGTCATTTATCTTTTTATTTTCATTATTAATTTTAATCTCAAACATAAGTGATTTTATTGAAATATTTAAATCTAGAAAAAGAATTTTTATTTTAACAATTACAGCTTTTCTTATTGCAGGTAACTGGGCAGGTTTTATTTATTCTGTAGGACAAGAAAGAGTTCAGGATGCATCAATGGGTTACTTTATTACTCCAATGATAAGTATTGTTCTTGGTTATTTTTTTTTAAATGAGAAAATAACTAAGCCTAAATTTGCATCCGTATGTCTTATGTTTTCAGGTATATTATTCTTATTTATTAATTTAAATCAATTTCCATTCCTAATAATTTGGATTGGAACCTCATGGGCAATATATGGATTGTTAAGAAAACAGGTTAATGTTAATCCTTCAATTGGTTTACTATATGAGACTTTTATAATATCTTTAATATCTATCCCATACTTAGTTTATTTATTTTGGCAAAATGAAAATAGTATCTTTAGTATTGATTTAAAGACATCATTATTTTTAATTCTTACGGGAGCTGTAACGATTTTTCCATTATTTTTTTTTAATTTGGGTTTAAAATTTATTCAATTAGGTCTTGCTGGAGTTTTATTTTACTTAGCACCGACATTTCATTTTATAACTTCAGTATTTATTCTTAATGAAGAAATTTTACAAATTAAGCTGGTATCATTTATAATTATTTGGATAGGAATAATAATTTATATTTATGATAGTTATAAAAAAGAAATTATCTTGAATAATACTCAATAACTAAATTAGGTTCCATTGTTACAGGATAAGGAACATCATGAATTAGAGGTGCTCTTAAAAAACGACCTTTCAACTCTTTTACATCAACTTCTAAGTATTCTGGAATTTCTCTTTCTTGAGAACTAACCGATTCTACAATTAAGTTAATTTCTTTACTTTTATCTCTTATTGAAATTTCATCTCCATCACTAACACTATAGGATGGAATATTAACTCTTTTTCCATTGACCTTTACATGACCATGATTAACTAATTGTCTCGCTGAGAAAATTGTAGGTACAAATTTCATTCTATAGACTGTAGCATCCAATCTTCTTTCTAATAACTCAATTAAAATCTGACTTGTGTCACCTTTAATATTTGAAGCTTTTTTAAAAATATTTCTAAATTGCCTTTCAGTTAAATCACCGTAATAAAATTTAAGTTTTTGCTTAGCAAATAACTGATTTCCATAATCTGATAGTTTCTTTCTTTGTCCCTGAACACCATGCTGACCAGGCTTAGAGTTTCTTCTATTAAAGGGGCTCTTAGGTCTACCCCACAAGTTTACTCCTAACCTTCTATCAATTTTGTATTTAGCGTTATGTCTTTTTGTCATTAATATGAGGGGTATATAGTGATTTAAAGTACTATGTCAAATTTAATATACTTAATTTTTGGCTTATTTATTAAGTTTTTTTGTTATTCCCCATAAAGTCTGCAATTCTTTCTTCGTAAGAGGGATTTTTGTGAAAATGCTATAAATATTATTTTTCATACTTTCTTTTTTTTCATTTGGAGTAAAAAATTTTTTATTTTCAAGTTTCTCAATCATATAATTTAAGAATTTAGATAATTGATATTTACTAATATTATCCTTTTCAATTGAAGTTGAATTAGTGATTTTAAAATTATTCAATTCAAATAATTTATGACTTAAAACAGTAACTGCATGAGAAAGGTTTAATGAATTACTTTTACTACTTGTTTCAATAGTAAAAATAATATCAGATAATCTCAGATCCTCATTTGAAAGTCCTGAATTTTCAGGGCCAAAAAGTATTGCTGTTTTTTTATTAACAATAATTTTTCTTTTAATGAATTTAAAATCATTAGTAGAATTTTTTTCCAAATATCTTTTTCTATTAGTCGTGGCCACAACATAAGAAAAGTTAGAAAGTGCAATTTCTAAATCATTATAAACTTTAATATTCTTAATAATTTTAGTTGCTTTTTTTGCTGCATTTATTGATTTATTGTTTAACCAGTTATTTCTTGGTGAAACAACAATTAGATCTTTTAGACCAAAGTTGTGCATTACACGAGCAACCATTCCAATATTTTCAGGAAGTTGAGGTCTAACTAAAATTATGCTTGGATTTTTTGAAGTCAATTTTTATTCTTTAAATCATTTAATAGCTTAAAAGTAATGCTATCAAAAATAGCGCTATAAGATGCATCAATAATATTTGGAGATACGCCAATAGTTGTCCAATGTGTATTAGTGGAATCAGATGATTCAATTAAAACTCTTGTGATAGCGCCAGTACCTTTTTCTGATGAAAGAATCATGACTTTGTAATCAGTTAATTTTAAATCTTTGAGATTAGGATAATAATCAATTAGAGCTTTTCTTAATGCACTATCAATAGCATTTACTGGACCATTTCCAGTGCCCACTGTCATCATATTTGAATCTTTAACTTTTAAAAATACTGTAGCCTCTGCTTCAGTAACAATTTCACCTTTAGCATTCCATCTTCTTTCGTCTGTGACTCTAAATTTTTCTAAGTTATAAAAATCCTCAAAATGACCAAGGTGACGTCTAACTAGTAATTCAAAACTAGCTAAAGCAGTATCAAATGAATATCCTTCTGATTCTTTTTCCTTGATAATCTCTAAGATATTGTTGATTTCATTTTTAGGTAAATCAATATTAATCTTATTTAATTGATTTAATATATTAGATCTTCCTGCCTGATTAGAAATAACAACGTTTCTAGAGTTACCAACTATTTCTGGCTTAATATGTTCATAAGTTGAAGAATTTTTTTCTATTGCAGATGCATGCAACCCACCTTTATGAGAGAAAGCGTGATCTCCAACATATGGAGCATTTTTTCTTGAAGGCATGTTAAGAATATCATTTAATGTTCTAGAAATATGAATTAAATTTTTTAATTTATCTTTTGAAATGTTTGTTTTATATTTTGTTTTTAAAACCAAAGATGGAATTAAGGAAATTAAATTAGTATTTCCACATCTTTCTCCTAAACCGTTAATAGTTCCCTGTATCTGTCTTGCTCCAGCATTAATAGCTGCTAATGCATTTGCAACTGCATTATCAGTATCATTGTGAGCATGTATACCAACATTTTGACCTGGTATAACTTTTACTACTTCTGAAACAATATTGTAAATTTCATCTGGAAGAGTTCCACCATTTGTATCACAAAGAACAACCCATCTTGCACCAGCGTCATACGCTGCTTTAATACAATTCAATGCAAACTCTTTATTTTCTTTAAAGCCATCAAAAAAATGTTCTGCATCAAAAATTGGCTCTTTGTTTTTATTTTTTATTGATTGAATACTATCACTGATCATTTTTAAATTTTCATCTTCAGATATCTCTAAAGCGTTTTTTACGTGAAATGATGAGGATTTACCTACAATACAAACACAACTTGCGCTTGAATTAATAAGTGCATTTAACCCTGGATCGTTATCTGCACTTCTACCTGGTCTTCTTGTCATACCAAAGGCAGTCAATTTACTTTTTAAAAATTTTGTATTTCTTGAAAAAAAATCATTATCGGTAGGATTTGCTCCCGGCCATCCACCTTCAATGTAATCTATTCCTAAATCATCAAGATGTTGGGATATATTCATTTTATCACTAACAGAAAAATTAACTCCTGTTGTTTGCTGACCATCTCTAAGTGTGGTATCGAATAAATATACTTTGTCTTCCATAATTACTAGATCGCTATTAGAGTATAAATTAAAATTTACTAGATTTTTCCAAGTTTTTGCAAGATTTCGTCTCTATCAAATAATGGTAGTAGATATTTTAATTCGGGTCCATGAGATTTTCCAGTCAAAATCAACCTCAAAGGCATAAATAAATCTTTTCCTTTAAGCCCAGTTTTTTTGTTAATTTTTGATGTCCAATGATCCCATGTTGTTTCATCAAAAGGATCATCGGGTAATTCATCAACTGCCGTATTAATAAAACTATCATCAATATTTAAATCTTTAGCATTATTTATTTTTGTAATTACTTCTTCCCATTCTTTAGCTTGATTAACAAATGAAATATTATTTTTAATAAAACGCCAAAAACTCTCTTTTTGAAAATTGGATTTTATATTTTTTAACTTATGACTAATCTCATTATAACTAAATAATTTAATGGTATTTTCATTGAGATTTCTTAAGGATTCAATTGAAAATTTAGCAGAAGATCTAGATAAGCTTTGAATATCAAATTTTTTTACTATTTCATTTAAATCTTTGATTGGATCAATATTACTGCTCGAACCAATAAAAAGAAAATAATTAAGTAAAGATATATTTTCATATCCTTCGTTTCTAAAATTTTCAATTGAAAGACTTCCAAGTCTTTTGCTAAAACCCTTACCAGTTTCATCAACTAAAAAGGGATGATGAGCAAATGATGGAATAGAAGATTCAAGAGCCTTAAAAATTTGAATATGATAGACAGTATTAGCTATGTGATCCTCCCCCCTAATAATATGTGTAATTTTTTCTTCAATATCATCAATGACTGAAGGTAAATGGTATAATAATGTTCCATCAGCTCTAATTAAAACAGGATCACTCAAATTTTTTGCATCAAATGAAACATCTCCTTTAATAATATCTTTCCAACTAATATTTTCATGATCTAATTTGAATCTCCAATGAGGTTGGAATCCAGATTCTATTTTTTTTTCTACTTCTTCATCACTTAGATTTAAAGATGATCTATCATAAATAGGTGGTTTTCCAGATGATAACAAAGATTTTTTCTTTAAAGCTAATTCCTCTTCTGTTTCAAAACATGGATAAAGTCTTTTCTTTTGTTTTAGAATTTGGATTTTCTCATTGTAAATATTTTTCCTTGAGGATTGATTAAAAGTATAACTCCAATTCAATCCAAGCCATGTAAGATCATCTTTGATACTTGTCTCAAATTCTTTAGAACTCCTATTGGCATCAGTATCATCAATTCTTAATACAAACTCACCTTGATTTTTTTGACAAAAAATCCAATTCAAAATTGCTGATCTAGCATTACCGATATGTATTTTTCCTGTAGGGCTGGGAGCGAACCTACACTTCATATTATTCTTTAGGAATTTCGCAAACAGGAATAGGCTTCATCTTATGAAGATTTGGCTTTCTAATTTCTTCATATCTACTGAAGTATTCACTAGACTTATTTTCCATTGCTTCTTCTAATTGCTTATATGAAAGACCAAGCTGGCTTTCATCATTTCTACTATCATCCCATAAACCATCTGTCGGTGCTGCGCTAATAATATCTTTTATAACCCCAATTTCTTCGGCTAGTTCCCACACCTCAGTTTTAGTACAATCTGCTATTGGCGATATATCTACGCCTCCATCACCATATTTTGTATAAAATCCAACACCAAAATCTTCAACTTTATTTCCAGTACCAACAACTATACCATTATTACTTTGAGCTATTTGGTATAGAGTTACCATTCTTAGTCTAGATCTTGAATTTGCAAAAGCTAACTCACTATCAAAATTTTGCATCGTATTTTGAAATGTTTTAAAAACATTATCTAGCTCTATTATTTTTGTTTCTACATTTGGGTAATTTTGCTGTAAAAATTCTAAATGTCTTAAACTTAAATCATGTTGTGATGAATTTTGCTTAATAGGCATTGAAACAGCTATAGTTTTTAAACCAGTTTGAGCACATAAGGTGCTAGTAAGAGCTGAGTCAACTCCTCCTGACACTCCTATTACTAGTGTTTTTGGATTATTATTTATAGATTTAGCGTAATCTTTAATCCATTTAGAAATGTATAAAATTTTATCTTTTGAATTCATAAGTAATATATAAATATAAATTTATAAATTTGAAGATTGCTTTGAGAGCAATTTTTCTTCTTTTAAAAAATCTGATAATAAAAAAGCCAATTCTAGAGACTGCGAGGCATTTAGTCTCGGATCACAATATGTATGATATCTATTTTTTAGATCTTCATCTGTAATTTCTTGAAGACCTCCCATACATTCTGTAACATCTTGACCAGTCATTTCTAAATGGACGCCGCCTGGATATGTTCCTTCGCTTCTGTGAATTTGAAAAAATTGCTGAATTTCGGAAATTATATCTTTTAATGGCCTAGTTTTAAAACCCGTGTTAGATTTGATAGTATTTCCATGCATGGGGTCACAAGTCCACACAACATTTTTACCAGCTGCATTAACTGATCTGATTATTTTTGGAAGTATTCCACTAACTTTTTCATGACCCATTCTACATATCAGCGTTATTTTTCCAGCTTCATTAATTGGATTCAACACATCTAATATCTTTAATAGTTCTTCTGTCTTTGTGCTTGGACCCACTTTAATACCTACTGGGTTCTCAATACCTCTTAAAAATTCAATATGTGCTCCATCAAGTTGTCGTGTTCTGTCACCTACCCACAACATGTGAGCTGAAACATCGTACCACTTACCTGAAGTACTATCTATTCTTGTTAATGCTTCCTCATATTGAAGAAGTAAAGCTTCATGACTTGTAAAGAAGTCTGTTTCATTTAATTGTCTTACACTGTTTCCATTTATTCCACATGCCTCCATAAAAGATAGGCATTCGTCAATTCTAGAAGATATCTCTCTAAATTTAGCAGCATTCTCACCTTTAACAAAATTTAGATTCCATTGATGTATTTTATTTAAATTAGCAAAACCGCCCTGAGAAAAAGCTCTTAAAAGATTAAGTGTAGATGCAGACTGATTGTAGGCCTGAATTAATCTATCTGGATTAGGATCTCTGTCTTTTTGATTGAAGTCTATCCCATTAATTATATCGCCTTTATAAGACTCAAGTTCTAAATCATTAATAACTTCTGTGGCAGATGATCTTGGCTTTGCAAACTGTCCAGCAATTCTTCCTACTTTAACAATTGGACAAGAAGCACCAAACGTTAATACAACAGCCATTTGTAAAATAACTTTAAATGTATCTCTAATATTATCTGGATGAAAATCTGCAAAACTTTCTGCACAATCTCCACCTTGTAATAAAAAAGCATTTCCGTTTGAAACTTCTCCAAGTTTCTTTTTCAATAGTCTCGCTTCTCCAGCAAAAACTAAAGGTGGATATTTGGAAATTTCATTTAGAGTTTTATCTAGATGATCCTCATTCTGATAGTTAGGCATATGAAGAGCATTTTTATTTCTCCAACTATTTGGTGACCATTTATCGCTCATAATTTGAAAAGGCTCATAAACCCTAATATATCTTGAAACAAGGGTTATTATTTAGATCTTTTATTTCTTAGAATTTTTAAGGCTGATCTTTCAATAGCAAGTGAATTTTTGGGAATATTTTTAGTGATAACACTACCTGCGCCAATTCTAGATTTAGACTCAATTACAACTGGAGCAATGAGTGATGTGTTTGAACCTATAAATACATTATCTTTTATTATCGTTTTGTGTTTTTTCTTTCCATCATAGTTACAAGTTATTGTGCCGGCACCTATATTCACATTATTTCCTATTTTTGAATCTCCAACATATGAAAGATGAGCAATAGAAACATTATTTCCAATTTTAGAATTTTTTATTTCAACAAAGTTACCAATCTTTGATTTTTTTCCAATTTTTGTTTTTGGTCTTAATCTAGCACTTGGACCAATATGTGAATTTTCATCTATTGTAACCTCTTCTAAGTATGAATTACTTTTAATTATTGAACCTTTTTTTATAATTGTTTTTTCCTTTATTGTAACATTGCTTTCAATTGTAACAGTAGGTTCAATTTTGGTGTCATAGCTTAAATAACAAGTATTGGGTTTTAAAAAATTGACTCCATTTTTTATAAAATTTTTTACGTATTTTTTTTGCAAGATATTTTGTACAACATTAAAATCATCCAATGTATTTATGCCCAACATTGTTTCTTTGTTGCACTCAATATAATTGATAGGTATATTTTTTTTTGAAAAAATTTTGCATATATCAGTAAGATATCTTTCTTTTTTAATTTTATTTTCTTTAATATTTTTTAAATTATCAAATAATAATTTAGTATTTGCTATCAAAATACCAGAATTACATAAATTGATTTTTTTTTGTTCAGGTTTTAAATTGATTTGCTCAATTATTTCTTCAACGTAGTTGTTATTTAATAATAACCTACCATAACCATATGGCTCTGAAGTATTAAATGCAATTAATGAAGCTTTCGCTTTACTTTTTTTAAATTTACTTACTAGTTTTCTTATATCTTTAACTTCAACTAAAGGTGTATCACCAAATAAAATTAAAATATTTTTTGATTTAACATATTTTTTAACTTGCTCAATTGCATCAGCAGTTCCTTTTTGTTTTTTTTGAACAACTAACTTTGAGGTATTTAATATTAACTTTAATTCTTCTTTATTTTTTTCATTAGATACGACTAATATATTTTTACCAGATATTTTTTTTGCAATATTAAAAATATGTGAAACAATTGGTAACTCGCATAATGGATAAACAAGCTTTGATTTACTTGCTTTAAATCTCTTACTATTGCCTGCAGCAAGTATAACAGTTGTGATATCAGACATTAAGTTAGAAATTTCTTAAAATTTCGTTTCCAACATTAATTATTTCTTTTGAAGCATCTGATGTAACACTTATATCTACTACACCCCTTCCAACTGAGAATGTTTCTGCAAATAATACTTTGCTAGACAGTCGGGAGCGAGCAATTTTAGCACCAGCATATCTTAAACGCAGAATCATTGCTTCAGTTAATTTTGCTCTCAGCATCACTCTATTAAGTATAATTATTGGATTTTTTCTTTCTTGTTTTGCAATTTTTAAAAAAGGAAGTGTAGCCATTAAGTCTACTGGACTTGGTTGTACTGGAACAAATACCCTATCAGAAGCTTTTACAACCTGCATTGTTTCAAAAGTTATAGATGGAGGGCTATCAATTACTATAAAGTCGTACTTTCTTTTTATGGCTTTAATTTCATCTATTAAATTCCTTATATCAAAATTTAATTGAGTTATTCCAATATCATCTTCACCATAATAAGATTTTCTTGCTTCAAGCCAATATGATAGACTTTTTTGTGCATCAGCATCTATAACAGCTACTTTGTAACCACTATTACTCCACAAAACTGATAAATTTGCTGAAAGAGTCGATTTACCTGAACCACCTTTTTGATTCGAAAATGCTATAACTTTTCCCATATACAAGTATTGATAATAACTATTTTAAAGATAGATGGAAACATTTTATAAAAAAATATGAAAAAAAATAAGTTAGATATTGCAAAAAATTTATTAAGCAGTGGAGAACTTGTAATATTTCCCACAGAAACAGTATTTGGTCTTGGAGCAGATGCAACAAATGATGAGGCTGTAAAATCTATTTTTAAAGTAAAAAAAAGACCACGAAGTAATCCAATTATCTGTCACTTTAAAAGTATTAAACAAATAGAAAAATATTGTATTTTAAATAAATTTGAAAAAAAATTAGGTTCAAAATTCTGGCCTGGTCCTTTGACGATAATATTAAAAAAAAAGAAAAATTCTAAAATATCAAAATTAGTCTCTAACAACTCAACTTTAGTTGGCTGCAGAATTCCCGGTAATAAATTGGCTAAAAAATTAATTACTTTATTTGACCTACCTATTGCAGCCCCTAGTGCTAATCTGTCAGAAAGAACTTCAGTAACCAATATTATGGATATCGATCCTATTCTAGTAAAAAAAATATTTGTTTTAAAAGATAAACAGTCTTCTCATGGACTAGAGTCCACAGTTGTTAGAATTGATACCAATAATCAAATTGAAGTATTAAGATATGGCAGCATAACTGTTGAAGAGCTAAATAGATATGCAAAAGTTAAAAATAAAAAGAAATCATCTATTTCTCCTGGTAATTTAAAAAAACATTACTCAACTTTAAAGCCAATAAGAATGAATGCTAAGAGAATACTAAAAAATGAAGGTTTATTAAATTTTGGCTATAATAAATTAAGGTCTAAAATAATTAATTTAAATTTGAGTAATAAAAAAAATTTAAATGAAGCAGCAAAAAATTTTTATCATTATCTTCATAAATTAGATCAAAGTAGATGCAAAAAAATTGCTGTAGTAGAAATACCTGATAAAGGGCTTGGCAAAACTATAAATGACAGATTAAGAAGAGCAATTAAGTAATTACAATCTATTTAAATAATCCATTAACCTATAATAAATAATGGCTGAAGAATACAATGGTCTTCTAAACATGTTGCCACCTGGAATTTTAAAATGATTAATATGCTCAAACATATCAAAATTATTTGATTTATTTAAAATTTTTTCAGCTACCATTTTTCCTCCCATAATACTCATAGCTAAACCATGCCCAGAGTAAGCATGAGCATAATATAACTTTTGATTCATTATAGTTCCAAAAATAGGCAATCTATTAATCGATATTGCCAAGGTACCCCCCCAAGAAAATTCAATTTTAAATTTTTTTAATTCAGGAAAAACTTTATACATTCGTTTGGAGACAAAACTCTTTGCATCTTTTACAAAATGAGATGTAATTGTTTCAGGTCCTCCAAAAAGAAGTCTGTAGTCTTCTGAAAATCTATAATAATCAATCATAAATCTAGAATCTATTACGCCACAATTTCTTTTGATTAATTTACTTGCCAGATCTTTTCCGAGAGGTTCTGTTGCAATAATATAATTATTTATAGGCATAAAATAATTTCTCTTTGATCCTAAAAGATTGTCAAGATAACCATTGCAACCAATAATTACTTTCTTTGCTTTAATAATATTTTTTCCAGAGTGAATTATAACTTCTTTTTGATTATCAATAATTTTATCAGCCGGAGAATTTTCATATATATTTATACCATTTGCTAAACACTGTTGTGCTAAACCATATGTCAGTTTTAATGGGTTTAAATGATAAGAATCTTTTAAAAGCATTCCAGAAAAATATCTGTCACTATTAACTTCATTTCTTATTGAATTGTGGTCAAAGTATTCATAATTATTATAATTATAATTTTTCTGCATATGCTCAATTTCATCTTGAAAATATCTATAATCTTTTTTTGTGTTGCCTACATGAAGAACACCTTGTCTAAGCGCACAGTCAATTTTGTATTTTTCAATTAAATTAACTACATTTGAAACAGAATCTAATCCAACTTTCCAAAAAAATTTTGCTTTTTCAATACCAAATTTTTTTTCTAAGTAGAATTGATCTTTTCTCATTCCAATTCCTAGTTGACCACCATTCCTACCAGAAGCACCAGATCCAACTTTATTTGCTTCCAAAATCGTTATTGATAAACCTTGATTAGATAAATTTAATGCTGAAGAAATACCTGTTAAACCACCTCCAATAATACATACATCAGTTGAAATATTCTCATTTAATTTAATTTGATTAGGAAAATTCGGTGCTGAAAATTTATAAAAACTCTCTTTTTCATTATCATGTTGATTAAAGGTCCTTTTTTTTGTAGTAAACATTAACTTATCTTTAATGGTTTAATAATAATTAGTAAACAAACAGTCTCAATATGATTGAAAAATTTCAAAATTGGTTTCATGAAAACTCTATTACAGAAGTTGAATGTTTAGTTCCAGATCTTGGAGGTATAGCAAGGGGAAAAATTTTACCAACTAATAAATTTTTAAAAGGACTTGAAGATGAAAGTCACAGATTACCTCAGTCAACTTTTATTCAAACGATATCAGGAGATTATGCAACTGAGGACTCTGCCGGTGCTTTACCAAGAAGTGTTTACAATCCAACTGACATTGATGTAATTTTAAAACCAGATTTTGATACAATGAGAGTAGTGCCATGGTACGACGACCCTACTGCACAAATTATTTGTGATGCAATAAATCTTAACGGAGATGAGGTTATAAATTCTAGCAGAAATGCTCTAAAAAATATTCTTAAACTTTATAAAAAAGATAAATTAACTCCAATTGTTTCACCAGAATTAGAATTTTATTTAGTGAAACCTAATGCTGACTCAGATTACCCCCTTGAAGTGCCAGTGGGTCAATCAGGTAGACAAGAAACAGGTAAGCAAGCCTTAGGTATAGATGCTGTCAACGAATTTGATCATCTTTTTGAAGATGTATATAATTATTGTGAAGCACAAAATATTGAAATTGATACTATTAATCATGAATCTGGTTCAGCTCAGATGGAAATTAATTTTCAACATGGTGATCCTTTAGATCTAGCAGACCAGGTATTTTTATTTAAACGAACTCTAAGACAGTCAGCTTTGAAACATAAACTTCATGCAACATTTATGGCAAAACCTATGGAGAACCAACCTGGTAGTGCAATGCATATACACCAATCGATATATAATGAAAAAAATAAAAATATTTTTTTTAATAAATCATCTAAAATTTCAAAAAAAATGAAAAATTATTTAGGTGGGTTGGAAAAATATACTCCATTATTAATGCCAATATACGCTCCAAATATAAATTCATTTAGAAGATTGTTTGCAACTTGGGGTGCTCCTAAAAATGTTAAATGGGGAATAGGTAATAGAAGTTGTGGTTTTAGAATTCCATCAATTGAGGAAAGGAATATACGTATTGAAAATAGAATTTCTGGATCTGATACAAATCCATATCTAGTTTTTGCAGCTAATTTAGCTTCAGGATATTTAGGAATGAAAAACAATTTAAAACCAAATCCAGAAACTAAAGATAGTGCATTTAAAGATAAAAATTCTAATCTGCCTAAAAATATGGATGAATCGTTAACTCTCTTTGAAAATGATGAAGATATAAAATCCATATTTAATGAAAAATTTGTAAGGTCGATTGCAGCGATAAGAAGAGTTGAGTATCAAGCTTATTTATCAGTAATAAGTTCTTGGGAGCGAGAATATTTATTACTTAATGTTTAAATTTTTTATTAAAATAAAAATAAAATAAACCAATTATTATTAAAGCAAACATTAAAATTGCTGATAATGCGTTTACTTCAGGACTCAGTCCTAATCTAACTTTAGAAAAAACAACAATAGGCAAAGTGTTAGCTCCTGGCCCAGTAGTAAAACTCGCAACAACTAGATCATCCAAAGAAATTGTAAAAGCTAATAACCAACCAGCAACAATAGAAGGCAAAATTATAGGTAAAGTTATTTTATAAAGTACCTTGGTATAATTATAGCCTAGATCCATCGCGGCTTCCTCAATATTTTTGTTAAAGTCTGTTAATCTTGCTTGAATAATAATTGCGACAAATGCAACACAAAAAGTAACGTGCGATATAAAAATAGTTAATTGTCCTCTAGATGATGGAAATCCAATTACATTATTTAAGCTTATAAAAAAAAGCAACATTGAAAGACCTAAAATTAATTCTGGTAAAACCAAAGGTGTTGAAGAAAGAAAAATATAAAATGATTTAAAAGGAATTTTTCTTATTCTTACAAGTGAATATCCAATCATAACTCCTAAAATTGTAGCAAAAGTTGCAGACAAAGCTGCAATTTTAATACTAATAATAAATGCCTCAATTATTTGTTCATTATTAAATAATTCATTGTACCATCTTAAAGAAAATCCTTTCCAAACCATTACTCTCTTATTTTCATTAAATGAGTAAAAAATTAAAACTAAAATTGGGAAATATAAAAAAAATAGACCTAAAAAAATAACTGTACTTTTGATTAAACTAGATTTCATTTTTTTGACTCCAACGAGAATAAAGTATTTGAAAAATAACAATTGGCAAAACCAAAATAATAATTCCACTAAAAGCTAAAGCACTAGCACCTGGCCAATTTCTATTAACAAAGAATTCTTCCCATAATATTTTTCCATAATACAATCTATCACTACCACCTAACATTTCAGGTATAATAAATTCCCCAACAACAGGTATAAAAACTAATAAAGATCCAGCAACAATTCCTGGAACAGACAAAGGAAGAATAACTTTAAAAAAGGTTTTAATACGATTTAATCCTAAATCTTTTGATGCTTCAATTAAATTTAAGTCAAATTTATTTAAGTATCCATAGAGTGGTAAAATCATCAAAGGTAAATAAGTGTATACAATTCCCATGATGACAGCATATTGATTGTATAATAATTGAAGTGGCTCTGATGTTATTCCTAGGTTTAGAAGTGTTACATTTAAAATTCCATTATTCTGTAAAATTATTTTCCATGCATATACTCTTAATAAAAATGATGACCAAAATGGAATAACTACTAAAACTAATAGGATATTTCTTAATCTGATATTTGAAGTCGCAATATAAAAAGCTAATGGGAACCCAATAAGTAAACAAAAAAAAGTAGATATTAGAGCTAGTATCAAAGAGTTTACAAAAGATCCAATGTAGTAATAATCACTAAATATATAAACATAGTTTTCAAATGTAGTATTAATCTTAAATCCATCATCAAAAAGAAAAATATCTTGATAAGGAGGCATCCCCCATTCTGATATCGAAATTGATATTTTAAAAATTATAGCTAATGGTATAAAAAAAAATAGAACAAGCCAAAAATAAGGACTAAAAACAAAATATTTTTCAAATAATCTATTTTTCAATTAATCCTCTAAAACCTTAATTGATTCACTTTCCCAACTACAAATGACTTTCTCACCTTTTGGGAAATTATAATTTGAGTTGGAATTAAAATTCTGATCTAAAACTGAAATTATCATATTTTTAATTTTAATTTCATAACGTGTAAAGCTTCCCAAATATGATTTTTCTAAAATTTCTCCACTAAAGGAATTAAATGAACTTGTTTTCAAATTATTTTTTGATTGTATTTTTATTTTCTCTGGTCTTAGTAAAATATTAGTTTTTGTATTTTTTAATTCTTTGTTTAATTTAAAATTTATACATAAATCATCAGAATAAAAATTTTCATCTTTCTTATAAATCTCAATTATATTTGCAATTCCTATAAAATTGGCAGTATAAAGACTTTTAGGATTTTCATAAATCTCTTCAGGGCTAGAACATTCCAAAATAAGACCATTCTTCATTATTGCCATTCTATCAGATAGGGACATTGCTTCTTCCTGATCATGGGTGACAAAAACAAATGTAATTTTTAGTTTCTTTTGGAGTGTTGTTAACTCTAATTGCGTTTTTGATCTTAGTTTTTTATCTAGTGCTGCAAGAGGCTCATCTAATAATAATAACTTAGGTTTTTTTATTAAACACCTTCCAAGGGCAACTCGTTGCTGCTCTCCCCCTGATAATTGCTTAATTCTTCTATTTAATAAATGTTCAATAGATAAAAGTTCGGCAATATTTCTTACGTTTATTTCAATTTCTTTTTGGGTAAAATTTTCTTTTATTCCAAAAGCTAAATTATTAAATACGTTTAAGTGAGGAAATAGAGCATACGATTGGAACATATAATTTAATGGTCTTTCAAAAGGTTCAAGGTTTGTTATGTCCGTTCCGTCGAGAATTACACGTCCTGTATCTGGCTTCTCAAATCCACCTAGTATTCTTAGTAAGGTAGTT
The DNA here is from genome assembly GCA_902615845.1 of uncultured Alphaproteobacteria bacterium. GTDB lineage: Bacteria > Pseudomonadota > Alphaproteobacteria > HIMB59 > CACPNW01. Next base: position 55,520 of record CACMQS010000009.1, read on the forward strand.
TTGCCTGAACCCGATGATCCTAAGAGACCAAAAAATTCAGATTTTGAAATATTTAAATTAATATTTTCTAAAACTTTGTTATCTCCAAAGGATTTAGAAATATTTTCAATTACAAGAAAATTATTATCCATCTTAAATCAGCACTAATATTAATATATTAGTGCTGAAATGAAGTATATTTTTTAATTTGATTTAAATTTATTAAAATATTTAGTTGATAATTGTGCTTTTTTAGGTGAGTCAGCAGTATCAGCAAAAAGCATACTTAAAGTTGCTTCATCTGGATAAATAGCTGGATCTCCTAAAATTTCTGGATCAACTAGCTCATTAGCTGCTTTGTTTGGATTAGAATACCAAACGTAGTTTGTAATATCTGCAGCAACTTCAGGGCGCAAAATATAATTTATAAACTTATGTGCATTTAAAACATTTTTTGCATCAGCTGGAATTGCCATCATATCAAACCAAATTACAGTTCCCTCTGAAGGAATAGAATACCAAACTGGTTCTATTTCTTCGTAAGCAGCAATAAAAACATCTCCTGACCATCCCATAGCTAGACAAATTTCACCATTAGCAAGATCATCTATATATTGAGAAGAATCAAAATACCTAATGTAAGGTCTAATTTCCTGCAACATTGAAAGAGCAGCCTTATAATCATTTTCGTCTTCAGTGTTAGGATCTTTGCCTACATATTTTAAGGCAATTTCCATTACTTCAGATGGTGCATCTAACATTGCTATACCACAATCTTCATATTTAGAAGCTATAGCTGGGTCAAATAAAACACTCCAACTAGTAACCTCATCTTCATCAACCTTATCAGTATTGTAACCAATACCAGTTGTGCCATACATATAGTTTACTGAATACTGACCGCCTGGATCATGTGCATCTATCTTTGATAAAACTTCTGGATCTAAATTTCCTAAGTTTGATAATTCAGATTTATCAAGTTTTTGAAAAACTCCAGCCTTGATTTGGTTTTCTAAAAAAGAACCAGAAGGCACGACAATATCATAGCCAGACCCGCCAGCTAAAAGTTTAGCTTCAAGAACCTCATTTGAATCAAAAACATCATAAGTTACATCAATGCCAAATTCATTTTCAAAATTTTCAATTGTATCTTCGGCAATGTAGTCAGACCAATTGTAAATAAATAATTCTTCTTTAGCCTGAGCTGAAAAAGAAATTAAAACTAATAGAGATATAAAATACTTAAGCATTATTCCCCTCCTAAATAAAAATTACATTAAATAAAATAAATTAAAAATCGAGAATTTTTTTATATAGATCGGGCCTTCTGTCTCTAAAGTTACCCCATAATTTTCTATATTCTCTTGAAATTAACAAATCTAAAGTTGCTGTTATTATTCCTTCATCCTTATCATTCATACGATTTATTACATTTCCAAGATGATCCAAAATAAAAGAATTTCCATAAAAATTTAATTCAATATCAGCTTCAACCTCCTTCCCTATTCTATTCGAAGTTACTATAGGGATTTGATTTGCAGCAGCATGTCCTACCATTGTATTAATCCAATGATCCTTTGAATTTAATTCAGGAATGTGTGGCTCAGAGCCAATTGCTGATGGATAAAAAATTAAATCTGCACCTTTCAACGTTAATATTCTTGCACATTCAGGAAACCACTGATCCCAACAAATTGCACAGCCAACTTTTGCTATAGGGGTGTCAAAAACCATAAAACCTGTGTTGCCTTTTTTAAAATAATACTTCTCATTATATCCAGGCCCTTCAGGGATGTGAGATTTATTATAAACTTCACTTATTTTACCAAAAGAATCAATCATAACTAGAGAGTTAAAAAAATTATTTTCCTTTTTTTGAAAAAAACTAATTGGTAATGAAATCTTTTTATCTTTACAAATATTAGATAATTTTTCGAACATTGGATTAGAAGGAAAATCAATTGCAAGATCAAAAAATTTATCATTTTTTGTTGAACAAAAATAATAATCTTGAAATAATTCTTGCAGAAGTAAAATATCAACATTTTCACTTGATGCTTTTTCAACTAAACTAATTGCTTTATTTAAATTAGCGTCAAAGTCTCCTTTAATAGCCTTGAATTGTGATGTTGCTACTTTTATTTTCATATTTTTGGTACATTCATTGTTATACAATGAATATTTCCACCACCATAATTTATATTTTCTGTTTCCAACATCATAATTTCTCGATTTGGGAATAACTTTTCAAAAGTTAATTTTACCTCATTATCTTCCTTAACATTGAATTTAGGTAAGATAATTTTATTTTTACTGAAATAGAAATTTATATATGAGCTAATAATATTCTTATTATTAATCTTTTTTCTTGTAGGTAAAGGAACTTCAATTAAATCAAATGTCTGATTAGTATCTCTAAAAAATTTAATAAGATCAGCTTTGTTTTTTTCTAATATTTCATAGTTAGGATCTAATTTGTGGGTTGTAGCAATTAAATATTTATTTTTTCCGATCGGGCATAATAAATTATCAACATGACCATCTGTATCATCCTCCATTAGTCCATTTTCAAATAAAAAAATATAATTTAAGTCAAACAAGAGTTTTAATTCTTTAATAATATATTCACTATTATGTTTTTGTTTTCTATTTTTATTAAATATTACATTTTTGGTGCTAAATAAATTTTTTTTATCATCATAAGTTATTGCTCCTCCTTCAATAACTAAGTCAGAAATTTTTGTTGGGATATTTAAATAGTTTGAAATAAATTTTGATATTTTATTATCATTTAAATAATCTGGATACTTTCCATAACCATTAAATTCAAAGCTAATTGATTTTAATTTTTCATTTTCGTTATAAAAAATTGGTGCAATATCTCGCATCCAAGAGTCATCTAATTTACATTCTATAATATCTATATTTTTATGATCAGTTTTATTTTGAATTTCATTAATGTCTTCTTTATTTGACAAAACAATAACATGCTCAGTCTTTGCAATTTCATTAATTACATTTGCAACTTCATCTCTGGCCTTATTAATAATTTTACCATAAAGATCTTTATTACACGGCCAAGCAATCAAACAATATTGGTGCTCATACCATTCAGGAATTAGTTTCATAAAATTTAAAAATATGTATAATTATTTCATGTCTAAAGATGAAGTAAAATTCACTGAAATGAAACATGGTGATAAAGAGGATTATGAACTTCTTGCTAATTTTGAAGATAAATTTATTGAAGGTACAGCTGATAGAATAGTAAGAGTGCTAGAAAGTTTAGACAATTCTTTAGGTGGCTATAAGGTATCTAGATTAGAACACTCTCTTCAAACTGCATCAAGAGCGTTACGTGAACAAGCTTCTGAAGAAATGGTGGTAGCCTCCTTATTGCATGATATAGGTGATGAAATTGCACCTCTCAATCATTCTGAACTTGCCGCTGCAGTATTAAAACCTTTTGTGTCTGAAAAAACAAGATGGATTGTAGAACAACATGGTTTGTTTCAAGCCTACTACTATAATCATTATTATGGAAAAGATAGAAATCTAAGAGATAAATTCAAAGGTCATGAATTCTTTAAAGACACTATAGATTTTTGTGAAAGATGGGATCAAGCATCATTTGATCCAAATTATGATACAATTCCTCTAAAAGAATTTGTTCCAATGGTTCAAAGAATATTTAATAGAACACCTTATAGAAATTTATAACTATTTTTTTAACTTGTTGATTAGTGTAAGGTTACTTGGATCAAAGTTATTTTTATTTTCTTTAATAAATTTATCTATATCTTTTTGCTTTTCTAATTCTAATTCAGAAACTTTTCTAATATTTAAATCAACATACAAAGAACAAACCTCTGTTGTTGCTGCTCTGTAACCTTCAAGCTTATGTGTCATTTCTAATTTGTAAATTAATCTTTTTTTATCCCTATCAAGAAATAACAAATTAATATCTACTTCATCACCCTCTTTCACTTCTTTGTCATAAGTTGTGTGTGACTCTACAGCAAAAGTAGTTTTCTTCTCTGTTTTTGCAGAAGTTTCACCCATATTAAATTTTTGTAAAAGAACTTCCCATCCAGCATCAAAAAGATGAATATAAAATGCCAAATTCATATGACCATTGTAATCTGTCCATTCTTTTTTAACTCTTCCTGAATTTAAATATATCTTCATTGTTTTTCTTTATTAATTCAAAAAATATAGTAGTTTAAAATAATGAATAATGAAGTAATAATTTCATGTGCCGTTACTGGATCAGGAGATACAGCTGGTAAACATCCTAAATTACCTATAACGCCAAAACAAATTGCTGATGCTTCAATTGAAGCTGCCAAAGCGGGTGCGGCAATAGCTCATGTACATGTAAGGGAACCTGATGGCAAACCTTCTAGAAATTTAAGTTATTATAAAGAAGTGGCAGATAGAATTCGCTCTTCTGAAACTGATGTAGTTTTAAATTTTACTACAGGTATGGGTGGTGATTTTGAAGTTGGGACTGGGAAAGATCCTTTAAATCCAGTGGGAGCAAATACAGATATGATCGATGCATTAAGCAGATTAGAACATGTTGAAGAGTTATTACCTGAAATTTGTACTTTAGATTGCGGGTCACTAAATTTTGGTGACTCAAACATGACATTTATTCATACACCGATACAACTAAGAACTGCAGCAAAAAAAATGCAGGAGCTTGGAGTGAAACCAGAAATGGAAGCTTTTGAAATGGGTCATTTATGGTTTGCTAACCAACTTTATAAAGAAGGTTTAATTGATGGACCTCCTTTTTATCAAATATGCCTTGGCATACCTTGGGGATCACCTGCAACAACGAGCGCAATGAAAGCTATGGCTGAAATGGTACCTTCTGAAGGTATTTGGTCTGGATTTGGAATAGGGAGATCGCAAATGCCTATGGCTGCACAGGCAGTTATTTTGGGAGGAAACGTTCGTGTAGGACTGGAAGACAATCTTTATTTAAAAAAAGGAGTTTTTGCATCAAATGCACAGTTGGTTGAAAAGGCCAGATGTATTGTTGAAGATATGGGGGCATCTATTTTATCCCCACAACAGACAAGAGAGAAATTAAAACTAAAAAAACATTTTTAATTTGAAAAATATTGCTGTCATTGGAACTGGTGTAATTGGTACCGGCTGGATACTTAGATTTCTTGCTTATGGTATAAAAGTCAAAGCATTTGATAAAAATTCTCAGCAATTAAATTTTCTAAAAGATGAAATAACAAGAACAAATTTAATTATAAAAAAATTATATAATACCAAAATCAATTTCAAAAATTTGGAGATCGTAGACAATATTGAGGAAGCAGTGAAAAATGCAGATTTAATTCAGGAAAATGTACCTGAACGACTATCTTTAAAAAAAGATGTTATAAAAAATATAAGTAAATATTCACCCTCAAATTCAATAATTGCTTCAAGTTCATCTGGTTTACTTCCATCAGATTTACAATCAAAATGTATTAATCCAAAAAGATTAATCATAGCTCATCCCTTTAACCCTGTATATATTCTCCCCTTGGTTGAGATTGTAAAAGGTAAAAAAACTACAAATTTATATCTTAATAAAGCAAAAAAATTTTATCAAAAAATTAAAATGAAAACACTATTGGTAGAAAAAGAATTACCAGGCTTTTTATCTGATAGATTGCAAGAAGCTTTGTGGAGAGAGGGGTTACATATTGTAAATGATGGATATGCTTCAACTAAAGATTTAGATGAAGCAATAACTTATGGTCCTGGTATGAGATGGGCTCTAATGGGAACTTTTTTGACATTTCACTTAGCAGGAGGAGAAATGGGTATGAAACATATGCTAGATCAGTTTGGACCAGCATTGAAACTTCCATGGACTAAACTCAAATCTCCAAAACTAACAAAAACACTTAAAGAAAAAATCATTAAAGGCACAAAAAAACAATCAAAGAATCATTCTATAAAAGATTTAAGTAATATAAGAGATAATTTCTTAATAGATTTGCTAGAATTAAAGAAAAAATATAAATTATAATTATGACAATAATTTCAAAATATGTAGCTTTAAAAAATTATATACCAACTGGGTTACCTAAAGAAAAAGATTTTGAAATTAAATCTAAAACTTTAAAATTAGATGAAACAAATAATATTCATGTTCTTAATTCATGGATATCTGTTGATCCGTATATGAGAGCAAGGATGACAGAACGTAAAAATTATAAACCGCCCTTTTTACTAGGCGAGGAAATGGAAGGTTATGCAATTGGGTCAGTCCAAAAATCAAAAGATTCACAATTTAAAGAAGGAGATGTTGTTTTCAGTAATTTTGGAATGAGAGATAACTTCGTTTGCAAAGGCAGTGATTTAAAAAAAATAAAAAATTCCAATTTTCCATTACAAACTTATCTAGGACCCTTGGGAATGACAGGTCAAACTGCATATATTGGTCTTTTTAATCATGGGAATATACAAAAGGGACAAAGTATTCTTGTATCTTCAGCAGGTGGAAGTGTTGGTTCAACAGTTTGTCAAATTGCAAAAAATTTAGGATGCAAAGTATATGCTAGTACTGGATCAGATGAAAAAGTTGATTGGTTAAAAAATGAATTAAATGTTGATGTAGCATTTAATTATAAAAAAATTGATAACCTTGTTCTTCACTTAAAAGAAGTTTGTCCTGAAGGATTTGACTTATACTTTGATAATGTTGGAGGTGATTTTTTAGAGTCTGCAATTTTTCGAATGAAAAATTTTGGAAGAATTATTATTTGCGGAAGGATTTCTCAAATGAATTCAACTTCTGCTCCTTCTGGATTAAAAAATATGGCGCACGTATTAGTAAAAAGATTAACTATAAAAGGTTTTTTAATTTTTGATCATGAAAATGATAATGAGCCTTTTGAAACTGATATGCGAAATTGGCTGTCAGAAGGAAAAATAAAGTTTAAAGAAACAATTTATGAAAATATAGAAAATGCTCCTAAAGCATTTATAGATTTACTTAATGGAAAAAATTTAGGTAAAATGTTAGTCAAAATTTAACTAAATTGTAACGTAGGGCGATGTCCCTCGATACTTTATATCTAATTTAAGTTCTTTATCAATTGGAGGAAAAGCTCTTTGCTGACATTCCACTCTAGGGCATATCCTACAAGAAACTCCAATTGGCATTTGTAATTTTTTATTATTTAGATCAATTCCTTCAGAATAAATTAGATCTTTAGCGTATTTCATATCACAACCTAAACCAATCGAAACAAAGCTTTTAGGCATTCCATGTTTTTCAATTCCTTTCTCAAAAGCTCTTGCGATACAAAAATATACTCGTCCATCTGGCATTTTAGATATTTGAGGATGAATTTTTCCAGGATTTAAAAAAGCAGTATAAACATTCCATCTAGGACAAGAACCTCCATGTCTTGGTATATGAATACCAGATAAAGAAAATCGCTTTGAGACATTTCCAGCAATATCTGTTTTTAAAAAATGAAATGGCACTCCTTCGTTTCCAGGTCTTTGAAGATTTGTTAATCTATGTGTAACTTGTTCAAAACTACAAGCATAATGATGCATCAAAATTTCTACATCATATTTATGTAATTTAGCACTCTTTAAAAAATCGTTATAAGGCATCATAAAAGCAGCAGCATAATAATTTAGTAAAGATAGTTTAAGCAAAGGTTCTACTTCTGCTGATTCGACGTTATTATCTTTAATAACTTTATTGATAACATCATTAGCCTCTAAATAAGCAACTTGTGATGCTAAATGAAAGTTTCTTGATGTGTAAGTTAACATTTCAGAAAGAAAAAAAATCTTTGAATTTTCATCAAATCTTTTAACTATTTTTTCATCTTCGTTTATGGTTACTATTTTAACTTCAATTCCATGTTTTTCTTTAAGATAAAGTGATAATTTAGATCCAGAACCAATGTTAGGTCCGGTTTCAAGACCTATTTCTTTTCTTAGATTTTCAGAACTTACTTCTAAATCATGAAAGTAATTTTTATTTTCTTGAAGAATATCTGAAACGATTTCTACAGGTAGTCTTGTTGGTTTTTCAATTTGATTTGCATTGACATCCATCGTTTCAAGTCGATTTTGCATATCTTCTTTAAAACTTTTAAAAGAATCATTTATTGTCAGTAATGCTTTAGCTATGTTAGGATTTGAACCAATAAAGTCACTTGTGTCATGATTGGTTATCTTTAAATCATCAAAAATCTCATTGCTTAAAACATCCATTACGTCTGAAAGTAGTCGTTTACTAGATTCTGTTGAGAAGTCTTTAATTGATAAATCTAATTTATCAGCTGCTTTAATTAGTAAGGAAAGTGGTATTTTTCTTTTTCCACTTTCAATTAAATTTAAATAACTAGGAGATATACCAATAGTTTTTGATAATTCAGCTTGTGAAAAACCTTTGCTTATCCTTTGTTTTTTTAACCTTGGGCCAAAATTAATGTCAGATTCAATATTCATTTACAAAATTTACAAAAATAATAAATTCAAAGTAATTTTCTTTACATTAAAACTAAGAAAAACTCTAGTTTTTTTTTATTTTATTATGTATTTGTAAAATCTGTAAATATGAACAGTAAATTAACAGAAAATATTAATAACCAAAAAGACAGCCTAGAGCAGAGTTCTATTGAGAAGAAGGTTCTTGAAGGATCTATAGACTCAAATTATGACCTTAATCTTGCTGATGGTATCGAAGCATACTACAGCGAAAGATACGGTTGGACTCTTAGAAGAAAAACGATCTAATTAAATTAGATTTTTTCTCTCTAACTAACGGTACTATTTATTTGGTCGTAAGCTTTTTCAGCAATCATAATAGTTGTTGCATTCAAATTAGCACTAACAATATCTGGCATTACAGAAGCATCAATAACTCTTAAATTTTGAATTCCATGAACCCTTAGGTCTTGGTCTACAACTGAAGTTTTGTCCTCACCCATTTTATTTGTGCATGACGGATGATACGCAGATTCAGATGTATTTTTAATAACTTCATCTAATTCATTTTGATTAGATACATTCTTCCCAGGCCTAATTTCTGTGCCAACATATTCTTTAAGTGCTTTTTGAGACAAAATTTTTTTAGCAATTCCTACACCTTCTCTCATTTGTTTTAAATCGTCTTCATGCTTAAGATAATTAAATTGTATTTTAGGATCATCTTTATAGTTATTTGTTTTAATTTTAACAAACCCCCTACTTTTTGGTCTATTAGGACAAACATGAAATTGAAAAGCTTCAAAATTAGGATTTTCTAAACCATGATTAATAACTAAGTAGGGAAAAAAATGAAATTGTAGGTTTGGGTGATTATATGATTTGTCAGATTTAACAAAACCTCCTAACTCTAAGTGTGAGTTTGCTAACCTACCTTTTTTAAATAAAAACCATTTTGATCCTTCTATTGCTTGATAGAGAAAATTTGTTGCTAAAGAATGTAATGTTTCATTTTTTTTAGATTTATATTGAATATACATCTCTAAATGATCTTGTAAATTTTCTCCCACCCCAACTAAATTATTAATAACTTCTATTCCCAAGCTTTTAAGATACGTTTCATTACCTATTCCGGATAATTGAAGAATTTTAGGTGAATTAATTGAACCAGCACAAAGTATAACTTCTTTATTGGCTAAATAATTATTGGTTATATTTTTTTTAATCGTTTCAACACCAATTGCAGTTTTATTTTTAAAAAGAATTTTTTTAACATCAATATTATTTATTATTTTTAGATTTTTTCTATTTTGGATTGGCTCTAAATATGCCTTAGCAACACTTTGTCTTACACCTTTGTTTATTGTTACATCAAAAGTTCCAAAACCTTCCTTATCAATACTGTTAGAATCATTAAATATTTTATATCCAGCTTCTTGTGCAGCTTCTAAAACTTTTTTAAATAGAGGATATTTTTTATCTATGTTTGATTTATTTACTTTTAATGGCCCCTCTTTACCTCTTACATTACTATCATGAGACCAAGTTTCTAATTTTTTAAAAAAAGGTAAAACTTTTTCATATGACCAATTAGTTAAACCACTTGAAGACCATCTATCAAAATCTTCTTTATGACCTCTAGCGAAAACCATTCCGTTATGCGAAGAGCATCCCCCGATCATTTTACCTCTTGGACAATATAAAGATCTATTATTTAGAAACGGCTCAGGCTCAGTATAATATTTCCAATTATATTTTGGGTCATGCATTGCATATAGAAGTGCACTTGGCATATCAACTTTCCAGGTTTTACTGGATGGGCCAGCTTCTAATAAAATTACAGAATTCTTTGATTGTGAAGACAATCTGTTAGCTAAAACACAACCTGCTGACCCTGCTCCAACAATGATGTAGTCAGCGTTTTTATCCACTAATTCATTCTTTCAGTATTTCCATCAACAGTCATGATTTGACCAGATACATTTTCTGAAGCATCGCTCAATAAAAATAATGCCATTGATGCAATATCTTCTTTTTCTACAAAAGTGTTTAATGAAACCATTGACTCTAATTCTTTTCTTACTTTTTTATTTGAAGAATTTATTAATTTAGCTTTTGCATTTATTACCCTATCCATTCTATCGCCATTAACAGAACCAGGACAAATTGCATTAACACGTATTTTAAATTTTCCCAATTCAACTGCTAATGTTTTAGTTAATCCAATTATTGCCCATTTACTTGATGCATATGGTGAACGTTGAGCAAAACCATATAATCCTGCAGTTGAAGATAAATTAATAATAGATCCTTTATTAGCATTTTTTAAAAATGGAATAGCAAATTTTGTGAAATAAAAATGTGAACTTAAATTGGTTTTAATCGTGTTATCCCATTCATCTATTGAAATATTTTGAAGATACTTTGTAGGTCCTGCAATACCTATATTATTTATTAATCCATCTATTTTTTTTAAGTTAGATAGAGACTTAAAATATTCTTTAATGTCTTTTGGATTTGTGCAGTCTAAGTGTTTAGCAAATATTTTATTACGATATTTTTTGTTTAAATTTATTTTATCAATTTTTGATTTATTTATATCAGATAAATATACTTTTCCACCTGAACTGATTATTTTATTTGCTATAGCAAAACCTAAGCCATCTGCACCAGCAGAAATAATATAATTTTTTTTACTAAGATTAATTTTCATTTATTGAATATTATCTATCTCTTTTTTAGAAATATATCCAATAGTTTTACCTTTATTGTCAGTAACTACTATTGTTAAGTTGTCTTCAAAAATTTTATTTTTAAAATTTTTTAGTTTTATATTTTGATTTACTTTGTAAATAGAACCTAATGTTA
>CACMQS010000010.1 GCA_902615845.1 uncultured Alphaproteobacteria bacterium
ATTTTGAGAACGATAATTAGATAATAGTGATCTTTTAATGTATCCATTATTAGAAATAGTTAAAACTATATCTTCTTGTTGAATATATCTTAAATCATCTACTTGCTCATATTCTTTATCAATAATTTCACTACGTCTTTTAGTTGCAAATTCTTTTTTAATTTCAGCTAATTCATTTTCTATTTCCTTTAAAAGAATATCCCTAGAATTAAGTATAGATAGGTAATTTTTAATTTCTAAAATTAAACTTTCTAAATCTTTTTGTATATCTTCTCTTTCTAAAGCAGTTAATTTTTGTAATCTTAATTCTAAAATAGCTTTAGCCTGTGCTTCAGAAAAATTGAAAGTGTTATTTTTTAACTCTAAAGTATCATCCTCAACTGATTTAATAAAATTAAGATTTTGTTTAGATACTTTCCATTTCTTTTTAATTAATTTTTCTTTTGCTTCTTTTGTATCTTTTGAACTTTTTATTAATTCTATAATTTCATCAATATGTTCATTAGTAACAACCAATCCAACTAAAATATGAGCTTTTTCTCTAGCTTTATTAAGGTCAAATAATGTTCTTTTTATTATTACTTCTTCTCTAAAATCTAAAAATGAAGATAAAATTTCTTTTAAATTCATTTGTTCTGGCTTTCCTTTATTTAAAGCAAGCATATTAGAATTAAATGTCGTTTGAATTAACGTATGTTTATATAATTGATTGAGAATAATGTTTGAGTCTACATCTTTTTTTAATTCTATAACAACCCTAACACCGTTTCTATCTGACTCATCTCTTAAATCTGAAATTCCTTCAACAATTCCATTTTTTACAATTTCCGCAATCCTTTCTAATAATTTTGATTTATTAACCTGATAAGGTATTTCATGAAGAATGATTGCTTCACGATCCTTTTTAAAATTTTCAATACTAGTCTTTGACCTAACTACACACCCTCCTCTTCCAGTTTCAAATGCTTCTGTTATGCCCTTTTTACCAATTATTTGACCTCCTGTTGGAAAGTCAGGACCAAAAATATATTTTTGAAGGTCTGAGATATTACATTCTGGATTTTTAATAAGATATAAAGATGCGTCTATAACTTCTCCTAAGTTATGTGGGGCAATATTAGTTGCCATTCCAACAGCTATTCCTGATGCTCCATTAACTAAAAGATTTGGAAATTGGGATGGCAAAACTGAGGGTTCTTTTGTTGTATCATCATAATTAGACTGAAACGCAACAGTGTTTTTATCAATATCTTCAACAAGCTTTTCAGATACTTTAGCAAGTCTTGCTTCAGTATATCTCATTGCTGCAGGAGGATCGCCATCTAAAGATCCAAAATTCCCTTGACCATCAACTAACTCTAATCGCATAGAAAAATCTTGTGCCATTCTAACCATAGAATTGTAAATAGCTGAGTCTCCGTGTGGATGATATTTACCCATTACATCACCAACTATTCTTGCTGATTTTTTGTATGGTTTATTAAAATTGTACCCTGATTCACTCATAGAGTACAATATTCTTCTATGAACTGGCTTTAAACCATCTCTACAGTCTGGAAGTGCCCTACTAACTATTACAGACATTGCATAATCCAGGTAGGATTTTTGCATTTCTTGCTCTAAACTTACTGAAGGGATATTAGTAGGTTTTTGATTGTCGTTATTTGATGTATCTATATCGTCAGGCACTAAAAAAATCCAAGTTTTCTAAGAAAAAATAAGAATTTTTTATATCAAAAAGCACAATTTAAACCAATATAAATAAATGGTTAAGTTATATTAAAAAAACTATATTTTTCAGTAATTAAATAATAATATCTAAAAAAAATATTTAAAAAGGGATATCTTCATCTAAATCTTCAGAATCACCTGATTGATTTCCAAAAGAATTTTCCTCAATGGGCTTAGATTGATCCATTTCTTGAGAATTATCAGATACCTGAGAATTACTATTTCTACTGTCTAAGAGGGTTAAATTACAATTATATCCCTGTAAAATGACCTCTGTGGTGTATCTATCATTTCCATCTTTATCTTGCCATTTCCTTGTTTGAAGCTCTCCTTCAACGTAAATTTTAGATCCTTTTTTCACATATTTTTCTACTATATCAACTAAGCCATCTCCAAAAACAACAATGTTATGCCAAGATGTTTTTTCTTTCTGTTCTTGAGTATTTCTATCTTTCCATCTTTTTGAAGTTGCAATTGAAAATGAAGCCATTTTAGCTCCAGACTGCATAGACCTAATTTCAGGATCTCTTCCTAAGTTTCCTAATAAAATTGTTTTATTAACACTACCAACCATAATAATTCTATATATATCCATATAACATATTAAAGTTATTAGATAACACTAATATTCATGAATTTAGATAAAATTGTTATAAAAGGTGCAAGAGAGCACAATCTTAAAAATATCAACTTAGAAATACCAAAAAATAAACTTGTTGTAATTACAGGTGTAAGTGGCTCAGGAAAATCAACTTTAGCATTTGATACAATTTATTCTGAAGGACAAAGAAAATATGTTGAGAGTCTATCAGCATATGCAAGACAATTTCTTCAAATGATGAATAAGCCTGATGTAGATAGTATTGATGGTCTATCACCAGCTATTTCTATAGAACAAAAAACTACACAAAAAAATCCAAGAAGTACCGTAGGTACAGTCACAGAAATCTACGATTACCTAAGAGTGCTATATGCTAGAGTTGGCGTTCCGTACTCTCCAGCAACAGGTAAACCAATTAAATCGCAATCAGTAAGTGAAATGACTGATCTTATAATTAAAAATAATATTGATAAAAGAATTTATATTTTATCTCCAATAGTTAGAGATCGAAAAGGTGAATATCGAAAAGAAATCGAAGATTTAAAAAAAAGAGGTTATCAACGTCTCAAAGTAGATAATGTTGTTTATGATATAGATGAAGTACCTTCACTTAAAAAGAATTTTAAACATAATATTGATGTTGTAATTGATCGACTTGTTGTAAAAAAAAATATCCAACAAAGACTAAGTGAAAGTATAGAAGTTGCGTTAACTCTATCAGATGGTTTGTTATATTTAGAAAATCTAGATACTAATAAATTATCTATATTTTCATCAAAATTTGCATGTCCCGTATCTGGATTTAGTATTGAAGAGATTGAACCTAGATTATTTAGTTTTAATGCACCGCAAGGTGCATGTTCTGAGTGTGATGGACTAGGAGTTGAAAAATATTTCGATGAATATAAAATTGTACCAGATGAGACTAGATCAATTTCTGATGGAGCTATTAAACCCTGGGAAACTAAAGTATTTGGTTATCAAAAAAAATATTTTGTTGAAACAATAGATAAAATTTTAAAACAATTTAAAGTAAAGAAAAATGTTCCATGGAGTCAAATTCCAAAAAAGGTAAAGAATATTATTCTTTATGGAGATGAAAATAGCGAATTAAATTTTTTATATGATTTTGAGGGAATAATAAACTTTATTGATCGAAAATATGAAGAAACTGAGAGATGGTGGCTTCAATATGAATTAGAAAAATATTTATCTGAAAGAGACTGTGAAGTTTGCAATGGTTATCGTCTTAACGAGAAAGCTTTAGCTGTAAAAATAGATGAAAATCATATTGGAAATATTACTAAAAAATCAATTAGTGAGTGTTTAAGTTGGTTTTCATCTCTAGAGAATAAACTAGACAAAAATAATAAAAAAATTGCTGAAGGAGTAATTAAAGAAATTAAAGACCGATTAGTTTTTCTAAATAGAGTTGGTCTAGATTATCTTTCATTAGCAAGAGCTAGTAAAACTTTATCTGGGGGTGAAAGTCAAAGAATTAGATTGGCAAGTCAAATTGGCTCAGGTTTAACAGGAGTTTTATATGTTTTGGATGAACCATCTATTGGATTACATCAAAAAGATAATCAGCAACTAATTGAAACTTTATTTAGATTAAGAGATTTAGGAAATACTGTAATTGTTGTTGAACATGATGAGGATGCAATAAGACAATCTGATCATATAATTGATATTGGTGTTAAAGCAGGAGTTAATGGAGGGCACATAATTGCAGAGGGAGGACTTAAAAAAATACTTAAAAATAATAAAAGTTTGACAGCAAAATATTTGAATAAATCCTTAGAAATAGAAGTTCCAAAAAATAGAAGAAAATTTAATAAAAATAAAGTTTTTAAGCTTAATAAAATAAAAACAAACAACTTAGATAATCTTAATATCACTTTACCTTTAGGAAATTTTATTACTGTTACAGGTGTATCTGGAAGTGGTAAATCTTCATTAATTATTGATACATTGTATCAAAGGTTAGATGAGTATTTCAATAAATCTTTAAATAAAGATGAAAGTCGTTTTAATTTTAAAGGTATTAATCATATCGATAAAGTAATTGATATTGATCAATCACCTATTGGAAGAACACCAAGATCAAACCCAGCAACATATACAGGATGTTTTACTCCGATAAGAGATTGGTTTGCGAATTTAAATGAATCAAGTGCTAGAGGCTATAAACCAGGTCGTTTTTCATTTAATGTTAAAGGCGGTAGATGTGAATCATGTGAAGGTGATGGGGTGAAAAAAATAGAAATGCATTTTTTAGCAGATGTCTATGTTGAGTGCGATATCTGTAAAGGTAAAAGGTACAATAGGGAGACTTTAGAAGTAAAATATAAGGATAAATCTATTTCTGATGTTTTAGAAATGACTGTTGAAGAAGGTTATAAATTTTTCGATAAAATTCCTGCAATAAAACAAAAATTACAAACTTTAATGGATGTAGGATTAGATTATATAAAAATTGGTCAATCAGCTACTACTTTATCAGGTGGCGAAGCACAAAGAATAAAATTATCAAAAGAATTATCAAAAAGATCAACAGGAAAAACACTATATATTCTTGATGAACCAACTACCGGTCTTCATTTTGATGATGTAAAAAAATTACTTAAAATTCTTCATACTCTTGTTGATGAAGGTAATACTGTAATCGTTATTGAGCATAATCTTGATGTTATTAAAACAGCAGATCATATAATTGATCTGGGTCCTCTAGGAGGTGTAAATGGTGGTCAAATTGTTGGAACTGGTACCCCCGAAGATATTGCAAATAATAAAAAAAGCTTTACAGGTGAATTTTTAAAGAAAATTTTATAAATTAAAGGAAATAAAATGATAAATCTAGAGTTACCAGATCTACCCTACAGTAAAGATGCTCTAATGCCGTATATGTCGGCAGAAACTTTAGAGTTGCATCATGATAAGCATCATATGGCTTACATTACTAATGGAAATAAGTTTATTAAAGAACAAAATATAGCAACCGATAACGTTAATGATATAGTTATCAACTCTTATCAAAAAAATGCTCCTGTATTTAATAATGTGGCACAACATATAAACCATGTTCATTTTTGGGAAGTAATGAAAAATAATCCAGATGGAAAAATTCCCTCTGAGCTCGAAAATAAGATAGTTTCAGATATTGGTTCAGTTGAAAAAATGAAAGAAGATTTTATAAATGCAGGCATTGGTCAATTTGGATCAGGTTGGTGTTGGTTAGTTATAAATAATGGAAAATTAGAAATTACTAAAACACCAAATGGAGAAAACCCAATCGTACATGGTCAAACTCCTCTACTTGGATGTGATGTTTGGGAACACTCATATTATGTTGATTATAGAAATAGAAGACCTGATTATTTAAAAGCTTTTATCGATAATTTAGTTAATTGGGAAAAAGTTACAGAAAACTTAAATAACGCTTAATCATCTTCATCTTGCGGTCTGAACTTAAAAATTAATAAAGTTGGGACCGCAATAAAAACAGATGAATAAGTACCAATTATTACACCTATAATCATTGTTAAAGCGAAAGGTCTAATAACCTCTCCTCCAAATATAAATAAAGAAACTAATGCAAGAAGCGTTGTTAAACTTGTCATTATAGTTCTCGATAAAGTGTTATTAACTGACAAGTTAAATAAATCTACTAATTCGAGTTTTTTATATTTTCTTAAATTTTCACGAACTCTATCAAATATTACTACTGTATCGTTAATAGAATATCCAGCAATTGTAAGTATTGCTGCTATTGTTGCAAGAGAAAATTCTACATTAAGAATAGATAGCAATCCAAGAGTAAACAATACATCGTGAGTTAATGCAACAACTGCGCCGAAACCAAATTGCCATTCAAAACGCAGCCAAATGTAAATTAAAATGGCAATTAGTGCAAAAGAAACAGCTTGAAATCCTCTAAACAGAAGTTCAGAACTAATTGTAGGACCAACAAATTCAGACCTTCTAAACTCAACAACCTTGTCTTGAATCAAATTTTTGACAGAATTAACTGTTTCAATACTTTCATGATTACTTTTATTTTGAAGTCTTATTAAAATAATATTCTCATTACCAAATTCCTGTAAAGATACATCACTATAAGAAGAAGATAAAATTTCTCTTAGCTCACCAATTGAAGTATTTTTTGTACTGACTTCAATTAAAGTACCTCCTTTAAAATCAATTCCAAGATTTAAACCCTTTATACTTAATAAGCCTATTGAGATTAATATGGCTAAAATAGAAAAAATTAAAAAATTTCTTCTTAAACCTAAAAAATTAATATTAGGCTCAACGGGAATAATTTTATTTAAACCAAACATTATAGTTTTAATTCCTTTTTATTTGCAAATGATAAGTACATATACACTAAAAAATTTGTAAGCATTAAAGCAGTAAACATTGATGCTATCACACCCAGAGACAGTGTAATTGAAAAACCTCTAATTGGACCAGAGCCAAATGCAAATAATAAAACAGCAGCAATTAAAGTAGTAATATTGGCATCAAGTATAGTTGACATAGCTCTATCGAAGCCATTTTTTACAATCTGAAAAACTTTTGTTTGTTTTAAACTCTCTTCTTTAATTCTTTCAAAAATTAGAACATTGGCGTCCACTGCCATTCCAATCGTTAATACTATTCCAGCTATACCAGGCAATGTCAATGTTGCGCCAATTGTTCCTAATAATGAAATTATTATAAACAAATTTACTATTAACGAAACATTAGCTAGAGCACCAAAAGTTCCATATATTAGTATCATAAATATACATACTAAAACCATACCAATAATAGCAGCTATTTGGCCAGCAGCTATAGAGTCTGCTCCTAAACCAGCCCCTACTGATCTTTCTTCAACTATTTCTAAAGGCGCTGGCAAGGCACCAGCTCTTAATAAAACAGCTAAATCAGATGCTTCCTGGGCATTAAAATTTCCAGTTATTATCCCTGAGCCTCCTGTAATAGCACTGCTAATTCTTGGAGCCGTAATGACAACACCATCTAAAACAACAGCGAGATTTTTACCAATATTGTTTGTTGTAACTTTACCAAATTTTTGAGCACCTTCTGTATCAAAACGGAATGACACTGCATGACCCTCTGTTTGATCAAATGAACCTTTGGCATCAACTAAATTTTCTCCACCTACTACTGCTCTTTTATCTAATAAATATTTTGTATTTTCATCATACATGTCTGGAACAATAATTTTTCCAAAAGGAGCTAGATTGTTTTGAAGAGCAGATGTATTCTCATTATCAACGATGTGAAAAGTTAGTTTGGCTGTTTTACCTAATAAATCTTTTATTCTTTCAGGGTCTTTTACTCCTGGTAATTGTAAAAGTATTCTCTTTTTACCTGATCTTTGGATTAAAGGTTCTTTGGTTCCAGATTCATCAATTCTTTTTCTAACAATTTCAAGTGATTGTTTAATTGCTGAGTCTTGAATAATTTTTCTATATTCATCATTTAACTTTATACTGAGTTTATTGTTATTAATTTGTAAAGTAATTCCTCTGTACATTTGAAAAAAACTATCTCTAATATTTTTTATCTTCTCTTTATTACTAAAAAAAACAACAACCTCATTTTCTTGAATATTAATTTTTTCAATTTTTACAGCTTGATCTCTAGAAATCAAACGAACACTATCAACAAAATTATCTAATTCTTCTTTATATAAAACATCTAGTTGAACTTCTAATAATAAATATGATCCACCTTGTAAGTCTAAACCTAAATTAATCTTATTTTTTAAAAACCAATTTTCTGAACTTTCATCATAAATAATTGAAGGAATTGCAAAAATTATACCTAATAAGACTAATGATACTACTGTAAATGATTTCCAGATGGGATAATTTTTCATTAATAAAAAAATTTATTTTTTTCTAGAAAATAAAGAGAAGCCAGATTTACTTTTATTCTCTTCTTTTGGTGGTTCTTTTTTTTGAACTTCTGGCATTGCATATAAATCTGCAACCATTCCAGATGCAATTTTTATTTCAACATTTTCAGCAACTTCTAAGGTTAATTCTCTATTATCAGCTACTTTATTTATAGTTCCGATAATTCCACCTGAAGTTACTACTTTATCACCTCTTTTGAGATTGGATAGCATTTCTTTGTGCTGTTTAACTTTTCTTTGTTGTGGTCTAATTAATAAAAAATAAAAAACTACAAATATTAATATAAGGGGTAAAAATGTTCCAAATGCTTCCATAATAATACCTATGATGATTTAATTTGAGAGATTTATTATACTGTGTAATAAGAAAAATCAAATAAAGTATTTATGATGTTTTTAAGCAATTTTTTATCAAATCTTACACTCTCAAGAGGAAAAGCATTTATTTGGGATAGTAAAATAAAAAACCTTAAAATAATCTCTAATTTTAGTTGTTTAGATCTTGATCTTTTAATCGGAATAGAAAGACAAAAGAAAACTATTTACGATAATACAAAAAATTTTGCTGAAGGAAATTTTACAAATAATGCCTTATTATGGGGATCAAGGGGTAATGGTAAAAGTTCATTAATTAAATCAGTTTTTTATGAAATAAATAGAAAAAATAAAAATTTAAAATTAATACAATTAAATAAAAATAATATTTTTGATATTGAAATTATTTATGAAAAGTATGCAAATTTAAAGAATTATAATTTTATAATTTTTATTGATGATTTATCATTTGAAAAGATAGATAGTGATTACAAAATAATTAAATCTACTTTAGATGGCAGTATACAAAATCAACCTAAAAATATTGTTCTTTATGTAACTTCTAATAGAAGACATTTAATGCCAAGGGATATGATAGAAAATGAAAGATCCTCTGCAATTCATACTGATGAAAGTGTTGAAGAAAAAATAAGTTTAAGTGATCGTTTTGGTTTATGGATTGGTTTTCACAATATTTCTAAAAATGAATTTGTTAAAATAATTTTTAAATATTGTGAAAAGTTTAATCTTCCCTTTAATGAAAATACTGAAAAGGAATCAATTAAATGGAGTTTGCAAAGAGGTAATAGGACAGGCAGATCAGCATGGCAATTTATTATTAATCATGCAGCTGAAAATAATAAAAAAATAGATTTTTAATTTACTCAAAATCAAAATTTATTTTTTCTAAACCTGATATACCATCCTTTAAGTGATAAATATTTGATTGATTTAGTTGTTCGACAAATCCATTAGCTAAAATTGAAGATATATCCCCATTTTGACTTATAAAAATAACTTTATCTCCTATTTGTACATTTTCTTTATACTTTTCAAAAAAATCAGGGAAAAAATTTCCATTTTTATCAAATGCTGTAATTTGAATAGCACCAGGTATTTTATTGGTATTATTTATTTCATCATCATTCCTAATATCTATAATTTTAAAGTCATCAGTCATTGCTAATTTTAACTGATAACCATCTATTTCTTTATACCCAGGTGGAATTACCTTTATTACTTCAATATCAAAAATAAGATTTGATTTTGGTGGAATCAAACTGCCTGCACCAGTTTCACCATAAGCTAACTGATATGGAATAAAGATTGTTCTTTTACCACCCTCTTTCATTCCAAGTAAACCAGTTTCCCAACCTAAGATAACTTTCCTTACACCAATTTGAAAATTAAAAAATTGCCCTCTATCATAAGAACTATCAAAAACAGTATTATCTTCCAGCTTGCCAATGTAATGAACAGATAATTTAGAATGATTTTTAACTTCTAAGCCACTACCGATAGACTCACTTAGTATTTTAACTTCATTAGAAAAAGATTTGAAACTAAAAATACAAATAAATATAATTAAAAAAAATTTATTCATTAATGTGCATCATTTAATTGTTTAATTTGTGAAGGTAATGAAACAATTCCACTTAAAACAATAAATAATGCTCCGATATAAGCATATAAATTCATATATTCATTAAAGATAAATATTCCAACTAATAATGACCACAATACCTGGAGGTAAACCAAACTGAATACAGAAGCATAATGTTTTTGAGCAATTTTAAATGCAGTTGTTGCAAAAAACATAGCTGAATTAATAAATAATGCAGCAGTTAAAATTAAGAAAAAATCAAAAAGAGATACTCTTAATGGATTCATTAAAAATAAGGGTATTGAAACAAAGTGAACAAAAAAACCACCATACAAGAAATAACCAATATTTGTTGTTACATAACTGTATTTATTTACAATAAAAGTTGTAGCGGTAATTAACAATACTCCAATGAGGACAATTAAATAATAAATATTAAAACTTTCAAACCCTGGTTGAATTACAAACAAAACACCTAAAAAACCAATTAAAAGAGAAATATAGGTTAAAACATTTAATTTTTCATTTAAGAAAAATATTGCAAATATTGTGCCCATTAAAGGTGCAGTCATATTTAAAGTTGTGAATTCAGGAAGTTTAATTTGTTCAAGTGTTATAAAAGCTATAAAGGGGAGAGGAATATTTAAAAAACCTCTAAAAATAGGTGGAAAATAATTAGTACATTTTACATGTTTTTTTAAAGTTCCATTAATTAAAAAATAAAATGGGAAACATAGAAAAACGGGTATTCCATAAAAAATGAAATGATAAAATTTTACATCTGTTTGAGATAGATAATTTATTATAGCGTCATTTGTTACAAAAAATAT
Source organism: uncultured Alphaproteobacteria bacterium (assembly GCA_902615845.1). GTDB lineage: Bacteria > Pseudomonadota > Alphaproteobacteria > HIMB59 > CACPNW01. Next base: position 11,013 of record CACMQS010000010.1, read on the forward strand.
TCCAGCAAAAAACAAAAGGATTGAAGAATAAATTATACTTTTTTTCATAAATTAATTTCAATAATAATTATAAATCCTTAAGTTGTTTTTTTTGAGCTTGAAGGGACAGAATTCCACTTAATACAATTAATACCGCTCCTATTAATGCAATAAAATTAAGATATTCATTAAAAAATATAATACCAATTAATAATGACCATAATATTTGTAAATAAAATAAGGCAAAAATTGATGAAAAATGATTTTTAGAATTTTGAAACGCATAGGTTACAAGATAAACACCTATTAAAACAATTAAACCTGCAAATAATGAAATAAAAAATAATTGATAATTAATAAGTGGATCAAATATAAATAAAACTACAGAAACCAAATTTATAGGTACTAATCCATATACAAAAAAACCTAAAGTTGTTGTAATATTTGAATATTTATTCGCTAAAAAACTCTGCAAGGCTAGAGTAAATGCACCATAAATGGGAAATAAATAATAAAAACTGAAATATTGAAAACCTGGTTGTATAATAAATATAACACCAATAAATCCTAAAAAAATAGCAGTAGTTGTAAAATAATTTATTTTTTCTCCTAAAAATAAAATTGCTAGAATTGATCCTAAAATAGGTGAGATCATATTAAGAGTTGTCCATTCTGGTAATGTAATATTTTGTAAACTTATAAAAAGCATATACGGTAAAGGTAAAAATAAAAAACCTCTTAATATTAAAATTGAATAATTTGATGACCCTAAATAAGTTTTAATATTTCTAGTAAAGTATAAATATATAAATATTAAAATTAACCAAGGACTTCCAAAAAATACATGATGATAAAACTTAAATTCAATTTCTGTTAAATGATTTATTATTGCATCATGTATTACAAATAAATTTCCACCCAAAATTAATGACAAAGAACAATACAAAATTTTTTTATTAAACATTAATTACTATTTAGGGATTGTGTGAATATAAAAAGTACTTATATTGATAGAGAGATGAATACAAATGAAATAAAAACTTATCGTCTAATAATAAAAGGAAAAGTGCAAGGTGTTGGATTTAGGCACTGGTTTAGTGATTTAGCAATTTCTTTAGGATTAAATGGATATGTACAAAACAAAGAAAGTAAAGATGAAGTAGAAGCTATTATTCAGGGAGATATGCAAAGTATTCTATCTATTACAGAGAAAGCGAAAGATGGTCCCTCACTTGCATTAGTTGAAGGAGTTATTCCTAGTAGCATTATAAGTAATGTTAAGTATTCTGGTTTTATAGTTAAATACGATACTTAATTAAATACTTGCTTTATAGTTTTATGAAGAGAATCAAAGATTTCATCAATTTGATTTTTTGTAATTATAAATTGAGGACACAAAACAATAGCATGACCTAAAGGTCTGCAAATTAATCCATTATCAATTGATAAATCAGCAACTTTATCTCCCATGTTAAGATAACCTTCGAATGGCTCTTTTGTATCTTTATTTTTTACCATCTCTAATGCTGCCATAAGACCTATACCTCTAGTTTCTCCAATGTGTGCATAATCATTAAATTCATTTAATCTTTCAAAAAAATAAGGTTCCATCAACTTTACATTGTCTAATAAACCCTCATTCATAATTACATCTATTGCTTTCAAAGCAATCGCACATCCAACAGGATGACCGCCAGCTGTAAAACCATGTGGAAATTCTTCTGCTTCTTCTGCTACTTCAACTAATTTATCTGAAAATTCTTTATTAACTATAACTGCTCCCATAGGAAAGTACCCAGCGGTTAAACATTTAGATGAGATAATTATATCTGGTTTGATATTGTATGTATCGCAGCCCCATAAATTTCCAGTTCTACCAAATCCACAAATTACTTCATCTGCGATAAAAGGAATATTATATTTTTTTAATATAGGCTGAACTAAATCAAAATACGATTTTGAAGGAGGTATACAACCTCCTGCACCTTGAACAGGTTCTGCAACAAAACCTGCAATAGTTTCTGGATCTTCTTTGATGATTTTTTCTTCTAAATTTTTGGCCATCCTAAGAGAAAATTCTTCTTCCGTTTCATTCTCTAATCCATATTTCCAATAATGAGGACATTCAATATGAATAAATTCTTCAGATGGTAAACCAAACTCTTTATTATATGGTTTGGCTGTCATTGAAGAAGCTCCTAAAGTAACGCCATGATATCCATTAATTCTTGTTATAATTTTTCGTCTATTTGGCTTTCCAATTCTTGCATTTAACATCCATAACATTTTGACCATGGTGTCATTTGCTTCAGATCCTGAATTACAAAAGAATACACGACCTTGATCAAAAGGTGATACTTCAATAATTTTTTCAGATAGCTGCAACGTTTCTTCAGACAATCTTCCAAATAAAGAATGATAACCAGCAAATTTTTCATACTGTTTTTTTGCAACTTCAATTAGTCCAGGATGGTCAAAACCAGCACACTGATTCCATAGACCAGAATTCCCATCTAGATATTTATTACCTTTAGTATCGTAAACATATATTCCTTTTCCATAAGAAATAACTAAAGGCCCTCTTTCATTTAATGACTTCAAGTCAGTAAATCCATATAAATGGCTGGAAGTATTTCTTTGTAACATATCAGTTAAATATTTTTTTTTATTATGAAAAGCAAGATTTTATTTTCAGTTGGGACTATAGGTGTACTTTTTATGATGGCTGGCCAATTATCATTCTCTATAAATGATAGTTATGTCAAACTTGTTGTAAAAAATATAGGTGATGATAATTCATTATATTCTGTAATTTTTTTAAGAGGTTTAGTTACATCAAGTTTATTAGGTTTATATTTAGTTTTTTTTGAAAAAAAAAATTTAATTAAAATACTATCAATAAAAAGTTTTCATATAAGAGGTTTGTATGAAGTTTTAACAGCATTATTTTTTTTAGTTGGATTAATATTACTTCCAATATCTGAGGTTTATACACTTTTAATGACTAATCCTTTCTTTGTAACAATATTTGCTTTTCTTTTTTTGGGAGAGAAAGTTGGAATAAGAAGATGGTGTGCAGTTATCATTGGGTTTTTAGGTGTGCTAGTAGTTGTAAATCCACAAAATTTTCAATTTAATTATCTTTTAGTGTTACCAATTTTAGCTGCTATTTTTTTAACTATTAGAGATATTGCTACAAAAAGTTTAGCAACTAAATCAAATAGTGTTGAAATTACATTTGTGACAGCATTATTAATTACTGGGTTTGCAGGTTTGGGTTCAATTATTTTTGGTTATCAAGTAAGCGGTGAAGATGTAAATTATATTCTTGCTTCTAGTATATTTGTTTTATTTGGATATTTGTTTTCAGTATTAACAGTTTTTTATGCACCACTCTCATTAACCGCCTCTGCAAGATACAGTGTAATTATATTTGGTATGATTTTTGGGTATTTGATACTAGGTGAAACTCCAACTTATAATATGATTATTGGTGCAATAATTATTACATTAAGTGGTTTATTTGTAATCAAAAGAGAAAAAGAAATAGGTAAAATTAAATAAAAATTTACTGATCCTTACAAAAATTATAAACTTCTTCAACATGACCTTTAACTTTAACTTTATTCCAAGAATTTAGAATTTTTCCATTTTTATCGATTACAAATGTAGATCTATCTATCCCAAAATATTTCCTACCATACATAGATTTTTCTATCCAAATACCAAGTTTATCACAATTTTTTCCTTCATCCGAACCAAGTGGGTATTTCAATTTATACTTATCTGAAAATTTTTTATTCCGATCAACAGGATCTTTAGAAGCTCCTATTACATCAAAGCCAATTTTATTAAATTTTGTTAAATATTTCTGAAAATCTGCAACTTCTACTGAGCATCCACCAGTTAAAGCCTTAGGGTAAAAGAATAAAACTGTTTTATTCTTTAATTTAGATGAATCAAACTCATTATCGTTTGTTAATTGAAGTTTTATCTTAGGAATTTTTTTCATAATTATACTACTAGTTTAAGACCGTACCCAGCTTTTTTAACTCTTGTTTTAAAATAATTTTTATTGAATTTATTCAATGTTGGCTTTGTATTTATTTGATTTTCGACTTTAATTCCAGCTTTCTTAATAGAATTAATTTTATTTTTATTATTTGTAATAAGATTAACTTTATTTATTTTTAATAATTTCAGTATTCTAGCTGCAATATTAAAATCTCTTTCATCATCCAAAAAACCAATATTATGATCGGCGTCTATTGTATCCATACCCCTTGCTTGAAGAGAATAAGCTCTCATTTTATTAGCTAATCCTATTCCCCTACCCTCTTGTTCTAAATATAATATAACTCCACCATTATTTCTAACCATGTAATTGATTGATTGATTTAATTGCTCACCACAATCACATTTTAAAGAATGAAAAATATCACCTGTAAAACAAGCTGAATGTATTCTTAAATTAACAGATTTTTTATTTATTTTTTTTGGATTAACAATTATCGCTACATGTTTATCAGATCCAATATATGATTTGAATATTTTAAAATTAGAATTTTCGTTTTTTGGTAATGGAACTTTTGCACTGGAAACTAATTTAATACTTTCACAAATTAATTCATTTTGTTTCAATAAATCTTTGTAGTCAAATATTAAAATTCCATTCTTAAATCCAAATTCGTTTATATTTTTGTAATATTTTTTATTAATTTTTTTAAAAACTAACGACGGTATCATTTTAGCATTTTTGGAAAGATCAATACAAACATTATGAAAATTTTTAGATTTGAATTTTTTAATATTGGTAAATTTAATTACTTTATTATTGCTAAGAGGGTTGACAAATAAATTTATTATTTGATTTACATCTGTTTTGGGATTTATCTCAAAATAAATATTACCTTTAATATTCTTATTAAAAATTGATTGAGCTTTTTGTTTAGTAATAAGTAGATATTTTTCATCAATTAAGTGCTTATTGAATTGATTGAAAATTTTACTTTGGGAATGCTCTATATTAAAGAACATCCAATATTCCTTGTTATTCTGAATTATTAAGGGTCTTCCGGTCCTGAGTTCGTTAATTGCCCTATCTATTATAGTGCCTGTATTAGATTTGAAACTCATGAAAACTTTATATAGATATAATTGAAATAAAAACAAATGATTACATCAAAAAATATAGGAATTTTACTAGATTTTATAAAAAATTCTAAAAAGAATAGTGATTTATATTTATTGGTTAAAAAAAATAGTATTTCTTTATCATCAAAAAGAAAAAGTAATTTTTACATAAAAAATAATAATCTGGAATCTAAAATTAATATAAGTAAATTTTATCAATCAATCTTAAATATCCTTCTCCCGATATTAAAAAAAAACAAAAAATTAGTTATAGCTCAGATAGGACAAAGTATTGATGGTAGAATTGCATTAAATAATGGTAATTCACATTACATAAATAATCCCAAGAGTATTATTTACCTACATTGTTTACGAAGTATCAGTGATGCAATTATTGTAGGCTCAAATACCATAAAAAAAGATGATCCCCTATTAACAACAAGAAAAATAAAGGGCACAAATCCAAAAAGAATTATTATTGATGGCAGTCTTTCACTAAATAACAAATATAAAATATTTAATGACGGTAATGAAAATATAATTTTTACAAAAAGTAATAAAAATATTAGATTAAATAATTCAACAATAATTAGGTTAAAAGAAAAAAATTTTACTAAAAACTTAATTACGCAAATAAAAAAACTTAAATATAAAAATATTTTAGTAGAGGGAGGATCAAAAACTATTTCAGAATTAATAAATAATAAATATATTGATATTCTTCAATTTATTATTGCCCCAATATTAATAGGTTCCGGAATTAATTCATTAAATTTAAAAAAAATTTCAAATCTCAATAAAGCTATCAGACCAAAACATAATTTTAATGAATTAGAAAATGAAATTATTGTTAATTTATTTCTTAATAGCTAAAAAATCTGTATTATTTAAAATAAATCTAGAATTTTTTTCTTTAATACATTTTAAACGAAATTTTAACCAATCATCAAAGTTAAGTTTATTTTTTTGAATAATTTCTCTACAAAAATTTAAGAAATAAATTTGAAATTTATAATTTTTACTAACATCCCATGTAGAGTCTAAAACATATGTTTTGTGAGTCCTTTTAAATACTTTATTTATTAATTCAGTACAATCTGGTCCAACGGCCACTTCCCCTATTCCTTTGTCAGATTTTTGATCTTTATTAAAAATATTAAGAATTTTTTTATCATCCTTGTGTTTTGGAAAAAATTTAAAATTACCGTTATAATTTAAGGCAAAGTAGACAATTTCTGTATCAACATTTAATTTATGAAAATTTTTAAACCATGTTTTTGGAAGAATATCTAAAAAAGCAGATCCTGTAACTAAATTATAATCATTAAGATTTATTTTTTCTAGATTATTAATTACATCAACAATTTTAAAATTAGTTTTTTTTATTTTAGATGATAATTTTATATTTTTTTTAAAATAATTTGTTGATTGATGTGATATATCTACAAAAGACCAATATTGATTATTTAATAATCTCGATTTAAGAAATCTATAATTAGATCCAGCACCTGAACCTAAGTCAACTATTCTAATATTTTTTTTATTTTTAAAAAATTTATTAATTAAATATAGTATTCTTTTATTTCTTGAATTCCTATCAACAGTTTCTCTAAGATTTAACCATTTATTTTGAAATTCATGCATATTAAATTAAATTAACAAATTTCTTAGCTGACTCTAGAGGAGTAAGAAGATATCTTTTATTTTTATGAATATCAATATTTAGTTTTTTAAAATTTTTTTTATTTAATATATTTTTAATAATTATATTTCTAAGATCATTTACTTCAAATTTTTTGAAATAAATAACACCCTTTTTTCCTATTGTATTTAAGATAGTATTAGTGAAAAAGGTTATAATTGGCTTTTTAATTATTAATGCATTTGCTAAAGACATACCAAAACCTTCATATTTACTTACCGAAATGTAACAATCTGTTTTAGAATATAATTTAGCTAATTTTGTATCTGAAATAGTACCATGGAATATTATTTTTCTGTTCATTGAATTTTTAGAAATAAATTTTTTAAGTTTTTTGTAATAACTTATATCTCTTGTAGTATCACCAACAATTTCTAAAATAAAATTATCTAAAGGCTTTAAAACTTTTAATAAAAAAAGATAATTTTTTCTATTTATTATACTTCCACATGTTAAAAAATGAATTTTACTATTATTTTTAAAATTATATTTTACAAGTCTTTCTATACCAGGTTCAACTACAGAAATTTTATTATTTAGTACCTTAAATTCATTTATTAATAAATTTTTTGTATTTTTAGAAGTCACAATAAATTTATTTATTTTTTTGAAATTTTCTTTTTCTAATCGTAAGAATTTTTTTGACCTATGACTTTTAAATTCAAGATATAAAGGATGATGTATTAGTGCGATGACATTATAAGTAAGTAATTTTTTAAAAATTGAATACATTCCTTCTAAAACTAATCCATCTATGATAATTTTAGAGTCATGATCAATTTTATCTAAAATTTTTAGAAAATATTTTATATCGTTATTTGTAGGAAAAGGATAATTTTCACTTAGAGCAATTGGTCTAATATTTATATCTCTTATCTTTGCATATTCTAGGATATTTTTTTCATAAATATATCCTCCAGTTTTTGCATTAATGTTTCCTGGATAAACAAAATAAATATCAGATTTATTTTTAGATAACCTCTTTTTCATATGATGCCCATGCAACATTTGATTCTTGCAAGGTTATTTTAATTTTTTTTAAAGATTTATAATCTTCAGAGAATTGATTTCTTAGTCTATTTAAGATCTTATTGCAGATATCCTCTGCTAAAAACTCTGTTGAGGTAATTTTACCCTTAAATTCATCAATTTCATCTAAATTTTGATAATTATATATTTTAAGAATATCTTTTAAAGTCGTGGACACTATTCCTAAATCCATAATTATATTGTATTTATTTAGTTTATCAGTGAAAAATTCTGCATCTACTAAATATGTAGCTCCATGCATATTTTGAGCTGGTCCAAATACTTCTCCAGGTAATGAATGAGCTATTAGAATATTTTCTCTTACTTTTATAGAATACATAATTAATATTTAATTAGATGCATTATTGTATCTTTATTTTGAAGGATTTTATAGTAATCTTTTTCTAAATCAAAAAAATTACTTTCACTAGTAATTAATTTTTCTAATTTTGAATTTTTTAAAGATTTAATTGCTAATTTTAATCTCCCCTCAAAATCATATTTATTTTTCATGTATTTTGGTATTTTAGATACCTGTGAACTAATAATTTTTAATCTTTTAGAATGAAAATACCCGCCTAAGGCAACTTCTCCTTTATTTTTACCATACCAACTAGCTTCTACTATTTTTCCTTCGATAGATAATTTTTCCAATAGAGAATTTAAAACTTTATAATTAGCTGTAGTATTTATTGCTACATCTATTTTCTCAATCTTTCTTATATCAATAAAATTTAATCCTAAATAATTGGCAATTTTTCTTTTATTTTTATTATTATCATAAACATAAACATTTTTATATCCATTAATTTTAAAAAAAAATGCAGTTAATAATCCTACAGAGCCAAGCCCTACAATTAGAATTTTGTTATTACTTTTAGATTGAGCGTCCCAAAAGATATTAATAGCTGTTTCCATATTTGCAGTTAGAACATATTTTCTCAAATTTCCTTTAGGTAAAAAAATTAAATTTTGAATAGAAATTTCATATAAATCCTGATGAGGATAAAGACTAAATATTTTTTTATTTATATATTCCCTTGGACCATCGATAATATTCCCAACATTTATATAACCGTATTTTATAGGTAAATTAAAAGAACCCTCTTGAAAAGGGGCTTTCATTAATTCAAATTGATCCTTACTTACGCTTTTAGATGAAATTAATTTTTCAGTTCCCTTGCTAATACCTGAGTAAATAGTTTTAACTAAAACTGTTTTGTTATTTTTATTGTAAACAAGTTTTTTTTGATAAATTTTAGCTTGTTTTTTTTTATCAATCCATAAAGAATAAGATTTCATAATTTACTTATAAATGTATAATAAAAAAATGCTAACAAACTTTTGGGAAGAATTAACAACAAATGAAATTAAAAAAATAAATAGAAAAACAGTTTTAATTTTCCCATTTTCATCAATAGAACAACACGGTCCGCATCTTCCATTAAATACTGATAAAAAAATTCTTGAAGGAATATTATTAGAATTTAATAAAAAATATAATTCAAATAAATATTTAATTATGCCTGAAATATATTTTGGTTCAGCTGCTGAACATACAGATTTTGATGGAACAATAAGTATTGATTCATTGGAATTTATATCGCACTCTTTGTCAATATTAGAAAATGTATGTAAATTGAAATTTAAAAATATATTACTTTTAAATAGTCATGGTGGACAAATTAGCCATATAGATATTATTGCTAAAGAATTGAAATCAGAATTTAAGATAAACATAGTAAAAGGCACATATTTTTTATTTGATCAATTTAAAGGAATTATATCAAGTAAAGAAAAAGACTTTGGTTATCACGGTGGAGAATTTGAAACATCTATTATGTTATATTTATTTCCAAACCTAGTTAGGCAATCTAAAATTTCTAAACATAGATTATCCTCCGATTATTTATCATCTAAAACCATTTCTTATGAGAAAAATATTAAAAAAGCTTGGGTAACTAAAGAATTAAGTAAAAGTGGAATTATTGGAGATCCTAGAAAATCCAATGCACAGACAGGAAAAAAAATAATTGATAGAGTAACTCAAAAATTAAATAAAATAATAAATGAGATGTTTTAGATTTTTATTTATAAAGAATTAAATTAAAAAAATTTTTTGTATATCTCATTGTACTCACAATCATATACCTCACAGTTATCTAGCATATATTCAGTTATTTGACTTAAGAATGTACCATGACTGACTAATACAATTTTTTGTAAATTAAGGTTTTTGATAGATAGTAGAAAAGATCTTAATCTAATTTTAATATCATTGTGAGACTCTTGTATAATTTTTTTTTCATTAATAGGTTTGTTATTATTCCACCAAAAATCATTTAAATTATTAAAATCAAAATTATTAAATTCTTTTTTTAATTTTTTTGGTTGTCTTCCTACATCACATGAGTGGTACAAATGTTCTCTTATTAATGGTTCAATTACAGGTTTATTAGATGGAAAAACAATAGAGAATGTTTCCAATGTTCTTGTTAAGGGGGAGCAAAAATAATTATCAAATTTAAGATTTTTAATTCTATTATTTAATTTTTTTGCTTGCTCAACTCCTCTTTTAGTAATTCTTGCATCATAATAATAAGTTGGATTATCTAAATCTGATGCTGCATTAGCTTCTGACTCTGCGTGTCTAATAAGATATAATTTCATTTTTTAACTATAAATACGATAAACGTTCATACATAGGTAAGAATAAAACTTAATTTTATTTACGAGAAGAAACGGCTAATAGTAGCGGCACAATCATAACTAAGGTTGTTAAGACTGACGGATTAAATAGCCAATAAAGAACGCCTAGAGAAAATATTAACATCCAGAATTCATTTTTATATAAAAATTTCATTATTTTTTAATTATATTAATTCAAATTATTTTCTACTAATACTTTTTTCACAGTCTCACCCATTACAGAAGGATTTTTGGAAATTGTAACTCCACACTCTTTAAGAAGCTCTACTTTTTCTATTGCACTTTCACCATAAGCAGAAACAATTGCGCCAGCATGCCCCATCACACGACCTTTGGGTGCAGTTAGTCCTGCTATATACGCAATTACTGGTTTACTCATATTTTTTTTAGCAAATTGTCCAGCTTCAACTTCTTGTGGTCCACCTATTTCACCTATCATTAAAACTGCAATAGTTTCATCATCATTTTCAAACTTTTCAATTATATCTCTAAAAGAACTTCCATTTATTGGATCGCCTCCTATACCTACACTTGTTGAAACACCAATTTCCAAATCTTTAAGTTGTTGTGCAGCTTCATATCCCAAAGTGCCAGATCTGCTAACTATTCCTATTTTGCCTTCTTTGTAAATATGACCAGGCATTATACCTAACATAGATTTACCAGGGCTAATTATTCCTGCACAATTCGGACCTACTAATCCCATTTTTTTATCTTTTGGATATCTCCTCATATATCTTTTTATTTTAACCATATCATGAGAAGGAATACCGTCCGTAATAGCCACACATGTTTTAATACCTGCATCAGCAGCTTCCATTGCTGAGTCTGCTGCAAAGGCTGGTGGGACAAATAAAATTGATGTTGATGCTCCTGTTTGATCTACAGCTTCTTTAACAGTATTAAAAACAGGAAGATTTAAATGAGTCATACCACCCTTACCAGGTGTTACCCCACCAACAACGTTAGAACCATACTTAATCATTTCTTCAGCATGAAAACTTCCAATTTTTCCAGTGAAACCTTGGACTAAAATCTTTGTATTTTTGTGTATGATTATAGACATGATTATCCAAGAGCCTTTACTGCTTTATTTGCTGCATCTTCTAAAGTTGATGCTTCAATGTAATTAATATTGCTTTTTTTAAGAATTTCATTTCCCTTTTCGACATTAGTTCCAGCTAAACGTATAACTAACGGATGTTTAATTTCAATTTTTGATAAAGCTTGAACAATTCCTTCTGCAACCCAATCGCATCTATTAATACCTGCAAAGATATTAACTAATATAACCTTAACTTTTGTGTCCATAGAGATTAATTTAAAAGCTTTAACTATTTTTTCAGGTGTTGCACCTCCACCAACATCTAAAAAATTGGCAGGTTCGCCACCAGCAAGTTTTATCATATCCATTGAAGCCATTGCTAAGCCTGCACCATTAATAATATTACCAATATTCCCATCTAAGCTTACATAATTCATTCCTCTGTCAGAAGCATAAACTTCATTTGAATTTTCTTGTGTCTTATCTCTAAGTTCTGCAATTTCATCTCTTCTAAACATTGCATTATTATCAAAGCTCATTTTACAATCTAATGCTAATATTTCATCTTTGTGTGATACAACTAATGGGTTAACTTCAACCATTGTCGCATCAAGCTCACTAAAAGCTTTATAACAACCTATAATTGTATTTGCAGCTCTTGAGATCAATTTGGATTCAATTCCTAGACCAAAAGCAATTTCTCTTGCTTGAAATTGTTGAATACCAACTGCTACTTCTATTTTTGATCGTATAATTGTTTCAGGTTTTTCTTTTGAAATTTCTTCAACACTCATTCCACCTTCTGTTGAAGCTACAACCATTATACTTTCTGAAGATCTATCAAACACTAAACCTAAATATAATTCGTGTTTGATATCAGTTGCTTCTTCAATATAAATTCTATTTATTATCTTACCTTCTGGACCAGTTTGATTTGTAATTAATTTTTTACCTAACAATTTATCAGTTGCATCAGCAACTTCTAACGGAGAATTACATATTATAATTCCTCCCGCTTTACCTCTAGCACCTGAGTGAACTTGCGCTTTTACAACCCATTTTGAACCACCAATTTCTCTTGCTTTGTTTTCTGCATTTTCTGGACTATAAACAATACCACCAGTCGGAATTTTAACACCAAAATCAGACAATATTTTTTTTGCTTGATATTCGTGTATATCCATTACTTGCTCTCAATTAATTTATTTATATTTACAATATTTTCAGCCATTCTAGCAGATGCAGCGTCGATCATTCTTCCATCAAGCTGAGCAGCACCCTTTCCTTCAGCAGCTGCTTTTTCTAATTCTAATAATATTTTTTTTGCTTTATCTATTTCTTCTTTGGGTGGAGAAAAAACTTCATTGGCTAAATCTATTTGCGATGGATGTATTGCCCATTTACCCTCAAAACCAATTGCTGCAGCTCTTTTTGCAGCATCTAGATATCCTTTTTTATCATTAAAATCACCAAAAGGTCCGTCTATTGCTCTTAAGCCATATGATCTACAGGTCATTACTAGAGTTGATAAGCCATGATGCCATTGATCACCAGGGTAATCAGGATTTAAACCTCCTATGACAACAGTTCTTGCTCGCATACTTGCAGCATAATCTGCAACTCCAAAATGTAATGCTTCTAGTCTTGAACTTGATTTTGCAATTGATTGAATATTAGACATTCCTAGTGCTGTTTCAATTAAACATTCTAAACCTATTCTATTTTCAAATTTTTTATTTTGCTCAATTTGATTAAGCATACAATCAACCATATATACATCAGATGATGAGCCTACTTTTGGAATTAATAATGTATCAACCCTATCACCTACCTCTTCTATAATTTCAATCACATCACGATACATATAGTGTGTATCCAAACCGTTAATTCTTATAGAGATTGTTTTACCTTCTTCTTTCCAGTTATATTCTTTTATTGCATTAATAACATTTCTTCTTGCATCAATTTTATCATTTGGAGATACTGCATCTTCTAGGTCTAAGAAAATATAATCGGCATTTGATTTTAATGCTTTTTCAAACATCTTTGGATTAGAGCCAGGAACTGCCAATTCACTTCTGTGTAATCTAGATTTAGCAGGTTTATAAAATAAATGGCTCATTTAAAAAAAAATTATATATTTGATTAATATTATAAAAGCGATAAAAAAATATAAATATTATAAAGATATTTCCTTAAGGCAATTTTCATCATTATTTTTTGGATTATTTACAATTTTTGATACTGGATAAAAGTCTAAATCATCCTCGATAATACTTTTGTTTTTATGTAAGAATTCATTTTCATTATCATTAAGAAAATCAAGACCCTCATTATGAGACATAATAAGAGGCATTCTATTATGTATATGGGAAAGGTTTTCATTTGCTTCCTTAGTAATGATACAGACAACATTCATTTTTTTATTATCTCTTATTTCTTCCCTCCAAATTCCACCAAAAAACAATAATTCATTTCTAGGAATTGATATTAAATATGGTTGTTTTTGATTATTTATATTTTTCCATTCATAGTATCCATTTGCAATAATAAGACATTTTCTTTTAGTAAATGATTCTTTGAATAAATATTTATCATTAATCGTTTCAATTCTTGCATTAATAACAAATTGAGTAACATTATTTTGTTTACTAAAAAAACTATAACTCCAAATAAAAGTATCTATTAAAAGTTTATGATTCTTTTCATAAATAATATTAACAATATTAGACGGTGATATATTGTAAGACTTATGTGAGTAATTTAAAACTTCAGAGTTAGGGAAAAGTTTTATAATTTTTTCTTTATCTTCAGTACTTGTAAATCTTCCGCACACTATGATGCTTGCGATAAAGGCATTGGTCTAGAAACACCTACGGTCATCCAACAATCTTTAAACTCACCGTTTTGCTCTACTTTTTCTACTGTCCATTCGAAACCAAATTTTTTTCCATTACTATCTGTAAGCTCTACAAAGTAATATGAACTTTTTTCTTGTTCCTGAACTGGAATTATATTGTGTTCTAAGTGATCAATCATCATTGAGTAGGATGGATTTTTAATCATCCTAACAAAATTGTCTAGAGGGCCTGTGTACATTCTATTATTTGGATGTGCAAATTCCCAAGTTTGTTCAATACCAGCATCGTCAAAAGGTGAATTATTTTTTTGTAGTGCTTTTAATTGAATTAAAATAACTTCTTTAGGACCAATTGAAGGGTCTGGTTTTATCATTTCTCCATAAACACTTTTTGATAATAAAATAAACAAACTAAACAATATAATTTTGTGCATGATTTTAAAATAGTGTAATTATAATTTAAGGCAATATGTATATTTATGATTTTATCCAAGGATTAATAATTGGAGGAACATTAATTATAGCCATAGGACCGCAAAATTTATTTGTAATTCAACAAGGGCTTAAAAAATCTTATGTTTTTACAGTTACTTTATTTTGCAGTCTATCTGACAGTTTACTAATTGTAATTGGAATATATCTATCTAATTATATTGTTCAAATTAATCCAAGTATCATAGGAACAATAAAAGTATTAGGTGGAATTTGGCTTATATTTTATGGATTAAATAAAGTTATAAAATTAAATCAAATTAAAGATATAAATAAAGAATTAAATATAATTAACGAATACGGAAAAATATTAATTACCTTATTCCTTATTACATACGCAAATCCTCATGTTTATCTAGATACAATTATTTTGCTAGGATCATTATCAACAAATTTTAATGATCAATTTTCATTTGGCGTTGGAGCAATTTCAGCTAGTTTTTTGTTTTTCTTTTCTTTGGGATATATGTCAAAGTTTTTATCAAAATATATTTATTCAAATAAAACTTGGTTTTGGATTGATCTAACCATTGGTCTGCTAATGATTAGTTATGGAATATATTTTATAATTTTTTAAAGAAAGTTTCTAAGTTTTTACATACCTGATCAACATTTAATTTTGTAAATACAAGAGGTGGTTTTATTTTAATAACATTGTCATAAGGTCCATCAGTGCTCAATAAAATACCTTGATTTCTCATATAATTAATAAGCAGTTTAGCTAATTTTTTATTTGGTTTAGACACATTACTATTCTGAATAATATCTATTCCTAAAAAAAGCCCCCTACCTCTAACTTCACTAATATATTTTTTATATTTAAGTTGGATTTTTTTTAATTCTTTTAAAAAATAATTACCAACTAACAAAGCATTTTTTTGTAATTTATTATTATCAATAGTCTCTAATACTGCTTTACCGATAGCACAGGAAACAGGATTACCACCGAATGAGTTAAAATATTCCATCCCGTTATTAAAAGTTGAAGCAATTTTTTCTGTAGTTATAACAGCAGCTATAGGGTGACCATTGCCCATAGGTTTGCCCAAGGTTACTATATCAGGAACGACATCATGCTCTTCAAATGACCAAAAATGTCTTCCAACGCGTCCAAAACCAGTTTGTACCTCGTCAACAATACATAACGCATTGTTTCTTCTAATTTCTGAAAATATTTCTTTTAAATAATTTTTTGGAAGAATTACTTGACCGCCGCAACCAAGTATACTTTCAGTAAAAAAACATGCAATATTGGTTTCTTTAATTTTATTTCTAATTACCGTTTTAGCTTCATCTATATATTTTTGAATCCAATTTGAATTTTGATATCTCCACTTACCTCTTAAGGGATCAGGCATGTCTAATACATTAACATAATCTTTTTTACCCAAACCACCCTTACTATTAAATTTATATGGACTTAGATCAATTAAGGCATTGGTATGCCCATGATAAGCATTGTCCATCACAAAGACATCTTTTGCACTAGTATAAGTTTGGGCTATTCTATAAGCTAAATCATTAGCTTCAGATCCTGTACATACGAAAAATATCTTATTTAATTTCTTTGGAAACTTACTTAAAAGTAATTCACTATAATCGTTAATTGTATCGTATAGATATCTCGTATTAGTATTAAGTTTTAAATTTTGCTGAGTCATAGCTTCATGGACATAGGAATTTGAATGTCCAACATGGGAAATATTATTTACACAATCCAAGTATCTCCTGCCATATCTATCAAAAAAATACTGATCTTTAGCTTCAAGCATATGAAGAGGTTTTTTGTAAGAAATTGATAAATTATCAGAAATATTTTTTCTTCTTTTCTTTAAAGTATCTTTAAAATTATTATTATTATTAGAAAAAAAAGATTTTGGAATTCGTAGAATTAAATTTGGATCAGGTGAAATTTTATTCCAAATATTGAATAAAAATTCTTCACCTACTCCTGGAAAATTCTTATCATGTCCTAATAAATCTAAAATAATTTGAAAATGTAAATGTGGTAACCATTTTCCATTTTCATTAGAATTACCAATTTTACCAATCCATTCACCTTTCTTAATTTTTTTTCCAATTTTTAGTTTTTGAAACATTATTTTAGATAAATGACCGTATAAAGTATAAAATTTATATTTTTTAAAACTATGTTCTAAAACTAGAGTGGGGCCATAGTCATATTTAAAATTATTATTTTTTAAAATTATAATTTTACCATCTATTGGAGCAAATAAATCTGTTCCCTGATCAATAAAAATATCAATTCCTAAGTGAATATTACGTCTTTCATTCGTATTTAATTCAGAAATAAAGTTAGGTCCCTTATAAACTTTTCTTTTTTCATTGTATAAACCTATACCTATACGAGAATTATCTTTTTTAAATATTTTATTAACTCTTTTCTTAAGTGAACTATTATCTGGTTTACCTTTAAATAAAGGTGAGTCAGAACTTAATTTTAAGATAGATTTATTTTTATCAAGTAAATTAAATTTAAAAATATTACCAAAGTTGAATTTATTTATATAATTTATAATTTCTTTATGATGGTGAATAATATCAAAGCCGCATATTTCGCGAACAATATATATTAAAAAATTGATAGGAATTTTGTCTAATTTTTCTAATAAAGACCATGCATCTTTCTCACTAATGCTTAAATATTGATTTGATGGATATTTGATTCTTTGTTTTTTTGCCATTACAATAGTAATCATAAGTCTTGACTTACATAGTGATATTAATGAATTAATTTCATCCTCATTAATAGAAAACTGTTTATTGTACTCTGTTATTATATTTTTAAGTGTAAGATAAATATTATCATTGTTCATTAATGCATATGAAAGGCATATAGCTAAATCATTTATTGTTGGAGAATAAATAGAATCTCCATAATCTAGTAAACCACAAACATTGTTTTCTTTAATAACAATATTATAATTATTTGGATCTGAATGAGTTATTGAATATCTTAATTTATTTAAATTATTTTTTACAAATTTTTCATATTCTAAAAAACATTTTAATAAAATTAATTTTTTTGAACCAGTAAAAATATTAATGTCTTTTTTAATCCATTTTATATTTGATGGGTCCCAAATAAAATTTCTATGTGCATCTATATCGTTAAATGCTTTCAACTTAGTTGATACTTTTCCAAGTAACTTACCTAAAGAATTTTCAATTTTATCGTTACTTTTTGTATCTCCATACATGCGCCCTTCAATATAAGATAAGACCCTAACAAAGCATTCTCTATTTTTTTTATCTAAATATTTTACAATCTTTGTATGGTGTATTTTTGGTATAAAAGATTTAAGACTTAGATCACTTCGTAAATAATTAATTAATCTATCTTGGTATTTTAATATATTTATTTTTTCTGATGGGTTTGAAATTTTTAATACATATTTTTTTTTATTATTTATGAATATAATAAAATTTATGTCCCTTTCACTATCAAGTTGTTTAATTTTGAGTAATTTATTTCTTAAGAAAGAAAAATTAATCTTTAACCATTTAATTAAATGTTTATTATCAATAATAGGTGGATCAACATCAAAAACTGACATAAAAGGTGTATAATTCATAATGCTGAAATCTAAAAACATTTTTGTTTGTATTGGGGCAATTCATCACGATTATTTATTAAATCTTAAAAAAAATATTATTAATTTTAGATCTAATCAAATTACACAAAAAAGCAGAATTGGTGGAGTGGCGTACAATATTGCAGAATTGCTTTCGAATTTTGTAGATGTAAACTTTTATAGTTTAGCTATCAATGAAGAGATTAGAAAAAAAATCTCAAAAAAAATCTATGTTCATCAAGTGAATAAAAATTATACAGATAGATACTATTTAGCTTTATCAGATAAAAATAATAAATTTTTATTAGGATTAGCTAACACAGATGAATATGAAAATAATAAATCTTTAAAAATACCAAACATCAAGAATAAAAATATAATATTTGATCTAAATTTTTCTAAAACCTATTTGGAAAAATCAATAAATAAACTATCAAAAAAAAATAAAATTATAGTTTGCGCAACATCAGTGCATAAAGTTATTAAAATAAGAAGGATTATAAATAAAGTTGATTTTATATTCTTAAATAAAGCAGAGTTACTTAAACTTACACATTCTTCAAATATAATATTAGGTGTAAAAAAAATATTAAAACAAAATAAAAAAATAAAAATAATTACTACTAATTCAAAAAATAATGTAATCTTTGGAAGTAATGAATTTATAAAAAAAATAAAACCCCCATCAATCAAAGTAGTAAACGAAAATGGAGCTGGAGACGCACTAGCAGCTATGATGCTGTATTTGTTCAGTATAAATGAAAAAATGAATTATATTTTGAAAACTTCTGTAGCATGCGGGTCTTATTATGCTAGTGGTAAAAGTCTAAAAACTAAGAGTGATTTTTTAAAAATTAAAAATCTTTCTAAGAGAGTAATTGTACAATAGTATGCATGAAATATTTGATATAAGTAAAAAAGTTCAAGAAGCAATAAATAGAAAAAAACCAATAGTAGCTTTAGAAAGTACATTGATTAGTCATGGATTACCCTATCCAGAAAATATTAAAGTCGCAAATGAGTCTATAAAGGCTGTTGAAGATAACGGTGCAATTGCTGCTACAATAGGAATAATTAAAGGTAAGGTTAAAATAGGATTATCGGAAGAAGATATTCAAATATTAGCAAAAGAGAAAAATGTACAAAAAGTTTCAAACCACAATATAAATTTATCAATATTTAATAAAGAAAATGCTGCTACAACAGTAGCAAGTACAATTTCTATAGCTTCTAAATTTCAAATAAGATTTTTTGCAACAGGAGGAATTGGTGGTGTGCATCTAAATGCTGAAAATACCAATGATGTATCTGCAGATCTATATGCACTTTCTGTAAATTCAAATTTTGTAATCTGTAGTGGTGCTAAATCTATATTAGATTTAAGTAAAACACATGAACTTCTTGAAACTTTAGGAATCACAAGAATTGGTTATCAAACAAATTATATGCCTGGTTTTTGGTATGAAGAAACAGAAAATAAAATCGATAATAAATTTGATGAAATTCATGAAATTTCTTCTTTTTTAAAACTCAATGAAAATATGGAAAATAAAAAATCAATTCTCATATTTAATAAAGTTCCATTAGAAAAAGCACTTAATAAAAATGACGTAGAAAAATGGATAAATAATGCAACAATAAAAGCTGATAGAAATAATATTAGTGGAAAAGAATTAACCCCGTTTCTTATTAAAGAAATTAACGAACAATCAAAAAATGAAACTCTAAATGCTAATGTATCTTTAATAATTAATAATGCGAATTTAGCTGGAAAGATTGCAAAGAGTTTTTATAGTTAAGGTAATAGCGATAATTTAGCTTTAAGTAATTGAAAAAATTTTTCATCATTAGCTTCATTCATCACAAAACAATTTAATGATCTTTTAGTAACACCTAGCCAATCAACAACAGTCTCCCCTCTTGTTAATTCAGAATTTTCTTCAACTGTGACATTAACTTCTTTTCCACTAAAAATAGATGGATCTAACAAATATGCAATAACACATGGGTCATGCAAAGGAGTTTCCTCAGTTTCGTATAATTCTTTATGAAATATTGTATAAAATTCCATTAGTTCTCCAAAAAACTTAGAACTTTTATTTTTATTTTCATTCATTGATTTGATAATTTTTGAATTTACATTTACCTGATGAGTAACATCTAAACCCATCATTGTTAGAGGAATGCCTGATTCTAGAACAATATTAGCCGCATGTGGATCCACATAAATATTAAATTCAGCTGAAGGTGTAGTATTCCCTAAGCACATAGCAGCTCCACCCATAAAAACTATTTCTTTTATATTTTCTTTAATAGACGGATTTTTTTTTAAACTTAATGCAATATTTGTAAGAGGTCCTGTTGGACATAAATAAATTTGCTCTGTTGAAGATTTACAAGTTTCTACTATAAAATCAACTGCATGTTTTTCTTGAGGTTTATAATTTGTATCTATTATTATAGGGTCACCTTTTTTATCTAATCCAGTTTTTCCGTGAACATATTCAGCTGTAAATAATTCATAATGAATAGGTTTATTTGCACCAGAGTAAACTTTGATGTCCGTTCTTTCAATTAACGTACAAACTTTAAGAGCATTATTTACAGTATTATTTAAACCACTATTTCCACCGACACAAGTGATACCCAGTATGTCAATCTCTTTAGAGGAAGCAGCTAACATTATTGCTACAGCATCATCATGACCTGGATCACAATCTAAAATTATTTTTTTAGTCATTAATAAAACTTTTAAGAGGTATTGAAGATCTTTGTAACCAATTCCACTCAGGATATTCGTTGTTATTATCAATTATATGAATTGTGTAAGCATGTCTTGATTTTAAACTTGTGTTCTCACATGAATAATGAGGAAGTCTACCATGTAATAAAACAAGTGATCCTTTTTTTACTTCTACAAAAGTATCAGTTTCAGGAAATGACTCATCATTTAGATCTATCATTTGCATTTTACCATCTACTTTTTTAAAAAGTTTTCTTAATGGGCCTTTATGACCTCCACTTGCAACTTGTAAACATCCGTTTGTTTTATTTGCATCTTCTAATGCAAACCAGAAACCGATAGTACTTTCTGGTTCAGTATATAAAAAAGTAGAATCTTGATGGCAAACTACTTCACCACCTATTTTAGGTTGTTTAAAAATATACATAGACTGAAGTAATTTTGGTTTTGAGACACCAAGTGATAAAGCAATATCTTGAAGTTTTTGTTTATGAGAAAATTTATAAAAAACTTTATCTAAGTCGTGCAACGCATGACCGATTTTATTTACAATAAAATGTTTATTTTCTTCTATGTTATCATCATTTAAATTAGCTTTTTCTTCAAAGAAGAAACGAACTTTATCTCCTGATTCTAAAAAATAATTATCATCATTATGAGCTTGATTGACTGTATCAAAAATAGATTTTTGATTATTAAAATTATTATGTTCGATAAGATATGATGACCGTTCCATTAATTCATCACATTCTTTATCTGTGTTGAAATTTTCTATAACCAAATATCCATTATCATTCCAAAATTTAATCATTTCATCGTTTAAGGGTAGATCGTTTGTTGAAAAATATTTCATTATATTCCTATTAATTTTGTCAAGAATGGTAAACCAACTTTAATAAAATTTAATAACTGTGGTATCAAGAATTTTCCAGTTGTTGCAAGGAAGAAGATTATACCTCCAATTATGACTATTAGAATTAAATTTCTATAAAAGTTACCATAATTATTATATTGTGATTTGGCTCTTGATCTCAAAATAAATAATATAATTACTATAACAATTAAAACTATTAACAATCGGATCATATATTTTCTATATTTAGTAAAAATTAATTTGCAATACTAATTATATCTTAATAAATAGTTTTTAGTAGATGATCAGATTAAGCATATTATTTTTATCAATTTTTTCTTTAATTTATGGAATTTATTTTTTAATTTTTCCATATAGTTTTGTGAATTTAACTGTTGCTGAAAATACCAATATAGCGTGGCTAAGAAATCTTGGTGGAGCTATAACAGGTCTTTTATTTATTGGTCTTTTAATGATCTACTTAAATACAAAGGGCTCAATCAGATTAATTAATGTTATTATTATTACATCCATAATACAAACTTCAGCTTTGATATATT
The DNA here is from genome assembly GCA_902615845.1 of uncultured Alphaproteobacteria bacterium. Lineage (GTDB taxonomy): Bacteria > Pseudomonadota > Alphaproteobacteria > HIMB59 > CACPNW01. Next base: position 33,714 of record CACMQS010000010.1, read on the forward strand.
CAAGAATAGCAAATGAATTTTCCGCAAATAATTTGATAATTATTGATATAACTATTTATGCCGCAATAATTGTTACTATTTATTTATTATTCATTTCGATTAGATTTAAAAAACTATTTATTTAAATTTAAAAAAAATTCTAAGTAATAAAAAAATAATTAAAAGTAAAAAAATTAAAATTAATTCAAATGATAAAATATTACTAAGTTGAAATTCTTTAATTTCAATAAGATCAGAAAATTGATTACCAATAAATGAAAAAAGAAGAAAATAAGGAGTAAAACCAATAAAAGATGAAATTATAAATTTAGTTTTAGAAATATTCAATGTTGATAAAAATAAATTTTGAACAAATAATGGCACCCCAAAGATAAGTCGTAATAAAACTAAGTATTCAAAAGATGATTTTTTAATAATTTTATTTAGTTTATCACTAAATTTTTCAATTTGTTTATTAAAATATTTTTTAAATAAATTTTTAAAAAAAAGAAAAAAACATAAACTACCTAAAACAATAGTTGTTATATTAATTATAAAACCTGTAATAAATCCGAAAAAGAAACTTGATGAAAGTATAATTATTAAACTACCAGGTAGAGAAAATGTAAAAAATAAAAATGAAAATAAAAAATATAAAATTAAAGATAATTCTAAATTATTTTTGATTAATAAATCAAATTGAATTAAAAAATTAAAAATAACATCAATCATTTGATAATTTTAAAACCTTTGAAAAAAATAAATGATGTAATAATCAAAGTTAATAAAATAAAAAATATTATAAAGATATTTTCAACTAAATTAAATGAAAATTCATCATTAAATGAATTCCTAAAAAAGCTTACAACATAATAGTAAGGATTATATAAAAGTATAGCCTTCAAATTATCAGGAAGATAATTTATTGAAAAAAAGGTCCCTGATAAAAAATTAATAGGCGCAACAAAAAAGCTTGAGAATGTACTTTGTGAATCCCAAGAATTAAAAATTATTCCTACGAAACATCCAAAACATGAGAAAAATATTATAACTAAAAATAGGTAGTAAAAAAAATAAAAAAAATTATAAATTTCAATATCTATCAAAAAAGTAAATATAAAAAAATTAAACAATGCTAAAATAATTCCAATAATAAGAGACGTGAATATTAAAGATATTAATATTTCAATCCTATAGATAGGTGCCATTAACCAATCATCTAAAGAACCAATTTGTTTCATATGAATTAAAGTAGCAGACGAATTATCGTAACTTTCCTGAGCAACGATCATAATGATTAATCCAGGAGCAATAAATTCAACAAAAGAACCTGAATCCATAGAAAGTGAGTAATAATTTTCTACTGTTATAAAAACTAATATAAATAAAAGATTTGTAGATAAAGGGGCTAATAAAGAATAATGATACTCTTGTAGAAATTCTTTTATTCTAAATGCGATTATTGAATAAATCGCACTAAAATTTAACATTAATTAAGATTACTTAGAAAAGTATTTTTGAACAAGGTCTACCCAAAAATTTACACCAATAGGTAATAAATTGTCATTAAAATCATACTTTGTTGTATGTAGATGAGCACTATGTTCTGCATCTCCTTGACCAAGATAAAGATAGGAACCAGGTTTTTTTTCTAACAAATATGAAAAATCTTCTCCTCCCATTGAAGGGTCAATATCAGTAATAACTTTATCATCACCGACTAAATCTTTAGCTACATTTGCAGCAAATTTTGTTTCTTCTTTAGAATTGATAGTAGGTGGATATTTATTTACTAAATCAAACTCAATTTTTATCTCTGCACCATGTGCATCGGCTATCCCTTTACATAATTCATTTAATCTTTTCTCTATATATGCTCGTGTTTCTCTTCGAAAAGTCCTAATAGTCCCACCCATTTTTACTTGATCATCAATTACATTATACGCTGTACCAGCATTAATTTTTGTAATACTTATAAGAGCCTTATCAACAGGATCTGTGGATCTACTTATAATTGTTTGAACAGTAGAAATAACTTGAGCAGAAATTACTACAGGATCAATTGCTAGATGAGGTGATGCAGCATGACCGCCTTTTCCTTTTACAGTAATATCAAATTCATCAACTGCTGCCATCATTGGTCCACTATTTACACCAAACGTACCTAAAGGTAACTCAGGCCAATTATGAAGTGCATAAACTTCATCAATTTTAAAATCATCAAACATACCATCTTGAATCATTTTTTCTCCTCCAGCAAAACCCTCTTCTCCTGGTTGGAAAATGAAATATACTCTTCCATTAAAATTATTATTTTCACTTAGATATTTCGCTGCTCCAAGAAGCATTGTGGTATGACCATCGTGACCACAACCATGCATCATACCTTTATTTTGAGATTTATGATTAAATTCATTTTGTTCTGGCATAGGAAGAGCGTCAAAATCTGCTCTTAAACCAATAGTCTTATCATTAGTAACTTCATTACCATCTACCCAAGCAACAACACCTGTATTAGCGTAACCATCTTTAAATTTAATATTAAATTCACTTAACTTATTTTTGATATATTTTGATGTTTCAAATTCTTGAAGGCCTATCTCGGGAATTTTATGTAAATCCTGACGCCATTCTGTCATCTGACCTTGCATTTGATTTATGCTGTTTAAAATTGGCATTATAATATTCCGAAGAAACCTTTTTTATTTAGTTTTTCTTCGCATTGTTTTAGTTGTTTATTAAACATCTTAGTATTTCTTTCTACATTTTTAGCAACATCAATCAACCAATCTTTACTTTTAAATGTCTCTTTCGACCATCCATTTTGACCTTCATGGTATGCTAAATATTGATTATAGTAATCATTTTTTGAAATTCCAATCATATTTTCGGACTGCGTTGTGTACCATCCAATAAAATCAGTTACATCTTTAAAATTTGCCCTTGATGCATTTTGATTTCCAGTTTTATTCTTATACCAATCCCATGTAGGATTTGTTATTTGTGCATAACCAAAAGCAGTTGATGGTCTAGATGTTGGTATTAAACCTAAAAATTTTTTTCTTTTCGGTTTTGCAAATTGAGTAAAAGATGATTCTTGTTTTATAACTGCTAATTGGAATGCAATTGGGGTATTCCATTTATCATAAGAATCTTTAGTTGCTTTATACCAGCTTTTCTTTTCATTAAAAATTATGCAACTATCAGCAGTATTTGTTAACTGATTTGAAGTACATGCATATAAAAATAACAACGCAATACATAATAATTTTAAAAAAATATCAAATTTCATTATAAATCTGAATATCATAACTTTTACTTATATAGTCTTAAATGTGGCAAAAAATTATTGCTTACTATTGAATTATAGATATGAATGCTTAAATTTCAAAAATGGCAGAAAAAACTAAAGAAAATTTAACATTTCAGGCTGAAGTCAGTAAGCTTTTAGATCTTGTTGCTAATTCTCTTTATAGTGAAAGAGAAATATTTTTAAGAGAATTAATATCTAATTCTGCAGATGCCTGCGAAAAATTAAGATATCAATCACTCTCCAAAAAAAACCTTCTTAAAGATGAAAAGGATTTAAAAATAAATATCAGAGTTTCAAAAAAGAAAAAAATTATTGAAATTGAAGATAATGGAATTGGAATGTCTAAAAATGAACTGATTGACAATTTAGGAACTATAGCGAGATCAGGAACTAATAAATTTATTGAAGCAATGAAAAATAAAAAGAGTAATGATATTTCCGCAATTGGACAGTTTGGTGTTGGTTTTTATTCCTCATATATGGTTGCAGATAATGTTGAAGTGCTTTCTAAAGATGCTGAAAATGAAGAAACAAATCTTTGGTCTTCCAATGGAAAAGAAAATTATACCATAGAAGATGCTAAAAAAGATAAAAGAGGCACTTGTATAACTCTAAATATAAAGAAAGATGCAGATGAATTTTTAGATTCATTTCGTTTAAGATCAATTATAACAAAATACTCAAATTATATTCCTTTTCCAATTTATCTTAAGGATCTTGACGATAAAGAAAAAGAAGAAAAAATAAATGAAGGTAGCCCATTATGGTTAAAAGATAAAAAAGATATAAAAGAAGAGGATTATAAGCAATTTTATAATAATATTTCATTTAATTTTGATGATCCCTTAAAAACTATTCATTATAACGCTGAGGGTGTTATTAGTTATAAGGCTTTACTTTATTTTCCTACAAATCAACCTATGGATTTATTCAATGCTGATAGGAAAAATAAAATAAAATTATATGTACAAAAAGTTTTTATCACTGATGATTGTGAAGAAATAATTCCTAATTGGTTACGTTTTATTCCAGGAGTAGTCGACTCACAAGATATTTCTCTCAATATAAGTAGAGAAATGCTTCAAAATAATCCCATTATTACAAAAATAAAAAAAGGTATTACAAATAAAATTTTAAGTGAAATTGATAGTTTAGCTAAGAAAGAAAAGGATAAATTTGAAACATTTTGGAACAATTTTGGTCCTGTTCTAAAAGAAGGGTTATACGAACATAATGATCATCATGAAAAAATTCTTCCAATATTAAGGTTTGAAAATTCTTTAAATGATAAAAAAATATCTCTTGAAGAGTACACTAAATTAATGGCTAAAGATCAAAAAGAAATTTATTATTTTGCTAATACTGATAAGGATCATATTAAAAACTCCCCTCAATTAGAAGTTTTCACTGATAAAAAGATACCAGTTTTGTTTATGGTTGATGCAGTAGATGAGTTTTGGATTCAAAATGTAAATAAATTTAAAGATTTAGAATTTAAATCAATAACCAAAGGTAAGGTTGATGTTTCAAAAGTTGGTGAAAAATCTAGTAAAAAAGACGAAGATAAAAAAGAAATAGATAGTAAAATCAATGATTTAATTAACATACTTAAAACAGAGTTAAAGGAAACTATATCTGATGTTATTGTATCTAATAGATTAACCAAAAGCCCAATTCTGCTTGTTGCCGAAGAAGCCGGGATGGATATAAATATGGAAAAATTGATGAAAATGCATAATCAAAAAACTCCTGTTTCAAAAAAGATACTTGAAATTAATCCAAACCATCCAATGATTGTAAATTTATCTCAAAATTTAACAAAAATTGATCATAAAAAAGCTTCAAATTTAATTTTAGATCATGCTAATATATTAGATGGTAACATTCTCTCAAATCCATCTGCTTACTTAGAAAATTTAACTGAAATTTTTATTAAGTAACTGAATTTATAATTTTATTATTATTAAAGAATTCAACAAACTGATTAGCAACCATTTCTGCTACAACTATTTGTGCTTCATCAGTAGAAGCAGCAATATGTGGAGTTAAAATTATATTATCTAAATTATAAAACCCACTTTCTTCTAAAGGCTCATTTTTAAAAACATCTAATGCAGCGCCTTTAATTTCTTTTTTTTCTAGAGCATTTTTAAGATCATCTTCATCAACTAAGTTACCTCTAGCGGTATTGATAATTATGCAATTTTTTTTCATTAGTGATAGATGATTTTTATTCATAATCGGATTTCCATCTTTATTAGGTTTACAATGAAAAGAAATTATATCTGAATCATTAATAATATCATCGATAGAAGAAGAATTATATTCAGGATAGCTATCCTTAATTGTTTCAAAGTATGAAGAAAATATTGAAACGTGCATTCCTAATACTTTAGATATTTCTGCAACTCTTTTGCCTACATTACCAAAACCTACGATACCAATTTTCTTGCCTTTAATTTCGTTTCCTTTTAATTTCTTTTTTTCCCAAAGACCCTTATGAGTTGTCTCATTGGCAACAGTAATTTTTCTTTGTAATGCAAAAATTAAACCAATTGTGTGTTCTGCTGTAGCATTTGTATTTCCTCCTGGAGTATTCATTACGATAATATTTTTATTTTTAGCAGCTTCCACATCAACATTATCTACTCCTGCTCCTGCCCTACCTATAATCTTCAAATTTGAAAGAGAATCAATTAAATCTTTTCGCACTTTAGTTGCAGAACGAATAATTAAACCATCATAGTTATCGATTATTTTTTTTAATTCTTCAGAAGATAAGTTTGTTTTTGTATCAACTGAAATGTTATTCTTTATTAAAATTTCAGATGCAATATTATCTAGTGAATCTGATATTAATACTTTAGGCATATTTAGATTTAATTTCTGAATAAGCCCAATCAATCCAAGGTAAAACTAATTCTACATCTGAAGTTCGAACCGTACCCCCGGCCCATATTCTAAAAGAAGGTGGTGCTTTAGGATATCCATTACAATCAAATCCAACATTATTATCAGAGAGTAATTTACATATATCAGCCATTACAGCTCTTTGACCGTTTTCATCTTTATTAATAAACCAGTCTTCAATAATTTTAAAAGTTATTCCGGTGTTTGAGATATAATTATCATCTTTAATTTCAGATAAAAAGGTGACCCAATCTCTCTCATTAATCCATTCTCTAATTTTTTGTAAAGAATTCTGGGATTTAGAAATTAATGAATCTAACCCTCCTTGAGAAGAGACCCAATTTAATGAATCAATGATATCTTCAACACATATCATTGAAGGTGTGTTAATTGTGTTTCCTTCAAAAATTCCTTTTATCAATTTTTGGTTTTCAGCTAATCTAAATAATTTTGGTACTGGCCAACTAGGTGTAAAACTTTCTAATCTTTCTACAACGCGTGGAGAAATTGCAATCATTCCATGAGCGGCCTCTCCTCCAAGTATTTTTTGCCATGACCAAGTTATAACATCACATTTATTATAATCTATAGGCATACCAAAGATTGCCGAAGTAGCATCACAAATGGTTAGACCTTTTCTATCATCAGGTATCCAATCTCCATTTGGAACTTTGACACCAGATGTTGTTCCATTCCAAGTAAAAATAACGTCATTATCAAAATTGACTTTGCTTAGGTCAGGTAGTTTCCCATAATCTTCTTCATGAATATTTAAATTATCTAATTTTAATTCGCTGATTGCATCGATTACCCAATCTTTACCAAAATTTTCCCATGCAAGAATATCGACTCCCGTTTTACCTAATAGGCACCACATAGCAGCTTCTAAAGCACCAGTATTTGATCCAGGCATGATACCCAATAAATAATCATCGGGTAATTTAAGAATATCTTTAGATTTATCTATTGCTTCTTTTAATCTTGCTTTACATTCAACAGATCTGTGAGATCTACCAGTTAAAGCATTACTCAAAACAGATATGTCCCAGCCTGGTCTTTTTGAAGTTGGTCCACTTGAAAAATTTGGATTGTTAGGTTTAGTATTAGGTTTATTCATACATTTTTTTCAAACTCATAAACTACTAAGCCATCTAAAGGTTTTGGATCAAACCAAGTTGATTTAGGGGGCATAGTCAAATTTTTATTCGCGACTGTAATAACATCACTTATTGAAGATGGGAAGATAGAAAATGCCACACTGTCATTATTTTCATCAACTTTTTTTTCTAAAGCTTCCAAACCATGACATCCGGCAATAAATCTTATTCTTTCATCATTATTAACATCAGATATATTTAAATGTTTTTTGAAAATGAAATTGTTTAAAATATTAATATCTAGTGTATCAACAAAATTATCAGTTTTTAATTCACTTTTAAAATACAATGAATACCACTTTTTTTCATGATACATTCCAAATTGTTTATTTGTTTGAGGTTTAAATGGATTTTTTTCATTTTTTATTTCGAAGTTTTCAGAAAGAATGTCTAAAAACTTTTCTTCAGTCAAACCATTTAAATCTTTAACAACTCTATTATAATCAAATATTTTAGCCTCATCAGTTGGAAACGCCGCTATCATAAAATCTTCTTGTAAAATATTTTTATTATAATTTAATTCACCAATAATTTTCATTGCACCCATTCTATGATGTCCATCTGCAATATAAAAATTATCTACTTCATTTAAAAAAACAGAAGATAAGTTTTCGATAAAAGATTGATCAGAAATACACCATAGTTTGTGAATAGATTTATCGAAACTTTCAAAATCATAGTCTGGAGTATTTGATATAATTGAGGATAACAAATTTTTTATCTTATTATTTTTTTTATATACTACATAGATAGGACCGATTTGTGTTTTTATATTTAACATTTGCTCTGCTCTTTCTCTCATCCTTGACTCGTATATTTTTTCATGCGCTTTAATTTTTTCTTCTTCAAAATCTGAGATTTTAGAAAGGGATAAAAATCCTAGTTGAGTATGGCCTTGAAATTCAATTTGATAAATATAATAAAATAATTCTTTATCTTTTTTAATTACATCATTTTCTTTCATTTCATTAAAATGCGATTTTGCTTCTAAAAGAGTATCTGCTTCTTTTAATTGTCCAACGGGATTCAAAATTTTTAAATAATTCCAATAATTATTTTTTTTAAATATTTCTATATTTTCAATACTTAAATGATCAGTTGAAGGAGCAATTAAATTTTTTGCATCTTCATTGTAAGGACGTGTTCCTTTGAAAGGTTTAATTTCAACCATAATAAAGAAACACCTTTAATTAAATAAAAAAAAATTTAAACTTAAATTACGCTACTTCTGGTATTTGAGAAATAGATTTACCTATTCCATCATCATCAATAACATCATCAGCCATTGATCCATTTAGATAATCATCATAAGCTGACATATCAAAATATCCATGACCACATAAATTAAAGAGAATAGTTTTTGACTCGCCTTTTTCTTTACATTCTAAAGCTGCATCAATAGCACCTTTGATTGCGTGATTTCCTTCTGGAGCAGGAATTATTCCTTCTTGTTTTGCAAAAGTTAAACCAGCTTCAAAACAATCTTTTTGACCGTAGGCCTTTGCTCTCATCAGACCTAACTCATATAAGTGGCTTAAATGATAAGACATGCCATGGTATCTTAGTCCGCCAGAATGATTAGCAGGTGGTAAGAAATCAGATCCAAGAGTATGCATTTTAATTAATGGGGTCATTTTTGCCATATCACCATGATCATAAGCATACTTACCCTTAGTAAATGAAGGACATGATGCAGGCTCGCAACCAATTATATCAATTTTTTGACCACCTCTTAACTGTTGTCCTAAAAATGGAAACATTAATCCAGAAAGATTACTGCCGCCACCTGTACAGCCAACAATTATATCAGGATAATCTCCAGCCATCTCCATTTGCATAATGGCTTCATTACCATTTATAGTTTGATGCATTAAAACATGACCTAAAACACTTCCAAGTGAGTATTTTGCTTTTCCTCCGCTTTTAACAGTTGCTTCTATTGCTTCTGATATAGCTATTCCCAAACTACCAGGGTTATCAGGATTTTCTGATAATAACTTGTTACCGAAATCAGTTAAATTAGATGGGCTAGCGTGACAGTTAGCGCCGAATGATTGCATCATTAATTTTCTGTAAGGTTTATGATCAAAACTAACCTTAACCATGAAAACTTCTATATCTATACCAAAGATCTGACCTGCAAAAGCTAATGAACTTCCCCACTGACCTGCGCCCGTTTCAGTAAATATTTTACTAATTCCTTCTTCTTTATTAAAAAATGCTTGTGGGACTGCAGTATTTGGTTTGTGACTTCCTGTAGGACTAACACCTTCATATTTGTAATAAATTTTAGCTGGTGTATCTAAAAACTTTTCTAATCTTCTTGCTCTAAATAAAGGAGAAGGTCGCCATTGTTTGTATACTTCTCTTACTGGCTCAGGAATTTCTATTTCTCTTTCAGTAGAAACTTCTTGCATAATTAAACTCATTGGAAATAAAGGAGCAAAGTCATCAGGACCAGCTGGTTGTTTAGTTCCAGGATGTAATGGTGGTGGTGGTGGACTTGGTAAGTCTGCATTAATATTATACCAAAACTTTGGTGCTTTATTTTCTTCAAGTAAGTATTTAATTGAGTCGCTCATAATAAAAGTATATTGGACTATAAAAAATTAAATTTCAACCATAAATGAAATACTTTAACTTCAAAAATGTGTCTATTTTTATTGCTGTTTTATTAGTATTATATGTTTTTTACGGATATTTTACTCATTGATTTTTTTTGCCCAACAAACAGACCAATAAAAACTAGAATAATTCCGACTACAGAACTAAATACTATTTTTTCAGAAAGAAATATGAATCCCCATATTAATGCAAAAACAGGAATTAAATAGGCAACATAAGACAAGAAAACCGGACCAGATTGTTTAACTATATGATAGCGCATATGAAATGCAATAGCTGTTGGAAAAACACCTAAATAAATAATAGAAATTAAAGATATCATATTAATATTATTCTCATAATTAATAAAATCATAGAATAAAAAAGGTAATGATATTATCGCTCCAAATAATGTAGCAAAAGTAGTAATCGAAATAGGGCTTAATTTCTTCAATTTATTATAAGCAGCAATATTTGAAATCATATAGCCAAATGCAGCTATAATCACAAAAATTTTTGCTAAAGTACTAATGTAGTTTTCATCTTGAAAATTAAATTTAATTATATCTAAAATAAAAATAATACCTATAAAACCTATAATAATTGATAAAAATTTAACCCAAGTAAACTTATCGTCTGAAGTTAAAACATGAGACATTAGTAATGTTATTAAGGGACCAACCGACATTAATAACCCTGCAGTAGAAGAAGGAATGTATTGTTCAGCCCAACTAATTAGATAGAATGGTAAAAAATTTCCAGTAATGCCAATAAAAGAAAGAATTAAAACTAAATCGAGATTTAATTTAGGATGATTGTTAAATGAATAATATAAAATAATTAAGAAAATTGATGCTATAATTAATCTTAAGGAAGCAATACTTGTAGGTGTAAAACTAGACAGACAAATTTTAATAACAAAAAAAGAAGATCCCCAAATTGCAGCTAAAATTATAAGAAGTATTAAATTATTTGATAATAATTTATTAAACAAAAATTAGATTTTATTTTTTGGTTGTGGAATTTCAATATTTTCAGAAGGTTTCATAAATTCATCTCTTCTTCCATCCCAAAGATAATCTGCGTAATCAAATTCAGTAATCATTCTATCAGATCGTTCAAATGTTAAACCGTATTTCCTACAATAACTGGCAAATTCTTCTGCATTATCTATTGGTAAATTTTCTACAGTCCATTTTCTAGTACTTCTATCGAATTTGAAACCATTTTTTTTGAACCAATCTCTATGATAATATGAATCTCTACCAAAAGCTGAAAAAGTTATTTTCTTCGTCATAATGATATGCGCTCTTACATGAAAAACTTAGAAATAACAAATTTAATTTTTAAAATTAATTTTATTTAAAATAGTAGAAATCTATTAGTATTTATAATAAGATAATCTAATGGATCTTTACAGTAGCAGTGAAATTACAGTTCATCAATTAAATGAACTCAAGCAAGATGATAAAAAAATTCAAATTATAGATGTAAGAGAAGATACTGAGAGAGATCATGCCCATATTAAAGGTACAATACACATGAAGCTTTCAGAGATTGCTAAAAGATACACCGAATTAGATAAGAAAAAAAATATTTTTGTAATGTGTCATACCGGAACAAGAAGCCAAGCTGTATGTAAATGGCTTAAAGCACAAGGTTATAATCATTGTGTTAATGTACTTGGCGGAATAGACGCGTGGGCTGCTTTAATTGACAGAAATATTAGAAGATATTAAGAAATACTCTCTAAGTACAAACCTAGAAAAATAATAATTACACCAACTAAAAACATTATTATCCTGAACAGGATTTCAATAAAAAGATTAAATCTTATTCGTTTTTTAATAATTAGTTTGTATAGAGGATTACTAATTGATAAAGAAATTAATAGTATCCCAATAATAATAACTAACCAATGCATAAAGTTAAAAAATACATAGCTGAAGATTTAAAATTTTCAAACCAAACTATCAAAGAAATGAAGATTAATTCAAAAAAATTTTATAATAAAATTAAAGAAAGAAGAAGCATACGTGAATTTTCAAAAGATAAAATCGATATAAATATTATAAAAAATGCGATCTTATCGGCGGGATCAGCTCCAAGTGGAGCAAATCTTCAACCTTGGCATTTTGTAGTAATAAAAAATAAAAACGTAAAAAAGAAGATTAGAATAGAAGCAGAAAAAGAAGAAGAAAATTTTTATAAGTACAAAGCTCCTAAAGAATGGTTGGATGCATTAACTCCTTTAGGAACTGATGAAAATAAAAAATTTATTGAAAATGCACCTTATTTAATAGCTATATTTGAGAAAAAATTTTCAGTTTCAAAAAATAAGAAAATAAAAAATTATTATGTAAAAGAGTCTGTAGGTATAGCTACTGGTATATTAATTACTTGTTTACATTTTTCTGGCTTAGTAATGTTAACACACACACCAAGCCCAATGACATTTCTTAATAAAATTTTGAAAAGACCTAGTAATGAAAAACCATTTGTTTTACTTATTGTTGGACGACCAGATAAAGATGTTAAAGTTCCAAAGTTTGCAAAACAAAAGAAAAAGTTTGAGGAAATTACTTCAATTTTTTAACCAAGTTCTTCTGGTTTCATAGTTTCATAAACCTCATAAGGCATATGGATCCAAGGAGAATCTTCTAAATAATCAACATAATAATTTGGTTTAAATGAAGATACTGACTTATAAAACAAAACTCCAGTTCTTATTGGTTCATCTATATAAAAACCATAAGTATGATTTAACCAATCAATACTTTTTTTAAGAGTAATTCCTGAGTCTGCTAAATCATCTACTATTAAAACTTTTGATCCAATGTTAGGGCTTGTTTTTGCTAAATCTCTTGAAAATGTGATTGCACCCCTTTTATTTTTTACTCCCTCACCTTTATATGACTCAACAGAAAGAATTGCTAAAGGAACATCAAATATTCTTGCCATTACATCCCCTACTCTCATACCTCCTTTTGCGATGCATACAACCTGATTAAATTGCCATCCATCCTTATGAATTTGTTTTGCTAAATCTTCTGTTTTACTTCTATATTCGTCCCAACTAATGTGTAAATCAGACATAAATCTTCCTTTGAAATTAAGAATTAAACCTCTCCCTTTAAAAGAGAGAGGGTTATAAGAATTTTAATTATTGTGGTACTTCGCCGTCAATACCTTGAACATAAAAGTTCATTCCAAGTAACATTCCATCAGGCGCTACTTCACCTTCAGGAACCACAAGCTCACCAGCTTGATTGTAAATTGGACCAGTGAAAGGATGGATAGTTCCATCTTTAATTCCAACTTCCATATTTACTGCTTCTTGAATTAAACTTGCTGGCATAAGTTTAGTATTATATGGTGACATTACAACCATACCTTTATCCATACCATCCCAAGTATCACCAGAAGACCAAGTGCCGTCCACAACAGCTTTTGCTCTTTCAGCATAGTAAGGACCCCAAATATCTTCAATTGAAGTTAAATGTGCATCAGGACAAAATTCTTCTTGGTTTGAAGCTTGACCAAATGCATAAACACCGGCTTTTTGAGCAGCTTGGCAAGGAGCATATGTATCGGTATGCTGAACAATTATGTCAGCTCCTTGATTAATTAATGTATTAGCTGCATCAGCTTCTTTACCTGGGTCGTACCAAGTAAATACCCAAATAATTTTCATTTTGATATCTGGATTTACTTTTGAAGCTGCTAAATAAAATGCATTAATTCCTCTTACAACTTCAGGAATAGGGAATGAAGCTATATAACCAATAGTATTAGTTTCAGTCATATGACCGGCAATATGCCCTTCAATCATTCTACCTTCGTAAAATCTAGCTGAATACGTAGCAACGTTATCTGCTTGGATATACCCAGTAGCATGTTCAAATTTTATATCAGGAAAATCCTTAGCTACTTCATGTGTCTGATCCATATAGTTGAAAGACGTTGTAAATATTAAATCATGTCCTGAGTCTGCTAGTTTTCGGATTGCTCTCACAGCATCTGCGTTTTCAGGAATATTTTCAAGATAAGTAGTAGTAATAGAGTCACCAAGTTGGCTCTCCATATATTTTCTACCTACATCATGCATATATGTCCAACCATGATCACCTGGAGGACCTATGTATATAAATCCAACTTTTTTAGGGTCTGCATATGCTGAACCAAATGCAAATACCAAAAAAGTAGATAAAAAAGTTATTATTCTAATCATTTTAACCTCACCTGCTAATATAACGATTACTCAAATATATACTTAATATATACAAATAGGTTTGATCAATAAATCTATATGATTATAGAAAAAAAGAAGTGGATATTTATCTGCCTTTATAAAAAGGAATAGTTAATGAAGCTGGTGCACTAAGTTTTATTCTTAATTTATTACTAGAAATTAACACTAAAACTATAATAGTTGCAACATATGGAGCCATACTGAAAAATTGACCAGGAAATCTTAAACCTAAAGCCTGAAGATTCATTTGAAGAATAGTAACACCCCCAAATATATAAGCTCCAATAAGTACTCTTTCTGGTTTCCAAGTTGCAAATACAACTAATGCTAACGCTATCCATCCACGTCCAGCTGTCATACCTTCTTGCCACATTGGAGCATAACAAATTGAAATATATGATCCTGCAAGAGCACACATAGAACCTCCAAATAAAATTGATAAAAATCTAATTTTAATAACGCTATATCCTAGAGCATGTGCAGAATTATGGGATTCCCCTACTGCTCTTAAAATCAAACCAGCTTTAGTTTTATAAAAAAAATAACTAACCAAAAAAACAATTAAGAAAGAAAATATAACAAAAAACCATGGTGACAGACCATCGATTGGTGTTCCAATATATTGTTTGCCAAGCATCGAACTAAGACCTATTCCAAAAATAGTTAATGCTAATCCTGTAGCAATTTGATTTGACATTAAAAATAGAACAAGAAAAGCAAATAAACCAGACATGATAATTCCAGATAATATAGATACAAAAAAAGCTAAAAAATAACTTCCGGTAATTACTAAGATAATAAAAGCGGACACTGCTCCTACCAACATCATTCCTTCTACACCTAAATTTAATACTCCAGATTTTTCTGTAACTAACTCACCTATACCAGCAAAAACTAGAGGTGTTGTTGCAATTAAAACAATTTGTAATATTCCAAGTATTAAATCTAAATTCATAATAATTTTTTGTAAGTTAATTTATAGTTAATTAGTAATTCCGCACCTAATAAATAAAATAAAACCAAACCCTGAAATATAAAACCTACCGCTGAAGGTATTTGTAAAAACAATTGTGCATCTTCAGCACCAAGATAAGTAAGAGCGATAACTAAAGAAGCAAAAATAATACCAATTGGGTGAAGTCTACCTAAAAAAGCAACAATAATTGCAGTAAATCCATAATTTGGAGAAATATCTCTATATAATAATCCAATTGGGCCAGATACTTCAGCTAAACCTGCAATACCTGCAAAAGCGCCACAAATTGCAAAAGCAAAAAAAACTAAAGTTGTTTGATTAAAACCAGCATATCTAGCAGCTTTGGGGCTGTAACCGGATACTTTTAATTGAAAGCCAAAAATAGTTTTTGAAAATATAAACCAAGAAACAAAAATTAAAAATAGCGTTATAATTAGTCCAAAGTGCACTCTAAAACCATCAAATAATAGAGGCATTCTTCCAGATTCACTAAATGGTCTTGATTTAGGAAAACTATAACCAAATGGATCTTTCCAAGGTCCCACTACTAAATAATCTAAAATAAATAAAGCAACATAAACTAACATTAAACTTGTTAAAATTTCATTTGTGTTAAATTTTGTTTTTAAAATAGCAGGTATTAAACCCCACAATGCTCCTCCAATTGCTCCTGCAAAAATCATTAATGGCAACAACCAGAAAGCATTTGTATCATGAAATAATATTCCAATACCTCCACCAAAAATTGCACCCATGGTAAGTTGTCCTTCAGCTCCAATATTATAAATATTATTCTTAAAACAATATGAGAGACCAATTGCAATTAAGGCTAAAGGAGTTGCTTTTACAAACAATTCAGAAATACCGTATGTTGAAGAAATAGGTGAAATAAAAAATGTATACAATGCATAAACTGGATCAAAACCAAGGAGAACAAAAATAATTGAACCTGTAATTAAAGTTAAAACTATTGATATTATAGGAACAAAAAAATTCATTAAACCCGAACTCTGTGAGCGAGAAACTATTGATGGAAAAAAACTATTCATTTTTTCCACCCATCAATAATCCTAATTTTTCTATTTCTATTTCACTAGTTTTAAAAGGTTTGGATAAATTACCATCATAAATAACACATATTTTATGAGTAAT
Source organism: uncultured Alphaproteobacteria bacterium (assembly GCA_902615845.1). Taxonomy (GTDB): domain Bacteria; phylum Pseudomonadota; class Alphaproteobacteria; order HIMB59; genus CACPNW01. The sequence goes on from CACMQS010000010.1 coordinate 50,057, forward strand.
TTCAATCAACTCATCTAAATCTTGAGAAATAACAATTATAGACGTTCCATTTTGAGATAATTCTATCAAAGACTCTCTTATAGAATGCTCAGCACCAGCATCTATCCCCCAAGTTGGATGTGAAATAATTAATATTTTTGGCTTAGATGATATTTCTCTACCAATGACATATTTTTGTAAATTTCCTCCGGACAAGCTTGATGCTTTAGCATCATTACCAGGAGTAATAACTTTAAATTCATTAATTACATTATTAGCAAAATCATCAACATTATTTTTCAATATTATGCCATTTTTAATAAAATTATTTTTTGGAAATTGACTCAAAAGAATATTTTCAGACAAACTTAACTCAGGTACCGCACTATGGCCCAATCTATTCTCCGGAACAAAAGAAATAGATAAATCTCTTCTTTTTTGTGGCCCATACTTTTCAATTTTTTTATTATCAAAAGTAATTGATCCAGATTTAATATTTATATTTTCTCCTGTTAAAATATCCATTAATTCTGATTGTCCATTACCAGCAACTCCAGCAATGCCATAAATTTCACCCACTCTAACTTGAAAAGAAATATTTTTAAGATCTGTTAAAAATGGATCATTAAAATCACATGAAATATTTTTTACTTCAAAGTTAACTTCGTCTTTTATATGCTCATAATTAGTTTTTAAGTCATCTAATTTTTGTCCTAGCATTTTTGTTGCAAGTGTTTTTGCAGTTTGATTTGCAGTACTTGAAGTGTCTATAATTTCACCACTTCTCATTATAGTAACTGTATCACATATTGATATTACTTCTTCGAGTTTATGAGTGATATATAATATTGTACGACCTTCTTTGACGAGTGCATTTAATGTTACAAATAAACTTTCAACTTCTTGTGGTGTTAAGACTGAAGTTGGCTCATCCATAATTAGTATCTGAGGGTCTTGTAATAAAATTCTTACAATTTCTACACGCTGCTTTTCTCCAGCTGATAAAGCAGTAATTGGAGCATCTAAATCTAAGGGAAGATTATATCTTGAGCTTATATTTTCTAGCTTATTTTCTAAATCTGAATAAGACATCTTTTCATCAATTCCTAAAATTAAATTTTCTTTTACTGATAAAGAATCAAATAAAGAAAAATGCTGAAATACCATTCCTATTCCTTGTTTCCTTGCTTCTGCTGGGGAATTAACTTTAAAATCCTTATTATTTAATTTAATATTTCCTTCATCTGGTTCTAAGAGACCATATAGAATTTTTACCAATGTAGATTTCCCTGCTCCATTTTCTCCTAAAATTGCATGAACTGCATTTTTTTTAATATCAAAAGTAACCTTTTTATTTGCAATTACTCTTGGAAAAGATTTTGTAATATTTTCTATATTTAATATTGTATCACTCATAATTTAATTCAAATATTTCTGATTGTTCAAAATTATAAATCTCAATATTATTATCCGCATCTTTTTTATCAATGGTAATATATTTTTCATTCTCAAGAGATATTAGAGGAAAATGCCATACTTTGGGATTAAAATTTATACCATCACCACCACTTACTTTGAATATTTCAATTAAATCAATTTTAGGTTTGTTACCTATTGGAGCAACTAAAACTAAAAAACCTGTGGCATTAAACGGAAGAAATACTTGAGAGCTAAAGGGGTGATTTTCTAACATGTTAATTTTTAAAGGAAAGTTTCTTTTCTTTGCCTGAAAAATATTTAATCTAGATCTTTTGTCATCACCAATTATTTGAATATTTGCTAAATCAAAAAAACTATCGGTTGTATCTTTATTAATACTTTCATAATTTTTATTAGATGTTGTAATTAAATCACCATAATTTTTGAAATTCTCTTTACTAATATTCTTTATTTTATAGTTCACAAAAACTTTCCAATTGCCCTGATCCGTGAAATACCACCGTCAGGATAAATATTTAACTTCAAATAATTTATTTTTTTAATGTGTTTAGATGAATTAATTTTTAATGATGAATTAGGTTTAAGATTTTTATTTTTTATTAAAAATTTCCAATTTTTGCTTTCATTTATTAATTTGCTTATATTAATATTTTTTATTGAATAAAAACCTTGTACTGAGCAATGAGACGGATAATTACCTTTAAAATAATGAGTTTCAATATTAAACTTTTCAATTAAACCAGGTTTGCCAAGTTTAATTATAACCCAGTCATATCCTGATCCTCTTCTTCTTTTAGTTTCCCAACCATTGCCCATATTTTTAGATTTAAATGGAAGTAATAAATTTTCTGCCCTCCCAAAATGTTCATCACTACATGCCACAATTTTTGAACCATTAAGGATGTTAAGTAAATCAAATTTTTTATTTGGAAATTTTAATTTTGATACATCTAGATTTCCTAATAATTTTAATCTTGCAACTCCTCCATCTGGATAGATGCTCAATCTTATGAAGTTAAAAACTTTATTATTCTGTTGAGTTTTAAAACCATGAAGATAATTTGGATGAAGTTTCCTTTTTGATAAAATATTAACCCAATTAAATTTATTTTTTTCAAAATAACAAGCATCAATGCTTGCGTATTCAGGTTGATTGCCATTAAAATAGCTTGTGTCTATTTCAGCAAAATTAATTTTACCAGGAAGGCCTAATTTAATAGTAACATAATCATTTCCTTCAATTCTTTTTCTTCTTGTTTCCCATCCATCCATCCATTTTCCATTTTTATCGTAAACTCCTTCTTTAAAAATTGGCTGTTCCTCTTTAAGCAATCTGGATGCTGATCCAAAAAACTGATCAGAAAATCTATGAATTTTTGTACCTAAAACCTTACTACATAAGTTTATATAATTTTTTTGAATGTATTTCTTATTCATTAATTAATTCTGTTAATCTTAATTTTGCAATTTCTTTTACTTGTGAAATTGAAGTTTTTATTTCTAAGTTTAAATCATTATTGCCTAATCTACTTTTAAACTCTGTTATAATTTCATTTTTATTTTTATTTCTAACTGCAAAAATAAATGGGATATTAAATTTATTTTTAAATCTTGAATTTAAATCTTTAAATAAGTTAAATTCTTGTTCTGAACAATCTTTTAAACCAGATCTACTTTGTTCTTCATCAGATAATTCAGACAAACCTTTATTTATTTTTATTTTATCGGCTAGATCAGGATGTTTTTTAATTATATTTATTTTAGTTTCTTCATCTAAATTATCAAACAACTCTAAAAATATTAATATCATTTCTTTTTTATTTTTAAATGGTCGTTTTTTATCAGCATGTTCTGTTATAAATTTAGATTCTTCATAAATATTTTTAAAAGAATCAATAAATTTTTCAGAGTTATAATTATTAATATCTTCAATTTTCATCACTAAAATTTTCATACCAATAATTGGCAATTTCCTCTCTTTTGCATATCCAAATATCATTATAACCAGAAACATAATTCAAAAATTTTACCAAAGACATAAATCTTCCAGGTCTAGCTATTAAACGACAATGTAAACCCACACTCATCATTTTTGGTTTATTGAACTCGTTTGCTTCTCTGTATAATGTATCAAATGAATTTTTTAAGTAATTATAAAAATCCTCACCTGTGTTAAAACCTTGTAAGGTAGAGAATCTCATATCATTATTATCTAGAGTGTATGGAATGATTAGATGTTTTTTATTTTTTACTTTTATCCAGTAGGGTAAATCATCAGCATAGGAGTCACTATCGTAAATAATATTTGTATTTTCTAAAATTATATTTCTTGTATTTGGGCTTGTTCTACCAGTATACCAACCAGACGGAAAATAACCAAAAATATCTTTAATAATGTTGTTACATTTTATAGTATGTTCTTTTTCAATTTCCTCAGTTATATTTTGATAGTCTATCCATCGATAACCATGGCTAGCTACTTCATACTTTGATTTAATTATTTGTTCACAAACATCAGGATTTTTTTCTAAAGCCATGCCAACGCCAAATATTGTTAAAGGTAATTTTCTTTTTTCAAACTCATTATGTATTCTCCAAAAGCCCCTTCTTGAGCCATACTCATATATTGATTCCATATTCATATTTCTGGCACCTATTATTTGCTTTGCATTAATTATTTCCGATAAAAAAGTTTCTGATCCTTCGTCACCATTCATTATTGAATTTTCAGCACCTTCCTCATAATTTAGAACAAATTGAAGAGCTAGTTTTGATTTATTAGGCCAATAAAAGTTAGAGTCATTATTTCCGTAGCCTTTATAATTTCTGTCGTCTTTCATAAAAATGCTTGATTTAATATTTAGCTAAATACTGTATAAACGAATAAGTATTATGTCTAAAGGATATTTAACTACTCATGTTTTGGATACCTATAATGGTAAGCCTGGTTCTGGTATAAAAGGGTCACTTTTCAAAATTGATGGTGAAAATAAAGTTAAAATTTCAAATTTCATTCTCAATGAAGATGGCAGATGTGATGAGCCTATATTAAGTAAAGAGAATTTTATACTTGGAAAATATGAGTTATTATTTCTTTGCGGGAGTTATTTTAAGGAATTTACAAATCTTGATGAACCATTTTTTCTTGATGACGTAATAATTAGATTTGGAATTAACAAAGAGGAACACTACCATGTACCCCTTCTTATTACCCCGTGGAGTTATTCAACATATAGAGGAAGCTAGTGTCTAAAGCGCATGTCGATTTTCTTCTTAATGAAGAAAAAATCTCTATCAAAAATTTAGACACAAATACAACGGTCTTAAATTATCTTCGAAACAATCATGAGTTAACTGGAACAAAAGAAGGTTGCGCATCTGGTGATTGCGGAGCATGTACTGCAGTTGTAGGAGAATTAAAAGAGAATAAAATTTCTTATAAAAGTATAAATACTTGTATTACTTTTTTGTACTCTCTCCATGGCAAACAATTAATAACGGTAGAACATATAAAAAAAAATAAACTTCATCCTGTTCAACAATCAATGATTGATAGTGATGGATCTCAATGTGGTTTTTGTACACCTGGTATTATTATGTCAATGTATAATATGTACGAAAACAAAATAAAACCAACAGAAGAAAATATAGATAAATTTCTTTCTGGAAATTTATGTAGATGTACAGGTTATCTTCCAATTAAAAATGCAATTAAGAATATGTATAGCTATAAAAGTAATAAATTTTCAAAAAGTAAAGTTATTAGATTATTAAAATCAATTAAGAAAACTGATATTGTCATTAAAAAAAATGATTCTAAGTTTTTCATCCATTATAATTTAAATTCTCTAATAAAAGACTATCAAAAGATTAGTAATGGACATTTACTAGTCGGTGGTACAGATCTCGCTCTTGAAGTAACAAAAAAAAGAAAAGATTTAAAAAATATTTTTTATTTAGGATCAAATAAAGATTTAAATTATGTTAAAAATAAAAACAATAATTTACACATTGGATCCGCTACCCCCATAAATGATATTTTACCAATTTTAGAAAATATTTATCCAACATTTGCGAAAATGTTTGAAAGATATGGATCTGAGCAAATAAGAAATACTGCATCTCTTGGAGGTAACATTGGAAGCGCATCTCCAATAGGTGATAGTTTGCCTGTGTTAATAGCACTCAATAGTAAAATTGTAATTCAAGGAAAAGTTAAAAAAACTTTATTATTGGATAATTATTTTCTCAGCTATCGAAAAACTAAATTAAAACCTAATGAAATAATTAAAGAAATTATAATACCCATTTATAAAAAAAATATTCTTAAATGTTATAAAATTTCAAAAAGAATAGATGATGACATAAGTTCTGTTTTCATGGCTATAAATGCTAGGATTGAAAAAAATATTATTAAAGAAATAAAAATTGTTTGTGGAGGTTTGGCAGAAACTCCAAAAATAGCTGAGCAAGCACAAAAATTTTTATTGAATAAAATATTTAATGAAGAAAATATTAATGAAGCAAAGAAAATTATTAAAAAAGAATTTGATCCAATAGATGATATGAGAGCGTCAAAAAATTATAGAACTAAAATTAGTCAAAACCTTTTAGAGAGGTTTTTATATGAAAATAATAAAATTAAATCAACGTTATATTAATGGATAAAATATTTACAAAAAATATTGAACATGAAAGTGCAGTAAAACATGTTACTGGAAAAGCAATTTATACTGATGATATATCAGAGCCTAAAAATTTACTTCACGCAGTAATTGGATACAGTAATTGCAGTAAAGGAGTAATAAAAAAAATTGATTATAAAGATGTTTTATCTTCAGAAGGTGTAGTAGACATTATTACTGAAAAAGACATTGAAGGTATAAATGATGTTGGGCCAATATTTAAGGGAGATAAAATATTTACTTCAAAAAATATAGAATATTATGGACAACCAATTTTTGCAGTTATAGCAAAGACCAATAATTTAGCAAAAAAAGCTGCATTAAAAGTAAAAATAGACTTAAAAATATCTAAACCTATCGTTTCAATTGAAGAAGCATTAAAGAAAAAATCATTTGTTTTAAAACCGAAGCATCTAACTAGAGGAAATATAAAAGATGGGTTTAAAAAATCTGACAAGATTCTAAAAGGTAAATTGTATTCAGGGGGTCAAGATCATTTTTATTTAGAAGGTCAAATTGCAATGACTATTCCACAAGAAGATAATAATTTTTTAGTTTATTCTTCAACACAACATCCATCAGAAACACAGCAAATTATTGGTAAAGTTCTTAAACAAAATTACAATAGTATCCATGTGATAGTAAGAAGAATTGGTGGTGGTTTTGGAGGAAAAGAAACACAATCTTTTTTGTTTGCAGCCATTACAAGCATTGCAGCAAAAAAGTTATCTAAACCAGTAAAGTTAAGAGTCGATAGAGATGATGATATGATCATGACTGGAAAAAGGCATGATTTTTTATTTGATTATGAAATAGGTTTTAAAAATAGTGGTGAAATACTTGCTCTAAAAATAATGATGGCATCGAGATGCGGTATCTCTCCAGATTTATCAGGAGCTATAAATGATAGAGCCATCTATCATATAGATAATGCCTACTTCTTACCAAATATAGAAATTAATTCGTATAGATGTAAAACAAATACTGTTTCTAATACAGCTTTTCGTGGATTTGGTGGGCCTCAAGGAATGTTTTGTATTGAAAATATAATTGAAAACATTGCTCAAAAATTAAATCGAGAAGCAAGTGAAATAAGAAAAATTAATTTTTATAAAGATAAAATTAAAAATACTACTCATTATGGGATGAAAATTACTGACAATGTGATTGAAGATATTTTTAATAAACTAATTAAAAAATCTAATTACAAAAAAAGAAAAATAGAAATTGATAATTTTAATAAAAAAAATAAAGTTTTAAAAAAAGGAATAGCAATAACACCTGTAAAGTTTGGAATATCATTTACAACTACTCATTTAAACCAAGGTGGTGCCTTAGTTCATATCTACACTGATGGATCCATTCATTTAAATCATGGAGGAATTGAAATGGGTCAAGGATTAATGACAAAACTTGCTTTAGTAGCTTCAAATGAATTTGGCCTTAATTACGAACATATAAAAATCTCTTCAACGGACACAGAAAAAGTCCCTAACACATCAGCAAGTGCAGCATCAGCTACAACTGATATAAATGGAGCAGCAATTGTTAATGCTATAAATAATATCAAGTCAGGTCTAAATGAATTTATCTATGATTATTTTAAAACAAATAGCAAAATAAAATATGAAAATAATTTTGTTTATTTTGATAAAAGAAAAATATCTTTTAAAGAATTGATAAATACTGCTTACTTAAATAGAATTCCATTGTCTTCTTCAGGTTTCTATAAAACTGACAAAATTAATGTAAATACAAAAACACTTCAAGGAAGGCCATTCTTATATTTTACTTATGGAGCAGCGGTAACAGAAGTTATTATTGATAAATTAACGGGTGAAAATAAAATTCTTCAAGTTGATATAATTCATGATGTTGGCAATTCTATTAATAAGAGAATTGATAAGGGGCAAATAGAGGGTGGTTATATTCAAGGATTAGGCTGGCTCACAACTGAAGAGGTGTCTTGGAAATCAAATGGAGTTCTAACAACTCATAGCCCTTCTACTTACAAAATACCTACTGCCGGTGAAACACCATTTAAATTTAATGTCGAAATATATGATCGTGGTTTTAATAAAGAAAAAGTTATTAATCGCTCCAAAGCTGTTGGAGAGCCACCATTTATGCTCGCAATTTCAAGTTTTATTGCATTAAAGGACGCAGTATATAATGCCAATAAAGGAAAAAATTCTGAAAATTTAATTGCACCTGCTACTGCTGAAAATATATTAAAAAGTTTGCATTAAAATGTATCTTAAAAAATTAAATAAAAATATAAATTTTAATAGTAAAATAGTTAAGGCTAAAATTATTGAAGTTAAAGGATCATCCCCCAATAGTTTAGATGACATTATATTAATTTCAACTGATACTATCTTTGGAACTATTGGTGGCGGAAACTTAGAATATTTAGTTGTCGATGAAGCGAAAAAATTAATTGATCATAATATAACAAATAAAGTAATGAATATTCCGCTTGGGCCAGGAATTGGACAATGTTGTGGTGGATACGTACAAGTTAAATTAAGCTTACATAATAATTCCAAAGATGCGCTAAAAAATGAATATGTTGTTAATAATATTAAACCGAACTTATATATCTTTGGATCAGGACATATTGGTCAAGCGTTAATTTCTAAATTAGAAAATATTAATTTTAATACTTTTATCATTGACTCAAGAGAAGATTATTTAAAAATGACAAATATCAAAGATGTAAATTATTTACTTTCGAAAAAACCTTGGGAGATTGTATCAAAACTAAAAGATAATTCTTACTTTATAGTCTTAACTCACAGTCATGATTATGACTTAAAAATATTAAATGAAATTTTGAAAAAAAATAATACTTTTGTTGGTTTAATTGGATCTCTTACAAAGAAAAAGAGGTTTTATAAAAGATTAATCGATAATGGTCACAATAAATCAAAAGTTGAGAAAATTGAGTGTCCGATTGGAATTGATATTGGCAATTCAAAAGATCCTAATGAAATAGCTTTCTCAATAGTTACAAGAATAATATCAATAAAAAATAACTTAAAACATTTATCAAATAATAAAATTAAAGAAGTTATATGACAAACATAGATTTTATGAAAAGAGCTATTTTATTATCAATAGATAATATCAAAAATAATGGAGGTCCTTTTGGATGTGTTATTGTAAAAGAAAATGAAATTATTGCAGAAGGAGTAAATAGAGTAACATTTAATAATGATCCTACTGCTCACGCTGAAATTGTTGCCATTAGAAATGCATGTAAAAAATTAAATACATTTAACTTAGAAGGTTGTGAATTGTATTCCAGTTGCGAACCATGTCCTATGTGCTTGAGTGCGATATATTGGTCACATATAGACAAAGTATATTATGGTAATTCTAGAGAAGATGCTGCAAAAATTAAATTTGATGACAAGTTTATTTATGATGAACTATCACTAGAAATGAAAGAGAGAAAAATTCCTATTAGTCAAATATCACGTGATGAGGCAATAAAAGCATTTAATATTTGGGAAAAAGAAGAAAATAAAATAAGATATTAAAATGGAATTCTTTCTTAAAATTGTTGCACCAGTTCAATCTTATGACTTTCAAACCTTTTTTCATAATTTACTTTTATCACTACCAGCATCGTCATTATTAGGTTTATTATTATTTTTTATCCTTGGGGCATTTTCAGGTTTAAAATCTAAAGAACAAAGGTTCTATATTGTAATTGCAATAACAATAGTTATATCTTTTACTTCGGCTTTTTATAATTTAGGTGTTCCACCAGAAACTTTATTTGCAGTATATTCTGAGTGGTTACATTTAATTGTTAGATGGGTTCATATAATTGTCGGTGTAGCTTGGATTGGAACATCATTTTACTTTAATTGGCTAGATAGTAGATTGGAAAGAGATGATCCAGATTTTAAACACCTTGACGGTTATTTATGGTCTGTTCATTCAGGTGGGTTTTATAGAATTGAAAAATTAAAAGGACCTCCAAAAAAACTTCCAAAAGTTCTTCATTGGTTTAAATGGGAGGCTTATGCAACTTGGATAAGTGGTTTTGTATTACTTATTTTAGTTTATTATTTGAATGCAAGCTCTATGATGTTGGGAGCAAGCGGTATTATATTAACACCCTTTCAAGCAATATTAATATCTATATTCTTACTTATAGGATCTTGGCTTCTATATGATTATCTTTGTAAAAATGTTTTAAAAGATAATGAACAAACTTTGATTGCAACTGGTGTTTTATTATTTGTATTATTAAGTTATTTTTTAACCCAAATTTATGGATCAAGAGCTGCATACATACATGTTGGAGCAATTATTGGCACTATTATGGCGGCTAATGTTTTTAGAGTAATTATTCCTGCACAAAGAAATCTTGTTTCTTCAGCTGAAAACAAACAAAAGCCAAATTTAAATCTTTCATTAGAAGCAAAAAACAGATCAATTCATAATAATTATTTTACACTACCTGTTTTATTTATCATGATTAGTTCACATTTTTCTTTTACGTATGGGGCAGTAAATAATTGGTTAATTTTAGCTGTTATATCAATAGCTGGCATTTTAACTCGCCATTACTTTAATTTAAGAAATAAAAAACAATATAAATTTTGGATTTTACCATCAGCTGGTTTAATCATGTTTTTTTTAATGACTTTAAGTAGTCTTTCAATATTTGAAAAAAAAGATGCAAATGCATCACTCTCTTTAGAATTAGTCAGTTTCAATGAAGTACAAAATATAATTAAATACAGATGTGGAACATGTCATGCTAAATATCCAACTTTTGAAGGTATTGAAGCGGCACCAAAAGGAGTTGTATATGACACAGCTCAAGATATTGTAAATAATATAAAATTAATCAAAGCTCAGGCTATTGATGCTGAAATTATGCCTCCGAATAATCTTACTGGTATTACAAAAAATGAAAGAGAGATATTAAAAGTTTGGATTGAGCAAGGAGCAAATATCAATAATTAACTGGAATGGGGTCTAATGATCTCCATAAATACCATGTGGCTTGTGAGCTATATGGACTCCATTTTTTATAAAGCAACTTAAGCTTTCTTTCACTTATAGGAAGTTGAACCTTATAAAGTTTTGAAATAGCTTTTAAAAACCCTAAATCACCTGTTGGAAAAATATTTGAACTTCCATAACTAAACATTAAAAACATATCAATAGTCCAATTCCCTACTCCTTTTATTTCAATTAAATTATTATAAATTTCTTCTTCAGAAGTTTTATTTATATTTTTTATGAATTTCTTGTTTTGTAAAAAAAATTTAGAAATATTTTTAATATACAAAATTTTTTGTCTTGATAGCCCACATTTTCGTAAATCTGTATTACGTAATTTAGATACAGTTTGTGGTGTTATATTTCTTTTAAGTTTAAAAAATTTAGTTTTCATCGAATCAGCAGCAGATACTGATATTTGTTGACCAATTATTGAATTAATTAATGAATGAAAATAATTAGAATTTAGATTTAAATATTCATTCTTATAAGTTTGAATTAATTTCTTCAAAACTTTATCTTTATTTGATAAATATATCTTACCTTTATTCCAATATTTAGGTTTCATATGAATTATTATAACAAATTTAAAAAAATAATATCATACATAAATTTTATTTTTGGAATTTATTTATGGGCTTTAGTAATATATGCAATATTAAGAGCTACAGGATTAATTAAAAGATTTGCGTTACAAGAACATCTTTTAGGTGAGTATTTATCAATACCTATTAAATTTATTTTAAGTTTATTTTAATAAATAATATGATCTATTATTACTTTATTGCAATTGCTGCTGCACTTTGTTGGGCAGTAGCATCTTTAGTATCAGCAGATGTTACAAGAACTATTGGAGGTTTAGCCTTTAATCGTCTTAGGTTATTTTTTGTATCAATAATGTTAGTTACTTACACATTTTATATAAATACTTGGAATACAATTAGTATTGATTACTTAACTATTATAATTATTTCAGGAATTGTAGGGATATTTTTAGGTGATACTTTATTGTTTATTGCTTTACAAAAAATTGGACCAAGAAGAAATAATATCTTATTTTCTTTAGCTGCTCCTTTTACTGTAGTAATTAATATTTTTTTTCTAAATGAACTTGCCTCAACTATTAGTATTATTGGATGTTTTGTTGTTTTTTTTGGTGTTGTTTTTGCAATTTCCTATGGAGATAAAAAAGGATCTGAGCATAGATGGGAAAAAGTAGAAGGTTCACTTTATGTAGGAATTATTTTATCTATTGGAGCAGCGTTGTGCCAAGCAATTGGATTGGTTATGATGAAGCCTATATTATCATATGGAGCAGATCCAATAGCTTCAGCAGCAATTAGAACTACTATTTCATGTATTTTTTTATCATTTACATTTTTTTTAAATTATGAAGTTTTTAATACAAAAGTTAATCTTACAGCAAAAATTATTTACCAATCAATTCTTAGTGGTTTTTTAGGAATGGCCTTAGGTATGAGTTTACTTTTAATCGCATTACAAAAAGCTGATGCAGGTATTGTTGCAACTTTATCTTCAACTAGTCCAATAATGATATTATTTCTTCTTTGGATATTAACAAAAAAAATTCCCTCTTATGGTGCGTGGGTGGGAACAATTATTGCAATTTTTGGAACTGGATTAATTTTTATCTATTAATTTAATACCTAATTCTTCTAATCGTTCTTTATCAATACTTGCAGGAGCGTCCATCATTAAGTCCATAGCTTGTTGATTCATTGGAAATGCTATTACTTCTCTAATGTTTGGCTCATCTGCAAGTAACATGACAATTCTATCAATACCTGGTGCACTACCTCCGTGAGGAGGTGCTCCAAACTTGAGAGCATTAAGTATTCCTGAAAATTTATCCTCTAATTCTTTTTTTGAATATCCAGCTATATCAAAGGCTTTATACATAATTTCTGGTTTATGATTTCTAATTGCGCCAGAAGATAATTCTACGCCATTACATACAATATCATATTGATATGCTTTTATATCAAGAGGATCTTTTTTTTCTAAAGCTTCCATCTCACCTTGAGGCATTGAAAAGGGATTATGACTAAATTGTATTTTGTTAGTTTTTTCATCAATTTCATACATTGGAAAATCAACTATCCAACAAAATTCAAAAGAATTTTTATTAAGTAAATTTAAATCATTACAAATTTTCTCTCTTACTTTACCAGAGAATAATTGAGCTTCCTTTAATTTATCACAGATAAAAAATATTGAGTCATTTTCTTTAATTTTTAATGATAATAATTGATCTTCATTTAAATTTTTTGCAATTGGACCTTTGAAACTATTTTCTGTAAATGAAATATAACCTAATCCAGCAGCGCCCTCTTCCCTTGCCCAATTATTTAATTTATCAAAAAAACTTCTGGGCTGATCACCAGTATTTTTAACAATTATTCCTTTAACTACTGATCCTGTTTCTATTTGATTACTAAAAATTTTAAAATTAGAGCCTCTAAATACATTTGTATAATCTTCTATAATAAGTGGGTTTCGTAAATCTGGTTTATCTGTTCCATACACTTCCATTGATTCGTTGTATGGTATTTTTTTGAAAGGGTATGGACTTACTTTGATTTCTTTACTTTTTTTATTTTCATCAAATACTTCAAATAAAACTGGCTCAATGGCGTTAAATACATCCTCTTGTGTCACAAAACTCATTTCAAAATCTAGTTGATAAAATTCACCTGGAGAGCGGTCTGCTCTACTATCTTCATCTCTAAAACAAGGTGCAATTTGAAAATATTTATCAAATCCAGCAATCATTAATAATTGTTTAAATTGTTGTGGTGCTTGAGGAAGAGCATAAAATTTTCCTTGATGTATTCTGGATGGGACTAGATAATCTCTTGCGCCTTCTGGAGATGATGATGTGAGAATGGGAGTTTGAAACTCTATAAAACCTCTATCAATCATTTTTTTTCTAATATCAGAAATGATTTTATTTCTTAGTAAGATATTTTTGTGTAATTTATTTCTTCTTAAATCTAGGAATCTATATTTTAATCTAATTTCTTCTCCGTATTCTATATCAGAATTAACTGGAAGAGGAAGTACGGCAGATTTAGATAATATTTTGTAATCTTCAATTTGAACTTCAATTTCTCCTGTTGAAAGGTTGCTATTTACAGTTTCATCAGATCTTTTAACAACATCTCCGACAATAGTAATAACACTTTCATTACTTAATTTACTAACTTCGTTGAAAAGGGGATGTGTACCGTCAATAACACATTGGGTAATCCCATAGTTATCTCTTAAGTCTATAAATAATAAATTGCCATGATCTCTTATTGTATCTGCCCACCCTGATAAAGTTACTTTATCGCCTAAATTTTTGATAGTTAAATCTATACATGAATGCGTTCTATATTTATTCATTCTGAAAACCATCTATAGTATTTCTTTTATTAATGGTATTGTTAATTGTCTTTTTTTTTCAAGTGATAAAATATCTAATTTATTTACAATATCATTAATACCTTGATAACTTCTCTCGACTCTTTTCAATATATATTCAAATATATCATTTGAATTTATAATGAATTGCCTATCAACTAATAACTTAGTTAAAATAGTAATTAACATTTCATCATTAGGATTAAGTATTTCTAAATTAGAAAAAGTTTTTAAACGTGAAGATAGGTCAAAGTATTCAAATTGTATTTCATTTATTTTTTTATTAGATGTAATCAAAATACTAATATCATTTAAGATACAGTTATTAACTAAATGAAAAACTTTTTCTTCATCAAAAGATAAAAAATCATCAATTAAAATATTATATCTATTATTTAAAAATAATGAGTAGTTATTTGCTAACTGAACAGCGTGATTTTTCTTAAGCCAAAGTTCTGATAAATAAGATTTACCTGATTTATTTGGTCCATACAAAAAAGAAAATTTTGAATTATTTTTAATCAATGCATTAAAAGCATAAAAATTTGTTTCATTTACAAAAAAATTAAATTGATCTGAATTATAATCAAATTTGTATGTAAAGCTTTTTTGTTTAGTCATTTTAATTTTATAAGACAAAAATTATCATTATTATTGATAATTAAATTATTTAAATCAAAGATTTTATAAAAAATTTTTTGATTTCCATAGTAGCTAATATCATATTCAATAT
>CACMQS010000011.1 GCA_902615845.1 uncultured Alphaproteobacteria bacterium
TATAATAATTGCTGTTTACAACCAGCAGTAGCAGATACTCAATCAGGACAATGGAGAGTTGCTCCGATTCCTAAGTGGACTGCAGATGGTTATAAATCAATGCACTGGGGAGGAACAGGTTTTGCTATACACAAAACTTCTGAAGCTCCAGATGTTGCCAAAAAACTTCTTGAAATGGCTTACTTTTCATACGAAGGACAAATCAAAAAATATGAATTTTTTGGTGGAATGCCTACATTGTTAGATGCACTAAATGATCCTAGAATTAAAGATAAAGAATTTGAATTCTACGGAGGGCAAAAATTTGCTGAACCATTTATTACAGTATCTGATTATACAGCTGATGATTATCAGCATGTTGGACGTGCAATTGTTGATAGAGTAAGTGGTGAATTAATGGCTTCATTCGCATCAGGTGACTTAACAGCGGAAGAAACATTTGAAAAATTTGTTGATACCGTTGAAGCTGAAATTGACTTCATGTAAGTTAAATTAAATATTTTTCAGCAGGATTTAATTCCTGCTGAATTTAATTTTATGACAACAACAATAATAGGTAAAAAAAGGTTTAGATCAGAAAAGGCAGCGCCTTATTTTTTCATATCTCCTTTTTATATTATTTTTACCATTTTCTTTTTAATTCCAACTATTGCATCATTTATTTTAGCTTTTTATAAATGGAAAGGCGTAAAGCTTCCTAAATTTAGAGGTTGGGGTAATTTTGAATATTTATTTTTTAAAGATCAGGTTTTTTGGGAAACTTTTTATAACACAGTTTTTTATAGTGCAGGAAGTGTTTTTATAACTATACCATTAGCTCTTCTTTTAGCTTTAGCTTTAAATTCTGCAAGCCTTAAATTAAAACCAGTTTGGAGAATTATTTTCTTTTCGCCTATAGTTACTTCAGTCGTAGCTTCAGCACTTACGTTTAAAATGATATTAAACAATGAATTTGGAATTCTGAATTATGGTTTAAGTTTTTTAGGAGTTGAAGCAATAGATTGGGTTGAGTCCTCTGCCACTTCAAAGTGGTCTATAATGATGCTTATAGTTTGGAGATGGACTGGTTTAACAAGTATTTATTTTTTAGCAGGCCTTCAGTTTATAGATAAAACACTATATGAAGCTGCTAAACTCGATGGTGCAAATGCCTGGCACCAGTTTTGGTATGTAACAATTCCTCAACTAGCCCCTGTCACACTTTTTGTGGTTGTAATTGTTTCAATAGGATCATTCCAAATATTTGAGGATGTATATGTTTTTTACAGTGGAAATTCTGTTCCGTTACATGCTCAATCAATTGTTGTTTACATGATGGAAAGAGGTATCACACAAATTAGACTTGGCTTTGGTTCTGCGATTGGGGTTTTCATGTTTTTGTGTATTTTATTGATTTCTTTATTTCAATTAAGAACTTTTGCTTCAAATGTTAATAAAGATACTGAAAAATCTTTTATAGAAAAAATACTTTCAAAAGTTATTGATTTCATAGCTAATATTTTTCCAGTTAAAGAAAGAACTTCTAAATCCAAACCTATAGGACCAATTATTGGAAAAATAAGTTTAAATTTAGTAGTTGGAATAGTTGGTTTAATTGCGCTTGTACCATACTTATTTATGTTTTCTTCTACTTTAAAAAGTACTGCTGAAATAATGACATATCCTCCAATATTTTGGTCTAAGAATCCTAATTGGGATAACGTTACAAATCTTTTTACTCAATGGCCTGCTTACGCCTGGATTTATAATTCAATTATAATTGCAGTAGCAGTAACTTTATTAACTATATTCTTTTGTACTTTAGCTGGTTATGCGTTTGCAAAATATGATTTTAGAGGAAAAAAATCTTTATTCTTATTTATGATTGCAACCGCAATGATTCCTTTTCCAATCATTATGATACCATTGTACGTAATAATTGGAAAAATGGGAATGATGGATAGCTTAATGGGATGTATTATTCCATTTGTGGCTCCAGCAATCGGTATATTTATGATGAGACAGTTTATATCAGCAGTACCAGATGAACTTATTCAAGCTGCAAGAGCAGATGGAGCAGGTGAATTTAGAGTATTTTGGCAAATTGTAGTTCCTCTTGTTTGGCCAGGAATTGCAACATTAGCTATAATTACCTTTGTTCAGTCATGGGGTAGTTATTTGTGGCCATTAATTATCTTGAGAGATGATTTAAATTATACAATTACTCTTGGTATGACCGAAGTATTTGCATTAAGTATCGGTCAGGAGCCCCAATATGGTCAGGCAATGGCTTTTGCATTTATAACTTCATTACCAGTTATAATTGTTTTTGCATTTGTACAAAGATACTACATAGCAGGCTTGTCTGCGGGTGCAGTAAAAGGTTAAAATAAAATGGAAAAAATAAAATGGGGTATAATAGGTCCCGGAAGTATAGCAAATGCTTTTGCTGATGGATTAAAAGATTCTTATTCTGGGCAGCTAGTAAGTATAGCAAGTAAAAATGATGATCGCCGTAAAAACTTTGGTGACAAATATGATATTCATCCTGATTTTAGATTTGATAATTATGATGATATAATAAATTCAGAACATATAGATGCTATTTATATTTCCACACCACATACTTTACATGCTGAATGGACAATAAAAGCTGCTGGTAAAGGAAAGCATGTTCTTTGTGAAAAACCAGGTGCTGTTAATTTAAAAGAAGGTAAAAAAATAATAGAGGCAGTAAAAGAAGCTGGAGTTTTCTACATGGAGGGCTTTATGTATCGTTGTCATCCGCAAATTCCAAAACTTTTAGAAGTAATTAAAAATAAAACTGTAGGTGATATAACATCTATTGAAGCCTCTTTTGGTTTTGATGTAGGTAAAACAATTCCTGATCACAGATTATTTAATAAAAGTTTAGCAGGAGGAGGTATTCTTGATGTAGGATTGTATCCTATTTCATTTTCTAGACTAATTGCAGGAGTAGCAACTGATGAAAAATTTTTAGAACCTAAATTTATTGATGCTGAAGCAAGAATAGGTGAAACAGGTGTTGATGAAGTTGCTCATGCTAATCTAGAATTTAAAAATGGAATTAAAGCAAAAGTTTCAACTGCAGTTAGAGAAAGTATGAAAAACAATGCTGTTATCACAGGTTCTAAAGGTACTATTGAAATACCTAATCCATGGATGCCAGGAAGAGATGGAGGTCCTTATCATGCAAAAATCATTATTAATAAAAATGGCAATGAAGAAGTAATTGATGTTAAAGGACCAGAACATTTATTTTTCTTTGAAGGAGAACTTGCAAGCCAGTGCATTGCAAAAGAAAAAACACAACCACCTCATCCAGCAATGACTTGGGAAGATACATTAGGTAATCTTCAAGCTCTTGATGTATGGAGAGAAAAAGTAAATTATAAATTACCACAGGATGAAATATGAAATACGGTAGAATAGAAGGAATAAATAAAGACATTTCTAAACTTGTTATGGGATGTGATAACCAAGACGATATCAATGAGGCTTCAAAGTTATGGGATCATTGGATTGAAGTTGGTGGCAATATCTTTGATACTGCATTTATTTATGGGGGTGGTAATCATGAAAAAGTTTTTGGCGAATGGTTAAAAAATAATAATAGACAAGATGTTTTAATACTTGGTAAAGGTGCGCATTCACCTGAATGTAATCCTGAAGCAATTTCAAAGCAATTAACCATCTCTCTTGAACGAATGAAAACAGATTATGTTGATATTTATATCATGCACCGAGATAATACTGATTATCCAATTGATGAATTCATGGATGTTTTAAATGAGGAAAAGGAAAAAGGTAGAATTAAAATATTTGGTGGTTCAAATTGGACAATACAAAGATTTAAAGAAGCAAATGAATGGGCAGAAAAAAATAATAAACAAGAAATGTCAATTTTAAATAATAATTTAGCACTTGCTAAAATGATTAAGCCTCTTTGGAATGGTTGCTTATCATCTAATACTGAAGAGATATTAGCATACCTAAATTCTTCACAAAAATCTCATATGTCTTGGTCTAGTCAAGCAAGAGGTTATTTTTTACCTGATAATATAACGCAAGAGATTGAAGATAAAATTACTAAGGCGGAGACATACCGAGCACCAGGGGAGAACTCAAGTGGTCCTATTAGTTGCTATGATAGTGAAGATAATAGAGAAAGAAAAAAAAGAGCTATGGAACTAGCTGATAAAAAAGGCTGTTCTGCTCATAATATTGCAGCAAGCTGGACTATAAACCAGTCTTTTCCCTCTTTTGCATTAATTGGCCCTAGATCTGTTAAAGAGTTAGATACAACTCTTCCTTGTCTTGATATTGAATTGAGCCAAGAAGAAATTAACTGGTTGAATCTTCTCTAATATTACTAACAAATTGCGTTAATTTAACTGGTTGACTTTGTTGTTAAGATATTGATTGTCTTATTAAAATTAATCAAAGGGAGGAAAAATGAAAAAATTTTTTTCAATACTTTTAACTTTATTTTTACCCCTATCTTTCACTAATGTTTCTAAAGCTGCAGGGCATATGGAAGCTGAAGTTATTCACTGGTGGACATCTGGTGGAGAACAAGCTGCTATTTCTCAATTTGCAGAAGCTTGGCAAGAGATGGGCAACACTTGGATTGATACTGCTATTACTGGTGGTGACAATGCAAGAGGAACAACTGTAAACAGAATTATTGGTGGAAATCCACCAACTGCAGCACAGTTTAATATTTCAAAACAATTTGTAGACTTAGTTGAGCAGGGCTTACTTCAATCACTTGAAGAAGTTGCATCTGCTGAAGGATGGAGAGATTTTATTTATCCACCTGAACTAATCGAAACTTGCGAATTTGAAGGTGAATTTTATTGTGTACCAGTAAACATTCACAGTTGGCAATGGATGTGGATTAACAACGATGTATATAAACAAGTTGGTCTACCAGTTCCTCAAACATTTGAAGAATTTTTAGCTGGTGCCCCAACTATACAAGATGCAGGAATTATTCCTTTAGCACTTGGTGGACAAGGATGGCAAGAATCTGGAATGTTTGATGTTGTTGCGTCTTCAATAATGGGCTTTCCTTTAATGCAATCAATTTATAGAGATAAAGATGTTGATGCATTTAGAGATGGTAGATTTGAATCAGTTTTAAATACTTTCAGAGAACTAAATACATTTACTGATGAAGGATCACCTGGAAGATTGTGGAATGATACAACAGCAATGGTTATCGAAGGTAAAGCTGCAATGCAAGTTATGGGAGACTGGGCAAGAGGTGAGTTTGCTGTAGCAGGTAAAGAAGCTATGGTAGATTATTCTTGTGTTATTCCAGGAAAAGAAAAATATGTTGCACTTGGTGGTGATGTATTTGTATTCCCAAAAAACGACGATCCAAAAGTGAAGGATGTACAATTAGCTATGGCTAGTATGATGGTAAATCCAACAGTACAAGCTAAATTTAATAATGCTAAGGGATCATTACCAATGAGACTAGATGTAGATACTTCTGCAGCTGATGCTTGTATGCAAATGGGTTTAGATTTAATTCAAAATCCTGATGCAATTATGAGAGAAAGTGATGATTGGAATACACCTGCATTTACAAGTGCTTGGGATGATATCATTTCTGAATTCAGAAATGATCCTAATTACACTGTTGCTCAAGTGATGGATGATCTTGAAGGTGTTTTAACAAGTGGTCTATAACTTATAATTATCTTAGGGCAGGGTTTACCTGCCCTAATTATATAAAAAATTTATGCCTTTATTTAGAAACATTGCATCAATAATTGCATTACTTCCAATGATTATAATATCTTTAACAGTATTTGTAGGATGTATAATTTATTCTTTTATTTATTCTCTTACGAACTCTAAATTAATTCCTGTCACAAATTTTGTAGGTTTTGATCAATATGAAAGATTATTTAAACAAAGAAAATGGGATGTTGCAGTTGAAAATATTTTTATCTACGGTTTTGTATTCACAATTGGTTGTCTAATTATTGGTTTTCTTCTTGCAGTATTAATTGATCAAAAAATTAGAGGAGAAAGTCTATTTAGAACTATTTTTTTATATCCTTATGCAATGTCTTTTGTTGTAACTGGTTTAGTCTGGAAGTGGGTTCTAAACCCAACCTTTGGATTAGAAAATTCAATGCATATGTGGGGTTTTTCTTGGTTTGAACTTGATTGGTTAGTAAATAGAGATTTAGCAATATATGCTGTTTGTATTGCAGCTGTTTGGCAGGGCGCAGGTTTTGTGATGGTTTTAATGTTAGCAGGTCTCAGAGGTATAGATGAAGATATCTGGAAATCATTAAGTATTGAAGGAGTAGCAAAGTGGAAATCTTATTTATTTGTAATTCTACCAATGCTTAGACCAATGGTTGTTACAGCTATAGTTCTAATTGCTGCCGGAGTAGTTAAAGTTTATGACTTAATTTTAGCGTTAACATCTGGTGGACCTGGTTATGCAACAACTACACCCGCTATGTATGTTATGGAAAATTTTTTTAGTAGAGCTAATTTAGGACAAGCATTTGCAGCATCGATAATTATGTTTATTTCTGTTGTATGCATACTTGCCCCGTGGGCATTTTATGAATTTTATTTGAGAAATAAATACGCAGCAAACTAATGAGTTCTATACCTTCAGGTCCTCGTCCAAAATATTTAACAGTAGGAAGGATAGGTATGTATTGTTTCATTTTAGTGTGTGCTTTATTCTTTTTAATGCCGTTATATGTAATGGTTATCACATCCTTAAAAGATATGGATGAAATAAGAGCTGCAAATATTTTAAATTTACCTAAAGAACTTAGTTTTTATTCTTGGCCAAAAGCTTGGTCTCAAGCATGTACTGGATTTGTATGTGAAGGTCTTAAACCAGGTTTTTTTAACTCAATTAAAATTACTGTTCCAAGTGTTATTGTGTCTGTTGGACTAAGCGCAATAAATGGATATGCTTTAGCTTTTTGGCGATTTAAGGGAGCATATTTCTTTTTTGGTTTGTGTATGTTTGGTGCTTTTATTCCTTATCAGGTAATGGTTTATCCTCTGCTAAAAATAGAAGATGCATTGGGTATTTATTCCACTCTTCCAGGCATAATTTTAGTACATACTATTTTTGGTATGCCAATATTAACACTAATTTTTAGAAATTTTTATGTCAGTTTACCAATAGATTTATTTAAAGCTGCAAGAATAGACGGAGGTAATTTTATAAAAATATTTCTGTATGTTATTATCCCAATGTCTGCTCCTATAACTATTGTAGCTGTCATTCTTCAAGTTACAGGAATTTGGAATGATTTTCTTCTAGGATTGGTTTTTGCAGGAAGAGACAACCAACCAATGACAGTTCAATTAAATAATATTGTACAAGTAGATTATGGTGTTGCCGAATACAACGTAGATATGTCAGCAACAATTTTAACTTCTCTAGTACCTCTTTTTGTATACTTTATTTCTGGAAGATGGTTTGTGCGTGGAATAGCAGCTGGGGCAATAAAAGGGTGAGTATGAAAAGTAGTGTTGAAGTAAAAAATATATCCTTCAGTTATGGAAAAACTGAAATATTAAATGATTTAAGTCTTGATATTAAAGAAGGAGAATTCATGGTTTTGCTTGGTCCTTCAGGTTGTGGAAAGACTACTTTATTAAACTGTATTGCTGGTCTTTTAGATTTAACGGATGGACAGATTTGGATTGAAGATGATAACGTTACATGGAAAGAACCAAAAGATAGACATATAGGAATGGTATTCCAATCTTACGCATTGTACCCAAGTATGACTGTTGAGAAAAATTTATCATTTGGTTTAAGAATGATGGGTACTGCAAAAGATTTAATTAATGAAAAAATTAAAAAAGCTGCAAATCTTCTACAAATAAATGAATTACTTAAAAGAAAACCCTCTCAACTCTCTGGGGGCCAAAGACAGCGCGTAGCTATTGGTAGAGCTTTGGTTAGGGATGCGAAAGTTTTTTTATTTGATGAGCCTTTAAGTAACCTTGATGCAAAACTAAGAGCTGAACTACGTTATGAAATTAAAAAACTTCATAGAGATTTATCAAATACTATGATTTACGTTACTCATGATCAAATAGAAGCTATGACGCTTGCAGACCGTATATCTGTTATGAAAGATGGATTAATACAACAATTAGATACTCCTAAGCAAATTTATAACAAACCAGCTAATTTATTTGTGGCTGGGTTTATTGGATCTCCGAGCATGAATTTTTTAAATGCCAAATTTGATAAATCAAATCAAAATATAATTGTTGGTAATAAACAAATTGATATTTCTAAATATGAAAACATAAATAATATGATTAATGATCAAAAGGTTGTCTTTGGAATAAGACCTGAAAATATAAACATAGAAAAAAATGAAAATTCTATTCAATGTAAAGTTGAATTAGTGGAACCTATGGGGGCAGATACTCTTGTGTGGACTAGTATTGAAGGTAATCCAATATCTATTAGGCTCGAAGGAAGTTCAAATTTTAATTTAAATGATGAAATAAACATTTCATTTGATATAAATAAATCTTCAATATTTGACAGTAAATCTGAGGAGAGAATTTAATGAACAGAAACCAAGTAACGATGCAGTTGTACACAACAAGAAAATTTCAACCTTACGAGCCAATATTTAAATTCCTATCTGAGTCTGGAATTAAAAATATTGAATTATTTGATTTAGATAAAATTGATTTAGATAATTTTAAATCCATGATGGAAGAAAATAGTATTTCTATAAAATCTTCTCACATAAGTTTTCAAGCAATTACAAATACAGAAGAAACAATTAGTAGGATGAAATATCTAAATATTAAGCATGCGATAGTACCTTCTGTGCCTGAAAAATTTAGTAAAGATTTTGCTTCAAATTTTGATCTTGATGAAGACACTTGGAATAACTTTGGTAAAGATCTCTCATCATATGTACAAACGTATGAAGATAATGGTCTAACTCTTGGTTATCATAATCATTCATTTGAATTTAGACCTCTTCCTAGTGGTAAGCTTCCAATAGAATGTATGATGGATCACAATGAAAATCTAAAAATGGAACTTGATCTTGGATGGGCAGTTGCTGGAAAAGCAGATCCACTTGATTGGATAGAAAAATATAAAAATAAAATTATTGGCTGTCACTTGAAAGATTTTTATGATCAAAGTAAAAACTTATTAAAACACAATGAACAGTCTGCTGTAGGAGAAGGTTTTATAGATTGGCCAAAGCTTCTTGCAGAAGTTAAAAAGACACCATGTGAAGTTTTTGTACTAGAACACGATGATCCAAAAGATTATAAAGAATACACAACCAAATCTTTAGAATATTTAGAAACAATTTAATGAATATCGGAATTGTTGGTTGTGGAAATATTTCTGAAACTTATTTTGAGTGTCAAAAAATATTTAATAATTTTAAAATAGTTGCTTGTGCCGATATAAATAATGAAGCTGCATCTAATGCTGCATCTAAATATAATGTTAAAGCGTTATCAGTTGATGAAATTTTAGAAAATAATGAAATTGATTTAATTATTAATTTAACAATTCCTGCAGCCCATAAAGAAATTATTACAAAATCACTACAAAATGGCAAACATTGTTTTAGTGAAAAGCCATTAGCAATGAATTTTCAAGAAGGTTTAGAAATACAAAAATTAGCTAATGATAAAGGTTTGTATGTTGGTTGTGCTCCAGATACATTTTTAGGAGCGGCAGGACAAAAAGCAAGAAAATTAATAGAAGACAATAAAATAGGTAAAATTGTTCTTGGCACATTTAATTTGATGTCACATGGAATGGAGCATTGGCATCCTAATCCTGATTTTTTCTTTAAACCTGGAGCCGGACCAGTTTTTGATGTTGGTGTTTATTACATTACTCAATTAGTAAACCTAATTGGATCAGTTAAACAAATAAATGCAATTAGTGGAACTGCTACAAATGAGCGAACAATAACAAGCCAACCTAGATACGGTGATAAAATTAAAGTTGAAACACCAACAACATTAATGGGATCGTTAGAATTTACAAATAATGCTAAAATTCAGTTTTTTTGTACTTGGGATGTTTGGAAAAATAATCACTCCACGATCGAACTTTATGGATTAGATGGAAGTATGATTGTGCCTGACCCCAATTTTTTTAGTGGCGATTTGTTAATGTCTCAAAAAGATAAAGATTGGGAAGTAATCAATAATGATAAAATGTTACTAGGTATACCTAACAAGAGTGATAATGATGGAAATAAAAAAGCAAATTATAGAGGTATTGGGCTTTCAGAAATGATTGATTCAATTGCTAAAAATCGTAAAGCAAGATGCTCACTTGAATTATCTCTTCATGTTTTAGAAATAATGGATGGTATAATAAAATCTGCAGAAGAAAAAAGACCGTATATTTTAACTACAAATCCTGAACAACCAGATTTACTAACTGAAGAAGAAATAACTAAACTTAAAATTTAAATATGTCAGAAATCAAATTTCCATCTGATTTTATTTGGGGTGCATCATCTGCGGCCTATCAAATTGAAGGTGCCTGGAATATTGATGGAAAATCTCCCAGTATTTGGGATACTTTTACTCAAACTAAAGGTAATGTTCATAATGATGAAAATGCAAATATAACTTGTGATTTTTACAATAATTATAAACAAGATATTTCCTTAATGAAAGAAGCCGGATTAAAAAGTTTCCGTCTTTCTACAGCATGGTCTAGAATTCTCCCTGATGGTATTGGCAAAGTAAATCAAAAAGGTTTAGATTTTTACAATCGTGTTATTGACACACTTTTAGAAAAAAATATTGAGCCCTTTATATGTCTTTATCATTGGGATTTACCTCAAATTTTACAAGATAAAGGTGGTTGGTCAAATAGAGAATCTTCAGATTGGTTTACAGAATTTACAAATATTGTTGTATCAAATACTTGTGATAGGGTTAAAAAATTCTCAACTTTTAATGAGCCTTTAGTTTTTACTCTTGCTGGATACGGACAAGGAATAATGGCTCCTGGTATAAGTGATTTTACAAAAACATTACAGGCTGTACATTATGTGAATTTATCACACGGATATTCTATTAAAGAAATGAGATCAATTTCATCCGATCTTAAATGTGGTTGTATTAATGTTATGGCTCCGATTAAATCAAATTCCAATAAAGAAAAAGATATTGAGGCCTCAAGAATTGCAAATGTTTTTTTTAATACTTTATTTACAGATCCTCAATATTTAGGAAAATATGATCCATATATAGCTCAGCAAATGAAAGATATAATTAAGGATGGAGATATGAGAATAATTAAACAAAAATTAGATTATTTTGGACTTAACTTTTATTCACATTTTCACGTTCAAGCAGATCCAAGTGACAAATTATTTATGGGAGCTAAAACAAATAATGATGCAGGTTTTACTTTACTTCCTCCTCCTGATAATGCTGAAGTAAATCCAATGGGTTGGGAAATTGCTCCATCTTCTTTTTATGACCAAATTATGCAAGTAAAAGAAAAATATGGAAGTCCGTTAATTTATATAACTGAAAATGGTGTAGCAACTGAAGATGTATTATCAGAAAAAAATACGATATCAGATGAAGAAAGAATTAGTTTTTATAAACGATATTTAAACAGCTTAAATAAAGCAATCAATGACGGAGCTGATGTTCGAGGTTTTTATGCATGGTCGTTTACAGATAATTTTGAATGGCATAGGGGATATGACATGAGATTTGGCATGGTTTATATAGACTATGAAAATCAAAAAAGAATTCCAAAAGATTCATTTTTCTTTTATAAAAATCTTATAGAAAGTTCAGTAATTAGTTAGTAATTTTGTTGTAGCTTATCTGATTTTGTTCAAACAAAACTTTATTAAACTTTGAAAGATCATTATCAACCTTTTTTAACATAGAATTAAATTCTGATCTTTTCGTTACTACTAAAGAAATATCTGCAACAATTAAATCTATAACAAAAAATCGATCTTTCGCTTCTTTTACTCGCCATGTCACAACAACTGATCCAGTATCTGAAAAAACCTCCATATCAATTAAAGTTACCTGATTTTTTTTGTCATATTTTGATTTTGTTAATTCATATGTTTGGTCTGAATAGCCTTGCATCATTGAAGCTATATTTAAAGCTAAATGTCTTTTAAAATTATCAATATAGATTTTTTTTGTATTTTTATCCGATTTTTTCCATGCTTCCCCTGCAACAAATTTAGCAATACCAGTTCCAGCAAAATTGTTATTTATTGTTTTTTCGATTAGAAGAAATCTGTTTTCATTTGATAGACTTTGATTTTTATAAGCTTCAAGAATAATATCTATTTCTTTTTTAAGCCAATCTGAAGTTTCATCTGAATATAAATTTTTTGAAATAAAGATTATAAAAAAAAATATTATTAATTTAATTTTCATTATTCAAATTCAATACTGATAAGAGGTAAAGGTGTTAATTCTGAGTCATCAACATTATTAATTGCTGCCTTTCGGTTTTGATAGTAAGAGCTTCTCACTGCAGCATAATAATCAACTGAATTATCTCTTAATGCATTAACTTCATCAATTATTTGTGATCTTGTATCAACTGCATTAACTGCTGTTCTCATTGGCACCAGCCAGGCTTCACCCTCACTTACTGCATATGCATTAATTGGATCTGTTAACATAGTTATTACCATGCCTGATGTGTCTCTCAAATTTGAGGGTCCGAATAAAGGAAGCACTATATAAAAACCATCTCCAACACCCCAAGTTGCAAGGGTTTGACCAAAATCCTCCTCTTTTTCTTCAAGCCCAATCTTTTCAGCCACATCAAATAATCCAAATACACCAACAGTACTATTAACAATAAATCTTCCTGATGATTGTGCAGCGTTTCCACCCTGACCTTGTAATAATTGATTAACAATAACTAAAGGAGCTCTTAAATTGCTCAAAAAATTATTTATTCCACTTTGTAAAGGAGAAGGTAATTTTTTGTAGCCTTTCGCAATTGGCTCTAAAACAATTCTATCAGCTACATTATTGAAACTAAATATAGCTCTATTTAATGGTTCAATAGGATCATATATTTCGTCCTCTATCGAGGTTGTTTCAAAATCATCTGAGTCTGTATTTACTTGATCAGCATCACTAGCTATTACATTATAGGAAATTAAACTTAAAAATAGAAAAAATAGAATTATAATTTTTTTACTCATAGACTAATCACTAATATCTAAACTATTATTTAATATAGTTTATAAATTACATTATATATATCTCTATTATAGCAAAAAAATGACAGAAAATTCGCAAAATTATCTTGATTTATTAAATAAAGAGCAAAGAAATGCAGTACAGCAAACTGATGGCTCATTACTAGTTTTAGCTGGTGCTGGTAGTGGAAAAACAAGGGTGTTAACCTTTAGAATTTTAAATATATTAATTAAAAAACTTGCTACTCCAAGACAAATTTTAGCAGTCACTTTTACAAATAAAGCTGCCAGCGAAATGAAGTCACGAATCGGAGATGCGTTAAATTTTCCAATAGACAATATGTGGGTAGGAACATTTCACTCTTTATCACTTAGAATACTAAGACAACATTATGAGGAAGTAGGATTAAGAAAAAATTTTTTGATTATTGACGTAGATGATCAATTAAAATTAATTAAAAATATTTGTGAGGTAGAAAAAATTGATACAAAAGAAACTTCACCTAAATATTATTTATCAGCAATAGATAATTTAAAAAATAAAGGAATAAGTTCAAATGAATTGAGTGAGAATAAATATAGAAAGAATGATAAAGAAATTCGAAAAATCTACAGCATATACCAATCTGAACTTCTTCGATTAAATAGTGTTGATTTTGGTGATTTAATTTTATTTTGTATTAAAATTTTTCAAAAAAATAATAATATATTATTGAAGTATCAAAATATTTTTAAATATATTCATGTCGATGAATATCAAGATATAAATCCAATACAACAACAATGGATTCATTTTTTATATAAAGGAAATAAAAATATATGTTGTGTTGGTGATGATGATCAATCAATATACTCTTGGAGAGGAGCTGATGTTACTAATTTATTGAATTTTGAAAAAAATTTTGAAAATGTAACAATTGTAAGATTAGAACAAAATTATCGATCTACAAGAAATATATTAAGTTGTGCATCAACTCTTATTTCTAAAAATAAAGGAAGATATGGAAAAGAATTGTGGAGTAAAAATCAGATTGGTGAAAAAATTACAATTAATGGATTTTGGGAAACAAAAGAGGAGTCTGTATTTGTAACAGACAAAATAGAAAATATAATAAAAGATAAAATAAATTTGAGTGAGATCTCAATCTTATTTCGAGTTGCTGCACATACAAGATCGTTTGAAGAAAGATTAATTAATCTTGGACTTCCTTATAAAATAATTGGAGGATTAAGATTTTATGAAAGAAAAGAAATTAAAGATATTATTGCGTATTTAAGATTAACAAATAATCTATTTGATGACTTAGCTTTTGAAAGAATAATTAATGTACCTAAAAGAGGAATAGGAAAATCAACTGTTAGTAAAATTAGCAAATATGCGAGGATGAATAATATTTCTCTATTTGAATCAGCACAACAGCTGATATTTAAAAGTAATTCTAAAGCTAAGAGTGAATTATATAATTTTACTGATAACATTTTGAAATGGCAAAAAGTTAAAAAGAAATTTGATCATATTGAACTAGCTAAAGTTATAATAGAAGATTCTGGTTATTTAGATTACTTAAAAAAAGAGGAAGAGAACTCAAATAAACCTGACAGCTTATCAAGAATAGATAATTTGAATGAATTCATAGAAAGTTTAAAAGAGTTTGAAAACATAGAAGGTTTTTTAGAGCATGTATCCTTAGTTATGGAAAACATAACAAATACTTCAGAAGAAACACTTACTCTCATGACAATGCATGCAGCTAAAGGATTAGAGTTTGATTATGTATTTCTAGCTGGTTGGGAGGAGGGAGTTTTTCCAAGTCAAAGATCAATAGAGGAATTAGGTAATCAGGGATTAGAAGAAGAAAGAAGATTGGCATATGTCGCGTTAACGAGAGCAAGAAAAAAGATTTATATTACTTATGTAAATCAAAATAGATATTCTTTTGCATCTCATGATTATAATTTACCATCAAGATTTATAAGTGAATTACCAGAAGATAAAGTAGAGATAAACGACTCCAAATATATTCAAGATAATAACTTTTTAGATAATTTTTTAGAATCTGATTCTTTTAATGAAGAAATTATAACCCCGGGAAGAAGAAGACTATTAGAAAACTCAAAAAAAAATAATATCGATTGGGATTTTAATCAAGATTTAGAATATGATGTTGATATATCTAAAGGAAAAAATGTTTATCATCAAAAATTTGGTAACGGAAAAATCATCAAATTAGATGGTGATAAAGCTTTAATTGATTTTGAGAATTTTTCTTCAAAAAAAGTATATTTAAAATTCTTGAAAATTATAGATTAATTTTTTTAAGGAATTCTTTTTCATTTAAAATTTTAACTCCTAATTGTGTTGCCTTATCTATTTTTGACCCTGCTTTTTCTCCAGCAATTAGAAAATCTGTTTTTTTACTAATACTAGATAATATTTTTGCTCCTTTAGTTTTTGCTAAATATTTAGCTTCATCTCTTGATAATTCAGATAAAGTACCTGTAAAAACTAAATGTTTATTTGAAAAATAATTATCTATTGTTTCATTTTCTATAAATGTAATTGTTAAATGATTTTTTAAATTTTTTATAGTTTCCTTATTTATATCTTTTGAAAAAAAATCTATAATTGAAGATATTGCTTTTGGTCCTAAACCATCAATATTTTCTAATACGCTTATATTACTTGAAGATGAAATCAATATATTTAGGTCTTTAAACTCATTTGCTAAAATTTCTGCATTTACTTCTCCAATAAATCTAATTCCAAGAGAATAAATAAATTTATCCAATGATATTTTTTTAGAATTATTAATAGAATTAATTAAATTAGAAAAAGATAATTCACCCCAGCCATCTAATTCAACTATTTCTGATCTAAATTTTTCAAGATTAAATATATCTTCTACCTTATTTATATATTTTAAATTAAATAATTGTTTAACTTGTTTTTCACCAAATCCATCAATATTCAAACTTTTCTTACTGACAAAATGAATTATTCTTCCAATTTTTTGTGAACTACAACCATATGTATTTGTACATCTTAGTATTGCTTCATCTTTTTCTTTCAAAACATTACTCTTACAGATAGGGCAATTTCTAGGAGGTTTTATTTTAGTATTTAATTTATTATTTTTTTTAACTAATTTAGTAACGTATGGAATAACATCTCCTGCTCTTTCGATTTCAACAAGATCTAAAACATTTATATTTTTTTTATTTATTTCATCAAAGTTATGTAAAGAAGCATTAGATATAATTACGCCACCTAAATTAATTGGTTGCAATCTAGCTACAGGAGTAATTGCTCCAGTTCTTCCAACTTGGAAATCAACAGATTGAATTATAGTATTAGCTTTTTCAGCAGAAAACTTTATGGCAACTGCCCATCTTGGGTTTTTTCCTACATAGCCTAATCTTTCTTGAAGTTTAAAACTATTTATTTTTACAACTAATCCATCAATATCATAATCAATGCTTGATCTTTTTTGATCTATTTGATTATAAAATTTAATAATTTCTTCAACTGATTGACATTTTTTGCTTAAATTATTTGGAGCAATATTCCACTTCTTAAGTTGATCATAATAATTTTCAATTTTATCAAAATTATATGAACATTTACCAATACCGTGAGGTATGAATTTAAGTGGTCTACTATGACTAATAGAAATATCAAGTTGCCTTAGGCTACCAGCTGCGGCATTCCTTGGATTTGCAAATTTAGATTTATTTTCTAATTTAGAATTTAGTTTTTCAAAATCACTTTTATTTAAGAAAACCTCTCCTCTAATTTCTATAAAATCTGGAAAGTCTTTTTTTAACTTTGATGGAATATTTTTGATATTTAAAATATTTTCAGTAACATCTTCTCCTATAAATCCATCTCCTCTTGTACCAGCGGATATTAATTTTCCATTTTCATAGACAAGATTTAAAGATAATCCATCAATTTTCGGTTCACAGATATATTGAAAATCATCATCATTATCTAAATTTAGAAATTTAACTGAACGTTTTATAAACTCTTTTATATCATTATTATCAAATGCATTAGAAAGTGAGTACATTTGTGAATCGTGTTTTATTTTTTTAAAATTTTCTTTTATTTTACTACCATAGTTTTTGTTTGGGCTATGCTTTAAAATTAAACTAGGATATTTTTTTTCTAAAGTATCATTTTCTTTAACTAACTTATCAAATTCTTGATCAGTTATTTCAGGTCTGTCTAATGTGTGATAATTATAGTTATGTTTTTTTATTAAATCAGCAAGCTCTTTTAATCTTTTTAAAATTATATCTTCTTTATCCATCAAATAAGTTTCTAATTTTTTTTAAAAATGTTTCTTCACCATCAATTTGCTCTACTAAATTGTAACTATATTTGTACCATTTAGTTTCAGGATAATTATATCCAAGCAATGCAGCTGTATTGTAGCTATCTTCATACATACCCATTTCATAATAAACCTCTACCATCCTGTGTAATGCCTCAGGGGTAAATTTAGTCATTGAGAATTCATCTATAACTATTTTGAATCTATTTAATGCTGCAATATATTTTTTATTTTCTAAATAAAATCTTCCTACTTCCATGTGTTTTGCTGCTATGTTTGATTTAACTAATATAATTTTTTGTCTACTATCTTTTGAATATTTACTATTTGGGAATCTTTTAATAACTTGATTAAAAGAATTTAATGCAAGGTCATTATAATATCCATCTAATGCTTCATTCTGAAGCTGTTCATAATTACACATTGCTATCATATAATAAACATAATCCAAATCTTTGTGAGATGGGTATTTATTGATTATCTTTCTATAGTTTAAAATTGCATTATCGTATTCCATCAGGATATAATCAATAAATGCAATCATAATTTCTGATTGAATTGCTACATTAGATAATGGAAATAATTTGCTAGTTTCTTTGAATTGCTTTCTTGCCAACTCAAAGTTTTGTGTATCAAAACTTATTTTGGCTAATTTGAATAAAGTTTCTGGCTCACTTAATAAATTCTTATTTTTATCAATATTTGAATTGGTATTATTAGCACAACTGATACATAGACATAATAATATTAGACAGATAATTTTTTTTATCATAATTTATTTATATATTTAAATTTAAAAATTTGAATGAAATATATAACTAAATACAAATCTCCAAATTATAATTTAAGAAATAATTCAAATATACAACTAATTATAATTCATTATACAGCCTTAAAAAACACATTAGATGCTATTTCATATTTATGTAATAAGGAAAAAAAAGTAAGCTCTCATTATCTAATTTCACAAAATGGAACCGTATACAACTTAGTCAAAGATAAATTTAGAGCATGGCATGCTGGACAAGCATTTTGGCGGGATATCGTTGATATTAATTCTGCCTCTATAGGAATAGAGCTAGATTATAATCCGAGAGGAAAAAACAATAAATTTTCATTAAAAATGATAAATTCATTAAAAAAACTAATTCTTAAATTACAGAAAAATTATAAAATTAAAAAAAATAATATTTTAGCACATTCTGACATTGCTCCTTTTAGAAAAATAGATCCTGGTAAACACTTTCCATGGAAATCACTTTCTTCTTCAAATTTAGTAATGAGTTTTAAAAAATTAAAAAACAATGAAATAAAAATTATGGAAAAATGGTTTAAAAAAAATAACCTGAAGTCGAAAAAAAAGAAAACAATTTTAATTTTATCATTGATTGGATATGACACACGTGAAGTATATAGAAATGATAAACTTTATAATAAACTTATAAGAGCATATAGAATCAGATATCTAAATAGCGATGACATTAATAAAAATAAATCAATATATAATACTTTAATTAAACACCTCTTTAATTTTATGTTGACCAAAAATTAAATCAATTTATTAAGAAGATAGATGGTGCGATGATCGCTTGAGCAATCAAGAGGAAAGTCCGGGCTCCACTGGAAAAAAAACCAGGTAACACCTGGCAGGCGAAAGCTTAGGGAAAGTGCAACAGAAAATATACCGCCTGAAAAGGTAAGGGTGAAAAGGTAAGGTAAGAGCTTACCGCTTTTTTGGTAACAAAAAAGGCTTTGCAAACCCTTTTTGGAGCAAGGTCAAATAGGAATAGCAATCAGTTCCAGCTGAGCTGTTCGGGTAGACTGCTTGAAACAAATGGCAACATTTGTTCTAGATTAATGATCATCATTTTTCATAAAATTACAGAACCCGGCTTATGCACCATCTTTATATTTGTTGAGAACATACAAAGAACATTTATCATAATTTCATATACCCATTGACGCCCATATAATCCCATGATAACCCATAATTCATGGATTTATTTGTCTCTAAATATATTAATAAAATAGATAAGAAGGGAAGAGTTTCTCTACCTTCTAGCTTTAGAAATGTACTTCCAAAAGCTAATAGAAATGAAATTATTTTATACAAATCTATAAAAACACCTTCTATTGAGGGTTGTGGTGTTGGTAGATTAAAAGAAATCGCAAAAAGAATTAATAATTTAGATTTTTTTTCTGAAGATTATGATGATTTTTCAACATCAATATTTTCAGAAATAATTACAACTAATATTGATAAAGAAGGAAGATTTTTAATTCCTGAAGAATTAAAATTATACGCTAGCATTAAGACTGAAGCTGCTTTTTTTGGTCAAGGCCATTACTTTCAAATTTGGGAGCCAAAAAAAGGTCAAAAAAATACTGAAGATTCAAGAAGACGTCTTTTAAAAGAAAAAAAATCATTACGAATGATGTTAACACAACAAAAATAATTATGGAAAATTTACATAAGTCAGTAATGATTAATGAAATAATATCATTTCTACCATTAACAAAATCAATAAATGTAATAGATGCAACTTTTGGTGGTGGTGGCTACTCAAAAACTATCCTTGAAAAATTTAATGTAAATCAATTGTTAGCAATAGATAGGGATCCAATTTCAAAAATATTTGCAAAAGAAATAGAAACCAATTTTTTAAATTTTACTCTAATAAATGATAAATTTAGTAAAATTGACGAAATTGTAAATAATACAGGATTTAAAAATAAAAAATTTGACATAATTCTTTTCGACATAGGTATAAGTTCAAATCAAATTGATAATGCTCAAAGAGGTTTTTCATTCAATAAATCTGGACCACTTGATATGCAAATGGGTTCTTCAGATAAAAATGCTTATGATATAATTAATAAGTATGAAGAAAAAAATTTAGCTGACATAATTTATCAATACGGAGAGGAACGTTATTCAAGAGTTATTGCAAAAGAAATAGTAAAAAATAGAAAAATAAAATTCATAAACAACACAATAGAATTATCAAATATTGTTAAAAATTGTTTACCAAAAAAGAATCAATTAAAAAGCAAGATTCATCCAGCAACAAAAACATTTCAAGCAATTAGAATTTATGTAAATGATGAGTTAAGTGAACTAAAGAAGAGTCTAGAAAAAACTTTAAAAATTTTAAATAAAGATGGTTTAATTTTAGTAGTTTCTTTCCAAAGTCTTGAAGATAGAATTGTGAAAGATTTTTTTAACCACAATAGTGGTAAACGATGGCGTTCCTCCCGCCACTACC
Organism: uncultured Alphaproteobacteria bacterium; assembly: GCA_902615845.1. Taxonomy (GTDB): domain Bacteria; phylum Pseudomonadota; class Alphaproteobacteria; order HIMB59; genus CACPNW01. The sequence goes on from CACMQS010000011.1 coordinate 20,833, forward strand.
CGGAGTTACCTGATAAACTGGCAACTCAACTTAAAATAATCACCAAAAAACCAATATTGCCATCAGCTTCTGAGATTTTAAATAATCCCAGATCTAGATCAGCAAAACTTCGGGTAGCTCAGAAAATTTAAAATGAAGTATACTAAATCAATTATATTCTTTTTAATTCTAAATTTAATACTGATTTTTTCTATGATTATTATTGCGAACAATACTAGAGAAATTGAAAAAAATAATCATAATCTGAAAATGAAAATATCTAAAATTTCAGAAAATTTAAAAATTAATAAGATTGAATTAGCTACACATCAAAATAGCTCATATTTAAAAACACTATATGAATTGTATTTTAAAGAAACTAAAAGCAATAATGTTCCTCTTATTGTAAAAATCGAAGAATTGTCAATTCAAGATAAAAATATCAAGCTTGTTAGTTCAAATAATTAATTAATGTTAAGTAAACTGAAATTATTTGATAGTGACTCTTTAAAGTTACTTCATAGAAGAGTTTTTTTTTCAATTACAATTTTTATCTTTGTCTACTTAATTTCTATTTATAGAATTTCATCAATTATGCTCTTTCCTGATTTGGTTGATGATACTACTAATTATGTAAAAAAAGATATTAGGGGCAGTATTTATGATAGGAATGGAACTATAATCGCTACTTCAATCAAAAGTATCTCTTTATCAATTAATCCTAATAAAATAAAAAATAAAATCGAACTTGCTAATAAATTAGGATTAATTCTTGATTTAGATATAAAAAAAATAGAAAAAAAATTATTTTCAACAAGTAAATTTGTTTGGATAAAAAGAAATATATCTCCAATTGAATATCAAGAAATAATTAATCTAGGTGAAATAAATATTAAAGCTCATAAGGAGTTTAAAAGAATATATCCTTATAAGAATACTTTGTCACATATTCTTGGATATGTAGATATTGATCAGAATGGGCAGAGTGGAATTGAGAGGTATTTCGATAATGAACTCTCAGAATCACAAGATATAATTATTAGTATTGATACTAATTTGCAGCAGTTGGTTAGAGAAAATCTCTTAAATACAATAAATAATTACAAAGCTGAATCCGGTTTAGCTATAGTTATGGATATTACTAATGGACAAATCTTATCATCAGTAAGTTTACCTGATTACAATCCCGAAAATAAATCGTCATTTAATAATAATAATTTAATAAATAGAGTTTTTCAGTCTAATTATGAAATGGGATCAACATTTAAACCAATAACTGCAACTATTGGATTTGATTTAGATATTTTAGATCCTCAGATGACTTTTGATGTTAGAAAAAAATATTTAAATATTAGTGATCATGATAAATACAAAGATAACGGTATTTATGACGTTGAAAAAATAATTGTTGAATCATCGAATATTGGTACAGCTCAGATTGCTAATTTGATTGGAAAAAAAAACCAAATAGAATTTTTTAAAAAAATAGGTTTCAACAAGAAAATAAATATAGAAAATAAAGAAAGCTCAGCTCCTTTAGGAAATAAATATAATTGGGGTAAGCTAGAAACAGCAACGATAGGATTTGGTCATGGATTTGCAATTACACCTCTTCATTTAGTTAAAGCTTATGCTTCATTAGCGAATAATGGGAATGAGGTTTTTCCTACACTTCAATTAAACAAGCAATTTGAACAAAATCAAATTTTTAATAATAAAGAATCATCTAAATTCTTTATCAATTTATTAAATTCTGTTGTTCTCAAGACCGAATACACTGGTCCCAGAGTAAAAGTAGATGGTTATTCTGTAGGAGGTAAAACGGGAACATCAGAATTATTAAATCCAAATGGTGGATACTATAAGGATAGAAACTTAACGTCCTTTATTGGGATATTCCCAACAAATAATCCAAAATATGTAGTTTACACTGCTATTGAGTATCCAAAAAAGGAAACAGGCACTAAACAAAGAATGACTGGTGCAAGAGTAAATGCACCCTTGGTAAAAGATATTATTATTAATATTATAAGCCTCTTTAATATTTCAAAAGATAAAAATGATGATCTTCTAAAAGTAGACACAAATTTTTTATATAGAAAATTAAATGCTACTGTCTAATTTATCAAAAGTTATAAGAGTAAATAAAACGTACAACTTTAATAAAAATAAATATTTCTCTGCAATTACCTCTAACTCAAAATTTACTAATAACAAAACGTTGTTTGTTTATGACAAAAATACAAAGGTAAAAAAGATTTATTTAGATGAAGTACTTAAAAATAAAACTCCTGCTATAATTTCAAATAAATATATTAAAAACTTAAAAATTCCTCAATTTGTTGTATCTAATATTAATTTTGAGATACATTATTTATTAAGTAAGCTTCATAGCAATCTTCCTTTTAAAACACTAGCAGTTACAGGTACCAATGGAAAGACATCAGTTGTTTGGTATATTTCAAAAATTCTTAATTCACTAAAATATAATAATACAATGGTTGGTACTTTAGGACATTTTGTAAACGGAAAAAAAATAAATGATATAAATTTAACAACACCTGCCTATGAAGAATTATTTAGATATGGATCTTCTAATAAAAAAGAAAAAAATATTTTCATTTTTGAAGCTTCAAGTCACGCACTAGAACAAAACAGGTTAAGAAATTATCCAATAAATATTGCAGCTATTACAAACATTTCAAAAGATCATCTTGATTACCATAAAACATTCTCAAATTATAAAAAATCTAAAATTAAACTTTTCTCTAATCATTTAGTAAATTCTGGATTTGCTATAATTAATTCAAGATTAAACATCTTATCTGAATTAAAAAAAACATTGATAAAAAAAAATGTAAAATTTAAATATTTCGGAAATAAAAATATAAAATTAATAAAAATCAATGATTTTGTATATTTGAATGTTAACAATACAAAATATAAACTAGAAAATCTTAAACTTAAAACAAATATAGAATTAGAAAATTTAGAATGCGCGATTACTTGTTGCTTAGCACTTAATATTAGTCAAAGTAAAATTATAAGAGTATTATCAAAAGTTACAAATCCATCAGGTCGTTTGCAAACAATTGAGTATAAGAAAAAAAAATCAAAAATTATTATTGATTATGCACATACACCAGATGCTTTGAAAAAAATTCTACTTGCTTATAAAATCAAAAAAATAAAACCATCAATTTTATTTGGTTGTGGCGGTGATAGAGATAAAAGTAAGCGAAAATCTATGGCATTAATTGCAAATAAATATGCTGATAAAATTTATATAACGGATGACAATCCTAGAAACGAAAATCCATCTAAAATAAGGAAAAATATTCTAAAGTATTGTTCTAGAGCTATGGAAGTATCTGATAGAAAAAAAGCAATTAAATTAGCTATTAAAGAATTAAAAATGAATGAAATTTTAATAGTAGCAGGTAAAGGGCACGAAAAATTTCAAGTTTTAAAAAATAAAACAATTAAGTTTGATGATTTCACAGTTGTTAAACAATTATTAAATTAATGATCGAATTAAATCAATTAGAGAAATATATAATATCTAAAAAAGATAAAATTCAAATATCAAGTAAAGATATTAAAAGTGGTGATATATTTCTTGCTTTAAAAGGTAAAAGGTTTCATGGAAACAAGTTTTTAAATGAAGCAATAGATAAAGGTGCAAAATTTTGTGTAACTGATAATAAAAATTTCAAAAAAAATAAAAAAATTTTATATGTAAATAATATTTATAAGTATCTTTCAAAAATAGCAAAAACGAAACGAGATTTATACAAAGGTAAAGTAATAGGCATTACTGGCAGTGCTGGTAAAACTACTTTAAAAGAAACTTTAGCATTTTTCTTAAAAAAAGATCATACCATTTCTTACTCAAAGAAAAGTTATAATAATCAGTTAGGTGTATTAATTTCTTTACTAAATTTAAATTTAAAATCAAATTATGCAATTTTTGAAATTGGAACAAATAATTTTGGTGAGATAAAATTTCTAAGTAATTTAGTCAAACCATCAGAGGTATTTATTACAAATATACAATCTACTCACCTTGAAAATTTCCAAACTAAAAATAATATTGCCAGAGAAAAAGCTGATATATTTATTTCTAAATATAACAATAATAGGAAAAAGCTATACCTCAATGTTTCTTCTAAATCTGAAAATATTTTAATCACAAAAGCAAAAAAAGAAAAAAATCTTAAAATAATTCGTATTGATAATTCTTCAAAAAAATATTTTATTAAAAAAATATCTCCCTATAAAAAATTGCATAAAGTAACTTTATCAATTAATAAAAAAAAGGTTAACATTGTTACTGATGCAATAGTAATGCATAGATTAAATAACTTATTATTTTGTCTTGCATTTTATAATGAAAATTCTCTGAACATTAAATCAGTTCTAAATCGTTTCAAGTTTTTAAAACCAGTGGAAGGTAGGGGATTAGTTCATAAAATTTTTTTAAATAAAAAAAAAATAAATATTATTGATGAATCTTATAATGCTAATCCTGATACAATGTTGCAAAGCATAAAAAACTTAGAAAATATCAAAGTAAAAAATAATAAAAAAATAATAATTCTAGGGACAATGAATGAATTAGGAAATAATTCTTATAAAATTCATTATAAATTACTACAACAATTAGATGCCACTATTTTTAAATTTGTAATTTTATGTGGCGAATTCTTTGAATTATCTGTAAAAAATTTAAATCCAAATAATGAATTTATCCATTTTAAAAATACAAATAAAATTATGCAATTTTTAAAAGAGAAAGTGCATAATAATGACATTATTTTAATTAAATGTTCTAATTCGACAAAAATAAATAAGTTTGCAAAAATATTATTAAAACAGGTATCGATTTGATTAAATATTTGGCCTTTGAATACCAATCTTTATTTAGTTTTCTAAATATTTTTAGCTATATAACATTTAGAGCTGGCGCCTCTATTCTTACTGGATTATTTTTTTCTCTCATATTTGGAAATTATATTATTAACAAATTATCAAATGTTCAGCCAACTGGCCAGCCAATAAGAGATGATGGTCCAGAGTCACATTTAATTGCAAAAAAAGGTACTCCTACAATGGGTGGCCTGTTGATTATTTTAAGTGTTTTTGTTTCAACAATTATTTGGGCTGATTTACAAAATATTTTTATATGGATTTTACTTTCAACTATTTTAATTTTTGGATCTATTGGTTTTGCAGATGACTACAGTAAAATCAAATCAAATACTAGTAAGGGTATTTCATCAAAAATAAGAATTATATTTCAAATCATTTTTTCTTTTTTCATTACATATTTAATTCTTATCAATTTAGATCCAAGTATAAGCAAATCTATGACATTTCCTTTCTTTAAAAATTTAATTATAGATTTTGGAATATTTTATTTTCTAATTTCCATATTTATAATTATTGGATCGGCTAATGCAGTAAACCTAACTGATGGACTTGATGGTTTAGCAATTGTCCCTGTAATGATAGTTGCTATGTCTTTTGCTTTTATAGCTTATGTTTCAGGTAATATAGTTTTTTCTAATTATTTACTTATTCAATATATTCCTGGAACCGGTGAATTAGCAGTCTTTTGTGGCTCTTTAATTGGAGCTGCTTTAGGTTTTCTTTGGTTTAACGCACCACCTGCTAAAGTTTTTATGGGTGATACAGGATCTTTAGCATTAGGCGGCTCTTTAGGTTCAGTAGCAATAATATGCAAACATGAAATTCTACTTGCAATAATAGGAGGTTTATTTGTTCTAGAAACCTTGTCTGTAGTAATCCAAGTATTCATTTTTAAAATGACAGGAAAAAGAGTTTTTTTAATGGCTCCACTACATCATCATTTTGAAAAAAAGGGATGGCCTGAGTCAACAATAGTTATTCGTTTTTGGATAATTACTATTGTATTAGCTTTGATAGGTCTTGCAACTTTAAGAATAAGATAATGTATTTAATTTATGGAATTCAAAAATCAGGACTTTCTATAGTAAATTATTTTGAAAATAAAAAAATAAAATTTAAAATGTGGGATGATAATCCAATAGTAAGAAAGGCTATAAAAAAAAATTACAATAAAGATTATTTTTTTAATATAAAAAAAGATAATTTGAATGATTTTAAAAAAATTTTTGTTAGCCCAGGAATATCTTTAAGACAAAAAAAATTTGAAAGAAAAAATATATCTAAAAAAGTAAATAGAGATTTAAATTTATATATTTCGAATTTAACAAATCAAAAGATTGTAGCTATTACTGGCACAAATGGGAAATCAACAACAACCAAATTAATAGGAGATATTTTAAAAAAAAATAATATTAAAACATTTGTTGGGGGCAATATTGGAGAATCATTATGCAATGCTTTTCTTCTTAAAAAAAAATATAAAGTTCATGTTATCGAATTAAGTTCTTTTCAATTAGAAACAGTTAAGTCACTTGACAGTAGAATATCAGTAATAACAAATTTATCTGGTGATCATTTAGATAGGTACAAAGGTATTAGTGATTATGTAAATCAGAAGAAAAATATTATTACTAAAAATGGAATTAATTTGTTATCAATTGATGATATTTATTCAAGAAAGATATTTAATCAAAAAAAAATTAAAAATAAAATTAGCTTTTCTTTAGTCGATAAATCAGCTGACTGTTTCGCTAATAATGATTATATTCTAGATAATTACTTCAAAAAAAACAAAAAATTATTTATAAAAAAAATCTCAAAAGATTTAGAAGGTAATTTTAATATTCAAAATATTTTAATAGCATACATATGTAGCAAAATATTAAAAATTCCAGAATCTAATTTTCTTAAGGTTATTAAAACATTTAAGGGTCTGCCATTTAGATCATCTACAATTTTTACAAATAATAAATTAAAAATAGTAAATAATAGTAAATCTACGAATTTAAATTCAACAATAAATTCAGTTGTAAATTATAATAATATTTACCTAATCTTAGGAGGCATAGCTAAAGAAAAAAATTTTGAAATTCTTCTAAAATATAAAAATAAAATTAGCTGTGTATATACTTACGGAAAATCAGGAAATTTTATTGAAAAAAAATTAAAAAAAGAATTGGTTGTAAAAAAATTGGCAAATTTAAAATCAGTTATTAAAGAAACCTTCAAGGATATTAAGAAAAATTCAAATCATTCAACTATACTATTCGCTCCTGCATGTGCCTCTTATGATCAATACAAAAATTTTGAAGAAAGAGGCATACATTTTAATAAATTAATTAAAAATTATATAAATTAACCATGGAATATTTAAAGAATTGGTGGAGTTCAATTGATAGAATTAATATTATATTAATATTATCATTGGGTTTTACGGGATTAATACTTTCATTTTCCATAGATGAAAATCTATCCATAAATAGACACTCTATTTTTTTTCTTTTTTCAGTTTTCTTACTTATTGCGTTATCAGACTTAGATAGTAAAAATATAAGAAGAATTTCATTATTTTTATTTATTATTTTATTAATAATAATACTGCTAATACTTTTTTTAGATTACGAAGTTAAAGGCGCTAAGAGATGGTTTCAAATATTTAACTTTACACTTCAACCGTCAGAGATAATTAAGCCTATTTTTGTCATATTGACTGCATGGTGTATAAGTAAATCTATAGAAGATAAAAAATTTTATTTACCTTTACTATTTATTTTTTTCTTCTTGCTTTTATCTTTAATACTTATGCAGCCTGATTTGGGAATGACAGTTTTACTGTCAGCAACTTTTTTTTGCCAGTTATTCGTTGCTGGTTTATCAATTTTTTTAGTTATAGTTGCATTTTTATTTATATTAGGAATTTCAATTTTTTCTTATTTTATTTTTGATCATGTTCAATCAAGAATTAATTCATTTCTTGGCGGATTAGGTGGGACTGATACATACCAAATAGATTTAAGTATTCAAGCTTTCAAAAATGGCGGACTACTTGGCAAAGGTCCAGGGCAAGGTATTTTAAAAGAAAAAATTCCTGATGCTAATACTGATTTTATTTTTGCTGTTGCTGGAGAAGAATTAGGATTTATTTTTTGTTTAATAATTATTTTTATAATTCTATCTATTATAATAAGAAGCTTATTAAAAGTTCTACAACTTGAAGATCCATATAAAATTATAGCAATTAGTGGTTTAATTTGCTCATTTGGATTACAATGCTTAATTAATATCTTTAGCTCGTTAGGCCTTATACCAACAAAGGGTATGACACTGCCATTTGTCAGTTATGGAGGTTCTTCCATGATATCAATAGCAATTTTATTTGGTTTTTTATTATCTCTTACAAACAAAAAAAATGAAGAATTATGAAAGAAAATTTTTTACTAATTACAGGAGGAACAGGTGGACATGTTATACCAGCAAAAAATTTTGCTAATTATTTATCTAATAAAAATATAAATTGCACAATTATAACTGACAAAAGAGGCTATAAATACTTTGAGAATTATAATGGAAAAATTTATATAATTAGCTCGTCAAATTTGAATGGAAACCTAATATTTAAAATCTTTGGCATATTTCAAATTTTATTAGGATTAATTCAATCATTCATTATTATATTTTTATTAAAACCATCCCATTCTATTTCTTTTGGAAGTTATGCTTCGTTTTCTCCAATGTTAACATGTATGCTATTTAAACCAATTTATAAAGTTAAACTTTATATACATGAACAAAATTCAATAATAGGAAGAACGAATAAATTTTTTTTGAATTTTTCAAATAAATTATTTTTAAATTTTGATATTAAATCTAAAATCAATTCAAAGTTTAAAGATAAAATATTTGTAGTTGGTTCTCCAGAAAATAATTTTCAAAAAAATAATAACATAAGCAATAAAAATACTAAGAGTAACTTTACAATTTTTATTTCTGGTGGCAGTCAAGGTTCAGAATTTGTATCAAATTTTGCAACAAATCTAATTAAAATTATAGATGACGAAAAAATTATAAAAGCTAAATTTATATTTCAGTGTTCTAAACATTTAATAAAAAAATATGAAGCAGAATTACAAAATATTAAATTACCAATAATTTTGAAAGATTTTTTTATAAATGTAGATGAAATACTAGCTAATTCTCATTTAGCAATATGCAGAGCTGGAGCAGGAACAATTGTTGATTTAATTAACTTTAAACTTCCTTCGATATTAATTCCTTTACCTTCTTCAAAAGATAATCATCAATTTTTTAATGCTGAAATATTAGCTAAACATGACTTAGCCATAATTTTTGATCAAAATAATGATGATTTAGACAAAGCAAAAAGACATATTTATGAAACATATAGTAATGAAAGTAAATTAGAATCAATGAATAAAAAATTTGATATGATTAAAGTTAAAAACTCTAATACTTTAATTTATAAATTAATATTAAATGCAAATTAACAGTAAAATTCATTTTATAGGCATTTCAGGAATAGGAATGTCTGGTATTGCAGAATTGATGCTAGATAAAGGATATTCGATCCAGGGTAGTGATATATCAGTAAATGACAATACCAAAAGATTAAAGAAAAAAGGTATAAAATTTTTTTTAGGACATAATAAAAAAAATATTAAAAATGCTCATGCTATTGTTTATTCATCAGCTATTAAAAAAAATAATCCCGAAATAAGAGAGGCATATATTAAAAAAATACCAGTTCTTTCTCGAGCTGATATGCTTTCTGAATTAATGAAAAATAAAAAATCTATTGCCATAGCTGGATCGCACGGAAAAACTACAACTACTAGTTTGGTAGGAAATATTTTCAATGAAGCAGGTTTAGATCCTACTATTGTAAATGGCGGTATTATAAATTCTTTTTCTAATAATAATCGTTATGGAAAAGGTGAATGGATGATTGTTGAAGCAGACGAGAGTGATGGTACCTTTTTAAAGCTTCCACATCAAATATCAATTATTACTAATTTAGATATTGAACACATGGATTTTTATAAATCAAAAAAAAATTTAATTAATGCATTTGAAAAATTTATAAATCTGCTTCCATTTTATGGAACTACAATAATGTGTTATGATGATAAGAATCTTAAATTACTAATTAACAAAATAAAAACTAGAAATATTTTAACTTATTCAATAAAAAATAAAAAAGCAGATGTATTAATCTTTGATATTATACAAAACAAACTAAAAACTTCTTTTAAATTAAAAATTTACAATAAAATTATTCATTCTTCTAATTATAAATTTACTATCAATGCAATTGGCAATCATAACATTTTAAATGCAACTGCAAGTATTATTGCAGCCAAACTAAATGGAATTAAAAATAAAGATATTAATAATGCTTTGATTAATTATGTAGGTGTAAAAAGAAGGTTCTCATTTATTGGAAAAAAAAATAAGTCCTTTGTGTATGATGATTATGCACATCATCCAACAGAAATTGCAGCTACATTAAGTGCGGCTAAAAGTCTAAAAAATAAAGTAATAGTTGTTTTTCAGCCACACAGATACACTAGAACTAAAATACTAATTAGAGAATTTATAAAAGTTTTATCTAAAGTTGATTATTTATTTTTATTAGAAACTTATTCAGCTGGAGAAAAGATTATCAAGGGTGCAACTTCAAAAGACATATATTCTAAAATATTAAAAAAAAATAAAAATACTATATATTTAAAAAATATAGGTGATTTAAATAAATTAATGAAACCTTATACATTGCATAAAAATACAATTGTTTTTATGGGCGCGGGTTCAATATCAAGTATTGCAAAAAAATATTTGAATAACTAATGTCAAAAAAAATTATAGAATTAGCCGATAAACTTAAAAGTAAAATTTACTCAGATTATAATGCTGGTAAACATACTTGGTTTAGAACAGGAGGTAATGCAAAAATATTTGCAATTGTTGAAGATAATTTAGAGTTAGAAATTATATTAAATGAAATAAATAATGAAAATTTTTATATAATAGGTTCAGGCTCAAATCTATTAATTAGAGATAATGGTTATAATGGAACTCTTATAAAATTAGGCAAAGGTTTTAATACTATTAAAATCAATGATAACAAACTTGAAGTTGGTGCTAGTATTTTAGATATTAATTTATCAAATTATGCATTGAGACAAAATATAGAGGGTTTTGAATTTTATAGCGGTATTCCAGGATCAATAGGTGGAGCAGTTAAAATGAATGCTGGATGTTATGGTTCGGAAACTGTAGATGTTATAAATAGCATTGAAATTTGTGATAATTTTGGTCAAAGAAAAATAATTACAAAAGATAAACTAAATCTAAAATATAGATCTTCAGAAATAAACAATACAGACATAGTTACAAAAGCTATATTTAATTTTAATTATGGAGATCAAAATTTAATAAAAGATAAGATTAATAAAATAAAGAATAAACGTTTAGAATCTCAGCCAATAAAAAATAAAACTTCTGGTAGTACTTTTAAAAATCCTGATAATCTTCATGCGGCAAAACTAATTGAAGAAGCAGGATGTAAAGGTACCAATTTTGGAGATGCATATGTGAGTGATAAACATGCAAATTTTTTAATTAATATGGGAAGTGCTTCAGCAACAGATATAGAAAACCTAGGTAAAAGTATTGTTGAGAAAGTATATGCCAAATTCAATGTAAAATTAGAATGGGAGGTAAAAATAATAGGTGAGTAATAAAAAAATTTTAATTTTAGAAGGCGGTAATAATGAAGAGCATGATGTATCTTTAATAACCTCTAGAGAAATTCAAAAAATTCTTAATCAAAATAAATTGAAGTTTAAGATATTAAGAGTTAATCCAAAAAACTTTCATAAAAAAATAATTAATTATAAAAATTTTGTTTGTATTAATGCTTTACACGGACCCTTTGGTGAAGATGGACAAACTCAAAAAATTTTAAAAAAAAATAAGATTCCCTTTTCTCATTCAAATATAAAATCATCTAATCTATGTTTTAATAAATCTGCCTCCAAGAGAGAAATTATTAAAAATAAATTACTGTCTCCAAAATTTTATCTTTTAAATATAAATGATTTAAATGAGAAGAAATTAATTACTATCAAAAGTAAGTTAAAAAAATTTGTTATTAAGCCCAATAGAAGTGGTTCAAGTTTTGGTATAAAAATAATAAAAAATCAAAAAGAATTTGATAATTTAATTTCTAATATAGAAGAATTTAAAAAGGAACTTAATAATCACAAAGAAATTTTAATAGAAGAGTATATATCTGGAAAGGAGCTTACAGTTTCAACTATTAAATTAGATAAAAAAATTCACGCACTTGCTGTTACAGAGATAAAATCAAAAAATAATTTCTTTGATTATAAAGCAAAATATTCAAAAGGTTATGCTAAACATATTTTACCAGCAAAGTTAAATAAAATAAATTATGATAAATGTATAAAATTTGCTACTAAAGCTCATAAACTCTTAGGTTGTAATTCACTTGCAAGAACTGACTTTATTTTTGATGCAAAAAAAAATAAAATTTTCTTTTTAGAAACAAATACCCAACCTGGACTTACTCCTATATCTCTATTACCCGAACAAGCTAATTATAAAGGTTTTTCTTTTTCAGAAATCATTTTTATTTTGATCAAAAATTTAAATTATTAGTATGAATAATATTAATAGAAGAAGATATGTCTTAAGTTTCAGATCATTTACTTATTTTTGCATCTTATTATTTTTAATTATTTTTTCTTTTTTTCTATATTTTAACAAAAATAATTTAATTGAGACTTCTGAAAATATAATTCAGAGTTTTTCAGAAAACTTCCAATATCAATTTACAAAATTTGATATTTCAGGTTTGGAGAAAATTGAATTAAAATTTGTAGAGGATAAACTGCAAAATTATTTAGGATCTTCAATTTTTTTGTTACCATTGGATCAAATTAATGATTCAATAAAAGAAAATAATTGGGTCAAAGAAATATCTTTAAATACAAATTATAAAGATACTCTATTTATTAGGATTGAAGAATACAATCCAATAGGAATTTATTTTTTTAACGAGAAATACTTTGTTTTTGATGAAAATGGAAAAATTATAGATCAAATTTCCATTACAGATTTGACTCATCAGTCATTATTAATTTTTAAGGGTAATTCTTCAAATTTAAAAGCTAATTCACTTATTAATATTCTAAAAAATAATGATTTTGAAAAAAAATATCAAATAGAGAGTTTGGAATTTATTAATAAAAGAAGATGGGATATATTTTTATATAGTGATGTGAAATTAATGCTTTCAGAAGAAGATCCAAATAAATCTATACAGAATTTTATTATGATACAAAATAAACTTAGCGAAACGGATATTAATAATATACAAACATATGATTTAAGAAATTTAAAAAAAACAATCTTAATAAATTTAAATGATTAAAGCTGGTTTAGATATTGGTAATTCAAAAATATCATTTGTCATTGCTGATTACAAGAATACCGAAAAGATTAATATATTATCAATTGCTAGTATTCCTAATAATAATATTAAAAAAAATATTATTTTAAATTTTGAAAACTTACATGATCAGATTAAATCTTTAGTAATAGAGGCTGAAAAACAATCTCAAACTAAATTAAATTCTATTAATCTTAATTTATCTCTGTTGAATTCTAATTCTCATTATTACAACTCAGAAATAGAATTAAAAAATGAGAGAATTTCTGAATTACATCTGAAAAAAATAATTAATCAATCGGAATATTTTAATAATCAAAGTGGAAAATTTGAAATATTTAATAACGTAACTTCGTATGATATAGATAATAATCTGTATTTTAATGCTCCGATTGGAAATTATTCTGATAATATTAAAATAAACTTTTATAAAATATATATTCAAAAAAAATATTCAGATAATATTTCCAGTGTTATTAAAAAATTGAAACTTAATATTGATAATTATATTCCCTCTCCCTTATCTTCAGCTTTATCTTCACTAACAAAAGATGAAAAAGAACTTGGAACTATTTGTATAGATTTAGGTCATTCGACATCTTCTATATCAGTATTTGAAAATAGTAAATTTGTGTATGGAGATACAATAGGTGTTGGCAGTAACAACGTTACATTAGATATTGCTAGAGGTTTATCAACTACAATTTCAAGTGCTGAAAGGTTAAAAACTTTATATGGCTCTTTAGTTTCATCGCCAAGCGATGATCATGAAATAATAGAAATCCCAATTGTTTCAGGTGATAAAAATTCTTTTAAACAAATAACAAGATCAAGCTTAAACGCTATTATTAGACCGCGTATTGAAGAAACTTTAGAAATGATATGGCAAAAAATAAAAGATAATAATTTAAGAAATAAAAAATTAAATAATGTAGTTCTAACCGGCGGTGGGGCAATGATGGATAATATTGAAAAATATGTAGAAACAATTTTTGCAAGTGGAGTAAGAGTATCAAGTCCTTTAGAACAATTAAATTTGGATAATAAATTTAAAAAACCAAATTTTTGCGACATAATTGGATCTATATTGTATGACCAAGATTTATTTAAAATTGATTTTTTATCAAATCAAACAAAAAATTCAAAAAAACGCCGAATTTCTAGCTTTTTTACTTGGCTAGATCAGTATATTTAGATAATACTATATGTAGTAAATTATATTGACGATTTCGAATATAAATCGTTAAAAAGTATATAAAACGGCGGAGATTACAATGACTATCAATATTTCAATACAAGATGTAGCGCATAACTTGCATCCCAAAATAACAGTTTTAGGAGTAGGTGGATCTGGTGGAAATGCAGTTAACAACATGATTAATTCTAATTTAGAAGGTGTAGATTTTTTAATAGCTAATACAGATGCACAAGCTTTACAAATTTCAAGTTGTCCAAATAAAATTCAATTAGGATTAAATAGCACCAAAGGTTTAGGTGCGGGAATGAGACCTGATATTGGAAGACAGGCAGCAGAAGAAGCAATTCAAGATCTAAGTGAAAAGTTTGAAGGTAGTCATATGCTTTTTATAGCAGCTGGAATGGGTGGTGGTACTGGTACAGGGGCAGCACCAGTAATTGCTAAACTAGCAAGAGAAAAAGGAATACTAACTGTAGGTGTAGTAACTAAACCTTTTCATTTTGAAGGCTCTCAAAGAATGAAATTAGCTGAAAAAGGAATTGAAGAACTGCAACAGTATGTTGACACATTACTAACAATACCTAATCAAAATTTATTTAGAATTGCCAATGAAAAAACTACTTTTTCTGATGCTTTCAAGATGGCAGACGATGTTTTATATGCAGGTGTTAGAGGTGTAACTGATCTTATGGTTCAGCCTGGAATGATAAATTTAGATTTCTCAGATATCAAAACTGTAATGTCTGAAATGGGTAAAGCTATGATGGGTACTGGTGAAGCACAAGGCGAAGGTAGAGCAATTGCAGCCGCAGAAGCAGCCATCGCAAACCCATTAATTGATGATGTGTCTCTTAAAGGTGCAAAAGGTCTGATAATTAATATTACTGGTGGCAAAGACATTACATTATATGAAGTTGATGAAGCTGCAAATAGAATCAAACAAGAAGTTGATGAAGAAGCAAACATTATTTATGGAACAACATGTGATGATAGACTTGAAGGTGTTGTAAGAGTTAGTATTGTTGCAACAGGTATTGATGCAAACAATAATATATTAGCTAAACCTATGGAAAACTTTGCTCCAATAAATATAAATAATAATATATATAAACAAGATTTAGAAGAGTCTGAGCCATTGACTGAAAGCTCAGTATTGCAGGAGCATTCTTTGCAAAATGAAAGCATCTTAGATGAAGAGATTAATGGGGGATCAAAAGAGGAAATTCTCAATAATCAAAATACTGAAAATATTGATCAAGATGAGCAAATAAATATAAATCAAATAGAGACTGCAAGTTTAGAAGAAAATATTAATGACAAAGTATTTGAACAAAATGAAGCTTTAGAAGCTCTAGATCAAATTGAAAATGATAATATTTCTGAGGAAATTTTAGACTCATCTTCACATATTGAAAAACCAAATGAAACAAGTGTAAGAAGGTTGAGCTTATTTGATACTCTTTCTACTGATAATAAATCTGAAGATATTGCTTCAGAAAATGAGGTTCTACAGAAGACTGAACCTGTTTTTGCATCTTCAGTTGAAAAAATTGAAGAAAATGAATCAGAATATAAAAACTCTGAAGATAATAACTTAAGTGCTGATGAAAAAGAGGAGTTTAGTGCTGAAGAGACTGAAACTTCAGTAATTGATGAAGAGTTTAATCAGGAGACAGAGGAAGAACTTTTGGATATACCAACCTTCCTAAGAAGACAAGCTAACTAATTTTTACGGTATTATTTGCAATATTTTGAAATATTAGGTTAGTTGTTAAGATCGCCAAAAATATATATTAAAAAAAGTGCTGAAATTAGCACTTTTTTTTAAAATGATAGATATATCTAAAACATCTAGCCATCAGCAACAGACAATTGCTAAACCATTATCAATAAGAGGTATAGGACTTCATACTGGAAAAGAAGTAACAATGAAATTATTTCCTGCTGAAGCTGATTACGGAATTAAGTTTATTAGAAAAGATATAAAAGATAATAATTTGATTAAGGCTTTATGGTCAAATGTAAGCAATACAAAACTAAGTACAACTATAAGCAATCAAACTGGTACTAGTGTTTCAACTATAGAGCATTTAATGAGTGCTTTATCAGGATTGCATATAGATAATATTAAAATTGAGATTGATGGACCAGAGGTGCCCATCATGGATGGTAGTTCAATAAAGTTCGTTGATCTTATTGATCAAGCTTCTATTCAAAGTTTAAATAAAAGAAGAAAAATTTTAAAAGTTAAAAAAAATATTAAAGTAGAAAGTAACGATGCATCTGTAGAATTAAAACCTAATAATCAGTTTGCAATAGATTTCGAAATCGATTTTCCTAGCAAGTTAGTTAATAAACAAAGCTGTCATTTACAATTAATAAATGGGAATTATAAAACTGATATTGCTTCAGCTCGTACTTTTGGATTTGAAAGAGATGTTGATATGTTAAGATCAATTGGTTTAGCATTAGGTGGTTCCCTAGATAACGCAGTTGTTGTTGGAGAAAGTAAAATACTTAATTCAGATGGATTACGTTTTAAGGATGAGTTTGTAAGGCATAAAATTCTTGATTCTATCGGAGATTTGTATTTAGCTGGAGCTCCGATTCATGGATATTTTTTAGGTAATAAATCAGGTCATCATTTAAACAACTTATTATTAAGATCTTTATTTGCAGATAAAGATAACTACGAATATATTTAGTTAAATCATTTTCTTTGGATCAACTATCTTATCAAATTCCTTTTCAGAAATTAATTTTAATTTTAGTGCCGCTTCTTTAAGAGTCAAATTTTCATCAAATGCTTTTTTAGCAATTTTTGCTGCATTATCATATCCAATACTTTTATTTAAGGCAGTTACAAGCATTAAAGAGTTATTTAAATGATCATTAATTGTTTCTTTGTTTGCTTGTAATCCCTTTAAGCAATTTTTATTAAAACTTTTTATACCATCACAAAGGAGATTTACAGATTGTAGAATGTTAAAAGCAATAACTGGTTTGTATGTATTTAATTGAAAATGTCCATTTGAGCCAGCAAGATCTACAGTTGTGCTATTTCCTATTACTTGAACACATACCATGCTTAAGGCTTCAATTTGAGTGGGGTTTACCTTTCCTGGCATAATTGATGATCCAGGTTCATTAGCAGGTAAAATTAGCTCTCCTAAACCAGATCTAGGTCCAGATGCTAAAAATCGAATATCATTTATTATTTTTAATAATGAAATTGATAAAGTTTTTAAAGAATTTGAAAAATTAATTAGTGGATCATGAGATGCTAAAGACTCAAATTTATTTTGAGATGGTTTATAATTATCCCAAGTAAGTTTATTCAAATACTTACAAAATACCTTATCAAATTTTTTAGGTGCATTAATTCCAGAACCTACGGCAGTCCCACCTTGAGCAAGATATCTCAATTCTGATTTTGCAATTTCTATTCTTTTTAAACAGGCTTGTAATTGAGTACAAAACGCAGAAAACTCATTACCTAAAGTAATTGGCGTTGCATCTTGAGTATGAGTTCTTCCTATTTTAATTATATTTTGAAATATTTTTTTCTTTTTTTGAAATTCTTTTATTAAATCTTTTAGATTGGGAATCAAATTTTTTATTGATAACTCATTTATTGCAACATGCATTATTGTTGGAAAGGTATCATTTGATGATTGAGATAAATTTACATGATCATTTGGGTGAATAGGTTTTTTACTTCCAATTCTTCCTTTTAATTTTTTTATTATATGATTACTTATTACTTCATTTGCATTCATATTAGTTTGAGTTCCAGATCCAGTTTGCCATACTGATAATGGAAACTCTTCAATAAGTTTTAAATTAATAATATCATCACAGGCTTTAGATATTAATAATCCCAATTTTTTATCTATAACACCCAGTTCTATATTAGCTTCTGCAGCTGCTTTCTTTTGCTGACCTAATGCGATAATCAATTCTGATGGTATTTTTTCACTGCCAATTTTAAAATTTTCTAAGGATCTTTGAGTTTGCGCACCCCAAAGTTTATTTTTATCTATCTTTTTGGAACCTAAACTATCAAATTCTATTCTTTTTTTATTAGCCATTATTTATTAACAAAACCTTTATAACATATTATATGAAACATATGAACAAACTTGTTTTATTGAGACATGGTCAAAGTCAATGGAATTTAGAAAATAGATTTACTGGCTGGAAAGATGTTCCATTAACCGAAAAAGGTATTAATGAAGCGAATAATGCAGGACATCTGTTAAAAAAACATAATATAAAAATTGATAAAGTTTTTAGTAGTGTTTTAGAAAGAGCAAATAAGACAGCAGAAATAGCTATAAAAGCATCAGAAATAGAAAATTTACATGAAAATGGAAAATTAATTTATGTAAAAAACCAAAATCTAAATGAGAGGGATTATGGAGATTTAGTTGGTTTAAATAAGTCTGAAACTGCGGATAAATTTGGAAAAGAACAAGTACACATATGGAGAAGATCTTATGATACACCGCCTCCAAACGGAGAAAGTCTTAAGGATGTAGTAGATCGAGTTTCTCCTTACTTTACTGAAACAATTCAACCACATATTTTAAATAAAAAAAATGTTTTGATTGCAGCACACGGTAATTCCTTAAGAGCAATTATGATTAAAGTTGGCATGTACAAACCTGAAGAAATATCTTCAATAGAACTACCAACTGGTAGTCCATTATGTTTAGACTACCAAAATGGCGAATTAATTGAACATTATTACTTAGACTAATTTTTTTTATAATTTGAAAAATTAATTACATTATCTTTCTCAGATATATTGTTTTCTGATTTTTTATTTACTATTTTCTGAACTTTACTTTTTTGCAAAATTAAACCAAAATTAGCTGAAGGATCTGCAAATGAAACAATAGCATTATAATTAATTTTTAAGTTCGTTTTAATATCATCAAATGAGAGTGTAATAGAAAAATTATTTTTATTTATTTCTAGATCATAAAATTCATATTGAATAATAATTGTCATTTCTTGGGGATATTTTTGTTTTAACCAATTAGGTAATTCAACGTTTTTATGATTAGTTAAAAATGTAATGTAGAGATGATTATTATTTGATAATCCATTATCTTTTATGTTTTTAAGAATATCTTTAAATACATTTAGCATATTTTTATCTAGTATTTTTTGATATTCAATCATTTCTGTTTTATTTTTTTATTAAATATTTAAAGTATTGCAATAAAATTTATGGGTTTAGATAAAAATAATTCGCAATATAGTAAAATAGCAAAATTATTTCACTGGGGGTTTGTTCTTTTATTTGTTTATGGTGTAGCAAAGCAAGTAGGTGATATTAATCAACTTGAAGACCAAGCTTTTTTTAGATTTGAAATTATTTTTGCAGTAATTTTTCTGTTTCTTCTATTAATCCGTCTAATTTATATGAAAACAACACAAAAGACATCCCTGCCTGAAGATACTCCTAAAGCTCAAAAGTTAGCTGCTAAAATTGTTCACAACGGCATGTATGCTTTATTACTAGGTACTGTATTATCAGGATTATTGATTGGTTTTCTATTTTGGATAGAACTTAAAGATGGAATTATAACTGATATTGTTATAATTTTTCACGAACTAAACATTAATTTACTTTATTGGTTTATAGGTATTCATATTTTAGCAGCAACCTATCATCGTTTAAAAAGAGATGGTGTTTGGAGCTCAATGGTGCCTTTTTTGAAAGAAAAAAATCCTAAATAAATTTTTAATTTAATAAAATTATTTTTTTAATTTTTCCCATTCAGCCATACCGCCAGTAATATTCTTAACATTTTTAATACCCATATCTTTCATTGTTTTAGTTGATAAGGTTCCTTGCCCACCTACACCACAAAATACAACATATTCTTTATCTGGGTTTTCTTTAAAATATTTATTTTCCAAAGGACTACCTTCTGCCAAATAAAATTCAAGAAAAGCTCTATCCAAATGTATCGCATTTCCTATTGTTCCTTTAGAAAAACTTTCTTTATCCCTAACATCAATAAATTGTACATTGGGATCATTGAGCTTTTCTTTTGCTTCTTTTGCAGAAATGTTTTCAATTTCATTTTTAACACTCATTAAATCTTCAAATTTTTTCATTTTTTCCTCACACCATTTAAATGGGGCGTTCTGTAGAACGACCACTAAATCATTATTAACAGAAAATAAGGACTTTTGGAAACTTCTTCGTAGAAACTTCGTAGTAAGTTTTCATTATTTGTCAGATTTCTTGTTTTAGTTCTTCGTAGTCTTTTATTCTTTAATTAAGGATAATAATTTCTTTGCTAGTCTAGAAACTGCCTTTCTTCTATCTTTTGATAGTTTTTTAATAATTTTTATATTTTCTTTTATTGTTTTATTATCAATTTTATTGAAAGTTATTAGAGCATTCATTGATTGACATAAAACAATCCAATCACTGGAATTATTAAGATAATCAGATACAATTTTTTTTGCTTTTTTTTGTTCTTTATTTTCTAATTGATTAACTAATTCTGAAAATAATTGAGCGCAGGTCCATTGTGTGGAAGATTGTTTTATCTTTGAAATTTTATTTAAGAAAATATGTTTAAAATCTAAAAACCATTCTGGTTTTTGTCTAAAAATTCTTTTAAAAGCATTTGATGTTCTTAATCTTACTATTTGGTCTGTACTTGAATAACACTTAATTAATGAATTAATTCTATTTTTTTTAACAATAACATGTTCAACAACTTTTATTGTATTACCTAGTGAATTTGGATGACCACCAGTTAGTTCAGACTCATAATTCATTATCAACTAATTTGTTAAAATAAATCCAACAATTTACATTATCTAATAATAAATTATATATTTTCCTTCGTAGTAACTTCGTAGTAACTTCGTAGAAAGGTTTTTACAAAAAATTATTGATATTACTAGATAATATTAAAAAAGTGGGGCGTTCTGTTGCTCGGTGCCCCTGACCGCGCTCACCTAGAATCTAGGCAGCAAGTGCTAATCTATTATCGTTAGCGTTTATAAAATAGCCCGATAACGGTGGTACAATACCGGATAAAGTCTTTGTCTTTGAATTACCGTCAAACCTATTTCGTCCCCATATTTGGTGGAGACGCCGGGTACCGCCCCCGGGTCCGAATAACTTATTGCACAAAGCATTTATTATCTTAGTTGCAAAGCAACATTTTCATTATACCTTAAACTAATTATACTTGAAAGTTTTGTCTTGAAACCTAGCAATTAAAAAAAAAAATTGTTACTAATCAAGACATAAAATAAAAAAAAATATGATCAAAGCAATCATGGCAGTAGATGAAAAAGGAGGCATAAGTAAGGGCCAAAGTATGCCCTGGCCTAAAAATTCAATTGACTTAAAATGGTTTAAAGAAAATACTATAAATAATGTTGTTGTAATGGGAAGGAAGACTTGGGAAGATCCTTTTATGCCCACACCTCTAAAATCAAGAATAAATGTTCTAATTACAAGTAAAGATAAAGATTTAATAGAAGGGGCAGATTATTACTTTAGTGGAGACATAAATGATCAAATACAAAATCTTCAATCAGAATATATGGACAAAGACATTTTTATAATTGGAGGTTCAGAAATAATAAATTTAACTTTTAAATCTATAGAACAATTTTATCTCACTAGAATCTACGGTAATTACAATTGTGAAAAATTTATTGATGTATCCTTAATAGAAAAAAGTATGAAAATGATAAAAAAAATAGATGGCGATTCTTCTTGCCATTTCGAAATTTGGGAAAAATGAAACAGTATTTAGATGCTTTAAAATATTGTTATGAAAATGGCGCAGATGTTGAAAGTAGAGCTGGTGGTGTTAGAAAGTCTTTTGGTTATCAAATGCATTATGATTTATCAAAAGGTTTTCCTGCTATAACGACTAAAAAACTAGCATGGAAATCTGTAGTTTCAGAGTTATTGTGGTTCATTGAAGGTTCAGACGATGAGAGAAGACTTGCTGAAATCTTATACAATGATTTAAGAGAAAATTTAAAAGATAAAAAAACTATTTGGACGCAGAATGCTCAAGCTGATTACTGGAAATCACAAGCTCGGTTTGAAGGAGATGTTGGAAAAATTTATGGAGTTCAATGGAGAAATTTTAATGGAGAAGACCAAGTCTTAAATCTAATTAAAGGACTCAAAGAAGATCCAAATGGAAGGCGTCATATAATTTCTGCTTGGAACCCTCCTGAAATTAAAAATATGTCATTGCCAGCATGTCATGCATTTTCACAATTTTTTATTTCTAATAACAAATTAAGTTGCCAATTATATCAAAGGTCATGTGATATGTTTTTGGGAGTTCCATTTAATATAGCAAGTTATAGTCTTTTAACTCATATGTTGGCAAGAGAGTGTAAATTAGAAGTTGGAACTTTTATTCATTCTTTGGGAGATTTTCACATTTATAAAGAACATTTTGAACACGTTAAAATTCAATTAGAAAGAGCGCCTAAAAAATTACCTGAGCTTCAATTTGAAACAAAAGATTTTTTTAAATACAATGTAAATGATTTTAAATTAATAAACTATCAGCATCATGAAAAGATTGATGCTCTTATGAATGTTTAATCCAGAGATTTTTTTAAGTTTTTAGCAATTGATATAAATTTTTTTGAAATCTCACCATCTGGATTATCTATCAAAGCAGGTATTCCATTGTCTGATTGAATTCTTAAGTTTGTGTCAATAGGAATTTCTCCTAAAAAAGGTATTTTAGATTCTTCAGCTTCTTTTTTCGCACCATCTTTTGAAAATATATAATGTTTTTGATTACAATTATCACATATGAAATAACTCATATTTTCAACAACACCAAGAATATCAACATTTACTTTTTTAAACATATTTATTCCTTTTCTAGCATCAGTAAGAGCTACATCTTGAGGTGTAGAAATTACAATTGATCCTGAAAGTTTTGAACTTTGAGCCAAAGTAAGCTGAGCATCTCCAGTACCTGGTGGCAGATCTATTATAAGGTAATCTAATTCACCCCATTCAACCCCATTAAACATTTGCTCTAATGCTTTCATGAC
>CACMQS010000012.1 GCA_902615845.1 uncultured Alphaproteobacteria bacterium
AATATAAAGATAGATTAAATGAATACAGAAAAAAAACAAATAGAGATGACGCCTTCATACTTATTAGAGGAAAGATTAAAGATAAAGAAATTATTTCTGGACTAATGAATTTTGAATTCATGGGTGGTTCTATGGGTAGAGCAGTTGGGGGAACAATAGTTAAAGGAGCTAAAATTGCTATAGAAAACAAATTACCTTATGTAATTGTTACCTCATCTGGTGGAGCAAGAATGCAGGAAGGAATTATAAGCTTAATGCAAATGCCAAGAACAATAGCAGCAGTTGATTTATTAAATGAGAATAATATTCCTTATATAGTAGTACTTACTGAACCTACTACTGGAGGAGTTACAGCTTCTTTTGCTATGTTAGGTGATATAACAATAGCAGAACAAGGTGCTACCATAGGTTTTGCAGGTAAAAGAGTTATACAAGACACCATCAGAGAAGAATTACCTATAGATTTTCAAAAAGCTGAATATCTAAAAGATCATGGGATGGTAGATATTGTTTCTCATAGAAAAGATCTTAAAGAAACTTTATACAAAGTATTAGATCATATAAGTTAATAAGTGAAATCTAAAACAGAAAAGTTGTTAGATGAACTGGTCAAACTTCATCCCAAATATATTGATCTTTCATTAGACAGATTAAAATTATTATTAAAAAAATTAGGTAATCCTGAGGATCATCTGCCAAAAACTATCCATATTGCAGGAACAAATGGAAAAGGCTCAGTACAAAGTTTTATAAGAAATATTTTATTGAAAAATGGGTATAAATGTGATGCATATATTTCGCCACATTTATCAAGGTTTAATGAAAGAATAATTCTAAATAATAAAGAAGTAAGCACCAAGAAACTTTATGAAACTCTAAAATTTGTAAAAAAAATAAATAATAACAAACCAATAACTTTCTTTGAAATAACTACAGCCGCAGCATTCATATTGTTTAAACAATCAAAATCTGACTTTCTTATTTTAGAGACAGGATTAGGAGGTCGGTTAGATGCTACTAATATAATACCAAAAAAGATATGTAGTATTTTAACACCAATTAGTTTTGATCACGAGGAATTTCTTGGAAAAACACTTAAGAAAATTGCTAATGAAAAATTGGGTATAGTGAAGAATTGTAAGTTTGTGTTAGTTGGTAAACAAAAAAAAGAATTAAAAGATCACATTCAAAAAAAACTTAATAAATTTGAAAATAAATATTTTTATGGAAAAGAATATCGAGTTACAAAATCATTAAAAAATAAGTTTCAGATAAAAATAGATGGGAAAAAATATATTTATAGTCAACCTACATTGAATGGAAAACACCAGGAAGAAAATGCATCCATATCTATTTATTTTGCAAAAATTATGAAAAATATGGGCTTTAGATTAAATAGAAAAAAAATTAATCTGGCGATAAAAAGAACCGAATGGCCGGGAAGATTGGAAATTATTAATTATAAGCATAAAAAAATAATTCTTGATGGATCACATAATATTGATGGAGCTGATAAACTAAATGAATTTTTAAAAACTGAAAGAATAAAACCCATAGTCTTGTTTGGAATGTTGAATAATAAGAAAGCAAATTTATTTTTGAATAAAATAAAAAAAAGAGTATCAAAAGTTTTAGCTATAGAAATTCCAGATGAAAAAAATTCATTTAAAACTAAACAAATAAATGAAATTTGTAATTTTCATTCGATTAAATGTGAACAAATAAGTAATATAAATGATGCTTTAAAATATTTTAGATCGCATCAACAAAAAATATATTTAATTACTGGTTCTTTGTATTTAATAGGAAAAATTAGAAAAAAACTATTATAAATTGGATTGTATCCAGGTCTCTAATGCTGTTTTAGGAAGACTGCCAACCTTAGTGTCGATTAACTCACCATTTTTAAAGATCATTATTGTAGGAATACCCCTAATACCATATTTTTGCGGTGTCATAGGGTTCTCATCAATATTCATTTTATATATTTTAACTTTATCTTTATTCTCAACAGCAATTTCTTCTAAAATTGGGTCAAGTACTTTACATGGACCGCACCATTCTGCACCAAAATCAACTACCACTGGAACGTCATTAGTAGATATATCTTTATCAAAAGTTTGATCATTTGTTTTAAGAGTAGACATAAATAATATGTAAGAAATATTTATCTATTATCAAGCTAAATTAAATCTAATTTTCTAAAATTGATTTTTTATCCCCAATATGTATAATTTTAGATGGAATTTCATAACCTTTGATTTGATTGTTTTTTATTAATTTTTCCCAAATTTCATTCATTGGGAATATTTTTTTTCTTTTATTAAAGATATTGTTAGATACGATTTGAAGGCCGGAATAATACAATTTCTCATTTTTATTATTCCATTTTGTGACTACATTTCTTTTTAAATTAAAGTCTCCATTTTCTTTTTTTAGACCAAAAAAATTAATATCTTTAGATAACAACAATTTACAGTGAGCAATATCTTTATAATTACTAAGAAAATATTTGATATGTGATTTATTTTCTTTAGTCCAAAAAATATCAGAATTAACAACGCATATATTTTTTCTATTTGTATAATTGAAAATATTTTTTACTCCTCCCCCTGTGCCAAGTATTTTTTTTTCGTAGATAATCTGAATGGGGTATTTTTTAAAATTTTTGTCCAAATACTTTTTTATTTTATTATGCAAATAGTGTGTATTTATTAAGATTTCATCACATCCCATATTAGTAAAGAAATCAATTGTGTTCTTTAATAATACTTTATTTTTATATTTTAACAGAGGTTTTGGGGTACTGCGCGTCAAATTCAGCATTCTTGATCCAAAACCTGCACATAAAATCATTAACGTAAAATTATTCATACATTATAGATACTTTTCATACATTGATCTTAGTTCATAATTTTTAATATTATTCAATGTCGCTATTGTTCTAGATTTAGTTATTTTTAGATAGTTCAAGTATTTATTATCATTATTTGTGCTAAGTAATTTTTTCCATCTACCAAGTAATCGAGTCTGTCGAGCTAAACTTAAAACATAATATTGCTCCAGAAAAGTATTAAAATTTTCAATAATTGAAATGTTATCATAAAAATATTCAATTAATTTATCATTATAATCTCGTGTAAAATTAATTCTTGGATTTTCTAATAGTGATATTAGGTCCCATCCTATAAATCCCTTAAAAGCACTTTGAAAATCAATAATTCCACATTGTAAATGTGATTCACAATTTTCTAAAAAAAATAAATTAACAAATTCAAAGTCTTTGTGAACAAAATTTTTCATATTATAATTTTGAGAATAAAATATACTTTTCCATGATTCATAAAATTTTGAAGTTGGAAAATTTGAATTTTTGTTGTCAGGAATATAATAAGTAACAAACTCTTTAAGTTCAATTTTTAAATCTTCAAAGTTGTATTCTTTTAAATTTTTCAAATTATTTAAATTTGATTCATTTTGGATAACAATTATATTTTCTATAGCTAATTTTAAAAGTTTATAAAGATTATCTTTATTGTATATTTCATTGAATCTATTTTTTCCAAAATCTTGCATATATATTTTATATTGCTTTTGATTAACTTCATATATCTTAGGAATTGATATATTAATCCTTTGTAATATTTCATAAACAGTAAGGAAATTTTTAAACTCTTGTTTATCTCTAGAAAAATCAATTATTATTTTGGCATTCTCTTTTTCAGTAATTCTATAAATTAATTTGTTAGATAATCCGTCCTCAATTTTTTCTAAATCATTATGATCAAAATTCATTAGACTATTGTTTAAAAAAAATATTAATTTTTCTTTTAGTTTCCGAAATCATATCTAAATTTATTAAATAATGATTTTTGTTTAGCGGTAAACTAATTAACATTTCAGGCCACTCTATAAATGTAATATTGTTATTTAAATTTTCGAAGAAATCTAATTCCTCTAACTCCTTCAAGCTCTTTACTCTATAAAGATCATAATGATAGATTTGTGATGTATTTAATTCATAGGTTATCAAAATAGGGAATGTTGGACTAGTAATGGAAGATGGTTTTGGTAAATTATTTAATACAAAAAGATTATTAATTAATAATCTTATAAATGTTGTTTTACCAGCACCTAGCTCTCCTTGAAATAAGTAAATATCTCCAACAGATATGTCTTTACACAAATGAGTGGAGAGTTTTCCAAGTTCATGAAGATCTAAAATTTGATTACTTGATTTTTGCAAATTTTTATTATGCAATACCTTTTAGAGCTTCAACTAAATCAGTTTTTTCCCATGTAAAATGTCCCTTGTCACTTGGTTCTCTACCAAAATGGCCATAAGCAGAAGTTGGAACATAAATTGCATTTGTAAGTTTTAAATGTTCTCTTATTCCTCTTGGGCTTAGATCAAATAAATCTTGAACAGATTTTTCAATTTTCTGTTCTTCAACTTTATTTGTACCATTAGTATTTACATATACCGATAAAGGTTTTGATACTCCTATTGCATAAGATAACTGTATAGTACACTCATCAGCTAGATCCGCTGCAACAATATTTTTTGCTAAGTATCTAGCCGCATATGCTGCAGATCTATCAACTTTAGATGGATCCTTTCCTGAAAATGCACCTCCACCATGGGGCGCTGCACCACCATATGTATCAACTATTATTTTACGACCAGTTAAACCAGAGTCACCATCAGGGCCTCCAATTACAAAGTTACCTGTGGGATTAACATAGAATTCTTCATCTTTAAGACCTTCTAACAAATTATTAGGTATGCACTCATATACGTAAGGTTTAACTATTTCTTTTACGTCGTCAGGAGATAACCCTTCTTTGTGTTGTGAAGAAATTACTAAAGAAGTAACTTTACTTGGTTTTCCATTTTCATAGAGCATTGTGACTTGGCTTTTTGAATCTGGTTCTAGACCAGATGCAGATCCATCTTTACGGGCTTGTGCCATTTTATATAATATTTGATGGGAATAATGTATCGGTGCTGGCATTAATGATTCAGTGTCTTTACAAGCAAAGCCAAACATGATTCCTTGATCGCCTGCGCCCTCATCTTTATTGCTACCAGAATCAACACCCATAGCAATATCAGCTGACTGCTCATGAAGAAAACTTTCAATATCACAATTCTGCCAATGGAAACCATCTTGTTCATAACCAATATCTTTAATACAATCTCTTACTTGAGATATAATCTGATCTTTAGAGACTGATGGACCCCTAACTTCTCCAGCTAAAACTACTTTATTAGTTGTAGTCAAAGTCTCACAAGCTACACGTGTTTGTGGGTCACCAGATGATAAATAAGTATCGACAACCATATCTGAAATTCTATCACAAACTTTATCTGGATGGCCTTCAGATACTGATTCACTTGTAAATAAATAAGATCTTTTCATATTAACTCCTAATATCTGTAAGTATTATCTTTAAATGGGCCCTGCTTACTAACACCAATATATTCAGCCTGTTTATCAGTTAATTCTGTAAGTTTAGCCCCTACCTTCTTTAAGTGTAATGATGCAACTTTTTCATCTAAATGTTTTGGTAAAACATAAACTTTATTTTCATAATTTTCAGAATTTTTCCAAAGTTCGAGTTGCGCTAAGACCTGATTAGTAAATGATGCGCTCATGACAAAACTTGGATGACCAGTAGCATTTCCTAGGTTAACAAGTCTTCCCTCTGATAGTAATAATATTTTCTTCCCATCTGGAAATTCTACTTCTCTTACTTGTGGTTTAATCTCATCTGACTTATAATTTTGAAGAGCTTCTGTTTGTATTTCGTTATCAAAATGTCCAATATTACAAACGATAGCACGATCTCTCATTTGCCTCATATGATCTTGCGTAATAACATCAAGATTACCAGTAGCAGTAACGAATATATCGCCATATTTACAAGCATCATCCATTGTGACAACTTCGTAACCTTCCATTGCCGCTTGAAGTGCATTAATTGGATCTATTTCAGTCACACAAACACGTGCACCTGCACCTCTTAAGCTAGCTGCTGAACCTTTACCTACATCTCCATATCCTGCTACAACAGCTATTTTACCAGCCATCATTACATCAGTACCTCTTCTTATTCCATCAACTAAACTTTCCTTACAACCATATAAGTTGTCAAATTTAGACTTAGTTACGGAGTCATTAACATTTATTGCTGGAACCTTTAATGTTCCATTTTTTTCCATTTCTTTCAAACGGTGGACACCTGTAGTCGTTTCTTCTGATAAACCTAAAATTTCTTCCAACATTTTTGGATACTTTTCATGAATTATTTTTGTAGCATCTCCACCATCATCTAAAATCATATTTGGCTTCCAACCATCTGGGCCTTCTAATGTTTTCTCAATACACCACCAAAATTCTTCTTCTGTCATTCCTTTCCAAGCAAATACTGGAATGCCTTTGGCAGCTATTGCTGCAGCAGCGTGATCTTGAGTAGAAAAAATATTACATGAACTCCATCTAACAGTAGCGCCTAAGAATACCAGAGTCTCAATCAAAACAGCAGTTTGTATTGTCATATGTAAACAACCTACAATTCTTGCCCCATCTAGGGGTTTAGAGTCACCATACTCTTCTCTTAATGCCATTAAACCAGGCATTTCCGTTTCAGCTATTGCAATTTCTTTATCACCAAAATCTGCTAAACTTATGTCTTTAACCTTAAAATCTTCACTCATGATTGTATCCTTATATGATTATTTTAACTTTTTAATGGTAATTTAATCAGAAAACAAGCACCTCTAAAGTCTAATTTGTCACTTTCTGTTAATTCAATTGAACCATTGAATGAATTGATTATCTCGTAAGATATAGATAGCCCAAGACCTGAGTGCTTGTCCCGATCATCTATTCTATCAGTGTAAAATCTATCAAAAATTTTATTTTTTTCTTTCAAATCTATGCCTTTTCCTTGATCATAAATTTTGATTTCAACACAATTTTCATTTTTTTTATTTGATGTAATTAAAATATTTGAATTATTTTTGGCAATTGAAATACTATTATCTATTAAATTTAGTATTACCTGCAAAAATTTATCTTTGTTAAGCAGTACTAAATTTTTATTATTATCAGTTTGAAGTAAAATTTTAATATTTTTCTTATTAGTTGATTTTTCACTAAAATTTTCTTTAAGAAATTTGTTTACATTAGTTAGTTCAAAATTTTCTATTTCAATTTCTGCAATAGTTTTTGAAAAATGAGAAATGTCGGAGATCAATCTATTCATTCTGTCAATATCTTTATTAAAATTATTCATTACTTTGGTTCTATTTTCATTAGTTATGTTCTTGCTAGTTAATAATTCTATCGAAGATTTTATTGCAGTAAGCGGATTTTTTAGTTCATGCGCAACATCAGAGCTAAATTTTTCTAATTGATTAATTTGTGATTTCAATTCGTTAGACATAAGTTGTATTTGGTTTGACAAAATACCAATTTCATCAGATCTTTGAGGGTATATTAATTTTTTCTTATTTGTTTTATCTCTCTCAAGGACAGTGATTTTAGTTATTTGCCTTAATGGTGTTATCAAACCTCTCAAAAAAATAAATGATAATAAAATTGTAACTAAAATAAATAATAGAAAAAAATTAAAGAAATTCAAAGATTGTCTAGCTAGTTCATTATTATTTAATATTAATTTATACTTTA
Source organism: uncultured Alphaproteobacteria bacterium (assembly GCA_902615845.1). Classification (GTDB taxonomy): domain Bacteria; phylum Pseudomonadota; class Alphaproteobacteria; order HIMB59; genus CACPNW01. Next base: position 7,698 of record CACMQS010000012.1, read on the forward strand.
TTAGAACAACTCCATAGACGTTATTATCTTGGATTATAGGTGATGTTAAAATTCTAGTTATATCATTATTTTCATCTTCGAAAGTTTTAACGAGTTTTTGCTTTTCTTTAATAGTGTCAATAATCAAAATAATTTCATGTACATTTTTGTCTATATTTTTATTAAATTTATTTTTAAGAATGTAATTATTAATATAATTAAAATTATTAATATAAATTTTTTCAAATAAATTTGAGAAATCAGCTATATTTTCACGCGTTTCAGATAAATCTATTTCCTCAACATCTGTGCTTAGAAATAAATTTGATGAATCCGCAATTTTAATCCAATTTTCATTATAAATAATAGTGTTAAAATCTTTATCACCAAAGTTTTGAAATATAAATTGTTCAGTAGTAAACTTTTCTAACTCAGGTTCTGACAATTCTATAGGATTAATATTATCTGCCAAGTCACAACTCTCCTTGTATGCTTCAATATCTTGAAGATATCTGCAACGATAATCATACTGAAAAATTGGAACTCTTAATATTGAAGTGTTTTCTAAATATTTTGTTATATTTGATAAATTTAATCTTATTGATTGATCTCTATCATCTATGAAATTATTATTTTGAATTAAGTTGAAATTGAAATAAGATAAAAATACTAAACCTAAAAATACAATAATTAAGTTAATTACAATGAGTTGAAATGTTAGATTATAACTTGATAAGGTAAATAATCTCTTAATCACGCCAAGAATATCCAGAGCCATATCTTGTTCTTATTTGATCAAAAGAATTATCATAAGATCTGAATTTTTTTCTTAATCTCTTTATATGGCTATCAATAGTCCTGTCATCAACATATATTGAATCACCATACATTGCGTCCATTAATTGATTTCTATCTTTTACTACCCCAGGATACTGAGCAAGAGATTTAATTAAATTAAACTCTGCAACCGTAAGTTCAATTTCTATACCTTTCCAAAAACATAATTGTTTATCTTCATCTAGTATCAAATCACCTTTTATAAAATTTTGTTTTTTAATATTATTATCTTTTTGTTCTTCATTTCTATTGTTATGAATTCTTAGCACTGTTCTTATGCGCTCATTTAATAATTTTTGTGAAAAAGGTTTTTTTATATAATCTGAAGCTCCCATTCGTAATCCAATTATCTCATCTTGTTCATGATCTTTAGATGTTAAAAAGATAATCGGAAGATCTTTTAGATTTTCAATCTTGCTCGAACGTACTTTTGAAAGAAGTTCATTTCCATCCATTTTTGGCATCTTAATATCAAACAGTCCCAAATCATAAGATTTGCTTTCAAGAGCTTCTAAGGCTTCAACTCCATTAACAAATGTATCTACTATAAATCCCTCACTTTGCAGAGAAAGAGATACTGATGTGAGAATCGACTGTTCGTCATCAACTAATGCTATCTTCGGCATACTGTTTTATATTAATAATTTATGGCAGATTTAAGTTCAAAGAAAAAATAACTCAGTTAACAAAATGTGACTTAAGTTAATAAGTAAATGTAAATATTTCAATAACTTGTTTGCCTCATAGAAATATGAATTAAGTAAAGGATTGACATGATAAAAAAAATATTTATGTTCTTATTTTGTTCTTATTGCGATATTGAGCAAATGTTGTATTGTCCCTTTTCGGCGGCACTACATATTGTGTTTTTCGACAATAATTTTTTAAAAATGGATAGAATTTAAATGGCAGACAATCTACAGGTATCAGCAAAAATCTCAGAAGAAAAAAGTGTAAATATTTTAACATTAAGTGTCGTTCGTCGTGACGGAGCTATTACTCCTTTCAAATCTGATAAAATTTCAAACGCTATAAAAAAAGCTTTCTTGGCACAAACAAAAATTAGAAATGATAAAAATAAGGAAAAAGAACAACAAGATGGAATTCATAAAACTGTTGAAGCTTTAACGCATAAAGTTGTCTCGGCTCTAACAAGAAGGATTGCTGACGGTGATATGATTCACATTGAGGATATACAAGATCAAGTTGAGTTAGCACTTATGAGGGATGAGCATCATAAAGTTGCTAGAGCGTATGTTTTGTATAGAGAACAAAGAGCGGCTTCAAGATATCACACTAAAAAACTAAAAGAACAAGTTGGAGAAAAAGCTTCTTCAATGATGGTAACTAAAAGAGATGGAAGTAAAGAACCAATTTCACTTGATAAAATAACCAATAGAGTCTCTGTTCTATCTACTGGTCTAAATATTGATCCAATTGTCGTTGTTCAAAAAGCTGTTCCTGGTTTATATAGTGATATTAGTTCCGTTGAAATTGATACTTATCTTGCTGAAACTGCTGCCGCTTTAACAGTTGAACATCCTGATTATTCTTATCTTGCAGCAAGAATAAAAGTTAACTCACTTCATAAAGAAACTCCAGGTTTCATAATAGCAACAAAAAATTTATACGATGATGGATTGTTAAGAGAAGAATATTATAAAAAAGTAATGGAGAATGCAGATTTAATAGAGTCAGTAATTGATTATGACAAAGATTATACTTTTGATTATTTTGCTCTTACAACACTTATAAGGGCATATTTATTAAAGTTCGATAATAAAACAATTGAAAGACCTCAAGACCTTTGGATGAGAGTAACTTTAACAGTTACCGGTAATGAGTTTAATTTAGATAAAATAAAAGAAACTTATAAAAGTTTATCAACTGGTATGTATACACATGCTACTCCAACATTGTTTAATAGTGGATTAAAAATGCAGCAATTATCTTCATGCTTTTTGATAGGTATGGAGGATGACTCCATAGAAGGTATTTTTAATACTATAAAAGATTGTGCCCTAATATCTAAAACTGCTGGTGGTATTGGCATGCACGCTCACAATATTAGAGGTAGTGGAAGTAGAATAAAATCTACAAACGGCAAATCTAATGGCCTTATTCCATTTTTGAAAATATTTAATGAGACTGCTAAATCAGTTGATCAAGGTGGTGGTAAAAGAAAAGGTTCTTTTGCAGTTTACTTAGAACCTTGGCACGCCGACATTGAGAAATTTCTAGAACTTAGAAAAAATACGGGTGCCGAAGAATTTAGAGCAAGAGATTTGTTTTACGCTTTATGGATACCAGATTTATTCATGAAGAGAGTAGAAAATGATGAAGAGTGGACACTTATGAGTGAACATGAATGTCCAGGCCTTTCAGATGTTTATGGTGACGAGTTTGAAAAACTTTACACAAAGTATGAAAATGAAATGAAGCATTTAGAAAAAATTAAAGCAAGAGATTTAATGTCTAAAATCATAGAAGCACAAATAGAAACAGGGCAACCTTATATGCTTTATAAAGACTCTATTAATAATAAGTCTAATCAAAAGAATATTGGTGTCATTAAATCTTCAAACCTGTGTGCAGAGATAGTTGAATATTCAGATAAGAATGAAACATCTGTATGTAACTTAGCTTCTATAGCTCTGCCAAAATTTGTAAAAAAATCAGATAAAAAATTAATATATGATTATGATGGTCTTTATGAAACTGCAAAATTAGCTACAAAAAACTTGGATGAAGTAATTGATATTAATTTCTATCCAACTGATAAAACGGAAAGGTCTAATAATAAACATAGACCTATAGGTTTAGGAATACAGGGGCTTGCAGATGTCTACTTTAAATTGGGAATAGCTTATGAATCTGAGGAAGCCAAAGAAATAAATAAATTAATTTTTGAAACAATTTACTTTGGAGCTTTAGAAGCTTCATGCGAGTTAGCAAAAGAAAAAGGAGCGTACGAAACATTTAAAAACTCACCAATTTCAGAAGGTAAGTTTCAATTTGATCTGTGGAATGTTAATCCTTCTTCAAAATGGAATTGGGATTCACTGAGAGCTAAAATTAAAGAGCACGGCGTAAGAAACTCTTTAACCACAGCTTGTATGCCAACTGCGTCAACAGGTATTATATTAGGTAATACTGAAACATTCCAAATACAAACCTCTAATATATATAAAAGACAAACACTCTCAGGTGAGTTTCTACTTGTAAATAGATATTTAGTGAATGAACTTTCTCAAAGAGGATTGTGGAATAAAGAAATGAGAGATAAAATAATTTTAGAAAATGGATCAGTAGAAAACATAAATGAAATTCCAGCTGAACTAAAAGAAATTTATAAAACAGTTTGGGAAGTATCACAAAAAACTGTAATTGATATGTCAGCAGATAGAGCACCATTTATTGATCAAACCCAATCAATGAATCTTTGGCTTTCAACACCTACATTTGGAAAAGTTAATTCAATGCATATGTATGCTTGGAAAAAAGGTCTTAAAACAGGAATGTATTATCTCAGAAGTAGATCAGCAGTTGATGCTGTAAAAGTTACAGTTTCATCAGAAAAAGCAGCAAAAGATGCTTTTATAAATACTGCTATTAAGCAAAACAATGAACCAGAAGATTGCGAAACTTGCAGTGCATAAAGAAGGAGTAAAGAATGATATCAAAAGGCGTTAAATCAATATTTCCAATAAAAAACCAAGAAATTTGGGATAGGTACAAACAACATATTCAAGCCTTTTGGACAACTGAAGAAGTATCATTGCAAGATGATTTAAGAGATCTTGAAACTTTAAATGATGGTGAAAAGCATTTTATTAAGCATGTACTTGCATATTTTGCAAACTCTGAGGCAATGATTAATGAAAACTTAGCAAGTAGATTTTACAAAGAAATACTAATACCTGAAGCAAGATGTTTTATCTCAATGCAAATGTTGAACGAATCCATTCATGCAGAAATGTACGGTCTTCAAATTGAGGCTTATGTTAAAGATGCAAAAGAAAAAGATATGCTTTTTGATGCAATACAAAACGTACCATGTATTAACCATAAAGCACAATGGGTATCAAAATGGCTTAATGGTAGTCAAAATTTATTAACAAGACTCATAGGATTTGGATTAGTTGAAGGTTTGTTTTTTGCGGGATCGTTTTGTGCAATATATTATTTTAGAAAAAGAGGTTTACTACCTGGTTTAGCCTTATCCAATGATTGGATTGCAAGAGACGAAGGAATGCACTTTAGCTTCTCATCATTAATGTTTAGAACTTTGAGAGATAAGTTTAATAATAAAACATTAACTGATGCAGATATTAGTGACTTATCTCTAATTCCTTCAGATGTTCCTCAATCACAATTTGAGGAAATTGTTAGAGAAGCAGTAGCTTTTGAAAAAGAATTCGTAAAAGATGCACTCCCAGTAGATTTGATTGGCATGAATGCTGATTTAATGTGTCAGTATATTGAAGCTGTTGCAGACAGGATTGCTGATCTATTTGAATTTGACAGAGTCTTTAAGACAGAGAATCCTTTTGATTTTATGAGAGCTTTAGACGTTCAAAATGTTACAAACTTTTTCGAAAAAAGAGTGTCTGAGTATCAAAGACCTACAGATAGAGCTTTAAGTTTTGATGAAGCATTTTGATGGAAGCAGAAATATATTCTAAAACTAATTGTGGTTACTGTGATAGAGCTAAACTGCGATTAGCTAAATATAATCCAAAGATTTATATGCTTGATACAGATTATACGAGAGAAGATTTTTTTGAAAAATTTCCAAACGCTAAAACTTTTCCTCAAATAATTTTAAATGGTGAAAAAATTGGAGGGTATCATGAACTTGAAAAATGGTTTGAAATAAATACCTTTGATGAAGAATTCTAAATAACCTTTTTTTTTCCTTTTCTTGTGTAAGTTTTTTTATTTCTAACAATTCTTTGTTTATATTTAGGTAGTTTTAAATCTTGAGCAAATGGATTTCTTTTCTTAATTTTTTTTTTAATTTCCATAAAATATATTCTAATGTGCCTGTCCCCAATGATCACCAGCACCAAAATCAACAGTGAGTGGAACTGCAAAATCTTTATATTGTAAATGTACAGACTCCATAATCGTTTTTACATTACTTACTAAGTTGTCATATTTTTTACTTTCAACTTCAAAAATTAGTTCATCATGTACTTGTAAAAGCATTTCAGCCTCAATATTTTTAAGTTTTATTTGCTTATGAATTTCAATCATTGCTAACTTTATAATGTCTGCTGCACTACCCTGAATCGGTGCATTAATAGCTTGTCTTTCTGCAAAACCTCTAACAGCAAAATTCTTATCGTTAATTCCCTTAATATTAATTTTTCTTTTAAAAATTGTTTCAACATATTGATTTGTTTTTGCGAAATCAATTTGATGCTCCATATATTTTTTAATTTTTGGATATTTAATAAAATACTCATTTATGTAATCTTTTGCTTCTGTATTGGAAATATCAAGTTGTTTAGCTAAACCATATGGACTAATTCCATATAGAATGCCAAAATTAATTGCTTTTGCTTTTCTTCTATAATCGTTGTTTATTTGACTATCGTTTAGATTAAATATCTCTTTAGCAGTTGATGCATGAATATCTTCATTGTTTTTAAAAGCTTTAATAAAATTTTTATCACTAGAAATTTCTGCGGCTAATCTAAGCTCTATTTGAGAATAATCAAAACTGACTAATTTTTTTCCTTTTCCACTAACAAAAGCTGTTCTTATTTTTTTTCCATTTTCTGTTCTAATTGGGATATTTTGAAGATTTGGATCTGTAGAACTTAATCGACCAGTTAAGGTATTAGCTAAACCAAATGATGTATGAACTCTACTGTTACCATCTGTTAATCTAAATAAAGCATCTGTATAGGTTGATTTAAGTTTTGTTAATTCTCTCCAATCAAGAACAAGTTGTGCAATTTCAAATCCATCTAAGGCTAAATTATTTAAAGTTGAAGAATCAGTTGAATATGTTCCTGATTTTGTTTTTTTACCACCAGGTATTTTAAGATTGACAAATAATATCTCTCCTAATTGTTTAGGTGAGCCAATATTGAACTCTTCTTTTGAAAGTTTATAAATGTTCTTTTCAAGTTTTTTACTTTCATTTTCAAATTCATTACTTAGGCTTGTTAAAAATTTTTTATTTACCTCTATGCCATTGGCTTCAATTGAAGATAAAACCTCTACAAGAGGCAAGTCGATGTTTTGATAAACAAAATTAGCCTTTTCTTTTATTAAACGAGGATAAAGATTTTGAAAAAGCCTGAATGTTAAAAGAGAATCTTCAGCAGCATAATTAATTGCGTTATCGATAGTTACTTTATCAAAAGTAATTTCATTTTTTCCCGTACCAACAACTTCTTTATATTTAATTGTTGTATGATTTAAATGATTAAATGATAGATCATCTAAATTGTGCTTATAAATCCCGTTATCAATTGAGTAGGAAATTAACATTGTGTCTGCAATTGAATTAAACGTTATTCCATACTTATTTAAAATTCTAATATCATATTTTATGTTTTGACCAATTTTTAAGATTGATTCATTTTTACAAATTTTATTAATATGATTAATTACATAATTTTCCTCTAACTGGTTATCAATTTTTTTTGACCCATCCGAACTAGTATGGTTTATAGGAATATAGTAAGAAATGTTTTCACTATAACATATTGATATACCAACTAATTTAGCTTTTTCTATATTGAGTGAGTTAGTTTCAGTGTCAATAGCGCATATACCTTTTTTTTCAATTTCACTTAAAATCTTTTCAAAATTTTTCTTTGAATTAATTAATTGGTACTTTGGCTCTATTTCTTTTTTTTGAATAATGTTATCATTATTACTTGATATAAAAAAATTGGATTTTATTCTTTCAGATATAGATCTAAAGCCTTGCTCTTTAAGAAACTCAAAGATATTATTAATTTCATTTTTTAATTCATTATAAGTTTTTATTTTGTTAATACCTTCAGTTATTTTTACATCATTTTTAAGTGTTACAAGTTCTAAACTTAATCTAATATCATTTTCTGATTCTTTTAAAATGTTTCTTCTTTTTTCTTGCTTAATTTTATCAAGATTTTTAATTAAACCATCGATGTCGTTAAATTCATTTATTAACTGAGACGCTGTTTTAGGACCTATACCAGGAGCACCTGGAATGTTATCTACTTTATCTCCTGTTAGAGCTTGAATAAAAATAACTTTATCTGGGTGCACTCCAAATTTTTCTTCCACATCTTTGGTTTCTATTTTTTTATTTTTCATTGGATCAAGCATTGTCACATTATCACTAACAAGCTGCATTAGATCTTTATCTGATGAAACAATGATAGTTTCAATTTTATCTTTTTCAGCTAATCTTACATAAGTAGCAATTAAATCATCGGCCTCAAATCCCTCTATTTCTAATTGCGGTATATTAAAACTCTTTACACACTCTCTAATTAAAGGAAACTGTGGTATCAAGTCATCAGGGGCCTCTCCTCTATTAGCCTTATATTCTGGATATATTTCATTTCTAAAATTTTCCCGTGCAGCATCGAAAATAACTATCATTTTATCATTGCTATAATCTTCTATCAGCTTAACAAGCATATTTGTAAAACCAAAAACAGCATTAATTGGAGTTCCATCTGCACGATTCATAGGTGGTAGTCCATAATAAGCTCTAAATATATAAGCAGAGCCATCAACTAATACTAATCTACTCTTTTTATTCATTGTAAATTTAAATATATAAGATTTATATTAAATGTCAGATTATAAATATTCAATTGAAGCAAAAAATGTAAATAAAACCTTCTTAAAAAAAAGTCAGGAAGTTGAGGCTCTTATTGATTTTAGTATCACAATAAAAAAGGGAACAATTCATGGTTTATTAGGACCAAATGGTGCAGGAAAATCAACTTTCATAAATATACTAGGCGGTTTAGTTAAAAAAAATTCAGGTGAAGTTAATGTTTGTGGGATAAATATAGATAAAGACATAAAATTAAGTAAATTTAAAATTGGTATAGTTCCACAAGAACTTAATATAGATCCTTTCTTTTCGCCAGCAGAATTATTAGAACTTCAAGCAGGTTTGTATGGGGTTCCAAAAAAGAAAAGAAGGACTGACGAAATTTTAGAAAACTTAATATTAACTGATCAAAGAAATGCATATGCTAGAACTTTATCAGGAGGTATGAGAAGAAGATTATTAATTGGCAAAGCCCTAGTACATGATCCTGAAATTATTATTTTAGATGAGCCAACTGCTGGCGTAGATATTGATATTAGAACTTCAGTTTGGGATTATATAAAAAGAATAAGTAGACAGGGAAAGACTGTGTGTTTAACAACACATTATCTAGAAGAAGCTGAAAATCTTTGTGATAATATCACAATAATAAATCATGGTAGAAAAATTATTGAAGGTTCTAAAAATGAATTACTAAGTATTATATCTACTAAAACGGTTTCATTTGTTCTAGGTAAGAATATATTTATTCCCAATCAGTTAAATGAGTTTAAACCCATTCTTACTAATAATATTTTGAAATTAAGTTATGATAAAAATAAAACTAACATCAAAAAGATTATTGATATACTCACAGATAATCAAATAGATTTTAAAGAAATAAATACATCAGAAGGAGATCTAGAAGATGTATTTATAAAGGTAATTAAAAATGATTAGAAAATTCAAGAATTAATTTTTTATTCTCTAGGAGCGTGTTTGTTTAATATTCTCTGCAATGTACGTCTATGCATTCTTAATCTTCTAGCAGTTTCAGAAACATTTCTATTACATTGTATAAAAACTCTTTGTATATGTTCCCATCTAATTCTGTCAGCCGTCATTGGGTTTTCAGGTGGAGGTGGAAGAACTTCTTTTGAGTTAGTTAAAGCATCATAAATTTGATCAATCTCTGCTGGCTTTGGTAAGTAATCTATGGCCCCAGATTTAATTGCAGCCACTGCGGTAGCAATATTACCATAACCAGTTAGAAGTAAAGATTTAGTTTTTGGACTAATTTTTTGTAATTCTTTTACCAATTCTAATCCAGAACCATCTTCCAATCTCATATCAACTACAGCATAGTCAAAGTTGCTTTCATTTACTTTAGTTAATGAGTCTTTAAAACCGGGTGAAGAGGTAACTTCAAAACCCTTTTTTTCCATTGATCTTGTTAATCTTTCTCTAAATGGAAGATCATCATCTACAATAAGTAGTCTCATACTCATATATTTAAGATAGAGTTATCAAAAGTAATTTCAACAACAGCATTATTTTCTTTTGAGTTATAAAAATCAAGATTACCTCCCATATTTTCAATCAAATTTTTTGCTATAAATATACCAAGTCCCATTCCCTGATTATTTTTTGAAACATATGGTTCGCCTAATTTATCAATTATATCCTTAGAAAATCCACTACCATCATCAGAGATGATAATATTAACAATTGATTTTCTATAATTCAATTCCACGTTTATTGTACTTTCAGAATATAATGTTGCATTTTGGATAATGTTTCCTAACGTATACATTATTTCATCTTTAAAAATTATTTCAGGTTCAGAATCTGATGTATTTATATCTAATATTAATTTTTTATTTTTATTGAATTTATCAAAGTTTATTTTAATTAAATCAGAAATTTTTACTTTTTCTAAAAATTTATCTTTTAACTTTAAAGGATTTTTAGAAAATCTTTGTAATATTTCTTTACATCTTTCTGCTTGAGATTTTAATAAAATTATATCTTTAAGAATATTTTTATCTTCCATTAATTTTTTTTCTTTTAGTAAGTCGTTTAAAACTAAAAAAATTGTATTTAGTGGAGTCCCTAATTCATGAGCAGCAGCAGCACTGAGAGAACCTACCTCAGTCATTTTTTTTTGATTCAAAATTTGGAGTTTAGAGATAGATAATGCATTTGAAATTTGTCTTGAAGAACTTGCAAATAAATAAGCATAAATAGCAATAAAAATTACAGTAATAATTAAAGCTGAAATTAATCCAAAACTATATATCTCTGGTAAAAAAAATTTGGGACCTAAATCTAGTGGAATAAAATAGAAATTTAATAGTATAATTATTATAATTGATATTGTTGAAAGAATAACTGTCATTAGTGCTGGTAGATATGATGCAGAAGTAATTACTGGTGCCAAAATTAGTATTGAGAATGGATTAATGATTCCTCCAGTAAGAAAAAGTAAAAAGCCAAGTTGCAATGTATCAAATAGTAGATAAGAAAATGCTTTTTTATTACTAATAGTTTTATATTTTCTTTCTTCATAATAAGAATAAAAATTTACAGCAATAGATAATAAAATTATTGATAAAGTTTCAAAAATAGGAATTTGAATTTTTATTACAAATGAAACAAAAAATATTGCTAGCACTTGACCAAAAATAGCAATCCATCTAATTTTAATTAAATTACCAAGTAAAATTGTATTCATTAATATTTAAATATCTAGATTGGCAACCTTTAATGAATTTTCAGCTATAAATTTTTTCCTTGCATCTGTCTCTCCACCCATAAGATCCTCAAATGCTTTATTAGCGGCATCAATTTCATTAATTTTGACAGATAATAATACTCTTTCATTATGATCTAATGTTGTTTCCCATAATTGTTCAGGATTCATTTCACCTAAACCCTTATATCTGTTTATTTGAAGACCAGATTTTCCTATATCTAATATTTTATCAATTAAATTTATTGGTCCATAAATTTTAAACTCTTCACCTTTATGATTTAATAATCCACAACCAGTTTCTTTAAGACGGTAAAAATTTTCCATTAAATCATCTTTAAGTTCATTTAAAGCTTTCGACTCAGGTGTAATAACAAAATCTTCATCTATTATATATTTTTCTGTAAAGCCCCGAATAGTTCTTTCAAAAATAATGTGGTCAGTTTTGTGAGATACTTTCCAATTTTTTTGAGAAATATTAGAAATTAAGTTTAGTCTTTGTTGAAGATATTTAGCTATTTCTTGACCAATTGTTTTATCCTTTAAGTTCCTTAGGTCTAATCCTCTTACGATGGCAGTGTGTTCTATTATATCCGCATTATCTACTCTTCTTAATAATGGCATAACCAGATTTTTAGTTTTTTTAGAAAGATATATTATTTCTTTTAACTGTTTTCCAGCAACTTGAGATTGTTGAGTATTTTCAAAAATAGTATTCTTTAATCCCTCTTCAATTAAATAATCTTCTAAATCTGTATCATCTTTTTTGTAAACTGTGGAGGTGCCTTTTTTTAATCTATATAAAGGTGGTTGAGCTATATATAACCTGCCTGAATCAATTATTGGTTTCATATGCCTATAAAAAAAAGTTAATAAAAGAGTTCTAATATGACTTCCATCAACATCTGCATCAGTCATTATAATTATTTTGTGATATCTCATTTTTGTGATATCGAACTTTCCTTCTAATTTATTTTGATCTGAATCATCAGTCGGATTTCCTACACCTGCACCAATAGCTGTTATTAATGCACCTATTTCATTACTTGTTAAAACTTGTTTATCATTAGCTCTTTCAACATTTAATATTTTACCTCTAAGAGGAAGAATTGCTTGATTCTTTCTATCTCTACCTTGTTTAGCGGATCCACCAGCTGAGTCTCCCTCAACTATAAATAATTCTGATAACTCTGGATTTTTTTCTTGGCAATCTGCAAGCTTTCCTGGAAGAGAAGTGTTTTCTAAACCAGTCTTTCTTCTTGTTAATTCTCTTGCTTTTCTTGCAGCTTCTCTTGCATTTGAGGCTTCAATTATTTTATCAATTACTTTTCTAATTTCTGATGGATTTTCTTCAATCCATTGTTCTAATTTATTTAAACTAGTAGACTCTATGACTGGCCTGACTTCAGATGACACTAACTTATCTTTAGTTTGACTGGAAAATTTAGGATCTGGAAGCTTTACTGATATAATGCAAGTTAATCCCTCTCTAGCATCCTCTCCTGAAATATTATTAGCGCTTTTAGTATTTTTGTTTATGTAATTAACAATTGATCTAGTAAGAGCACCTCTAAATCCAGCAAGGTGAGTACCGCCATCTCTTTGAATAATATTATTTGTAAAACAAATTGTATTTTCGTGATAGCTATCAGTCCATTGCAATGAACATTCAATTGAAATATCGTTTTTTTCTCCATGAAAATATATTGGATTGGTATTAATAAGATTCTTACCTTCATTTAAATATTTTACGTATTCCTTAATCCCACCATTATATTTAAAATTAATATTTTTTTCTTCTGCTTGTCTCTTATCTGTTAAATGAATGCTTATTCCAGTATTTAAGAATGCTAGTTCTCTAAGTCTTTTCTCTATTGTTTTAAAATTAAAATTAATATCTTTGAATATTTTTATAGTTGGAAGAAAAGTAATTTTAGTGCCAGTAAAAAACTGGTTATTTATTTTTTCTGAATCGCCATTTACATTTAATTCCTTGCTTACTATTCCATTTTTAAATTCGATATTGTATACTTTTCCATCCCTATTTATTTCTAAATTTAGATATTCAGATAAAGCATTAACTACTGAAACGCCAACACCATGAAGGCCGCCAGAAACCTTATAACTATTTTGATCAAATTTACCTCCAGCATGTAATTCAGTCATAATTAATTGAGCTGCAGGAATTTTTTCTGTTTTGTGAAGATCTACAGGTATTCCTCTACCATTATCTGTTATAGTAGCTGTTCCATCAGTGTTTAAAATTACTTCAATTTTATCACAAAAACCAGCTAATGCTTCGTCAATTGAATTATCTAGTACTTCATATATCATTTGGTGTAAACCTGATCCATCATCGGTATCACCAATATACATCCCAGGTCTTTTTCGAACAGCTTCTAGTCCTTTTAGTACTTTAATTGAATCGGAAGAGTATTCAGAATTCATACTTTAGTTATATTATAAAAATGTGCATTTGTTGATACAAAAGAAAATAAATTTTTGTCAGTACCAGTCAAAAAAAATTGAATTTCAAATCTGTTAATCATATCTAATAAGATTTGACGATTATGCTTATCTAAATGTGAACCAATTTCATCAAATAAAAATATTGGATTTATTTCCTTACGATTTATTAAATAATTACATTGAGCAAGAAGAACCATCAAAACAATCGTTTTCTGTTGTCCTGTAGATAGCAAAGATGCTTCAAATTCATTGTTAACAATTGAAGTAATGTCTGATTTGTGAGGCCCAATTTTGGCTCCTCCAAATTGCTTATCATATTCACGTGAATTTTGAAGATTTGATAAAAATTCTTCAAAATTAATTTCATTACTTACAAAATTATCCTTTATTTCAAATTTTAAGTCAAATGGAAAGTTATGATCATGTTTCATATTTCTTAGCTCAATATTTAACGTATTTAATTGTGAATTTCTTAAATTATATATTTCTAATCCTAATGAACATATTTCGATTTCAATACGATTTAACCACTCATTATCAGTATTATAAGATTGAAGTACTTTATTTCTTTCAAGTAATGATTTTTTATATTTATTAATCAATGTATTATAATCATTTCTGCTAGAAAAAATTAACCTATCAATAAAATTTCTCCTATATGAAGGAGAAGCTTGAAATAATCTTTCCATTTCTGGTAGAAATATCAAGTATGATATAGATTTGTTTAGAAAATTAAGAGAATCTTTTGATGAATCATCATTTATTTTAATAACTTTTTTAAATTTTTCATTTTTCTGTTCAGTAAATATTTCTACATTAAAAATATTTTTTTCTATTTCTAAATTATTTTTTATAAAAAAATTATCTTGATCTTTTTTTATTAAATTAGCAATATTGGCATTTCTTATACCTCTGCCTTTTGAAATTAATGAAATACCCTCTAAAATATTAGTCTTACCACAACCATTGTCACCAAATAAGATGTTTAGTTTATTATCAAAAAGAGTTTTATAACTTTTAAAATTCCTAAAGTTGTAAAATTCAATATTTTTTATTCTTGCCAAATTTTAAACTCTCATCGGCATTAAAACATAAACAAGATTAGTGTTTGAATTTTCCTGGGCAATTATAGGCGAGGTATTGTCTTTTAAATATATAGATATTTGCTTGTCTTCTAAATTATTAACTATATCCATTATATATTTTGAATTAAAACCTATTTCAATTTCATCTCCAGTATAACCTATTTTTAAATCTTCAGAAGCTGTACTACTTTCTGTATTAATAGTATTTAAATTAAGAATATTATTTAATAATTTAAATTTAATTACAGGTGATTTTTCATTTGCTATTGTACTAACTCTGTCGACAGCTGATAATAATTTTTCTCTATCAATTTTAAGTATATTGCTATTGTCATTTGGAATAACCCTTTTATAATCTGGAAAGGTACCGTCAATCAATTTAGAAATAAAAACTATTTCTTCTATTATAAATACAATTTTATTCGAACTTATAGATATATTAATATCATTATCAATTTCAGATAATAATTTAGATAATTCATAAATTGTTTTTTTTGGAATAATCACACCTGACAATTTATTAATCATACCATCTATTTCATGGCTAAATTTAGCTAATCTATGACCATCTGTCCCAACAAGTGTAACTATATTTTTATTATTCTCATTTGTTACATTAAAATATAGACCGTTTAAGAAATATCTGGTTTCTTCATTTGAAATAGAGAATTTAGTTTTATCAATTAATTTAAATAAAATTTTTGAATTTATTTTGATTTCAACTCCAGAATTTTCTTTTTCTATTATTGGATAATCCTCTTTAGGTAAACAAGCAAGTGAAAATCTGGAGCCATCTGATCTGAGAGTAAGTAACTTTCCATTATTTGATATAATTTCTATTTCACTACTATCATCAATTTTTCTAACTATGTCATATAATATTTGAGAATTGATAGTTGTTGATCCTTCTTCCATGATATTACATGAAATTTTTTCTATTATAGATATATCCATGTCAGTGGATGTTAATATTAATTGACTACCTTTTGCTTCTATTAAAATATTTGCTAAAATTGGTAAGGAGTTCTTTTTATCTACAATTCCCTGCAAATGTGAAAGTGTTTTAAAAAAGTCTGATCTCAGTATTTTGAATTTCATACATTAAACATATGATAAAAAGATTTAAGAATCTATAAGTCTTTTCAATAATTCTAAATCCTCATTGAAATTTACATCAGATAACTTTAGTTCTTCAATTTTTTTAACGGCATGCATCACAGTTGTATGATCTCTACCTCCAAATTTTCTTCCAATCTCAGGTAAAGATCTAGAAGTAATAGATTTAGCTAAATACATCGCAATTTGTCTTGGTCGAGCAACTGAACGCGATCTTCGAGGTGAGTGCATATCAGTAATTCTAATATTAAAATGTTCAGCAACTTTTTTTTGTATTTCTTCAATAGTAATTTTTTTATTTGATGATTTTAAAAGGTCCTGAAGAACCAATTGTGCAGTTTCAACAGTAATTGCAGTACCTACCAAAGTTGCGTGCGCTACCAGTCTATTTAGAGCACCCTCCATCTCTCTTACATTAGAAATAATTCTATGTGAAAGAAATTCTAGAACCTTAGGGGGGATTTCTACTCCTCTTTTATGGGCTTTTTCAATCAAGATTCCAAGCCTTAATTCGTAAGTTGTTGGATGAATATCTGCAACCAAACCGCAGCCAAGTCTAGATTTTAATCTTTCTTGAACACCGTCAAGATCAGTAGGAGTTTTATCAGCAGAAATAACAATTTGTTTATTTTGTTCTATAAGTGCATTGAAAGTATGAAAAAACTCTTCTTGAGTATTATCTTTTCCACTTATGAATTGAACATCATCAATCATTAAAACATCTATAGATCTAAATTGTTCTTTGAAAGCTGATGTATCTTTATATCTTAAAGCTCTAACAAACTGGTACATAAATTTTTCAGCAGAAAGATATATAACTTTTCTTTCTGGTTGTTGTTGTTTAATTTTCCAACCTATGGCATGCATTAAATGCGTTTTCCC
Source organism: uncultured Alphaproteobacteria bacterium (assembly GCA_902615845.1). Taxonomy (GTDB): domain Bacteria; phylum Pseudomonadota; class Alphaproteobacteria; order HIMB59; genus CACPNW01. Next base: position 24,595 of record CACMQS010000012.1, read on the forward strand.
TAAACCAACTCCACCACATAAAAATAATGGATTAAATGTAATTTTGTCTGCTTCTGAAACTCTTTGTGATGCAGCAAAGGCTAATTCATTAGGTTTGCCTACAACAAAATTTTCAAATGTAAATCTTGGATCTAGGGGAGCACCAAACTCATTTGGATATGTTGACGCCTGATTGGATCTGAGATCCATACTTGATTTCCAATGATTATCGTTGCTTTTTATAGTTCTTGCAGTTCCTGGTACAACTCTTCCTCCAGATGGTTTAACTACAAATTTGATAGTATCAACTTTTTCAATATAGTTCTTAGCTTCAATTTTAATTTTTTCTGAATAATTATTTACAATCCAATCTCTTAGAAATTTAGTTGGTACTGAAAACGTTATGGTATTTTCTTCAGATGAAACATAACTCAGATGTTTCAGCCAATTGTTAAAGGCAGTATCGCCAACATTTTTCTTTAAATTTTTTTTAAAAGATAACCATTTACTTTCATCAAAAATAGTAGATGTATTATCCATTTTCCCCCAACAAGACGATTTTTTGCTTTATTAATTTTACGAAAAAAATCTAAAGTCGTAAAATATAATCACCAAATTAATTTACTTAATCAACACCCTTTAAGTATTTTTAGCAAGAAGAAAAGTGAAAAAAATTAAAAAAAAATTATTTTTTTGAAATTTGTTTTGATAAAGAGGATAACTTTCTGGATATGTATTCTTTTTTAAAAATACCTTTTTTTGAAGCTCTAGCCATTATTGAGTTAACATTGCTAAAGGATTTTTGAATTTCTTCCTCATTTTTTGCTTCAACTGAAGATTTGAATTTATTTAGAGCGTTTCTAAACTTAGACAAGTATTGAGAATTAACAGTATTTCTAGTTTTGTTCTGTCTAGATCTTTTTTTTGCAGAAGCATGGTTAGCCATATGGGAGCTATAAATTCAAAATAAATTAAGTCAATTAATATTTATTAAAGATTTACTTATTATTTTGAAGTTTTGGACAATAAAATGTAGATCTTCCATACTGAACAATCTTTTTAACCTCGTCATCACCTATTTTTTTTCCTTCTTTATTATAAACTTTAAAATTAGACTGGAAATTTCCTAATGTCCCATCAGTAGACCTATAATCCCGTATACTAGAACCCCCATATTTAATTGCTTTTATTAAAATTTTTCTAATAGATTTAATTAGTTTCAGAATGAGACTAATTTTTAAATCCTTACCCAAAGTAAGTGGTGAAATTTTAGAATCAAATAGAATTTCTGATGCATAGATATTACCTATACCAGTAATTAATTTTTGATTGAGTAAAATCTGCTTTATAGGAACGTGGGATTTAGAAATTTTTTCAAATATCATCTGTGCAGTAAGATCTGGACTCAGTGCATCTACTCCCAAGCTTGTAATATACTTTTGTTTTTGAAGATCTTTTGTTTGTACTATATCTATAAATCCAAATTTCCTTGGATCATGGTAAATTAGTATCTTTTTACTTAAAAAATATATAACAAAATGATCATGTTTTATCCTTTTGTAGTTTATATCAATAGTTTTCAATCTTCCTGACATCCCTAAATGTATTACCAAAGAATAATCTTTATCTAAATCAATGATAATGAACTTTCCTATGCGTCTTAAGTTGGATATCTTGGAGTTACGTAGTATATTAATAATATTATTAGGAATTTTAAAACGTAGTTTTGATGTATGAATTTTAACATTAGATATTTTTTGATTCAATATTACGCTAAGTCCTTTAACTGTAGTTTCAACTTCGGGTAATTCTGGCATAATGAAAAAAGATTATAATTTTGGTTATACAAAAGTAAACTCAAAACAAAAGACTAAACTTGTTCAGAATGTATTTTCAAGTGTAGCTCCAAGCTACGATATTATGAATGATTTAATGAGTTTAGGTATGCATCGGTTATGGAAAAAAAGATTTGTAGAGACAGTGGATCTAAAAGAAAATGAAATTGTCTTAGATGTAGGTTCTGGTTCTGGTGATATTGCTAACGAAATTTTAAAAGAAAATTTATCAACAAGTCTTTATCTTTTAGATCTAAATAAAGAAATGTTATTAGAAGGAAAAAAAAGATTAAAAAAAGAAAAAAATATAAAATATTTTATTGGCGATGCAGAAAAGTTAAATTTTGAAAATAATTTTTTTGATAAATATACTATTTCTTTCTGCTTAAGAAATGTGACAGAGTATTTATTATCAATAAAAGAGGCTTACAGAGTTCTTAAACCTGGTGGTAAATATTGTTGCTTAGAATTTAGTACACCTAAATCATCTTTGATATCGAGTTCATATAAAATTTATAAATCAAAAATTTTACCTCTTTTAGGAGATCTAATTGCCAAAGATAAAAATGCTTATGAGTATTTAAGTGAAAGCATTGATTTATTTCCATCACAAGAAGAGCTTAGCAAAAATCTTCGTGATTGCGGATTTACAAAAGTTGAAACTATTAATTTATTTAATGGAATTGTAGCCATACATACCGGCTATAAAATATAATGAATAAAATTTTATTAATAATAACTGGTTCTATAGCAGCGTCTAGATGTAAAGAAATTATTACTTTACTAAATAATAAAGAAGTTAATATTAGTTGCATACTAACTAAAGAAGCGAAAAAATATTTAAAAATATCAGATATAAAAAAATTACTTAAAGATAGAATATTTATTGATGAAGATGAAAAAAAAAATAAGATGCTTCATATTAATTTATCAAGAGATAATGATATAATAGTTGTATGCCCAGCTACAGCTAATTCTATTGCAAAGTTTGCTCATGGATATGGAGATAATTTAGCTTCTAATACGTTACTTGCTTCAAATAAAAAAATTTTGTTTGTTCCCGCAATGAATAGTTTTATGTGGCATAATAAAATTAATTTAAAAAATGTGAGATTATTAAAAGATAGTGGTCATGAGTTTATTGGCCCAAAAGTTGGAAAACTAAAATGTGGAGAATTTGGTTTAGGTAGAATTGATAACTCAAAAAATATAGTAAATAGAATTTTAAGTAGATTAAAAAATGTCAATTTATTAAAGGATAAGAAATGCCTAGTAACTGCAGGACCAACGATTGAAATGATTGATCCAGTTAGGTTTATTTCAAATCAATCATCTGGAAAACAAGGCTATGAAATTGCTTCACAACTTGTTTTATATGGAGCAAATGTAACCTTGATATCTGGACCAACAAATTTAGACCCTCCGCCAAATTTAAAATTTATTCAAATAAAATCAGCAAAGGAAATGTATCAAAAAATTATAAAAATTTCTAAAATTGATATAGGAATTTTTACTGCTGCAGTATCTGATTTTAAAAATAAAAATATCAATAAATCCAAATTAAAAAAAAATAAAAAATTAAATATTAATCTTCATAAGAATATTGATATTTTAGAAAAAATTGGAAAAAGTAAAACTCAAAGGCCAAAATTTTTAGTTGGTTTTGCAGCTGAAACAGGGAGCATTAATAATGCCAGAAAAAAATTAGTAGATAAACAATGTGATATGATGGTTTATAATAAAATTGATAGTAAAAATAAAGTTTTTGGATCAGATTATAATCGAATATCGATAATTACAAAAAACCAGATAAAAAAGTTTAAGAAAATGACAAAGGTAAATTGTGCAAAGCAAATTATAAAACAAATATATAATACTATATAGAGTTATGAATAATTACTCTGAAGAAGAATATAAAATTTTCAGCAGGTTATTTATTTTAAACGAGTTTACTGAAGAAAATCTAAAAAAATTATCTAATATAAAAATTGGTATTGTGGGTATGGGGGGTATAGGATGTCCTTTAAGTCAATATTTAGTAAACTCTGGAATTAAAGAATTGTTAATAGTAGATGGAGACATTGTTGAAAAAAGTAATCTTAATAGACAAATTTTGTTTAATTTAAATGATATTGGAAAAAAAAAGGTTGATGTGGCAAAATACAAATTAAATTTAATCAATACTGAATGTAAAATTCATACTATTGATGAAAATATTAATTCTTTAAATTTAAATTATTTAAAAGAATGTTCTATAATTGTTGATGCAACTGATGATTGGTTCAGTTCTAAATTATTAAATGAATATTGTATAAAAAACTCAATCAATTTTTTATATTCCTCTGCATTAAGACACGATTTACAAATTATACTTTTCAATAATTCAAATAAAAGTAATCATCTATGTTTAAATTGTATATTTCCTAACAAAGATGATGTTGATCTTCCGAGATGTAGTGTAGTCGGTATTTCAGGCATTTCTGCAGGGTTAGCAGGTTTGATTGCCGCTCAAAAAATAATTAATTATTATTTAAATTTAAAGGATGAAACTAATATAATGACAATTACTGATGGAAAAAAATTAAGCATTGATAATATTGTTATTAAAAGTAAACATGATTGTTACTTAAAATCAGTTTAAGTTAATTGATAAATACATAAAAAAAGTTTAATTAAAATTATGAAACAAAATTCATTTACCTACGAACAATTAATTGATTGTGCAAAAGGTGTTCTTTTTGGAAAAGGGAATGCTCAACTTCCAATGCCTCCTATGTTAATGTTTGATAGAATCACTTCAATAAATGAGACTGGTGGCGAATTTTCTAAAGGTGAGGTTATTGCAGAATTGGATATTAAAGAAGACTTATGGTTTTTTGAATGTCATTTTAAAGATGATCCGGTAATGCCAGGTTGCTTAGGTTTGGATGCCATGTGGCAATTACTAGGTTTTTATTTAGGATGGCTTGGCCAACCAGGAAAAGGTAGGGCTTTAGGAGTTGGTGAAGTTAAGTTTACCGGTCAGGTATTACAAAAAGTCAAAAAAGTAACCTACCATATATCTCTTAAAAGACTTATACTAAGAAAATTAATTTTAGGAGTTGGAGATGGTGTTTTAAAAGCTGACGGTGAAACAATTTATGAAGCTAAAGATATGAAAGTTGGTTTATTTTCACCTGAAAAATAAGTAATGAATAGAGTAGTAGTAACAGGTTTAGGTATAGTATCATGTATTGGTAATAATCAATCAGATGTTATAGACAGTCTTAAAAATTTAAAATCTGGGATAACAAGCGCAGAAGAGTATGAGGAGTTTTCTTTTAGAAGTCTTGTACATGGTAAACCAAATATAGATATTAGTAACAAAATTGATAGAAGATTACTAAGGTTTATGGGTGATGGAGCTGCCTACAATTATATTGCGATGAAAGATGCTATAGACGACTCAGGGCTGGAAGATAGTGATATATCAAATGAAATGACTGGTATAATTGTTGGTTCAGGTGGTCCATCTACACAAAATTTATTTAAGTCTTCTGAAATTGGAAAGAGTTCGGGTTCAAAAAAAATTGGACCATTTATGGTGCCAAGAGCAATGTCTAGTACAAATTCTGCAACTCTTGCGACTCCTTTTAAAATTAAAGGAGTTAACTATTCAATTACTTCTGCATGTTCTACAAGTTCACATTGTATTGGTAATGCGTACGAACTAATTCAGATGGGAAAACAAAATATTGTTTTTGCTGGAGGAGGTGAGGAGCTCCATTGGACTTTATCAATTTTATTTGATGCAATGGGTGCTTTGTCATCAAAATATAATTCTACTCCAAACAAATCTTCAAGGGCATATGATGCAGATAGGGATGGATTTGTAATTGCTGGTGGGGGTGGAACTTTGGTACTTGAAGAATTAGAACATGCAAAAGCTAGAGGTGCTAAAATATATGGTGAAATAACAGGATATGGAGCAACCTCAGATGGATTCGATATGGTACAGCCTTCTGGAGAAGGAGCAGAAAGATGCATGAAGCAAGCATTAAAAAATATTGATGGTAAAATTGATTATATAAATACACATGGGACAAGCACTCCAATTGGAGATGTAAAAGAATTGGAAGCAATCAAAAATGTTTTTGGCTCAAATATTCCTAAAATGAGCTCAACAAAATCTTTGACTGGTCATTCTTTAGGGGCAACTGGTGTGCATGAAGCAATTTATAGTTTATTGATGATGAAAAATAATTTTATTAGTGGTTCTGCTAACATTGAAAATCTCGATAATAGTGCCAAAGATTGTAATATTCTTTTAAATACGGAAAATGACGTTGAAATTGAGCATGTTATGTCGAATAGTTTTGGTTTTGGTGGTACAAATGCAACATTAGTATTTTCAAAATATCATGCTTAGAAATAAAAAAGGTTTAGTATTTGGTATTGCAAATAATCATTCAATTGCATGGGGAATAGCAAAACAACTATCTGAAAATGGTGCTGAAATAGCCATTGGATATCAAAATGAAATATTATTGAAGAGGGTGAAACCACTTTCTGAAAAAATTAATTCAAAAATATTAATAGAATGTGATTTTAATAATGATGACTCAATAAATAAATCTGTAGAAATTATAAAAAAAGAATGGGGAACAATTGATTTTATAATTCATGCTGTTGCATTTGCAGATAAGTCAGAGTTAAATGGAAGATATGTTGATACTACGAAGGATAATTTTATTAATTGTTTGGAAATATCATGTTTTTCTTTAACTAGTCTTGCAAGAAATTTTGAACCTATAATGAATGAAGGGGGAAGTATTCTCACTCTTACTTTTTATGGGTCAAATAAAGTAATACCAAATTATAATTTAATGGGAATTGCAAAAGCCGCTTTAGAAACAAGTGTAAAATACTTGAGTGTGGATTTAGGTACTAAAAAAATTCGTGTTAATGCAATCTCAGCAGGACCTATGAGGACAATTGCTGGTGCAGCAATAAATAATGCTAGGGAGGTGTTTAAATTCACAGAAGAACATTCAGCACTGAAACGAAATGCAAAACTAGATGAAATTGGTAAATCTGCTTTATACTTTATTAGTGATTTATCTTCTGCAGTTACTGGTGAAGTACATTATGTTGACTGTGGTTACAATATTATTGGAATGCCAAATAAGTTCTAAAATTTTCCCAATAAATCTAGGGGATTATCAACAAAAATACTATCAACACCTATGGAGAAAATATCATTAGCACTAGATAAATTTATATTTTTATCTGAATAAACTGTTATTGCCATATTGGATTCTTTAATTTTATTTATAATATCAGCCGTAACAAGATCTATATTTAATCCACAAATTTTTAAATCATGTTTAATTGATATGCTAATCAAATCATCAATATTATATTCATTAAAATCATCTAATAAAAAACTACGTATAGATTGGGGGTAAAGTTTTGAAATTTCTAAAATAGAAATTATATCAAATGAAGAGAAGAAAATATTTATTTGATTAATATTTTTTATAATTTTATATATTTGATAAACATTTTCTTTTTCAAAATTTTTATTGGGTTTTAATTCAATATTTAAATTACCATTATTATTAGTACACAAACTTAGAATATCTTCTAATTTTGGAACAAAAATATTGGTATTTTTTTTGTAAAAAAATTTTCCAGCATCAAGTTTTTTTATGTTCTCATAATCATAATCAATTGCAAGTCCACTTCCATTAGTAGTTCTATCAAGTGTATCATCATGTAATAAAATTGGAACTCTGTCTTTAGAAATCTTAACATCTATTTCTACAAAACTTAAACCTAAATCAAATGCCTTTGAGATAGATTCTAAGGTGTTTTCTGGGCACAGATCTTTTACGCCTCTGTGCCCAATTAATTTAGGTAATTTAAGCGTTTTCTTCTGCGTCAACTGCTTTCATAGAAAGTTTTATTTTTCCCCTTGAGTCGATATCCAATACTTTTACTTTAACGATATCTCCTTCACTAATAACATCTTCAACTTTCTCTACTCTTTCATTTTTTAATTGACTAATATGAACAAGACCATCTGTAGATCCCATGAAATTAACAAAAGCACCAAAGTCCATTATCTTTATAACTTTACCATCATAAATTTTACCAATCTCTGGCTCTTCGACAATACCTTTGATCCATTCTAATGCATCATTTCCAGATTTTTGATCTACAGCTGCAATACTCACTAAACCTTCATCATTAATTTCAATTTTAGCTCCAGTTGTTTCAGATATTTCTCTAATAACTGCTCCTCCTTTACCAATAACCTCTCTAATTTTATCTTTGTTTATTTGTAGATTAGTTATTGTTGGCGCGTATTGTGAAATCGATTGATTAGGTTTATCAATTGCTTTAGCCATTTCACCAAGTATATGGAAGCGTCCATCTTTAGCTTGCGCTAATGCTTCTTCCATAATTTCAGCTGTGATACTAGTTATTTTAATATCCATTTGTAATGAAGTTATTCCTTCAGAAGTTCCTGCAACTTTAAAATCCATATCACCAAGATGATCTTCATCACCAAGTATGTCTGATAATATCACATATTTATCATTCTCTTTAATTAAGCCCATCGCGATACCTGCTACTGGTCTTTCTAAAGGCACTCCTGCATCCATTAAAGACATTGAGGTACCACAAACAGTTGCCATAGAACTAGATCCATTAGATTCTGTAATTTCGGATACAACTCTATAAGTGTAAGGAAACTTTTCTTTTGAAGGTAACATTGGGTGAATAGCTCTCCAGGCTAATTTTCCATGTCCTATTTCTCTTCTACTAGTAGAACCTATTCTTCCAACCTCTCCAACAGAGTAAGGTGGAAAATTGTAATGAAGCATAAAATTCTCTGTATATTCACCATCAATTGCATCTATTCTTTGCTCGTCTTGTCCAGTTCCCAAAGTTGAGACTACAAGAGCTTGTGTTTCTCCTCTTGTAAATAATGCAGACCCGTGAGTTCTTTCTAAAACTCCAGTTTCACACACAATTGGACGGACTTTTTTTGTATCTCTTCCATCAATTCTATTACCAGTATTAATTAATTCTCCTCTAACTATATCTTTTTCTACATTTTTTATTGCATCTGAAACCAATACTGGTGAGAGTGTTTCACTTACAAATTTTTCAGAAATTTCATTTCGTAACGAAGATAATTTTTCTGATCTTTTTTGTTTTTCAGTTATTTTATAAGCATCTATAAAATCTTTACCAAAGTCTTCGTTGATCTTAGATGGTAGATTTTTAATTTCTTCATCTTTTTCTTTAAGTTCCCAAGGTTCTTTTGCTGCTTTTTTAGCTAAGGAAATTATTGCTTCAATCACTGTTTTATAATTTTCTTGACCAAGAACTACTGCATCTAGCATTTGTTTTTCTGAAAGCTCGTGAGCTTCAGACTCGATCATTAGTACACCTTCCTTAGTCCCTGCCAATACTAATTCTAGTTTAGAATTTGATAATTGACTCTTACTCGGGTTAACAACAAGCTCATCGTCTATAAAACCAATCTTAATTGCTCCGAGCGGGCCTAAAAATGGCAAACCAGATAAAGTTAATGCAGCACTTGCTGCTACCATTGCTACAACATCTGAGTCATTTTCTTGATCATGTGATAATACAGTACAAGTAACTTGGGTCTCATTTTTAAAATCTTTATGAAATAAAGGTCTAACTGGCCTATCAATTAATCGAGAAACTAATGTTTCTTTTTCAGTTGGTCTAGCCTCTCTTTTAAAAAAACCACCAGGTATTTTTCCTACAGAATAATATTTTTCTTGATAATTTACTGTTAAGGGGAAAAAATCCATATCAGGATTTGCTTCTTTTGCAGCAACTACATTACACATAACTGTCGTACCACCATAAGTGGCTATAACTGTTGAGTCAGCTTGTCTTGCTATTTTTCCAGTTTCTAATTTAAGTGTTCTTCCTGCCCATTCAATTTCTACATTTTTCACTTCAAACATAATTTTTATTTATCCTCTTTTTTTAACCTCTAATATTTAATTTTTTTATTAAATCTGAATATTCAGATTTATTTTTTTTAGATAAGTAGTTTAATAATTTTTTTCTTTTATTAACTAATGATACTAGTCCTCTTTTTGAATGATGATTTTATTGTAGTTGAAAATGAAGGTATTGCCCGTAAAATTGCAGAATTTAGATCAAGTAAACTTCAGATTCAAAAAAATACAGTCATTAAATCTAATGTTGAAGAGATGTTTGCTCAAATTAATAAAGGTGAAGCAACAAGTCTTCCAGTAGTAATTAAAACAGACGTGCAAGGTTCAGCAGAAGCAATTGAAAATTCAATAACTAAACTTTCAACTGATGAAGTTAAAGTTAATGTTATTTATAAAGGTGTAGGAGCAATTACTGAGAGTGATGTAACTTTAGCAGGTTCTGGAAAAGGTTTTATTGTTGGTTTTAATGTTAGAGCACTACCTCATGCAAGAGATATAGCAAAAAGAGATGGTGTAGATATTAAATATTATTCAATTATTTATGAACTTATTGATGATGTAAAAAATCTTTTAACTGGTTTACTTAAACCCGATATCTCAGAAAATATCACAGGAAATGTTGAGATTCGTGAGGTGTTTAATATATCCAAAGTTGGAAATATTGCGGGTTGTATGGTTAAAGATGGTCTTATTTCTAGAAAATCACAGATTAGAATTCTTAGAGA
>CACMQS010000013.1:0-15000 GCA_902615845.1 uncultured Alphaproteobacteria bacterium
CTATTACACTTAACATTTATTATTGAATTTTTATTATCAGAGATTTTTTCTTTAATCACTTTTATTATTTGATCTATAATTGATGAAGAATTTAGAATTAATCCTGATCCTTTACAAAAATTACATCTCTCAAATGATTTATCTATCAAGCTTGATCTCAATCTTTGTCTAGATAGTTCCATTAATCCAAACATACTTATTCTACCAATTTGAACTCTAGCTCTATCTCTTACAAGGGCAGTTTTTAAACTTTTCTCAACTTTAAAATTATTTCGATAATCATCCATATCAATAAAATCTATAACTACCAAGCCTCCAAGATCTCTTAATCTAAGTTGTCTAGCAATCTCTACAGCAGCTTCTAAATTTGTTTTTAGGGCAGTATTCTCAATATTTCTTTCTGATGTATTTTTGCCTGAGTTTACATCTACTGCAACCAATGCTTCAGTGGTATTAATTACAATTGAGCCACCAGATTTTAGTTTTACATTTAGACTAAAAAGATCATTAATTTGTGTTTCAATATTATTTGAAGCAAAAAGTGAGTTTTCAACAGATTTGTATTGTTTTACTTTTTTAACAAATGTTGGTGCTAAGTTTTTAGTAATTTTTTTAACTTTATCGTATCCTTCTTTTCCTTCGACTAAGATTTTCTCTACATCTTCACTTAGCATATCTCTTATAGCTCTTTTCAAAACATTTCCTTCTTCATGAATCATTTCTGGTGCTTCTGACTTAAGTGTAAGTTCCCTAATTTTATTCCATTGATTTACTAGAAATGAAAGATCTTTTGATATTTCTTTTTTTGTTCTTCCAATTCCTGCTGTTCTTACAATTACTGACATTTTTTCTGGTATCTCAACTGACGACAATATTTTTTTTAGTTTTTTTCTTTCTTCGATATCCCCAATTTTTCTCGAAATACCGTCACTATTCATACTATTAGGCATCAGAACAGAATACCTTCCAGCAAATGATAAATATGTTGTTAAAGCAGCACCTTTCAAACCTCTTTCTTCTTTGTTGATCTGAACAAGTAAAACTTGTTTAGGTCTGATTACATCCTGAATTTTATATTTCCTAAAGAAATTGAAATATTCTTTTTTTGGTGTTAATTTTTTATTCTTTCTTTTTTTAATTGAAATAATCTTATCTTCATTATTATCATTTTCTTGAAGTTTATTTTCAATATTATTTTCTTCTAAATCTTCTAATTCGTTATCGTTATCTGTATTATTTGACTCTTCTTCATCGTTTTTATTTATTTTTTCATTTAATTCTTTTATTTTAACTTCGTCTGCTGCTGGAATTTTGAAGTAATCAGGGTGTATTTCTGTAAGAGGTAAAAATCCATTTCTGTTAGTTCCAAAATCTACAAATGCAGCTTGAAGTGAAGGCTCTATTCTTGTTATTTTTGCTAAATAAATATCACCTTTAACTGCATTTTTTTTGCTTGGTTCAATTTCAAAATCATCAAGTTTACCATCTTCGGTAACAGCGATTCTTGTCTCAATGTTGTTTGTAGTATCAATAAGTATATTCTTTGACATATAGCCGAAACTCCGTAAAAATTTTTATCTGTTAAAATCATTTGTTTTATATTTGTATAATAATTGCGTATTGACATATTTTTAACTATTTCACAATCTAGATTATTAATATGAATACTTTTTTTAATTATATAAAATTATTGTTAATTTTTCTATTTATATTTGGATTTATATCAATATTTTCAATATTTTATATACTCTGGCAATATTCATCAGAACTTCCTTCATATGATAGTATTTTAAAATATAAACCAAATCTATCTTCAAGAATTTATAGTTCTGATGGCTATCTTTTAAAAAGTTTCTATACTGAAGAAAGGATATTCATACCGGAAAATAGAATACCTAAAAATATTAAAAATGCATTTTTGGCATCTGAAGATAAAAATTTCTACGATCACTATGGTATAGACATATTTGCAATTGTTAGAGCCTTTTTAACAAATGTTATAAATATAAATTCTTCTAGACGGGTAGTTGGTGCTTCTACTATTACTCAACAAGTTGTAAAAAATTTATTACTAAGTAATGAGTTAAGTTATTCAAGAAAAATAAAAGAAATTATTTTAGCCATTAGAATTGAAAATATTTTAGATAAGAATAAGATATTAGAATTATATTTAAATGATATTTATTTGGGTTTTGGTTCTTATGGAATAGGATCTGCAAGTTTAAATTATTTTAATAAATCAATTTATGAACTTGAACTTCATGAGATAGCTTTTCTAGCAGCATTACCAAAGGCTCCAAATAATTATAATCCTAAATCAAATTATATAAAAGCTATGGATAGAAGGAATTGGGTAATAGATAGAATGTATGCAAATAAATTTATAGAGAAGAAGGATCTTGAATTTAAAAATAAACCTCTAGAGATATACAAACGTGTTGATATTCAGTTCTCAGATGCTGATTATTTTTACGAAGAAATTAGAAAAGAGCTTTTTAATAAGTTTGGTAAAGAAAAACTTTATTCTGAGGGTTTAATAATTAAAACAGCTCTTGATTCAAGTATTCAGCAAAGTGCCAATCAAAGTCTAATTGAAGGATTAATAGAATACGAAAAAAGACAAGGGTGGGGTGGTCTAATAGAAAATACAAATTTAGATGAATTTTTAAATAAGAAAGATTTTTATAATGATAAAAATCCCTTCGTTTCAAAATGGGAAACAGTAATCATTAATGCAGTATATAAAAAAAAATTAGAAGTAATTAATCTCAAAAAAAATAAGTTTGAGATCAATTTAGAAAATAAGTTCAATAACTGGCTTCTAAATATAGTTTTTAATAAGGGTGACGTTATCTACGTGGAGAAAAAGCAAAATACTTACATTATTAATCAAGAGCCTAATGTAAATGGTGCAATAATTGTTATAGATCCATATTCGGGAGATATTTTAGCTCTATCAGGTGGTTATAGTTTTAAAAAAAGTGAATTTAATAGAGCAACACAGGCTAAACGGCAACCTGGATCAGCTTTTAAACCAATTGTTTATTTAGCCGCTTTAAATGAGGGTTATTCTCCTGCCACTTTAATACTGGACGCTCCTTATGTGGTAGATCAAGGTCCTGGTCTTCCAAAATGGAAACCTTCTAATTATACAGATGAATTTTATGGTCTTACAACAATGAGAACTGGAATAGAAAAATCAAGAAATCTTATGACTGTTAGACTTGCTGATAGAATAGGGATGAACAAAATTTTAGAAATGGCAAAAAATTTTAATATTAATGAAGGCTTGGATACTAATCTTTCAATGTCCTTAGGTTCTGGTGTTGTTACTCTAAAAGAATTGACAAACGCATATGCAATGATTGCTAATGGTGGGAAAAAAATAGAACCTAAATTAATAACCAGTATTTATTCAAAAAATGGAAAAAAAATTTATGACACAAGATTGAAAAAATGTTTTGGTTGTAAAATTGAAACACTATTATCAATAAATAAAATTCCTCTTTTAAATGAAGCTAAAAAAATAATAGTTGATCCAAGATTTGCTTATCAGATTACATCGATGATGGAAGGGGTTGTTGAAAGAGGTACTGCAAAAAATTTAAAAGATCTAGATGTTCCATTAGCAGGAAAGACTGGAACCACAAATCAGAATAAAGATGCATGGTTTATTGGTTATACACCTGATTTGGTTATTGGAGTATATGTAGGTTTTGATCAACCAAAATCTTTAGGGTACAAACAAACTGGCTCTAGTGTTGCAGTTCCAATATTTAAAAACTTTGCAAAAAAAATAAAAATCAATAAAAATAAAAAGCCGTTTAGGGTTCCAGCTGGTATGAGTTTTGTAAGAATTGATCCTAATACTGGTGTAGTTTCTAACCATAAGGAAAGTATAGTTGAACCCTTCATTTTTGGATCTGAACCATATTTAGATAATTTAAATGTAATAGATGGATTAGAAAATTTTAATAAAGATTCCATTTCTGGTACAGGTGGTTTATTAAAATAAACTATTATGTCTGATCTAGAAACTATTGATTTAAATTTAAAAAAAATAAGATCAAATTATGATCTTATAAGGAGGGGAGTTTGACTACAACTCCCTAAAAAATAAATTAGAAGATTTAAAAATAAAGAGCTCTGATCCTAATATTTGGAAAAAAGATGATGCAAAAAATATTTTTCAAGAAATTAAAAATATTGAAACCACAATAAGCGATTTTGATAAGTTAGAAAAATTAATAAACGAAAATCAAGAAATATATAATTATGTTCAAGAGAATAATGAGATATCATTATTAAATGAACTTGATAAAGAAGTTAAATTTACTTTAAAATTGTCTGATAAAATTCGTTATGTTAGTTTGTTGAATGGAGAAGCTGATCATCTCAATGCATTTATTGAAATTCATGCAGGTGCAGGCGGCACAGAAAGCCAAGATTGGGCAGAAATGTTACAAAGAATGTATTTAAGATGGTGTGACACAAAAGATAATTGTGAAACCTTATTATTGCAGGAAATGCGTGGAGAGGAAGCTGGTATTAAATCTTGTACATTAAAAGTTGTTATGAATTACTCATATGGATGGTTAAAAGCTGAAAGTGGAATTCACAGACTAGTAAGAATTTCACCTTTTGATAGTAACAAAAGAAGACATACAAGTTTTGCAAGTGTTTGGATTTATCCAGAAATCGATGAAAAAATCGAAATTGATATAAAGGATAGTGATCTTAGAGTTGACACATACAGAGCATCAGGAGCTGGTGGCCAACATGTTAATAAAACTGATAGTGCAGTACGTATTACACATCTTCCCACCAACATTGTTGTTCAATGTCAAAGTGACAGGTCACAACATAAAAATAGATCGAATGCAATGAAAATGATTAAATCAAGAATTTATGAAACTGAACTTCAAAAAAGAAAAGAGAATGAGGATATTAAAAATAAACAAAAAAAAGAAATTGGATGGGGAAATCAAATAAGATCATATGTTTTACATCCATATAAGCAAATAAAGGATTTAAGAAGTGGCTATGAAACTTCTAATGTAAATGACATTTTAGATGGTAAGATTGATAATTTTTTAGAAAATTCTCTTACTTTATAGTTTAACTATATAATTTTTAAGATCCCTATTTTTTTCTTACCAACTGCTATTTTGATTTCTTTAGATCCTAGATATTCTTTTAAAGATAAATCACTATTTTTATATAATTGATCATTTACTTTAATTCCATCTGATTTAATTAATCTTTTTATTTCACTTCTACTTTTAACTAAATTAAGTTTTTCTATAGCATCTAAAATTGTAAAATTTTCATTTTTTATATCTGATTCTTTTTGAGAAGTGTTTGGTAGCCTTTTGTCAATAATTTTCGTATTAAAAGTATTATTAGCAATTTCTAAAGCTTCTTCAGCATCTTCTTTTCCTCTTACAATTTTAGTAACTTCATAAGCTAAAATTTTTTTAGCTTCATTAATTTCTTGATCCCTTAATTCTGCAAGTTTATTTATCTCATTTTTAGGAAGTTTAGTGAATAAATATAAGAATTTTGTTACATCATTATCATTAACATTTCTCCAAAATTGAAAAAAATCTAAACTTGAGATTTTATCTTTATTTAACCATATCGCACCATTAGCTGTTTTACCCATTTTTGATCCATCACTATTGGTTATAAGTGGTGAAGTTATACCAAAAGTATCATTTTTATTTATTTTTTTTATTAAATCTACACCACTTAATATGTTGCCCCATTGATCAGATCCTCCCATTTGTAAAATACAATTATAGTTTTTATTTAGATAGACAAAATCATATGCCTGCAGAAGCATATAATTAAATTCTAAGATACTTAGTGGTTGTTCGCGATCTAATCTAGTTTTTACAGATTCAAAAGTAAGCATTCTATTTAAAGTAATTTTTGAACCAAACTCTCTCAAAAAATCTATATAATTTAATTTAGAAAGCCAGTCATAGTTATTTATTATTAAAGAATTTTCATTAATATTTATAAATCTGCTGAATGTTTGTTTAATATTATCAATATTTATATCAATTTCCTTTTTAGTTAATATTTTTCTAGTTTCATCTTTTCCTGAAGGATCTCCAATAAGAGTTGTTCCACCACCCACTAAAGCGATTGATTTATGTCCATAAAAGTCTAACCAGTGTAGGAGCATTAATTGAATCAGGCTTCCTATATGTAAACTATCACTAGTTATATCAAATCCAATGTAACCACATATTTTATTTTTTGTAATTATATTATCTAAATTTTCTATATCAGTATTCTGATATATAAATCCTCTTTCTTTTATTTCATTCAGAAATTCTGATTTAAATTTCATATCAAATTATTTTGTTTCTATTATTTGACTAATATATTCGTTTAATGAATCTTCGAATTCATCGCCAAAACTTTCATAAAAATGATCTGCACCTTTTATGGGCTTAAATTTTATATCTACTTTTTTCTGCTGTTGAAGTTTTTCTACTAATATTTTTGTTGAATCAAAAGAAGCTATATTATCTTTGTCACCATGAATAATTAAACCAGAAGATGGGCATGGTGCCAAAAAACTAAAATCCCTTAAATTTGCTGGAGGAGAAACGCTAACGAACCCGTTTATTTCTGGTCTTCTCATTAGAAGTTGCATAGCTATCCATGCACCAAATGAAAAACCAGCTACCCAACATATTTTAGAGTTAGTATTATATTGCTGTAACCAATCTAAAACACAAGCTGCATCACTCAATTCTCCTTCACCATCATCATAAATACCCTCACTTTTACCAACACCTCTGAAATTAAATCGTATTGTAGAAAATCCAGCTTTTATAAAGGTTTTATACATTTTAAATATAATTTTTGTATGCATTGTCCCACCTTTAGAAGGATCTGGATGCAATAAGATTACTATTGGAGAATCATCTCTTTTGTTATGAGAGTATTTAGCTTCAATCTTTCCTTCGGGTCCTGCAATTAGTAAGTCAACCATTTGATAAAGCTAATATTGAAGTTATATGATTTTGTAAATATAGATGTTGTAAATATATGAATTCTCTTGGTTTTGATAAGTCGGAAAAAGATACAAAAGTCGTAGTTGCCATGTCTGGTGGTGTAGACAGTTCTGTTGCAGCTGTTATGTTAAAAAAACAGGGTTATGATGTAACTGGCATCACTTTGAAATTATATAATAATTCAAATGTCTCAAAGTCTAAATCTTGTTGTGCTGGTACTGATATTGAAGATGCTAAAAATGTAGCTCTTAATAATGATTTCAAACATATAGTTTTAGATTATCAAGATAAATTTTTTGATGGAGTAATAAACAACTTTGTTGATTCATATGCAAAAGGTGAAACTCCTTTACCCTGCGTTAAGTGTAATGAGACAGTAAAATTTTCAGATTTACTTAATGAGGCAAAAAAAATGGGCGCTGATGCACTCGCTACGGGACATTATGCTATAAGAAAAGGATCATTAAATAATGCAAGTTTACATAAAGCAAAAGATTTTTCAAAAGATCAAAGCTTCTTTCTTTTTTCAACGTTACAAGAGCAATTAAATTACGTGAGATTTCCATTAGGTGATTATAAAAAATCTGAGATTAGACATTTAGCCAAAGAATATAATTTAAGTGTTAGCGATAAACCTGATAGCCAAGATATATGTTTTGTAACATCTGATTCTTACAGAGATCTTGTTAATAATTTAAATCCGAGCGTAAACAAAAAAGGCATAATCTATGACATTGACAATAATATTCTTGGAACTCATGAAGGTATTAGTAATTACACAATTGGTCAAAGAAAAGGTATTGGTATTAGTGGTTCAAAAGAGGCTTTATACGTAATTGATATAAATAAAGATCAGAACTCAATTACTTTAGGCACAAAAGCAAAATTGAAGAAAAACGTAATTAATTTTAAAAATATCAATTGGTTAGGAGGTAATATTCTTCCTAAAGGACTTGATTGTTCTGCAAAAATAAGATCAACTCAAGAGGATTTACCAGGGATTCTTGATATAGAAAGTGACCAAGGAACTTTTACATTTGAAACAGAATTAGATAAAACTTCTCCTGGACAAGCTTGTGTTTTTTATAAAAATGACCAATTACTTGGTGGTGGTTGGATTACCGCTTAAATTTAAAATCAGTTCTAAATTTGCTTAATTTTTGTTGAATTAACTAGATTTTTTCAATTAATGAATTAGATGATGTAATGTGAACTCAGAAACTCTAAATACATTAGATTCTTATAGTAAAAATAAGTACAAATATGGTTTTGTAACTGACATAGATAATGAAAAGCCTAAAAAGGGGCTAAACGAAGATACTATCAAATTTATATCATTAAAAAAGAAAGAACCAGATTGGATGCTTGAATGGAGACTAAAAGCGTTTTCAAAATGGAAAAAAATGAAAGAACCAAAATGGGCAAATCTTAATTTTCCTGAAATTGATTATCAAGATATTTACTATTATTCCGCACCAAAAGGTTTTGAGAAGAAACCCAAAGATTTAAGTGAAGTAGATCCAAAACTTATAGAGACATACAATAAACTTGGCATTCCTTTAGAGGAGCAAAAAGTATTAGCGGGTGTTGCCGTTGATGTTGTGTTTGATAGCGTTTCAGTTGCAACTACATATAAAGGTGAATTAGAAAAACTTGGTATAATTTTTTGTTCCATCGGAGAGGCAATTCAGAAACATTCTGATCTAATAAAAAAATATTTAGGATCAGTTATACCAGCTGGAGACCATTCATTTTCCGCATTAAATTCAGCTGTGTTTACTGATGGATCATTTGTGTACATTCCAGAAGGTGTAAAGTGTCCAATGGAGCTATCAACTTATTTTAGAATTAATGCAGAAAATACCGGTCAATTTGAAAGAACTCTAATCATTGCAGATAAAGGTAGTTATGTTAGTTACCTAGAAGGCTGTACTGCTCCAAAAAGAGATGATAATCAATTACATGCTGCTAATGTAGAATTAATTGCTTTAGAGGATGCAGAAATAAAATATTCAACTGTTCAAAATTGGTATCCTGGAGATGAAGATGGCAAAGGTGGAATTTACAATTTTGTCACTAAAAGAGGTCTTTGTGCAGGTAAAAATAGTAAGATATCATGGACTCAAGTAGAAACTGGCTCTGCTATTACATGGAAATATCCTAGTTGCATTTTAAAAGGAGATAATTCAATTGGTGAATTTTACTCTGTAGCAATAACAAATAATTTTCAACAAGCTGATACAGGGACAAAGATGACCCACATTGGTAAAAATACCAAAAGTAAAATAATATCAAAAGGTATTTCTCTTGGTAATTCTCAGAATACTTACAGAGGTGAGGTTTCTTTTTTAAGAAAAGCAGATAAGGCAAGAAATTATACTCAATGCGATTCTTTGTTAGTAGGTAATAAGTGTGGGGCACACACAGTTCCTTATATTGATTCAAAAAATAATACTGCAGTTATTGAGCACGAAGCTTCGACTTCTAAAATAAATGAAGACCAACTTTATTACTGCAGACAAAGAGGTTTAAGCCATGAAGAAGCAGTTTCATTAATAGTTAATGGTTTCTGTAAGCAAGTTTTACAAGAACTTCCAATGGAATTTGCAGTTGAAGCACAAAAACTAGTATCTATTTCTCTTGAGGGAAGTGTAGGGTAATATGTTTTTAGAAATCAAAGATCTATCTGTAAAGATTGAAAATAAAAATATTCTTAATGGACTTAACTTAAATATTAATAAAGGTGAAGTGCATGCAATAATGGGCCCAAATGGATGTGGTAAAAGCACCTTAGCAAACGTTCTAGCAGGTAAAGAGGATTACGAAATCTTAAATGGCAAAATTAATTTCAAAGATAACGATTTATTTGATTTAAATATTGAAGAAAGAGCACAAGAAGGAATGTTTCTGGCTTTTCAGTATCCAGTTGAAATACCTGGAGTAAATATCACCCCGTTTTTACATTCTGCAATTAATTCAAAAAGAAAACGTATGAACGAAGAAGAAATTGATAATTTATCATTTGCTAAGCTTTTAAAATCTAAAGCTAGTGACTTAGGTATAAATATTGATATGCTTAAACGATCAGTTAATACAGGATTTTCTGGTGGAGAAAAAAAACGTTACGAAATTTTACAAATGAGCATTCTTAATCCAGATTTAGCTATTCTAGATGAAACTGACTCAGGACTTGATATTGATGCTCTTAAAATCGTTACCGATGGGGTTAATAAACTTAAAACTAAAGATAATTCTTTTTTAATAATTACTCATTATCAAAAACTTTTGGATTATATTAAACCAGATTATGTACACGTCATGGTAAATGGTTCTATTGTCAAATCAGGAGGTTCCGAAATTGCTGCTGAAATTGAAAAAGATGGATTTCAAAAATTTCAGTAATGAATATCCAAGACATTTATCAAAAAAATAGAAAAAATATTTTTTTTTCAGAAAACAAAGATATTGAAACTCATAGAGAAAAATTAATAAATATTTTTGAAAATGATAGATTTGATAAAAAAAATAATGAAAGTCTTAAAAATATAAATCTTAAAAACTTTATTGATTTTAAGTATAAATATCTGATTCCTGAAGAAACATCAGTAATAAATAATAATCATGAAAATAGCTATTCAATAGTTTCTGTAAATGGTCAGTGTTCGACTTTTAAAGATGATAAAATTGAAATTACTAAAATTTTAGATGAAGATTATAATGATTTTTCTAAAAATAATACAATTGAAAAAAATGATCATTTTGTAAATCTAAATTCATTATTTTTAAATAGTGGTTTTAAGATTGTTATAAAAAGAAATAACAATATAAAAATTAAAATATCCAACATTGTAACAGATGACGATTTAACTATTTTTCAAAAAAATAATATTATTTGCCAAGAGGGATCATCTCTTAGTCTCATTGAAGAGTATGAAAATAAAAATAATTCTACATCAAATATATTGAATGTAATTAAATTAGAAAAACATTCTCAGTTAAATCACTTTCTAATACAAGACAATTCTTCCAATCATAATTTAATAATAACAAGTCATTCTTCTTGTAAAAAAGATTCTACTTATACTCAAAAAGTATATAATTTTTCAGAAGGTTACGTAAGAAATTTTCATTATTCTGAGCTGATAGAAACTAATTCAGAAGCTGATTTACAAGGAATATTTTTTCTTAAAGATAATAACACATCAAATAATAAAACATTTGTTAAACATTTAGCTCAGGATTGTAAAAGTAATCAAGTTTATAAAGGTATTTTGAACGACCGTGCTAAAGCAACTTACTTTAGTAACACTCATGTTGATCAAGTGGCGCAAAAAACAGAGGGATATCAGCTTAGTAAAGGTATACTTCTATCTGACAGTGCATCATATTTTTCTAAACCAGAATTAAAAATCTACGCTGACGATGTAAAATGTAGTCATGGTTCTACAATTGGGCCAATAGATGAAAATGCTATTTTTTATCTTCGTTCTAGAGGTATGAGTAAAATTGCAGCAACTAAAATATTGATATCATCATTTATTAATGAAGAATTAAGTAGTATTGATAATGAACAAATGTCTGAAATAATACAAAAGAAACTAGTAAGATACTTAAGTAAAGTGAAATGAATATTTCCGATTTAAAATCAAGATTTCCTGTATTCAAAAAAAATCCTAATCTAGTTTTTTTAGATACCGCAGCTTCAGCATTAAAAGTTGAGGAAATGATTGAGGCCACCAATAATTGTTATACAAATGAATATGCAAATATTCACAGAGGTAATTATGAATTAAGTTCTAAGTTAACAAAAAAATTTGAAGATTCTCGAAAAAAAGTTGCAGATTATTTAAATACATCTGAAAACAATATAATTTTTGTTAAAAGTGCAACTGAAGGTATAAATTTAATTTCATCTTGTATGTCTAAAAGTTTTTTAGAAGATGGTGACGAAATAATCTTAAGTTATCTTGAACACCATGCTAATTTAATTCCTTGGCATTTAATTGAAAAAAAGATAAAAATTATTCCTCTGGGACTAAACGAAAATAGTGAAATAAATTATGATGAATTAAATGAAAAAATTAATTCAAATACAAAACTAATTACATTAACTCATATGTCAAATGTTACAGGATCAATAACGAATTTCGATAATGTAAAAGAAATTGCAAAAAAAAATAATATACCGCTACTATTGGACGGTTGTCAATTTGCACCTCACAAAAAAGTTAATCTTAAAGATTTAGATCCCGATTTTTATGTTTTTTCAGCACATAAAATGTATGGCCCTTCGGGTCTTGGTATACTGTACATGAAAGATAAGTGGATAGAGGAATTTGCTCCTTACCAGGGGGGAGGGCAAATGATTCATGATGTAGATATTGATAAAAGTACTTATGCAAATGGTTACGAAAAATTTGAAGCAGGTACTCCACCTATTGCTCCAGTTATTGGATTTTCATCATCATTAAATTTTATGAATGAAGTTGATCCAAGTGTTATTTATGATCATGAAATGAAACTTCATGATTACGCTTATGAAAAACTTTCAAAATTCAATAATATAAAAATATATGGATCAAATAAAAACAAAGGTGCTATCATTTCTTTTAATATTGAAGGTATTCATAATTCTGATTTAGGTGCGATGTTAGATAAAAAAAACATAGCAATAAGAACAGGGCATCATTGTTGTCAACCGCTTATGAAACATTTTAATGTTACTGGAACTTCTAGAATTTCATTCGGAGTATATAATACAAAAGATGATGTTGATTATTTAGTAGATAGCATTCATGAAATAACAAAAATCTTACTATAACTAATGGAAGAAAAACAACTAGAAGATTTTTTACCAGATAAAAACACAAGTTATATAAAAAAATTCAACAATTCAAACATAACCACTAAAATTAATGAAGAACAAGTTATAGAGTGTATTAAGACTGTTGTTGATCCTGAAATACCAGTTAACTTATATGATTTAGGTTTAATATACGAAATTAAAATTAACGATAATAACGACATTAAAATTAAAATGACCCTAACTAACCCAAACTGCCCTGTTGCAGGAACTATGCCAGAAAGTGTAGGAAAATCAGTTGAAAAATTATCAAATTTGAATTCAATTGAAGTATCTTTAGTTTGGGATCCAAAGTGGCATAAAGATTTAATGTCCGAAGAAGCAAAACTTGCTTTAGATATTTTTTAATTTAATTTATAATATGTTTATGAATAATGTTTTATCAATAACTTCAAAAGCAACTGAACAAATTAAAAAAATAATGTCCAACGCTCCCAATGGGATGGACTCTGTTGTGATTGGAGTAGATAAGTCTGGTTGTAGTGGATATGCATATAAATTAGATTTTGGTAAATCGTCTGATTTTAAAAATTTTGAAACTATTGATCAAGATGGAGCCAAAGTATTAATCGATCCAAAAGCTACACTGTTTCTACTAGGTTCGGTAATGGATTATAGAGAAGATAAACTTGCTTCTAGATTTGTTTTTGACAATCCAAATGAAAAAAGTACATGTGGGTGTGGAGAATCTTTTAGTGTTTAAAATTTAAACATTGGCGGAGTAGCTCAGTTGGTCAGAGCGCACGGCTCATATTCGTGATGTCGGGGGTTCAAATCCCTCCTCCGCTACCATAAATTTTTGTTGTATTTTTAAAACTATAGTAATAACAGTCTTTTTTATATCGCGGGATGGAGCAGCCCGGTAGCTCGTCAGGCTCATAACCTGAAGGTCGTAGGTTCAAATCCTACTCCCGCAACCAAATTATTAGCAGATTCTTATCTTTTTCTTTTTATAACTTAATTTATACAAAAATATCCCCAGAAATAGGTCTTTTTTTTTTATTTTTTATGATTTGACAAGGAATTTTTATACTATTATAGGCACATACTCTTTTCTTTAAGAAAAGAACAATCCTCTACTTTTTTAAATATAATTGTAGGGTTTTGTATGCTCTTTAATTTGTTAATAAGATTATAAAGAGATACGTAGACAACAATTCGTAATTAAAATTTTACGAATGTTAATGGAATACGTATCAACAAATACTTTTGTTTTTACAAGAAGTATTCCGCTTTAACGGACGTTCCGTAATTTTTGACTTCGGTCAAATTTACTTAACTTAAGAGTTTGATTATGGCTCAGAACGAACGCTGGCGGCATGCCTCATACATGCAAGTCGAACGAAATCTTCGGATTTAGTGGCGCACGGGTGAGTAACATGTGGGAATCTACCTGGAGGTTCGGAATAACTGCGGGAAACTGTAGCTAATACCGGATGTGTCTGCAAAGAGAAAGATTTATCGCCTTCAGATGAGCCCGCACTAGATTAGCTAGTTGGTGAGGTAATTGCTCCACCAAGGCTACGATCTATAGCTGATTTGAGAGGATGATCAGCCACACTGGGACTGAGACACGGCCCAGACTCCTACGGGAGGCAGCAGTAGGGAATATTGGACAATGGGGGAAACCCTGATCCAGCAATGCCGCGTGAGTGAAGAAGGCCCTCGGGTTGTAAAACTCTTTCATCAATGATGATAATGACATTAATTGAAGAAGAAGCTCCGGCTAACTTCGTGCCAGCAGCCGCGGTAATACGAAGGGGGCTAGCGTTGTTCGGAATCACTGGGCGTAAAGCGTATGTAGGCGGATCAAAAAGTTAGATGTGAAATCCCTGGGCTCAACCCAGGAACTGCATTTAAAACTAGTGATCTAGAATTTGGTAAGGGTTAGTAGAATTTCCAGTGTAGAGGTGAAATTCGTAGATATTGGAAAGAATACCAGAAGCGAAGGCGACTAACTAGGCCATTTTTGACGCTGAGATACGAAAGCGTGGGTAGCAAACAGGATTAGATACCCTGGTAGTCCACGCAGTAAACGATGAGTGCTAGTCGCTGGTGCAATAGTATCAGTGTCGTAGCTAACGCATTAAGCACTCCGCCTGG
>CACMQS010000013.1:20000-33867 GCA_902615845.1 uncultured Alphaproteobacteria bacterium
ATAAATTTTCTGAAACCCCTATAAACTTAATAACAATTCCAACCATTTTTGGTTCTGGGGCTGAAATAACATCGTCAGCAGTTTTTATAAATACAAAAAATCGTGTTAAAGGGGGGATAAACTCAAACCTCTTATACCCTAAAATTTGTTTAATAGATCCTTATTTGGCAAAATCAAACAAGTTGAGGCAACACATTATATGTAGCTTTGATGCACTTGTTCATTCCATTGAATCATTCACTTCAGTAATATCCAATACTTTTACTAAAGAGATGTCAATATTAGGAGCAACACATATTTTGAAAGGTATAGATAATTTAAAAAATGGTAATATAGAATCTTTTGAAAATCTTGCTCTAGGTTCAATATTTTCAATTATATCTTTAATGCATAGCGAGCAAAATCTAACTGGGGCTGCTAGTTACAGGTTAGCAGTAAATTATAAATATAATCATGCATATTGCGGGGCTTCTTTTTTAGAAAATTCATTATTATTTATAGATGAAAAGAATAATAAATTGCTTAAAGAATTAGTTGAGAAATTATTTAAGAATAAAGTGATAAAATCAAATAATTTAGATTGTTTAGTAAATAAACTTAAGTCAATTAAAAAAAAATATAACATAAAAAATATTGCTCTAAATGAAGATCAAAAAAAGATTTTAACAAATGAGATAATTGAAATGCCAATGCTAGACTTTTCGCCAGTTAAGATATACAAAAAAGATATATTTAAATTTTTAAGCCATGATTGATATAAAGCCTAAAGTTATCTGTGAAATTGGAGCCAATCACATGGGTGATTTTAATCTTGCAGAAAAAATGATAAAAACTGCATGTACAATTTGTGATGCAGATATTGTCAAATTTCAAAAAAGAGACATTGCAGGTATTCTTAAAAATCCAAAATATGATGTTCCTCACCCAAATCCTCAAAACTCTTATGGGGAGACGTACGCAAAACACAGGGAGGCTCTTGAATTTTCTAAAGAACAACATGCAATTCTAAAAAATTTATGTGAGAACAATGGTAAAATTTATGCTACCTCAGTTTGGGATATTGTTTCAGCTAAAGAAATTTTAGAATTAGAACCTGCAATTTTAAAAATACCTTCAGCACATAATTTAGATTTTGAGTTAATTAATTATATTTGTTTGAACTTTAATGGCGATATACATGTCTCATTAGGTATGACTTATGAAAATGAAATTGAAGAAATTATCAATTATTTTAAAGAAAAAAATAAATTACAAAATCTTGTTCTCTACTATTGTAAGTCAACCTATCCTAGTAAAGAAGAAGATTTGAAATTATTACAAATCTCTATTCTAAAAGAAAAATATTTAAATCAAATTAAGGGAATAGGTTTTTCTGGTCATCACGTTGGAATATCTGTTGATGTAGCAGCACTAACTCTTGGTGCAAGATATTTTGAAAGACACTTTACACTTGATCGAACATTCAAAGGAACTGATCATGCAGCAAGTTTAGAGCCAGATGGACTTAGAAGACTAATAAGAAATATAAGAGAGGCTTACAAAGCATTAAATTACTGGGATGGAGACTTGGATGAAGAGGAATTAATTCAAAGAAAAAAATTAAAATACATTACTAAATAATATGAAAAACCAAAGACTTGTTTATTTTAATGGTAAATTTGTAAAAGAATCAGAGGCAAATATTTCTATTTATGACTCTGCTTTGATGTTTGGAGATATGGTTTTTGAAATGACCAGATCATTCAATGGTGTACAATTCAAATTAAAAGAACATTTAGAAAGACTTTATGCTGGTTTAAAAATATTACATATTTCAATAGATCAAACAATTGAAGAATTGGAAGATATTTGTTTGAAAACTGTTGAAGTTAATAAGCCATTTTTTAATGAAGACGATGAACATAGATTAATGATTAATATAAGTAGAGGTCCATTAGGAATATATGCACCTATATTTAATAATAAAATTGAACCAACTGTAATTGTTGCAGATTTTCCTCTTAAGTTTACCGTATCAAAAATGGGTCCTTTATTTGATAGTGGGGTAAATCTTATAATTCCGTCGCAGAGAGCTATACCAGCACATTTAATGGATCCAAAAATTAAAAATAGAAGTAGAATGTGGTATCAGATGGCTAATTTAGAGGTTGCAAATATAGAAGGTGATAATAATTGGGCACTTTTAATTGATCCTGATGGACATATTGCTGAAGGCACTGGGGATAATTTTTTTATAGTTAAAAATAATGAAATTATATCACCTGAGGGAAGAAATATACTGCGAGGTATATCTAGAGATTATATATTTGAACTTGCTAAAGAATTAAATATTAAATGTTTAGAAAAAAATATTGAGCCATATGATGTATACAATGCAGACGAAGCATTTATTACTGCAACTCCCTTTTGCATTTTGCCAGTTTCTTCACTTAATAAAGTTAACATTAATCATGGTAAAATGGGAAAAATTACAAAAAAACTTTTAGATAAATGGTCTGAAAATGTAGGTGTTAATATTATTGAACAAATAAAAAATTTTGGACAAGAATTACACAATGATGAAATTAATCAACCCACTCCTTATCAATTCAAAAAAAACAAATAATTATTCTATATAAAATCCATTTGGATATATTTTGTCATAATTGATAATTAGTACTTTATTTGAGTTAATGATCCTTTCATTAACAATATTCTCATTCAAATTAATACTTTTTTGTTCTTTAAAAATATACTTGTGTTGATCAATTTTTTTTGGTTTATTAATAGAAATATATATATTATTTTTATTCAATTCAGAATTAAGCAATATCATTGATCTAATACCCCAATTTTCAAGAGTTTGAGCACCATAGTAATTATGTAATAAATTAAAAGGGTTTTTTACAATTTGATATTTGATATTATTCTTAAAACTATCTCTGTCGAATATTATATACTCTGAGTTAGTTAGTTCTTTTTTTAAATTCGTTTTAAAGCTTTCATATATATCACCATTAATTCTACTTGATACTATTTGGGACCAATTATTACCTTGATTTGGTATTAACTGTAAACTTATAACTACCATAATAAAGAAAGAATTATAAAATCTAATTTTGCTCAAAAAAATATATAAAAGTGATACTAAAAAAATAATTGGAATAATTGTATGTCTACCACCAATACCGCCTACAAGCATATTAGGAATTAAAAAAACTATAAAAATTGTAAAAAAAAACAATAATATTTTAATATTTATCTTTTGAAATTTAAATCTTTTGAAATAATAAAAAGTAATAAATAAAAAAATAATATCTAAAAAAATTATACCTATTAACCATTTTATTGGAATACTAAGAAACTGGTAATAGCCGTATATACATATTCTTATAAAAGATCTTCCACCAAAAATATTAAATAGATTTTCTAACGAACTTATAAAACTGTTAAAATTAGCTAATCTAGAAGGATTGACTTGAGATAAACCAAACGCATTAGTTTCTCTGTATATGAAATAAAATAATGCTATGATAAAAAAAATAAAATAAATATTTAAATATTTTTTAAAAAAATCAATTTTAAAAATTAGTGTGTAAAGTACCAATACTATTGGAAGAAAAAAACCAGCTTCATAAAAAAATATTGCTATAAAATAAATAGAAATAGATATTATGATATGAAAGTAGAATTTTTTTTCAAATGATTTAATAAAAAAAATTAGTGATAACAAATAAAGTGAATTTGCTAAAATTAGATAACCATAAATTGGATAATGATAAATTTCTACTTTAGTGAGAAACAAATTATAAAGTGTTAAAATTAATATTATGGTAGCTCTAGATTTAAAAAAAATTGTTAAAAAATTATAAATGACGATTAGTAGTAATAAATTTGATAAAATATTAAAAATGAAACCATAAAATGCATTATCACCAATAATAAAATTTTGTAATTCAACAAATAAATAATGCAATGGTCTATCTGAAGCCAATTCTGTAAAGTTATAAAGAAATATGTTTTTTTTAGTTAAAAATGCAAAATCATCTGGACCTATAGAATTTCTCTCAAAAGGTAAATAATGAAATAAGATCGTTGATAAAATTATAAATAAATAGAAAGAAAAATTATTATTTAAAATCGCACTTCGATTTAGATTCATTTAATTTTATTTTGATTCAAAATTTGATCAATTAAATATCTCGGTCTTTTTTTTGCTTCTAAATAAATTTTTCCAATATATTCTGCAATAATACCAAGACAAAAAATTTGTAAACCACCTAAAAGATATATAGACAATATAAGAGTAGTCCATCCTCTTACTGTTTTTTCAATAAATAGGTAAGATATGAAATAGTAAATAATTATAATTAAACTCAATATAAAAATTATTAATCCGATAAAAGCAATTATTCTTAGAGGTAATAACGAAAATGACGTAAATCCATCTAAAGCTAAACTTATTTTTGGCAAAAATGTATATTTACTTTTACCTGCTTTTCTTTCATTTCTGTTGTAATATACTATTGAAGAATTGTTACTAACTTTTGTAACAATTCCTCTTATAAAAATATTAACTTCTTTGAATTGTTTAAGATTATCCAAGGCTTTTCGTGTTAGTAGTCTAAAATCAGCATGATTTATAATTATTTTTTGATCTAAAATATTTATTAAAAAATAAAAAATTTTTGCAAAATTTCTTTCAAAAAAACTGTCTTTTTTTCTGTCCTTTCTCACACCATAAACAATCTCATACCCTTCAAGATATTTTTCAATCATAATATCTATGGTATCTAAGTCATCTTGAAGATCAGCATCTAATGAAACAATTACATCACAGTTTGTATTATCTAATCCTGCTAATAAAGATGATTGATGACCGAAATTATTTGCTAACTTTATTCCTTTTATAAATATATTATTCTCATTAAGTTTTTTTATAACTTGCCAAGTTTTATCTGTAGATCCATTATCAACAATTACAATTTGTGAACTGCTAAGATCGATTTTAAATTTTTTCGCTAAGTTTGTTAATTTTTTGGTAATTTTCTCAACACTATCTAATAATACCTCTTCCTCATTGTTGCATGGAATTACAATGGAGATATTAAATTCTTTTTTCATGATAAAATTACATATATTATTTTTTAATGAAAATAAATTAATAGATTATATTTGTTTATTTAATGATTAAGAATTATTTAAAATTTCTTTTATTTGCTTTATATTCAAACTTATAATACACAATATTCAGCTTATGAAAAAAATAGCATTAATTACTGGAGTTACAGGTCAAGATGGTTCATATTTAGCTGAATTATTATTAAAAAAGAATTACATAGTTCATGGCATAAGAAGAATTTCATCTAACAATAACTTAAAAAATATAAAACAAATATTAGTTTCCAAATATAGTAAAAATTTTCATCTTCATTATGGTGATATAACTGACAGTACCAATGTACATAAAATTTTATCAAAGGTTAAACCAAATGAAATTTATAATTTAGCGGCACAATCTCATGTTCATATTTCATTTCAAACACCTGAATATACTCATCACGTCAATGCAGTTGGTTGTTTGCATTTATTAGAAGCTATAAAAAATTTAAATTTGATAACCAAGTTTTATCAAGCTTCAACAAGTGAACTTTTTGGAAACAATGGAAAAAAAATAAATAATGAAAATGGACCTTTCAATCCAGTTTCTCCATATGCTATATCAAAGCTATATGCTTATAATTTAATCAACTATTATAAAGAGCAAGGACTATTTGCTTGTAACGGTATTTTATTTAATCATGAATCTCCAAGAAGAGGAGAGAGTTTTGTAACAAAAAAAATTATTGATGCTGCTATAAACATCAAGTCTGGATCAGATGATATATTATATTTAGGTAATTTATATTCTAAAAGAGATTGGGGTTATGCAAAGGAATATGTTTTTTGTATGTGGAAAATGTTACAACAACAAAAACCTGAAAATTTTGTTGTAGCTACAGGTAAGACATTCACTGTAAAAAATTTTACAAATTTAGTTTTTAAAAAAATGAAAATCCCAATAGTCTGGAAGGGTAAAGGAATTAATGAAGTAGGATATAATAGCATAAATAATAAACCTTTAATTAAAATTGACCCATATTATTTTAGAAAAATTGAGTTAAATTATTTAAAAGGAGATTATTCCAAAGCGAAAAAACAATTGGGCTGGGAGCCTAGTGTCAATTTAAGTGAATTGATTGATTTAATGATCGCAAATAAAGAAAAATGATAAAGTGTTAAATTCTGATTTAATTCTAATTGGGACCGGTGGTCTTGCAAGAACTTATTTAGATACCCTATATAATCATCCCTATAATATTATTGGATTAATAGATCACAAATTCAAAAAATCAAATGAAGATATTTTAGGAAAAAATATTATAGGCAATCTAGAATATATAAAAAAAATTAAAAAAAAAACAAATGTTGTGATTTCAATTGGCGATACTTATGAGAGAAATAAAATATATTTAAAATTAAATCAAAATAAGTTATTAATATTTCCTTCAATAATTAATTATAATACCTATATTTCAAAATCTGCCAAAGTATCCAAAGCTTCATTTATAAATTATGGAGCATATATTGGACCTAAAGTGAAAATTGGTACAAGTGTTATTGTGAATACTAAAAGTATAATTGAGCATGAAACATCAATAGGATCATTTTCAAATATTTCACCAAATGTTACAATTGGAGGAAGAGTTAAAATTGGTAAAAATGTTTTTGTTGGGATTGGCTCTACAATAATTGATCAAGTAAGTATTGGAAATAATGTTATTATTGGAGCTGGAACCGTTATTACAAAAAATATAACTTCAAATTCAAAAGTTGTAGGTGTTAATAGAAAAATATGATTTATGTTTCTACTTCATTTTTTAAAAATAAATATTCTATAAATGAAATATCTAATCTTTTTTTAAAAAATGGAATTACAAATATTGAATTTTCAGGAGGAATATATGAAAATAATATTTTGGAAAAATTACAAAAAATTAGAAAAAAATCTAAAATAGTATTCCACAATTATTTTCCTGTTCCCAAAAAATCATTTGTAATAAATATTTCTTCACTTAATAAACAAATACAAAAAAAAAGCATATTGCATCTAAAAAAAGCAATTAGGTATTCAAATAAATTAAATATAAAAAAATACTCTTTTCATGCTGGTTTTTTATTTGATCCATTAATTGGTAAATTAGGTAAAACTTTTCAAAATACTTATCTTCAAGATAAAAATCAGACAATAGATGTTTTTTTAAACAACTTGTATCAATTATCTGAATATGCAAAAAATTATAATGTTGAGTTATTAATTGAAAATAATGTACTCACAAAAAAAAACTATAACTTGTTTAAAACCAAACCGTTTCTAATGATAGATATAGAGGATTGTGTAAATATAATGAAAAATACTCCTGATAATATAAATATGCTTGTAGATGTTGGACACCTTAATGTTTCATCAAAAACACTTAGTTTTGATAGACTAGAATTTTTAAGTAAATGTAAAAAATGGATAAAAGGATATCATTTAAGTGATAATGACAGATTAATAGATTTGAATAACAAGATTAAAAGAAATTCATGGTTCTTAAAACATATTAATTTTAAAGATATATACTTGTCATTAGAGATAAATACTCAATCATTTAATGAAATAAATAATCAACTTTTAATTTTGAATAAAAATAATAAATAATGCGAAAAGAGTTTAAATATCCAATTTATAAGACATCATTTTCAGGGAACGAAAAAAAATATGTAAATTCATGTTTTAAAAATAATTGGATATCATCTTCTGGTTTTTACTGTAAAACATTTGAAAATAAATTTTCCAAAATTTTTTCTAATCAATACTGTCTTGCAACAAATAATGGTACATCTGCACTGCAATTAACTTTACTTTCTCTTAATTTAGAGAAAAATGATGAAGTTTTGTTACCAGATTTGACATTTGCAGCATCAATTAATGCAGTTATATGTTCAAATCTAAAGCCTGTAATTTGTGATGTTTCTGATGACGATTATAATATAAGCCTTGAAAGTATTAAGAAAAATACAACGAAAAAAACAAAAGTAATATTACTTGTTCATTTATATGGTAAATCTTGTAATTTAGATCCAATTATCTCTTATGCAAACAAAAAAGGAATTTTTATAGTTGAAGATACAGCTGAAGCAATTGGGTCAAGATGGAATAAAAAACTATTGGGAACCTTTGGTATAGCATCATCATTTAGTTTTTTTGGTAATAAAACAATTACTAGTGGGGAGGGAGGTATGGCAATTTTTAAAAAAAAGAAACAGTATTTAATTGCTAAAAAAATTAGAGATCATGGCATGTCAGAAAGAAAAAGGTACTGGCATGATATTGTTGGTTATAATTTCAGAATGACTGATTTACAGGCAGCTGTTGGTTTAGCTCAATTAGAAAGATTAGATAAAATCATTAACAAAAAAATAAAAATAGCCAACTTATACAAATTCTATTTAAAAGACTTAAAAGAAAATATAATTTTTATTGAAGATAGAAAAAAAGAAAAAAATAGCTATTGGCTTGTAACTTTTATTATAAAAAATTTAAATAAAAATAAATTACTAAAAAGTTTAAAAAAATATAATATTGAACTAAGGCCATTTTTCTTTTGTTTACATAGAATGAAGCCATACAAGCAATATATGAAACATCAAGTTAAAAATTCTTTATATTTTGAAAAAAACGGTTTATGCCTACCTTCTTATTATGATTTGGAAAAAAAAGATATTAAAGTAATATCTGATTATATTAAAAAAATAGTTGCATCATAATTATGTATCCTTCATTTAAAATAGGTAACAAAATCATTAACAAAAACTCTCCAACTTTTATTATTGCTGAAGCAGGAGTAAATCATAATGGAGACATGAATTTAGCTAAAAAGTTAATTGTAGCAGCTAAAAAAGCTGGTGCTGACTGTATTAAGTTTCAAACCTTTAAATCTGAAAAATTGGTTAATAAAAAAACACTTAAAGCAAAATATCAAAGAGCTACAACAAACAAAAACGAAGATCAATTAGATATGTTAAAAAAACTTGAACTTAATAATAATGATTTTGTAAATCTAATAAAATTTTGTAAAACTCAAAAAATTATTTTTTTATCTACACCCTATAATTTTGCTGACGTTGATTTTTTAGATAAAATTAATGTTCCAGCATTTAAGTTGGCATCTATGCATTTAAGCGAGAATGTATTTATTGATTATGTAGCAAAAAAAAATAAACCATTTTTAGTTTCTACAGGAATGTCAAATCAGAAAGATGTTGAAACTGTTTACGAATTATTAAAAAAACAAAAAAATAAAAATTATTGTTTTTTACAATGTACAACTAACTACCCCATTGAATATAAGGAAGCAAATCTAAGAGTAATCACTACCTTCAAAAAAAAATTCAAAAAAATAATCGGCTATTCTGATCATACATCTGATTATCTAGCTTGCTTATCTGCTGTTACGTTGGGAGCTAAAATTATAGAAAAACACTTTACTTTAGATAAAACCTTGCCGGGACCAGATCATAAATCTTCAATAAATCCAAAAGAATTTTCGGAAATGGTAAAAAAAATAAGAGATATAGAAGTCTTGTTAGGGTCAAGCATAAAGACAAAAAACAAAAATGAAATAAGCAATGAAAAATATATGAAAAGAGGTATTGTTTTTAATAAAGATTTAAAAAAAGGCAAAATTATTAAAATAAATGATATAGATTTTATGCGCCCACTCGTAGGATTAAAACCAAATGATTTGAAAAAAATTATAGGTAAAAGAATTAATAATAATGTAAAAAAATATTCTAGAGTTTCATTGCAAAATTTAAAATAGTTATATTAATATGAAAAAAATTTGTATTATTTGTATGAGGGCGGGCTCAACAGAAGTTAAGAATAAAAATTTGAAATTAATAAATGGTAAACCATTGCTTTACTATACCATTGATCAAGCAATAAAATCTAAATTATTTGAAAGAATTGTTGTATCAACTGATTCAATAAAAATTCTTAATCTATCAAATAAATTTGGAGCCAGTGGATGGTTTTTGAGACCAAAAAAATACGCTAATAATAAAATATCAAAAATTCCATCTATTATTCATGCTGTAAAAAAGGCCGAAAAAAAATATCAAGAAAAATATGATATAATTTTTGATTTAGATGTCACTTCACCATTGAGATCTATAAAAGATATTAAAAATGCATATAAAAAGTTCAAGAAAGATAATGCTTCTAACTTAATAACAGGATGTTCTTCTCGTAAAAATCCATATTTTAATATGTTTGAATATAAAAATAATCAGTATCAATTAGTAAAAAATATTAGAAATTTTACATCTCGTCAATCAGCCCCTAAAGTATATGAAATGAATGCCTCGATTTATATTTGGAAAAGAAGTTATTTATTTAATAAAAGAAAATTATTTGGAAAAAAGACCTCAGTCTATTTCATGCCTCAAGAAAGATCTATAGATATTGATTCTTTTTTTGATTTTAAAATTGTCAAATCACTAATTTAAGATATGAAAAAAATTTTATTTTATATAGACCAAAAAAAAAGAGATTTTTTATCAGCTTATTTAATAGGAAGTTATTTAAAAAAAAAGTATAATTATATAATTGATTATTGTACTTCCAGTGATGCACTTTATAAATACATATCTTTTAGACCACAAATTGTTGTTATAGGTAATCCAGATATTTATCATGGAAATTTCGCAAAATTTTTTTCAATATATAGTAACGTTTTTTCTATACCTACTGAGCAGGCAATATTTGAAAAAAAGGATTTTATAGAACGTATTATCGGTGGTCATAATCGGTATAACAAGGATTTTCCTCCTCCACAATGGGAAGTAGTTGATAAAATATATTTATGGAGTAACCACCAATATAATTGTCTTAAAGATATTGATTATTTAAGTTCTAAATTAGTCATTACTGGTTGTTCTAGGTTAATGGAGCTAACTGCGCTGGAAGAAAATTTTAAAGATAGTGTATT
Organism: uncultured Alphaproteobacteria bacterium; assembly: GCA_902615845.1. GTDB lineage: Bacteria > Pseudomonadota > Alphaproteobacteria > HIMB59 > CACPNW01. The sequence goes on from CACMQS010000013.1 coordinate 31,058, forward strand.
CGAACAAAAAAAAGATCTCACTATTGGTATTGCAAGTGAAAATGAGCATAACAATTTAAATATGGCTGATTATTTATTTAGATTTAGGGATTATAAAATTAATGAGTATGGTGGTAGTGTAGATATATTTTCTTGGATGTTTATTAAAATAACTCTATTACAAATGAAAGTTATTGAAGCTATATATAAATACTCCAAGAATATAGATTTAATTTTTAGACCAAGATTTTTTGAAAAAATAAGTGATTATTTTTTTTTAAATAAAATTTCTAAAAATATAATAATAGATAGTAATGATTCTCCTTTAAATTTTATTAAAAAATCAGATTTAATTTTTTTATGTCAATCTTCTCTTGGTTATGAGGCTTTGATTAACGCCACACCAGTTGTTAGTATTTTTGGTTTAATGGAAGAAGAGGCAAATAAATTTAATATTAGTTTTGATAAAAGGTTTAGATTTTATTATAAAATAAAAAGATATGAAGATTTAAAAAATCTTAATTTTTTGATTAAATCGAGTTTAAATTTAATTAAAAACAATGATTTCTTAGAATTTATAAATGAATATTATTATCCTATAAATTTATATAAAAAAAATAAGAAAAGTTTGACGCATCCTACCTTTTTAATAGCAGAAGATATTAATAATACTGAACTATATAAATTTGCAACAAAAAAGTCTTTTGTTTACACATTAGATATTTTAACGCAAATATTTTCAACGAAATATAAAGTATTATATTTCATAATTTATTTATCATTAACTTTTAAATTTTTAAGTCCTTTAATTTATCCAGTTTATTTTTTAAAAACTTTGAAATCAAATTTTTTATCCTCAAAAGATTTTAATTTAAAGAATATTTCAAAAAGTTTAAACCCAAAGACAAAAAAATACTATGACGATTTTTTTAATAAATTATTAAAAAAATATCCTTATTAATGTTATACTATAATCCAGTTGCTTCAAAAAAGTATAGCTTTAATATTCTTATAGTTGGTTTTGGAAATATAGGAAAAAAACATTATAAGAATTTAAGCGAAAATTTTCCAAACACAAAACTTGGAATTCTTATAAAAAAGAAAAGTAAGATTAGTAAGAAAAACTTAAGTAACTTTAAAAATTATGTTTATTATTCTTTAAATGATAGCTTATCGTTTAAACCTGATTTAGTACTAATTTGCACTCCAGCAAACTTACATTATAAACAGGTAAATTTTTTTTTGCAAAACAAGGTTAATATTTTTGTAGAAAAACCAATTTTTGAAAAATTATATAACATAAATAAATTTCAAAAAATTATAAAAGATAATAATTTACTTTTTTGGGTTGGCTATAATCTCAGATATAGTAAATTAATATTTCAATTTAAGTCTTTAATTCACAAGAAAATTGTTAGTAATATTTTTACTAAGAGAATAGTAAGTCAAAGGATTCTCAATTTTATTTTCATTTTGTGGAGATTTGGAATTACCATATTCATCACTTGAGCCAATATTTATAAATGTTTTAATTTTTCTATTTTTAATAAATTTAATTATATTTATTGTTCCTAAAAAATTATTTTCAATTAATTGAATTCCTTTGTGCATATCTGAGGAATGATCAATCATTCCAGATAAATTAATTACATGATCAATTTTCTTCTTAATTTTAATTTTTTTTAAGTTTTCAAATTTTGAAATATCAACTTTGAAGTTTGTGAGATTATTTTTTTTTAAATTTGATTTACTAGATGATAAATTAATTACTTTATAATTATTTTTTAATGCTTTTTTTATGAAGGCTTTTCCAATAAATCCATTTCCTCCAATTACCATCAAGGTTTCCATAGATTTTTATGAAAATTTTCTTTTTTTGTTCCATAAGCTCTCTAGCATTTCTTTATCCCGTTTAGTATCCATGCATTGCCAAAAACTATTATGCTTATAAGCAATTAGATTGCCTTCTTTTGCTACTTTCTCTAGTGGCTCTTTTTCTAAAATTGTAGAGTCATTTTTAATATAATCTAAAAATTCTGGCTCAATAACAAAAAAACCACCATTAATCCATCCTTTTGAAGAACTTGGTTTTTCTACAAACGAACTAATTTTATCTTCAACCAAATTTATTTCACCAAATCTAGACACAGGCCTAACAATTGTTACTGTAACAAGTTTATTTTGTTTTCTATGATAATTATAAAGATAATCCAAATTTATATCACTCACTCCATCCCCATAAGTCATTAAAAAAGTCTCATCTTTTACATATTTTTTTATTCTTTTTAACCTACCTCCAGTCATCGACTTTAAGCCAGTTTCAACTAATGTTACTTTCCAATCAAAATTTTTTTTGTTATGGATTTTAATTTCATCATTTTCATAATCAATAGTTAAGTCAGAATTATATCTATTTAGATTCAAAAAATAATCTTTAATTAATTCTGATTTATAACCTAGTGCTAAAAAAAATTCTTTATGACCATAACTTGCATAATGTTTCATAATATGGATGATGATTGGAATATTTCCTATTCTCACCATTGGTTTAGGTATAACTTCAGTGTACTCGGATAATCTAGATCCGTATCCACCTGCTAAAATAACAACTTTCATTTTTTTATATTACCATTTGTAGTCAAAATAATCTAAATTAAAATTTTTTGATTCATTATCATCATGCTCAATACTTGCCAGATTAGCAACTAATGATTGATTTTTAGATAATCCCATAAAACCAAACCATATTTTAGGAGGAACAGTTATTCTAGTATAGTTTTTTTTAGAAGCAATAACTTCTAAAACCTTATAATCTTTGTCTATGAATACAA
>CACMQS010000014.1 GCA_902615845.1 uncultured Alphaproteobacteria bacterium
AAAGAAGAATGCAATCTAATAACAGATAATTTTGAACCATTTTTTTATGACAATATGCACTTAACCACTCAGGGTGCTAAAAATATAAAAATTAAGTTAATTAATTTTATTCAACAAAATTTATAAATTTATTTAAATTTAATTTTTTTTAACTATTTAAATAAGAGCTATGAAACAATATTTTATTCCTAAATTTATTCATTATTTATTAATTTTTATATTCTTCTCATCATCTAATGTATTAGCTAATAATCAACACTTTTACGAAAAACTTGTAGATGATTGGCAGATTATATTTCCAGATGGAAACAGAAATTCTGCTGGTCCTAGGTTTTTTAAATATATATTAGATCAAAACCTAGATTACGAAGAGTTCATGCAATTTAATAAATTATATTGTGCTGTTTCTGGTTCTCTTATTCCTCCAGATGCTCAACCAGATGAAATTTTTCTTTCTAATGTTGAAAATGATGAAAAAATTTGTGGTCAATATTATAAATGTTGTTGGCCTTGTTTATGTGATGTAATGAAATATTCAGAAACAAAAAAAATCAATATTGATTTTAAAGATCAATCAAAAGATATCTATACAATCGTTATTGATAATCCATGTAACAAAAATGATTTTCCCAAACTTGTTAATAGAGATTATTTTTGTGAAGGTAATGAATTAAATAAAGAATATACATACTCAGTAGATAACAAACTTGTTATTGGTTTATTACATAATGCCAAAAAATGTGATACTTACGATTTAGATTATATAAAAAATGACCAAATAACTGGACCCATGTGTGAGGCTAGAAATAGTATGCCTCTTGAAGAACTTAATTTTGGAATGGGCGATATTTTTATTAGATTGGCAAATTGAAAATACTTGAAATGCGTAAGTTAGTTTTTATTTTTATTTTATTAACATCTAGTATGGCTCAGGCAGAATTTTTTTCTAATATTTCAGATATAATTGAAAACAATAACGATCGATTAAGTTATGGGATTTCAGTAACTGACTTTGATAAAGATGGAAGTTATGAATTTATTGTTGCAGGTTTTGGTTACTCTAATCTAGCTCTTAGTTACAAAAATGGAAAACTAATTAATACAATACAAGATCCTTTATTCATTGATAAAGATAGGAGTACTATTGGTGTATCTGCTTGCGATATAGATCAGGATGGTTTTGAAGAAATTTATTTCTTAAATACTGATACATATAGTGGAGAAAAAAAATACTCCGATAGATTGTTGGATAATAACAACAATAATAGCATTTTCGATTATTTTGAATTAGAAAAAAATTTAGAAAATTTAAATTTGACTGCCGGTAGATCAGTTGTTTGTGTAGACAGAAATGGATTAGGGAAATATGGGATATATGTGGCTAATTATGGAGGCCCTACTAGATTTTATGAAATTGAAGAAAATGAAGTTGAAGACTTAGCGCCAATGCTTGGAATTGATCAAATAACTGGAGGAAGAGCTGTAATTTCAGGACATATAGTTTCTGATAATATGGATATATTTGCAGCTAATGAGAGAGGTCCAAATTTTTTATACAAAAATAATAATGGTAATTTTAATGATATTGCGATTGAAAAAAATGTCCAAGATACCTTTCAAAATGGACGAGGAACTGCTTTAACTGATTTTTTGTATAGAGGCCAACTTGATATTATAACAAGTAATTGGGAAGGTTATCATCGTATTTTTGTAAAACAAAAAGAATCATTTCTCGATATGTCTTCATTAGATTTTAGATCACCAAGTAGAATACGAACAGTTATATCGGCTGATTTTGATAATGATGGTTATGATGAAATTTTTTTAAATAATATCGGTCAACCAAATAAACTCTTTCGTATCCTTGATGAAGGAAACCTAGAAGAAATTAAATTAGATGTAGCACTTGAAGCACAAGGTCTAGGAACTGGTGCAGCTGTTGCTGATATTGATGGAGATGGAATTTTAGAATTACTTATTTCTCACGGTGAATCTGGAGCTCAACCACTGAGTTTATTCAAGGCAAATGTTTCAAATACTAATTATATTAGAATCAAACCTCTAAACACTTTTGGTGCTCCAGCAAGAGGTGCAACTGTTACTTTACATACGAATTTAAGAGAGCATGCAAAAACTATTGATGCCGGCTCTGGATATTTATGTCAAATGGAACCAGTAGCACATTACGGTTTACGTGAAGGTGAAATCATTAAAAATATAACAATCAAATGGACGAATGGTACAATTGATAGTTATGAAATTAATGATATAAATAATACATTCGAATTTAAACAAGGAATATAATTTAATGTCTGTTGCTGAAACATTAAAAAAACCAGCTCCACGTTTTCATTGGAAATGTAAACATACATGGAGAAGGAGTGCTAAAAATACTGCTTGGTGTTTGCTAGGATGTAGTATTGGTGATTTTGGAACCATACTTTATTTTCAATTAACTGGCATTCCTTGGCCTACACTTTATATTATGATCCTAGCAATCATTAATGGTATTATTACTAGCATCATTTTAGAAACTGTCGTTTTATCAAGACAAATGATTATCAGCAAAGCTTTTAAAATAGCCATTGGAATGAGTTTAATTTCAATGGTATCTATGGAAATAGCCATGAATGCAGTTGACTGGATCATTATGGGTGGCGCTAAACTTGTATGGTGGGTAATACCTATAATGCTTCTTGCAGGCTTTCTAACGCCGTGGCCATATAACTATTATAGATTAAAAAAATATAATATTGCCTGCCATTAATTAAATTAATTCACATACAAATATTGAAATTGGTTTAAACCCACATATTTCATCCTGATGATTAGAATATTACTTACATTATTATTTATAAGTTCCACATCATTTGCGGCTAGTACTAGCTCAGATGATAGTGCGACTAGCATTTCAGCTAGCGAACAAGTAACAAAATTATACGATAAAGCTTACGAATTAGTTTATTATAAGAAATTTGATAAATCTATTAAATTACTTGAAAAAATTGCTAAGCGTAAAGACTTAGGTGAAAAAAAAGCTGATGTATATAACTTACTTGGTTTTAGTTACAGAAAGCACAGTGAGCCAAATCTAGATAAGGCCTTTGAAGCATATAGAATTGCTTTAGATGCAAATCCTGAACATTTAGGAGCACATGAATATCTTGGAGAACTTTACATCACCCTTGGTAATATGAATAAAGCTAATGAAATGTTATTAAAATTAGAAACAATAGCTGGAACTAATTCTATGGAATATAGAAAATTAAAAACAGCAATTGATAATTCATAAATATAACAATTGCTCTTTATATAAGAGCAATTTTAACTGATGATAATCTATACTCTTAATTTTTTAGTAACAATCCTTATAGGATCTATGATTTTCTTTATGGCTGTCGTCTCGCCCTCAGTCTTTGCCACATTAAGTACTAACGCCAGCAGTAAATTTTTAAGAACAATTTTTCCTAGAATGTTTTTATTTGGGTTTATAATAGCTCTTTTATCTTTAATCCTTAGTTATATTTCAGCTAATAATTTAAATTCTATTTTATTAGTAATAGTAGCTGTAAGTTTTATTATTAATAGAAATTATTTAACACCCAAAATTAATAATTTAAGAGATAAAGAATTAGAAGGCGATCAAAAAGCATCATCTAATTTTAAATATATGCATTTTCTTTCTGTTTTATTATTTATATTGAATTTTATAATTTTAGTTAGCATTGTAATTATCAATTACTTTAATTATAATTTATAAACTTTATCCTGTCCCACAGGATAAATACTCAAATTATTCTTACCTAATACATCACTTATTTGTTTAGAATGAACATCCAATCCACCCGTTAAAATTCCAAAACTTGGTAAAATTAATATTTTTTTATTATGTACAAATGATGTTTTAAAAATAGTTTTCCCTCTGTGTACAATTTTTACTTTTGGATGATAGTGACCACAAATTTGAAATAAAGATGTTTTGATAGGTATGTGTGTAAATAAAAATTTACCAATTTTGTAATTTGTAAAATTTTTAAAACCTTCAATTTGTATATTTTTATCATGATTACCCTTGATCCATATGAAATCAGTATTTTTCATATAATGACTAAGATTTTTATAATGTTGATCTTTTATACTCAAAGTTGAAAAAACATCGTGTAATAAATCACCAACTATAATTAAATTACTTGGTTTAATTTTATCTAAACTAACAAAAATTTTGTTTAATATTTCTTTTGTATCATACGGAGGCAAGAATTGCTTATTCTTTGCATAACTAATAGATTTTCCTATATGTAAATCTGATACAATCAGGGTATTTAATCTTTTCCAATAAAGAGATTTATTTGGATAAGCATGAAATTCTTCATTACCAAAATTAATTGATTTATAGTACATTAGCCTCTTTTAATATTTCATTTTCTAAATCCTCTAAAATGTATTCATCAGTTTCTTTTTTTGATAAATTTTCTCTATTTATTTCAAGAATAATTGGAACAGCCAATGGTGAAATACATGTAAGTTTCTTTAATATAATTTTTTTATCAATTTTTTTTAAGATTTCTCTAAGTCTATCATAATCAATCATATTCTTTTTTGCGTCTTCATATGATGATTTTAGAAGAATATGATCTGGTTCATTTTTTTTGAGAACTGTATAAATTAGATCAGAACTAAATAAAACTTGCTTTCCAGTTTTTTCCATCCCTGGCAACCTTCTTTCTATTAAACAAGATATAATAGCATTATCTCTAAATAATCTTTTGACTATTGAGGTTTCTTCAAGATAATTATCTAAATGTTTATCTAACAATCCTAAATTTAGAATTGTTTTAATTTCTTTAACTTCTTTTAAAGACCATAAAACAATAGCATAATCATTTCCGACAAAACCTAGAGGTTTATAGTCAAATTCCTTGAAGCCTCTAAGCAATAAAAATCCTAGTGTTTGATTGGCATGCCATCCTGCAAAAGTATAGATAACAGTATAAAAATTTTTTTTTCGAGGGAATTGTTCCACTAGATATTCATCTTTTTTAGGAATTTTAGATATATTTTTTTGTCTTTTTAACCATTCAGTAATTTGCTCTGGATATAAATCCCGCATATTACTTTTTGCCAATAAAGCCCTAACTGAGTTAGCCAAATTTGTTGATAATGGCATTCTGCCTCCAGAGTATGATGGAATTTTTGAAATTAAAGATTTACTTCTTTTAACTTGTACTAAATTATTTTTCATTGATTGAAATTCTAGTACTTGACCTGCAAATATGAATGAATCACCTTGAGAAAGATTTTGAATAAAAACTTCTTCTATATTCCCTAATGTTTTCGTTCCAAGTTTTATTTTTAACATAGGATTTTCAATTATTGTTCCAACATTCATGCGGTATTTTCGTGTTTCTCTTTTATTTACTAGCTTATAAATATTTTTATTTTCTCTCAGTTGGAAGATTCTCTTAAATTGATCATAATTTTTTAAAACATATCCGCCATCTTGAATGAGATTAATTAATTGTTTAAAGTCATTATGTTTTAATTTTTTGTATGGATATGCTTTGATAATTTCTTTGTAGAGATCATTAATATCAAATTGCCCCGCACAAGCTGTTGCAAAAATATGTTGAGCTACAACATCAAAACTTCCTTCTTTTAAATCTATTTTATCTAAGTTATTTTTTTTTATTTCTTCAATAGCAGCTTTTGCTTCGATAAATTCAAAACGATTAGTGGGTACTAAAATTGCTTTTGAAGGTGTATTCAAATTATGATTTGATCTTCCTACACGCTGTAATAATCTATTAATTCCTTTAGGTGCTCCAACTTGAATAATTTTTTCTACATCTCCATAATCTAATCCAAGTTCTAAAGAAGAGGTCGCAACAACACAGTCAACTAATCCTTTGCTAAGATTATTTTCTACTTTTAAACGTAAGTTTTTTTCTAATGAACCATGGTGAACAGCAATTTTTAATTTTTTCTTATTAATTAGCCATAAGTTTTTAAACATATATTCGGCTTGTGCTCTCGTATTAACAAAAATAATAGTTAATTTTGATTTCATTATTTCTTTGTAGATTTCATTAATAGAATACGTAGCCATATGACCAGACCAAGGGATACGTTCTTTTGATTCTAGAATTTTAATCTTAGGTAAAACTGAATTTTCATAAAAAATTATTTTTGGTTTTTTGCGGCAAAGCCATTTTTTAGCATCTTGTTTATTCTTGAGAGTTGCTGACAAGCCTATTCGTTGTAAATTTGGAGAGAAAGTTTGTAGTCTTTCAACATTTAGACTTAGAAGATCAGCTCTCTTATTATCCAAAAATGTGTGTATCTCATCAATAATTATATATTTTAGATTGTGAAAAAATTCTTTCGCATTCTCATACGAATTTAATAATGCAAGTGACTCTGGAGTTGTAATAAGGATATTGGGAGGTTTTTGTTTTTGTTTTTGTTTTTTATATGGTGTTATGTCTCCTGTTCTTACTTGAAATGAAATATTTAAATCAAGCTCTTTAATAGGTTTCTCTAAATTTCTCACAATATCGTTTGCAAGAGATTTTAATGGAGAAATATAGAGAGTATGAAGACCTTTAAATTTTTTTAATTTTATTAAATCATCTATTGGATTAATAAACCCTGTTAATGTTTTGCCAGCACCAGTAGGAGCAAATACAACAACATCAGACCCAGTTCGAACATGATGAAACGTTTCAATTTGATGAGGAAACCAGGACCATTTTTTTTTCTTCATCCACTTATTTAGGGGGTGTAATAATAAGGGATTCGATTTATTTATATTCATATGGATTTCATTAACCATCAGCTATTTATCAAAGATATAAATGTACATATAGACCCAATATTGCCGAAAAAAACAGCAATTATTACACATGGTCACGCAGATCACGCCCGATTTGGACATGATCATGTTATTGCTACTAGACAGACAATAGACATAATGAAAATTCGCTACGGAGATAAATGTGCTAAGAAATTTACTTCTCTTAGATACGGTCAAAAATACTCGATTAAAAACTTTGATTTTACATTATACCCTGCAGGACATATTTTAGGGAGTGCTCAGGTTTTAATTGAAAAAAATAATCATCGTTTAGTCATCACAGGTGATTATAAAGTAGGAAAAGACGAAACATGTAAAAATTTCAAACTAGTTAAATGTGATACTTTAATTACTGAAGCAACATTTGGATTACCCATATTTCAACATCCAGATCCCAAAGATGAAATTCAAAAACTCATACGATCTGTAAAGATAAATAAAAATAATTGTCATATTGTTGGTGCGTATGCACTTGGCAAAGCGCAAAGAGTGATGAATCTTTTACGTCAGCAGAAATATAATGAGACAATTTATATTCATGGCTCTCTAGAAAAGTTATGCCAATATTATTCAAAAGAAAAAATTAATATTGGAAAGTTTGAAAAAGTTTCTTCAAAGGATAAAAGCTTTTATGAGGGTAAAATAATTATTGCCCCTCCTTCGGCATTAAAGGATCGTTGGTCAAGACGATTTCCTAATCCTATTATTTGCATGGCAAGTGGATGGATGACAGTTAAACAAAGAGCAAAACAACAAGGTATTGAATTACCTTTAATTATTAGTGATCATAGCGATTGGAATGAATTACTAGATACAATTAAAAAATCAAAAGCGAAAAATATTCTTATTACACATGGTCAGGAAGATGCATTAGTTTATTATTGTAAGAAACAAAATCTTGTTTCAAAACCGCTTTCCATCCAAGGAAGAAGTGATGAAGAAATAGAATGAAAAAATTTTCTTCCTTACTTCACAATTTGATTTTAACACCAAGTCGAAATACTAAAATTAAATTACTTCAAGATTATTTTAAAATTCTTGATATCAATCGTGCATATGCTCTTGAAATTTTATCTGACCAACTTTCATTTCAATTTATTAAAGCGTCTAAACTCAGAGAACTTGTCTATGAACAAGTAGATCAACATTTATTTGATTACTCATATGACTATGTTGGAGATTTAGCAGAAACAATATCATTAATTTGGCCAACAAATAAAAAGGGTAAATCACAAAATTTATCTACCTTAATAGAAAATATAAAAAAAATTAAAAAGTCTGAAATTAATACAGAGTTTAGTAAAGTTTTGAGCGAACTATCTAATAATGAAAGGTGGACTTTAATTAAAATTTGTACGGGTGGATTACGAATTGGAGTCTCAGAAAGATTGGTCAAAACGGCCCTAGCTGATCTGTATAATAAATCTGTAAATGAGATTGAGGAAATTTGGCATGGTCTAGAATTTCCATATGAAAATTTATTTCAATGGTTAAAAAATGAAACATCAAAACCAAAAATAGATTTTAAAAAATTATTTCATCCTATGATGCTTGCTAATCCTATTGATGAGGAAAAAGATTTTAAAAGATTAGACGCGAATGAATTTCAAGCAGAATATAAATGGGATGGGATCAGAGTTCAGCTTATGGTTTCATCAAACAGTGTTTCACTATACTCAAGAACAGGTGATAATATATCATCTGCATTCCCAGAAATAATAGAAACTACTAAAGGTGATGCGGTTATTGACGGAGAATTACTTGTGGGAGGAAATTTTAAGCCCTCTGGTTTTAATGATCTACAACAAAGATTAAATAGAAAAAAAGCGTCAAAAGATCTTCAAAAAAAGTTTCCTGTTTTCATACGAGCTTATGATATCCTTTTTTATAAAGAAAAAGATTTAAGAAAATTATCTCTCGTTGAAAGAAGAAAATATTTAGAAAAATTTCAAAAAGAAAATACAACTAATCAAATTGATTTATCTACCATCATTAATTTTTCAACATGGGAAGAATTAACTAAATATAAAAATAATTCTTATGATGATTTAAATGAAGGTGTAATGATTAAGCTTAAAAATAGTGAATATTTACCAGGAAGAAAAAAAGGGTATTGGTACAAATGGAAAAAAAATCCAAAACTAGTTGATGCTATTTTAATGTATGCTCAAAGAGGACATGGCAAAAGATCATCATATTATTCAGATTATACGTTTGGTGTTTGGAAAGAAAATGAATTAGTTCCTATAGGAAAAGCATATTCCGGTTACACAGATAAAGAGCTATTAGTTTTAGATAAATTTATTAGAAATAATACTACCAATAAATTTGGTCCTGTAAGAGAAGTAAAAAAAGAAATTATTTTAGAAGTAGCCTTTGACGATGTATTCCCCAGCACTAGACATAAATCAGGTGTCGCTATGCGTTTTCCTCGAATTCATAGAATTAGGTGGGACAAGCCAATAAATGAAGTGCTTTCAATTAAAGAATTTAAGAAAGAATTTAAAATAGATTAACCAAATTATTTTCACTCAGATGTGTCCATAGATTTGAAAAACTTTGTTGAAATTTTTTTTGTGCATTTATAGCATGCTCTTTTTTTTCAAATACACTGTAAATACAAGAACCACTCCCAGTTAGTCTTGAAAATATAACATCGTCAAAATCCTCCAAGAAATTTATGATTGATAAAAATTCAGGTTCATTTTTTTTAAGAATTTTTTCAAAATCATTTCCAGAATCTTGATCATTTATTTCTTCTAAATCAAATTCAGCATTATAATCAAAATCTGAAGGTTGAAATGAATCATACATTTTTTTTGTCGAACATTTGAAAGAAGGTCTAATTAGTAAGAAATAATATTTTGGAAAATGAACATTAGCAATTAAATCTCCCCTACCTCTAACTAGAGCATCTTTTTGATTCAAAAAAATAGGAATATCTGAACCGAGATCAACATAATCAAATATATTTTTCTTTTTTATTATCTCAAGATTTTCTAAAATTTTTATAACACTTGCAACATTAGAGGAGGCAGAACCTAAACCAGCTTCATAAGGAAAATTTTTTGATATAGTAAAAAGAAGTTTAGGTTTATCTTCATTTATATAGGTAAATAATTTATCAATAATGCAATCCTCAAATAAATTATTTTTTGGAGCAAAATTACCTGTATAGATTACTTTAAATTTGCTGTGAGGTTGAACAGTTATCTCATCAAAAAGGTCAATGAATGTTATTCCACTACGAATATTATGAAAACCATCATCTCTTCTATTTATAATTTTTAAAAATAAATTAATTTTGGCAGGTGATTTTTCAACTATTTTATCCGGCATTAATATTATCTAATTTGCTTTGAACATCTTCAGTTATTTCATCTTCTGGCTCAGCCAACTCTAAGGCTTGTTGCCAAAAATGAATTGCTTCTCTTTTTCTATTCATAGCATAATAAATATCACCAAGATGGTCTAGAGATATTGCTTCGCCAGGGGCAATATCTATTACCTTTTCCATTAACCTTGCTGCTTCTGAAAGATTATTTTTTTTAAAATGAGCCCACGCTAAACTGTCTATAATATAAAAACTATCAGGATTAGCTTTATATGCCTCCTCTAACATTTTCAAAGAACGGTCTAATTTAATATTTCTTTCAACCCAACCATATGCAAGATAATTTAAAACATTTGGTGTTCCAGGTTTAATTTCTAAGGATTGTAAAAAATCTTTTTCAGCTAAGTCCCATTCGTTTTTTTGTTCATAGCAAATACCTCTCATATAAAAAATATTCCAGAGATCATCCTGGTTTTCTTTGATCATTTGATCATAAACATCTAAAGCTAAATCATACTTTTTATTGTAACGATAAAAATCACCTAAAGTTTTTTTAAGAGAATAATTGTTATTATTATTTTCAACTAATGATTTAATTTTAGTTTCAGCTTCCTCATAAGTATTATTGAATAAGTAGTGTCTAGCAAGACTATTCTGAGCATCTAAATAATAAATACTTTCTTTATCTATCTTCGCATATATATCTGATGCAACCTTATCTTGTCCAACTTGCGAAAATAACTCTGCTTTAATAATCATTGCTCTGTCGTTTTTTGGATCAAGTATTTTTGCGAGTGAGGTATAAAATAATAAAAAATTATAATTTAAACGACTTTGTTCATTATTTGAATATGAGGATGATACCAATTCAACTAGAGCATTACTTATAGTAATATTATTTTTAAGTCTGTTATCAGCAAAAAAAATAAAGTCTAATAATTCACTTGGTTGCAGCATATTATCTCTTAGTTCAATGATGTCTTTAAATTTTTTATCTTTATAAAGAGATGTGGTTTTTATAATTAAAGCTTCTGGGTTATTTTTGTTTTCACTTAAGATTTTATCAGCAATTTTTAAAGCTAACACTAGATCCTCTGTAATTATTGCAGCAATAGCTTTATCTAAAAGACTGTCTTGAGATAGGGTGACTTTATCCATATTAAATTTAAATAAAGTGGAACTATAATCATAATTATTAAAGGCAGATTGTGAGATTAAAAAAGACGAGCTAGTTAAAGCTAAAGCTCCAGAATTAATAACCAGAAAAATTAAGATAAATTGTAGTGTTTTAATTAAATTAACCATTTCAAATATAGTATAGTTACACTATGAATAGATAATTGTAATTTTACATGAATCAATCAAATAAAAAAAATTTAGAATTTATTATTAATTCTGGGGTAAATTATTTTCTTCAGGATTCTCCTAGAAACTGGTTTGAAAATGAGAAAAAATTAGAGCAGCCTAGTTTCGACAAGGATACTGGAGATAAAAAATCAAAAATTGATGGTGTTATTAAAGATCTTAAAAATCATAAATCTCCTCTCCAAAAAACAGCAAAAAATTTAGTAGTTTATGATGGTAACTTAAATGCAAAAGTGATGTTAATTGGTGAAGCACCAGGTAGGGATGAGGATGAACAAGGAATTCCATTCGTCGGAAGAGCTGGACAGCTATTAAATAAAATGCTTTTGGCCATTAATTTACAAAGAGAAGACGTTTATATTACTAATGTGGTTAATTGGCGTCCAGCCGAAAATAGAACGCCTAATGACGATGAAATTTTAGAATTTTTACCGTTTTTGCAAAGACAAATTGATATCATTAAACCTAAATTTATCTTCCTATTAGGTGGTGTTGCAGCAAAAGCTATTTTATCAACCCCTCTTGCACTTGGAAAACTCAGAGGCAAATGGTATGAATACAAATCGTTGAATTTAGAAGAAGGTATTCCTACAATAGCCTCCTATCATCCAGCTTTTTTACTTCGATCTCCTCAATATAAAAAACATTCTTGGGAAGATTTGCAAATGTTACAAGAAAAATTAAAAAAATGAATCATAAAAAATTTTCTATTATTTGTTTTTTAATTTTCTTCGTATTTTTTTCGAAACAAATTTATGCATACCAACAAGATATAGTCATCAAATATGATAATATTTTCTCAAAAAAGGTTCTTAGTGAAGAAGATGTATATAATTATCAACAAGCTTATAAATTTCAGGAAAAATGCAAATGGAAAAGCGCAAATAATTTTATTTTAAAAATAAAAAATAAATCTTTGCTTGGTCACATTTATGCACAGAAATTTTTACATCCTAATTGTTATCGATCAAAGTATTTGGAATTATATTATTGGCTTAAAAAATATAATGATCACCCTCAAGCAAAACAAATTTATAAATTGGCTATTCGAAGAATGCCAGCAGGTTATAAAAGTCCAACTAAACCTAGCTCTCCAATTGGTATAGAATCAGAACAAATAAAAAGTAAAAAAACTAGTAAATATAAAAGTTCAAAGAAACTATCCAACAATCAGAGAGCTGAAAAAAGAAAATTAATTAATGGTATCAAATCAAGAGTGAATAAAGGTTGGCCAACAGGAGCAGTACAACTATTAAATCAAAGAGATGTAGATCTATTATTAGATCAAGTTGAGATAGATCAACAAAAAGAATTAATAGCGAAAGGATATTTCTTAGCAAATAAAAATGATTTAGCAATTCAATATGCTTCTGAAGCTCTTGTTAATTCTGCTAAATATGTTCCTTATGCAGCTTGGACTGCTGGTCTATGTTCTTGGAGATTAGAAAAATATGAAGATGCTGCAAAATATTTTTCTCTCTTTTCAATTAGTTTAAAAGATGATGCGTGGCATCAAACATCAGGTAGTTTTTGGACAGCTAGATCATATGCAAAACTTGGTCGCTATGATGATATTAATTTTTGGTTAAAAAGAGCATCAAATAATCCAAATAGTTTTTATGGAATGCTTGCACTAGAAATTTTAGGAGTTGATAAAAAAATTGAATGGGTAGAGCATACTGATCTTAATAAGAACAATAGTACTATTTTAAATATACCGGCAGGAAAAAGAATACAAACACTGATACAAGTTGGATTTGCCGATGAATTAGAAAAGGAAATTGTCCATATCAATTCCATTTTAAATAAGGAAATAGCAAAGGAGTCTATTCAAATTGCTGAAAATTTTGATCTTGCCTATACACAATTAAAAATTGTCAATAAGCTAGAAAATTTTGGTATGGATGTTCCAACCTATCTCTACTACCCGACTAGTGTTTGGAAGCCACGAGATGGTTTCAAATTAGAAAAAGAATTACTCCACGCGTTCATGCATCAAGAATCGATGTTTAACATAAAAGCAAAAAGTAAAGACGGTGCTATAGGTTTAATGCAAGTATTACCTTCAACAGCAAAATTTATCACCAAAAGTAAAGATGTAAAAAGAAGCAATAGTAATATTCTTAAAAATCCCGAAATAAATCTAGAGGTTGGACAAGAATACTTAACGTATCTTCTTGATCTAGAGCAAGTTTCAAGAAATCTTATATTTCTCGCAGCAGCTTATAATGGCGGTCCAGGCAATTTACAAAAATGGAAAAATGAAACAAATTATATGGAAGACTCACTTTTCTTTATGGAAAGTATTCCATCAAGAGAAACAAGGTGGTTTATAGAAAAGATCTTAACAAAATATTGGGTTTACCAAAATAAAAATAATAAAGAAATGCGTTCATTAAAAATGCTGGCAAATGGAAATGATCCACTTTATTAATAAGTTATGGCAATTGATACTTCTCTAGATTTTGTTCCCATAAATATTGCTATAATTACAATCTCAGATTCCAGAACAAAAGAAAATGATACATCTGGTGATACATTAGAAAAACGTATTACTAATGCTGGTCATACAATGATTAAACGGACAATTATCCCAGATGATGTTTCTCAAATAAAAGATACCTTAGATACAATGTCAAAAGAAGAAGACATTGATTGCATTATTACAACTGGTGGGACTGGTCTTACAGGAAGAGATACTACACCAGAAGCTGTAAACGCTATTGCTAGTAAACATATCGATGGATTTGGTGAATTATTTCGCCAAATTAGTTTTGAAAAAATTGGTACATCAGCAATTCAATCACGAGCAGTTGCAGCCTTAATAAATAGTACGTATGTTTTTTGTTTACCTGGATCAACAGGTGCATGCAAAGATGGCTGGGATGAAATTTTACAATATCAATTAGACATTAGACATAAGCCCTGTAATTTTGTTGAAATCATGCCAAGATTAAATGAAAAATAGTGACTGATTTTTCTATAGAGAAATCAATTAATGGACCTGTAATTGGTTTAGATGAAGTAGGTAGAGGTCCATTGGCAGGCCCAGTGGTGAGTTGTGGATGTTATTTTTCTAATTATGATAATTTAGAACCAGAAATACCCATAACTGACTCAAAGAAACATACAGCAAAACAAAGAAAAAAATTATTCTTATTTTTTAAAAAATTACAAAAAGAAAAAAAACTTCAATATTACTTAGGTTACGCTAGCGTAGAAGAAATAGATACAATTAATATTTTGGAAGCAACAAAATTATCAATGAAAAGAGTAATTGAAAAATTTAATTTTGAAAATCCACATCTTATTATTGATGGAAACTTTTCATTAAATTATCAAAATGAAAAATCTATAATAGGAGGAGATAAAAAATCTTTATCGATCGCAAGTGCATCTATTATTGCAAAAGTTCACCGTGATCGACTGATGAGTATTCTTGACAGTAAGTTTACATTTTATGATTGGAAAAAAAATGCAGGTTATGGAACTAAAAAACATATTGATGCAATACACAAACACGGTGTAACTCAATTTCACCGAAAATCGTTTGAACCAATTAAATCGATATTAAAAAAATAAATTACCCAAATTTATCCATGCAAAGAATGCATATCAAATATTATATTATTATGCTTCAAAAAGATGCGACAAACACTATATAAATGTTAGGTTTCATCATTCCTCCCATTTGATGAACTATTCTAGGGGTCTTCGGACCCCTTTTTTTTATGTTTTTCGCCAAATTTTAAGGTTATCCATACCTAAAGATTCTCCTTGTTGATAACTCAATTGACCTGATTCCATATCTGCTTAAAGATTCTTTTTATCAATTATGAAGAATAATCAAATTATTTTGGGTGATTCCATTAAGGAAATGAAAAAATTAAAAGATCATTCAGTTGATCTTATTTTTGCTGATCCACCCTATAATCTTCAATTAAAGGATACATTATACAGACCTGATCAAACAACAGTGGAAGCAGTTACACAAGATTGGGATAAATTTAGTACATATAAAGAATATGATCAATTTACTAATGCGTGGCTTAGTGAATGTAAACGTGTTTTAAAAAAAGGTGGGGCACTTTGGGTGATAGGAAGTTATCATAATATTTTACGTGTAGGTTCTACAATCCAAGATGAAGGCTTATGGATTTTAAATGATATTATTTGGCATAAAACAAATCCCATGCCAAACTTTCGTGGTACACGTTTTACAAATGCACATGAAACACTGTTATGGTGCACAACATCAAGAGAAGCAAAATACACATTTAACTATCAAAATCTTAAAGAACTAAATGAAGGGAAACAAATGCGCAGTGACTGGTATATTCCTATTTGTTCAGGCAAAGAAAGGTTGCGTAAAGATAATAATCAACGATCACACCCAACACAAAAACCAGAAGCTCTTCTCTACCGAATTCTATTAGCCTCAACAAACAAAGGTGATCTTGTACTTGATCCCTTTTCTGGAAGTGGAACAACTGCTGTTGTAGCAAAAAAATTACAACGTAACTTTATTGGCATAGAAAAAGATAAAGGCTACGTTAAACTTTCAAAAGAGAGATTAAAGAAAACCAAAGTATTAAAAGAAGATGTTGTCACTATAGCAAAAAGTAGAAAAGAATTACCAAAGATTCCTTTTGGTGAATTAGTCGAGCAAGGAATTATTCCACCTGGTGCAGTATTAACTGATAAAAAAGAACGTTTCAAAGCAACGGTCAGTATTGATGGAACACTTAAAATAAAAGATTTAACAGGGTCTATTCATCAAATGGGAGCAAAAATACAAGGACTGCCAAGTTGTAATGGCTGGGATTTTTGGCATGTAAAAGATAAGTCTAAATCAATCCTACTAGATGAAATACGATCTAATTACCGTAAAGATAAACTAAATTAGTATTTTTAAAAATTGTATGTGAGCATTAGTTCTGCTTCTTGATTAGAATTATTACTAATAGACTGATTAGCATTAAACCCTAAATCAAAACCATATATATTTTTTGATATACCAAGTTTAGCCTCTGCATTTTCATCACCGGCTAATGACAGACTATATTGTGTCTCACGATTTGAAATAAAGTTAATAGCAAAGTCTATAGTATCTCTTCGTTCACTCCTGTTACCTTGAACTCTACTATAACTGGAGTTAATATTTAAATAATCTCCAGCGATAAATGTTAATCCAATCATTGAGCTGATTAAATGATCTGAATTAGCTTCTTGCGTATAAGTATAAATTGTTGAAGTATCTGCTACATAATTCATCTTAGCATCTGATGAATTACTAAAATTAGTAATAAATGTAAGTGATCCAAATGGTCTTAATTTATTTTCATTAAGTTTAATATTATCACTAAATTCAAATCCAAATGAGGCTAAGCCATTTTCTATTCGTTGTTTTGCATAAGATAAAGCATCTGTTCCAGTTTCGGTGTATCCATCAAGTTCAGTTAAACCTAAATCAAGACGTCCAATTGGTATTAGATTAAAATTACCTCGGTCAATAGTTTTACCATAATTGATAGAACCAAATATTTGTGTTCCATTTCTTGAGCCGGTTAATATATTTGAATTATGAACTCTTTTTAAATCACTTTCTATTAACCCAACACCTAGAAGTGTTTCTATAAAATTATTATCATCAAGTGGTTTCGTTCGGTAAATAGAGAAATTCATATTTTCAGTATCAATACTTGTTCCATCTGTTCCAATATCCGTATCACTTTGACCATACTGAATAGCAAAACCAATAAAATCACTATCACTTAATTTTTTATCAAATCCTAATACTACTCCTTGACCTTCAGTTTCTTGTGATGATGAATTTATACTATCACCAATTTTTGCTACACTAATTGTGCCTGATGACCACAACGACCAATTATCAGACATAATGGAATTGGTATTTTTTTGTAAATTATCATTCACTAATGAGGTGAGTATTGTATTGCCAACATCTATTTGTAAATTTTGACTCGATAAAGAATCATTTAATCTATTTTGTCTTAAATGTCGTAACCGATTTGAGACAGTATCAATAGATTGAATAATATAATTTTTTGCTGATTCACTTTGGGCATCTATTGATCCTACAACATCTTTAATTGTTGTTGGATCCACCCTATTATTAACTGTAAAACTAAGTGCCGTGGTTGACGTTATACCCGTATAATCTTCATCATTAGCATCATCAAAAGCTCCAGAGTCAATCAAGACATAATATTCAACTCCATATTCAAAGTCAGCAGATGGATTAATAGTTATTTGTGATGTTCCACTTCCAGTTACATTACTGGCTGTAGAAGCAATAGTTTCAACCTCAGTACCACCAGATGTTTTATAAATTACTATATCACCATCATCGGCATTAACGCTTTCACTAAAATTTAGAATTATATTAGCATTAATTGCAACATCTGTTGCATCATCAGCTGGTACAGAAGAAACTAAAGTTGGGGCTGAATTTGCTGTTGTAAAACTTAATGCTGTTGTTGAAGTTATACCAGCATAAGAGGCATCACTTCCATCATCAAAAGCTGTAGCATCGATTAAAACATAATATTCAGTATTCTGTTCTAAATCTGAACTTGGATTAATTGTTATTGTGGTTGTTCCAGTCCCTGTAACTTGACCACTTGTAACATCAATTGATTCAATAGTAGTGTCACCTGATGTTTTCTTAATAGTTATATCTCCACTTTCTACGTCCATAGCTTCACTAAAAGTAAGTACTATATTTGCATCAAGTGCAACATTTGTAGCATCGTCAGCTGGTGAAAAAGTTACTGTTGGTGCTGCCAAATTATAAGGTTTAGGTAAAGTCCATTCAAAAACATACCTTTGGTTTACCGCTATAAACATTTTGTTACCATCATCACTAAAGGCAATACTTTTGGGATGATCTTTTGCACCACCGCCAATAACATGCACATCTACATGTGAAGCAGTTGAAAGATCAAACCCTGTTGTTAACACAAACTCATTTACTTCATGAGGTTCTCGTCCTATAGTAAACAATGTTGTTCCATCTGGATTAAATAATAATGACTCAGGCTTGGTGACATAGTCAGATACATCTAAACTACGAATATGTGATACTGTTGATGTTAAATCAAATCCAGTTGATAAACTGTATTCATGAATTTTTTCTGCGCCACTTGTGGAGTCAATAGTATACATTTTTGTACCATCTCCATTGAATGCTAAACCGTGAACCTGATTTTCATCTATCGTTTGAGGATTATATTCTTCAGGATTATTAATATCTACTATTGTGCTAATGTCGTAAGCTGTATTAAGAGCAAATTCTCTTATAGTATTGTTATTATCAGTTGCACCACCAGCAAAGGGAGCGGTAAACATTTTCAAACCATCATCACTAAATCGAATATCTTGTGCAAACCCTCCTATAGTTGCTCTTGCAGTAAATGAAGCAGTAGATACATCGTAAGGAGTTCCTAGAGTGTACATACCCACTACTCCTCCAGATGTAGTGCCTGTAACATACATTTTAGAACCATCATTATTAAACGTAACACCTCTAAGATATTGTACTTTTGAAGCATTAATATGATCAGGAACATCATATGCATCTGATATGTTGGTTGATGGATTTGCGTTTAGAAAACCAATAAAAATACTATTGAAAAATAAAAAAAGAAAAAGGTAAGTTAAAATATTTTTTATTTTGACCAAATTTAGAAGCATAAAAAAATTTTATTAACTGAGGCCTTTTTTATTTTAAAATAGGGCTAGTGGCCGACCTATTTGTATAATTATGTGTCTTTTTAAGTATTTTTTTAAAATTTAATAGAATTATTCTTGGATACGGCCATAAAGTCTAGGCATGTAGACAAATAAAGTGAGTGCTCTTGCAATAAAGAAAAGGCAGAGAGACAGCCATAATCCTGTATTGCCAAAACTTGCTAATAAAAAAAAAGAGACAACAATATAGATTGCGACAGAGACGATCATTGCATTTCGTAATTCTGTTGTTTGTGATGCACCAACAAAGATACCATCAAATTGAAAACAAAAAGAGGCTGCAAAAGGAATAATGATTACCCAGTATGAGAATGAAAAACTAATCTCTCGAATATCAGGTAAATCTGTCATCGTAATAATGAAATAATTTTTACTAAAGAAAAAGATTATACATATCACCAGACCAGTTGAAGTGCTTAGGATAAAGGAATTTTTTATGACATCTCTTAATAATTGTTTATTTTTGGATCCAATAGAATACCCAACAATACCCTCTGTAGAAAAAGCATAAGCATCAAGAACATAAGCTGATAACATAATAAAATTTAGCAAAATGGTATTTGCTGCTACTGTTTCTTCACTGATTGAATTACCAAGATAGGTAAAATATAAAAAGGCAAAAGCAAGAAGAAGAGATCGAATAAATATATTAAGATTAATATTAAAAATATTTTTTACTTTACTAAGATTAAAAATTTTTTTTAAATTAAATTCTAATTTGGTCATCATGCTTAGATCATAGAATGTATAGAATAAAAAGATTATTGTTGTCAGCGTTGAAGCGACGAGCGTGCCTAAGGCAACACCTAAAACATTTAAATTAAAATATAAAACAAAAACTAAGCTTAAAATTATATTGGAAATAGAATAAAACCCGACAATAAGACTGGATGTTTTTGTTTTTTGTAAACCAATAAATAATCCTGTAATTACAAAAATTGTAAGCTCACCAAAAGAGGAGTAAATACGAAAAGTAAAATAATCTTTAAAATAAAGTTTTGTTTCCTTCGATAACTCAAAAATTGATAAGGAAATATTATATATGTATGTTTGAAGAATAACTAATAAGAGGGAAATAATTATAACAAAAGCAATATTTCGTAAAAAAATATTTATGATTTCTTCATAATCTTTAGATCCATCTGCTTGAGCGATCATTCCAACCGTACCTGATCGTAAAAAACCAAAACTTCCAAAAAGAATGGAAAAGACACTTGCCGCAATACTAGTCGCAACCAAGTAACTAGCATTATCAAGATTGCCCATTAAACCGGTATCAACAATAGCCACAAAAGGAATGACTAAATTTGCAAAGAAAATAGGGATAGATAATTTAAAAATATTTTGAATAGATGACTTTGATGACATTTTAGGTATAGCAAGAATTTATATTAGTAATATTTGACAGTAAGTAATTAGTGGCAACTTTCTTATCAAAATATTCACTATCTTTATTTATCAAATCTTATAAAGCTTTACATACTTTAAATGAAAATTGGCAGATACAAATACGAGTTTGATTTCTTTAGTTGGATCAAAAAAACGGAGCTAGTAGAACTAGATGGTGTTAATCCATCAGACGATCCGGTTCGACCAGAACTTGATAATGAATTTCGTACATCAAAAGGAAGAAAGATTTTTGGCCTCAAATATAAGGATGATATTGAGGGTATTGCCTGCTTTGCCTTTACAAATGAAATACCAGCAACCATTAAAGAAATGGATTTAATGAGTGTTGAGGAAGATCAAGCAACTATACCAATTGCCTATACTTTATGGTCTTTTAAAAAAGGGGCAGGGAAAAAAATTATGAAAGAACTGCAAAAATATATAAAATCAAAAGACCAGTTTGAAAGTATTATTACCATTTCTCCTCTAACGCCTGTTGCTACCCACTATCATATTAGAAATGGCGCAAGATTAATTAAGATTAACCCGACAACGCAGAACTTCGAATATAAAATTTAAAACGTAGGGGTTCAAAAATTTTTATTTGAACTATTTATTTTACAAATCGAAACAAAATAAATATTGTTGGAAATGGCCTACCAGATAAATACTAATTATTCCGTTACTTTTGATGATGTTCTGCTCTCACCAGCGTATTCAGAGATCAAACCAAAAGATGTAGATACGTCGATTACCATTGGAAAAGTCAAATTACATATTCCTATACTTTCTGCTGCTATGGATACTGTGACAGAGAATAAGATGGCGATCAATTTAGCACTTAATGGTGGTCTAGGTGTTATTCACCGTAATATGCCAATTGATAAACAAGCAAGTGAAGTCAAAAAAGTTCATAGTTTTAAAGTTAATGTTAAAAAATTTCAAAATGCTGTAATTAATTCTAACAAACAAATTGCAGTAGGTGCTGCAATCGGTGTTGAAAACAATGCGTACTTGCGACTATTAGAATTATTAAAAATCGGCGTTGATATAGTCTTTATTGATGTTGCTCATGCACATACGAAGACGACTTTACAGTTTATTGAAAAAGCAAAAAAAGTTTTAAAGAAAACCCCTCTAATAGTTGGAAACATTGCTACAAAAAAAGCTGCATCAGATTTAATTAGTGCTGGTGTAGATGCTATTAAAGTAGGTATTGGACCAGGATCAATTTGTACAACAAGGGTTGTGACTGGTGTTGGTATTCCTCAACTCTCCGCTGTGATGGATACATATCAAGTTGCCAAAAAATTTAAAATTCCTGTCATTGCAGATGGAGGAATAAAAACATCAGGTGATATTGCAAAAGCTATAGCAGGTGGTGCAAGTGCTTGCATGATAGGGTCTTTATTTGCTGGTACTGAAGAATCACCAGGGAAATTATTAACGATTAAAGGTAAAAAATTTAAATCATATAGAGGTATGGGTTCTGTAGGAGCAATGCAAAAAGGATCTTTTGATCGATACTCCCAAGAAGAAACGAAGAATGCCAAAAAATTAGTAGCAGAAGGTGTGGAAGGCATGGTTCCATACAAAGGTAAAATAGAAGATGTAGCGTATCAACTTGTTGGTGGCTTAAAATCTTCGATGGGGTACACTGGTCATAAAACGATAAAGAAAATGCAAGGCAATTGTAAATTTGTCTTTATTTCAAAAGCTGGAGCCCGCGAAAGTAATGTCCACGATGTCATTATGTAATAATGTATCGAATCATCATTGAATTGATACAATAAAACTAAAATGACCTCAGCATCAACAAAACATAAGGTAGCAATTGTGATGGGAAGCAAGTCTGATTATGCTACCATGAAAAATTGTGAAAAAATTTTAAGATTACTGAAAGTTAAGTTTGAAACCAAAATTGTTTCTGCACACCGCACACCAGATAGAATGTTCAAATTTGCCAAAGCAGCGGAAGACAATAATATTTCTGTCATTATTGCCGGTGCAGGAGGCTCTGCGCATTTACCAGGAATGATTGCATCATTAACAAGTATACCTGTAATCGGCGTACCAGTAGAAAGTCGTAAATTAAAAGGATTAGATAGTTTGTTATCAATAGTACAAATGCCAAAAGGTATCCCTGTTGGCAGTGTTGCAATTGGTGAGGACGGCGCAATGAATGCCGGTTTATATGCAGCTTCCATTATTGCTCTTACGAATAAAGAAATTAAGAAAAATCTAAAAAATTATCGAAGTAAACAATCAAAAGCTGTTAAACAAAAACCATAAGTCATGAATACACCCACACTTGGCATTATCGGTGGTGGACAATTAGGAAGTCTTTTAGCAGATGCTGCAAAAAAAATAGATATACAAACCATCATATTAAGTGATGATCCTCATGCACCCGGGAAACACTTTGCGACTAAATTTATTTTTGGTCAGTATGATGATGATACAACGATAAATAATTTTATTAATGCAGTTGATCTAGTTACATATGAATTTGAAAATATTCCCTTCACAATATTAAAAAAAATTAATGAAAACAAAAAAGTTTTACCAAAACCTGAAATTAATCAACTCATTCAACATCGGGAAACAGAAAAAAAATTTCTCAATGATAACAATATAACAACAACAAAATACGTAATTGTAAAAAATGAAAAAGATTTGAGTGAAAATGTAGACTTGCTTCCAGGTCTATTAAAAACAACAACGTTAGGGTACGATGGCAAAGGTCAGTATAAATTAAATACTGTAGATGATATTACGAAAGAGATTGATTTTACAAAAGAATATATTTTAGAAAAACTCATTCATCTTAAAAAAGAAATTTCAGTTGTCATTACTCGTTATGATCAAAATAGTTATGAGATCTATGATCCTATTGAGAATGTTCATGAAGAACAAATTTTAAAATATTCAACAATACCAAGTGATATCTCTGATGACATAAGAATAAAATCAATTGAGTGGGCAAAACAAGTTGTAGAAAAACTAGATTATATTGGAACGTTATGTGTAGAATTTTTTATTGATACTGATGATAATTTATATGCTAACGAAATTGCTCCTCGTGTTCATAATTCTGGACATCTAACAATGAACTCTCATAATATTAGTCAATTTGAAAATCATGTACGAGCAGTATGTGGCTTAGAAAAAATTGAGACAAAAAAATTGTATAATGCCAAAATGATTAATTTAATTGGTGATGATATTACACCGTATCGAAATAAAACTTTTAAGGATAATGAATTTTTTTATGACTATTTAAAAACAGAAATTAAACATAAAAGAAAAATGGGTCATATAACGATTATTGATAAATAAATTATTAACTTAAATTAAATTGATCAGTTAGTTGTGTTACCAGTTGATATTTATTAGCAACATTTACTAAATCTTCTCCTTCACGAAAAGATTGTTTATCTAATTGTTTAGTTGGATCTCCGCCAGGCCATATTCGCCAACTATCATTATCAACAACATCAGATAGAACTAACGAGTTATCCGATACTTTAAAACCAAGCTCAAACTTAATATCTACCAAATGAATAGGACCATCAATTGTCTCAATAGTTTTCCATTTGTCTTCTATAAGCTCGAAACTTGGAAGAATAATTCCATTAATAGCTATTTCTAATTCTTGATTAGACAATAATTTTTTGGTTTTCATTAAGCTTTTGCTTGTAACAGGTTGTTTGGCTGAAAATAACTCCCATTCTTCTCCAGTTTTTACAAATGGATCCGTAAATACACCCTCTTCCCATTTTCCATCTTTTAAAAATTGTCTTCTCGCTTCACTCTCATCCATTTGAACAGGTTCTGCAACATGCGGAGGGATAACAACCGCTTGTTTATGAAATATTTCCCAAACTAAGTTTTCAAATTGATGAGGATTACTTTTATCTTTTGCAAATTGAGTGTTTCTACTTAAATAACTTCCCCATGCATAACGTCTTACTACAAATTCTAAAGGAAGCATATTACAGTTATGACTTAAAAGACTATTTGGCGAATCTTGTTCAATAAATGATGTTGCAATACCTGCCTTGGTTAGCATACTAAACACATTACTTGTTTGTTTTGTCTTTTGTATTCCAATATCTTTAATTTCCTCTTTCTTCGCTGCATCCCCGCCTGTTAAAAAATCTTTTGTTACAATTCGAATGATATTTTGATCATTTGTTTTCTCAATAATTTTTGTTTTTCCTTCAACTAAAAAAGAATTACTCATCAATATATCTCCAACCAATATCTTTTCGATAATACCCTTCAGCCCAATTAATTTGATTAATTATATTGTGAATATTTTCTCTAATAGTTTTTAAATCTTTACCCGTATTAGAGATATTTAAGACGCGCCCACCATTAGATAGCCATTTGTTTTCTTTAAACATTGTTCCTGCATGAAAGAGATAGTCATCTGATGTTAAAGTAAGATTTTCCAAATTATTAATTGGTGTTAATTTTTTATATTCCTCTGGATAACCATGAGCAGCCATTACTACTGTCATGGCATAATCATTTTTCCACTTAATTTTTTTTATTTCATTTAAGGTACCTATCGCTGATGCATGAAGGAGTTCTAATAAATCTGTTTCTAAGAGTGGAATAATTGCTTGTGTTTCCGGATCACCAAAACGAACATTAATTTCGAGTAAATTTGGACCCTTATCTGTTAGAATTAATCCTGCATAAAACATTCCTTGATACTTGATGCCTTGTTCAGCAAGATGTTGAACGATAGGCTCAACAAATGTTTTGGATAATTCATTCATTTTATTTGATGAAATAGAAGGAACAGGTGTGTAGGCTCCCATACCACCAGTGTTTAAGCCTTTTTCTCCTTCCAAGATTTTTTTATGATCTTGTGCTGTTGTAAGTGGCAACACAAATCCATTTTTATCAACAAGTGAAAATAAACTTACCTCTTCACCAACTAAAAAATCTTCAATAACAACAACTGAACCAGCATCACCAAAAGAATTATCTTTAAAACATTTAATCAGCGCATCCTTTGCATCCTCCTTTTTTTGACAAATAATAACTCCTTTTCCTGCTGCTAAACCATCAGCTTTGATAACAAGAGGATAGGATCGATTTTGACAAAAATTTAAGGCATCATCATAGTTGTCAAATACGTCATAGGCAGCTGTTGCAATATTTAATTTTTTACAAATATCTTTTGTAAACTTTTTTGATTTTTCTAGTTCAGCTCCCATTTGATCAGGACCAAAGACTAAAATAGAATTGTTCATTAAAAGGTTTGATAATCCTTTAGTTAAAGGCAATTCTGGACCTATCACCACTAAATCAATTTTACTTTCTATACAAAATTGAAGAATAACATCATGATCATTAACATCTGTGATAATCGAAGAAGCAATTTCACTGATACTATCACTTCCAGGAATACAATATAAATTAGAACAATTAGGAGATTGTTTTATGCCATAACATAATGCGTGCTCTCTTCCACCATTACCAATGACAAGAACGTTCATGAAAAAAAATAATTCATTAATTAATTATTTGAAGCAAGACTTAAAAATGATAGTTTTTTTAAACTTTCGTCATTCAAGTAATCTAAAGGTCTGACTGGATACTCTCCTGTAAAATAATGATCAGTAAATTGAGGATTATCATTGTCTCTCTCATCATAACCAAGGGCTTGATACAGACCATCTAATGATAAAAATTTTAATGATTTAGCTCCAATATATTTACACATTTCCTCTAAATTTTTGTTTGCAGCCAATAATTCTTCTTGGGTCGGAGTATCGACTCCGTAAAAATCTGGATATTTAATTGCAGGTGAAGCAATACGCATATGGACTTCTTTTGCGCCAAAATCATAAAGCATTTTTATTATCTTAGTGGATGTTGTTCCTCGAACCAATGAATCATCAATTAAAACTACTTTCTTTTTTTTAATAGAACTTTGGTTAGGATTTAGTTTTAACTTTACACCTAAACTTCTAATTTGCTGAGTTGGCTCAATAAATGTCCTCCCCACATAATGATTTCGTATTAATCCTAACTCAAAAGGAATACCGGACTCTTGACTAAAACCAAGCGCAGCAGGAACACCAGAGTCTGGAACTGGTACAACTACATCAGGTTTTATATCAGTTTCTTTTGCTAAGTATGTACCTAAATTTTTTCTATATTCATAGGCGGTTTTATTTTTTAAAATACTATCTGGCCGCGAAAAATAAATATATTCAAATACACATGGTTTGATTTGTTTTTTTGGAAAAGGTCTTCTACTTTCAACTTTATTATCTTTAATAACTACAACTTCTCCATTTTCAATTTCACGGATAAATTTTGCACCTATAATGTCTAGCGCGCAAGTTTCTGAGGCAAGGATAAATGCATTTTTAAATTTACCTAAAACAAGTGGTCGAATACCTAATGGATCTCTTGCGCCAATCAACGTACCATTAGCAATAATTGATAAAGCATAACCACCTTGAATTTGCATTAAAGCATCAATAATTTTATTTAAAATATCTTTCTTTTTTGAACGAGCTACAAGTTGAACAATAGTTTCGGTATCTGATGTTGTTTGAAATATTGCACCTTCTCGTACCATTTGCTCTCTTAAAAGGAGTGCATTAGTTAAATTACCATTATGAGCAATACTAATAGCTCCACCATGAAGATCAGCATAAAAAGGTTGTATATTCCTTATTGTTTCACCACCCGTTGTTGAATAGCGATTATGTCCTATCGCAATTTTTCCCTTTAATTTATCTAATGAGTGTTTCTTTGTAAAATTATCACCAACTAATCCAAATTTTCTTTCTGAGTGATAGGAGTTGCCATCATAACTTACAATTCCACAACCTTCTTGACCACGATGTTGCAACGCATGCAAACCAAGAGCTGTTAAAGCTGCAGCATCTTTGGTTCCACTTATTCCAAAGACACCACACTCCTCATTAAATCTGGGAACATGAGATTGCCTTACCTCGAATTTTTTTAGGAAATTGATTCGATTTTTCATCTTAATGTTGTCTTGTTAAAAGTGTTTTTGCAACCATCTGTAATGCTCTTGGATAAACCTTATGCTCTTCTATCAATATTTTCTTTGAGAGTGATTCGGTATTATCTTTCTTCAAAATCTTTACTTTTTTTTGCAATATAATCTTTCCAGAGTCAATTTTAGAGCTTACGTAATGAACACTACAACCAGAATAGCTAGCTTCTGCCTTTATGGCCTGATCCTGAGCATTTAAGCCTTTGAAAGCTGGGAGATAAGATGGATGAATATTGATTAATCGCGATCTCCACTGCCTTACAAATTTTGAGTCTAAAACTTGCATAAAACCAGCCAAACAAATGATATCTATATTTTTTAGATACTTCATGACTTTGTTTTCGAAATTTTTTCTTGGAATAAAATGTATAAATGGAATTTTA
>CACMQS010000015.1 GCA_902615845.1 uncultured Alphaproteobacteria bacterium
TGGAGAAGGAAGGAGTGTGATGATTTTATTTAATAAATCTTCTATTCCTACACCTGTTTTTGCTGAAACAAGAGAAGCATTGAATGTTTCAATACCAAGAACATCTTCAATTTGTGATTTTATTTTATCTGGCTCAGACGAAGGAAGATCAATTTTATTTAGTACGGGCAAAATTTCATGATCATTATTAATTGCTTGATACGCATTAGCTAGTGTTTGAGCCTCAACACCCTGTGTAGAATCTACTATTAATAAAGATCCCTCACATGCTGCTAATGATCTAGAAACCTCATAAGAAAAATCCACATGACCTGGAGTATCCATAATATTAAGTATGTAAGTCTTGCCATCATTTGATTTATAAGAAAGTCTAACTGTTTGAGCTTTTATTGTAATGCCCCTTTCTCTTTCTAATTCCATTGAATCTAGAACCTGCTCTTTCATCTCTCTATCAGTTAAACCGCCACAAAACTGTATAAGTCTATCG
The DNA here is from genome assembly GCA_902615845.1 of uncultured Alphaproteobacteria bacterium. GTDB lineage: Bacteria > Pseudomonadota > Alphaproteobacteria > HIMB59 > CACPNW01. The sequence continues at coordinate 488 of CACMQS010000015.1, forward strand.
GCTAAAGTTGACTTTCCATGATCAATGTGAGCAACAATTGAGAAATTACGAATAGAACTAAGTTCTGTCATTAGTTTCTTATATATGCATCAAGCGATTTAGATATTTCATCTATTATTTTATTTGATAACTCCTCAATTTCTTGATCGTTGAATGTTTTATCTTGAGGTTGCAGTAATACCCTAAAAGCAATGCTTTTTTTATTTTCTGGAAGTTTATCTCCATCATAAACATCAAATATTGTTACATTTTGAATTATATTTTTATCTATTTTTTTTACTTTTTTAATTATCTCAGTAGCCTTAACATCTTTTGGAAACAAAAAGGCAAAATCTCTCTCAACCATTTGATAAGGATTATTAGTAAAACCACCTTTAGAGGAAGATTTATTTTCTTGAAATTGTGAAATATTCTCCAAATATATTTCAAAACCAAATACATTGAAATTAACATCCATAGTTTTTAATAGAATTGGATGCAACTCTCCAAAATTAGCTATTTTATTTTTACCAAGCCTTAAAGAAGATGATTTACCAGGATGATAGATTTGACCTTCAAGTTTTTCATATAACAAATTATCTATTGGTACATTTAAGTTTGCTAATATAGAAAATAAATCAGCCTTTACACTAAAGACATCAATATTTTTTTTATTTGACAACCAGTTTTGTTCATCAGATGAGCCATAAGCTATAGCAGTGGCAACATTTTCTTGTTGGTCTGGTAATGATTTAGAAAAATTTGGACCTACTTCAAATATTTTAGCTCTCAAGTACATTCTAGCTTTATTTTGATTGATTGCTTCTAACAAATTTGGAAGCGTTGATGGTCTCATTGTGTTCAAATCGGTACTTATTGGATTTTTTAAACTAATTATTTCATCTGAAATAATTTTTGCTTTTTTTTCATCCATAAATGACCAAGTTACAATTTCAGAATATCCGTTAAGAGCTATGGTTTTTTTGCTTTTATAAAAAGTTTTTGTTTTAGAATTTAAAATCTGCTTTTTCTCTTCTTGATTAGTAACTTTTTTTAGAGGAATTTTATTATAACCATAAATTCTAATTATTTCTTCGACGATATCTGCCTCACCAACAATATCTGGTCTAAAAGTAGGGCTTTGAATTTCAAATTTTGAATTTTTTTCATTTACAGAAAAACCAAGTGAAGTTAAGATTGTTTTCTGCTCCTTATTGTTGATTTCTATTCCACCAAAGGTCTTTATTTTATTTGTGTCAAACATAAATGGTTTATTATTTTCTATATTAATTTCTGAAGAAACGAACTCACTTACTTCTCCTCCACATAATTTCAAAATCATTTGAGTTGCTGCATCTACACCCCAATAAATAGAATCAGTATCAATACCTCTTTCAAAGCGGTAACGTGCATCACTTTGAAGATTTAGTTTTCTTCCAGTTTTAGTTACAGAAATCGGATCAAATAATGCAACTTCTAAAAAGACATTTTTAGTCTCTATACTACAACCACTATCGAGACCGCCCATAACTCCACCAATTCCGTGAAGTTTTTTTTCATCGTCAGAAATCACAATCATATCACTGTCACATTTATAATTAATTTCATTAAGTGCTAAACACTCCTCATTTTTATTGGCTAATCGCATTGTTAAATTGCCTGACACTTTGTCAGCATCATAAACATGAAGTGGTCTTCCTAAGTCAAAGGTGATGTAATTTGTAATGTCAACAAGCGCTGAAATGGGTCTTAATCCGATTGCAGTTAATCTATCTTGAAGCCATTTAGGACTTTCTACATTTTTGACATTTTTGAAATATCGACCTGCTACTCCAGGACATAGATTATTATTTTGAAATTCTTTTTTCCACGTAATTGGGCTTTTGAATGATTCTTTTGATTTTTTATAATTTAAGTCTTTTAATTTACCAATCCCTGCTGCTGCTAAATCTCTTGCGATACCTCTGACCGATAAACAGTCAGATCTATTTGGTGTTAAATTAATTTCAATAACAGGTTCATCTATTGCAAAAATTTTACTAAATAAATCACCAATTTTATAATTGTCTTTTATTTCAATAATTCCATCGTGTTCATTAGAAATACCCATCTCTCTTTCTGAGACAAGCATTCCGCAAGACTCAACTCCTCTAATTTTAGTTTTTTTTAAATGTAAGTCTGTGCCAGGAATGTAACTATTTTCTGGTGCAAAAATTCCAAGCATGCCTTCTCTTGCATTTGGAGCACCACACACAACTTGATAATTTCCATTTATTGTTTCAACCTGACATACTTTAAGCTTATCTGCATCTGGATGTTTTTCTGCTTTTAAAACTTTAGCTACTGTAAAATTCTTAAATATTTCTGATTTATCTTCTACACTTTCAATCTCCAAACCAATATTGGTTAAAGTATCTGTTATAGTGTTTAAATTTTCAGAAGTATCTAAATGATCTTTTAGCCAGTCTAGTGTAAATTTCATTTATAGCCCTGATCGTGTTTGGTTATCCAAAATACTAAAACCATAATGATCCAGCCATCTATAATTTGGATCAAAAAAACTTCTTAAATCTGTAATACCATATTTAAGCATCGACAAACGCTCAATTCCCATACCAAAAGCAAAACCCTGATACTGTTTTGAATCAATATTACAATTATCTAAAACTATAGGATTGACCATTCCACAACCCAATATTTCTAACCATTTATCTCCTTCACCAATTTTTATTTTATTATTTACTTTGGTATAAGCTACATCCATTTCTGCACTAGGCTCAGTAAAAGGAAAATAACTAGGGCGAAAACGGTATTGTAAGTTTTTTACTTCAAAAAATTCTTCTAAAAATGAAACGAGTGTTGATTTTAAATCAACCATAGTAGAATTTGTATCAACGACTAAGCCTTCTACCTGATGAAACATAGGAGCATGTGTAGCATCTGAGTCACTTCTATAAGTTCTGCCAGGCACAATAATTTTAATAGGTGGTTTTGTTTTGAGCATAGTTCTCACTTGAACAGGACTGGTGTGGGTTCGAAGAACATTTTTGTCTCCATTATCCTGAATATAAAACGTGTCCTGCATTTCTCTTGCTGGATGATGTTCTGGTATATTTAAAGCTGTAAAATTATTAAAATCTGTTTCTATATCTGGACCTGTTTCCACTGCATAATTTAAATTTCCAAAAATTTCTATAATATTAAATATTGTTTGACTAATTGGGTGTATTTTTCCTTTTTCAGAAATATTAGGTGGTAGAGTAACATCAATTGATTCTAAATTAATCCTGTTTGAAATTTCAATATTTTTAATTTCTGTTCTTTGGTTTTTAATACCTTCTTCAATTTCTTTTTTAATAATATTTAATTCCTGTCCTTTCGATTTTTTTTCTTCAATCGACAAAGAGCCTAATCCTTTTAAAGCTACAGGTATTAATCCTTTTTTACCTAAATAATATAATCGAAGTTTTTCTAAATCTTCGAAGGATTTTGAAGCTTTAATTTTTTTTAGAACATCAATTTTATTTTCAGCAAATGCCATCAATATCTATTATATTTTATTAATTAAAATTATCTAGCAGATTGAGCTTTATCAACTAAAGCTTTAAAAGCTTCTGGCTGGTTAACTGCAAGATCCGCTAAAATCTTTCTATCTATTTCAATAGATGATTTTTTAAGACCAGATATAAATTGTGAATATGTTAAACCATGAAGTCGAACACCAGCATTGATTCTTTGAATCCATAAACCCCTAAAATCACTTTTTCTTTTTTTACGATCTCTATAAGCATATTGCATGCCTCTTTCGACAGCCTGCACAGCAACTCGAAAAACATTTTTTCTTCTACCGTAATAACCTTTTGCTCTTTTAATTACTTTTTTGTGTCTAGCTCTTGCTGTAACACCTCGTGATACTCTTGCCATTGATTTCCCCTTACTTGTTGTATGGTAACATATGATCAATTAAAGCAGAGTCACCTGGGGACATAATTGCAGATCTTTTAGTGTTACGAATAAATTTATTGGAACGTTTACTCATTCCATGTCTTTTTCCAGCAGGTTTAAATTTAATTTTACCGGAACCTGTTCTAGAAAATCTTTTTTTTAAACTACTTTTAGTTTTAAGCTTGGGCATTACTATCTCCTATATTATAAGTTTACCCGTTAGGCTGCCCCGCAGGCCATAACAAGTTTTTAAGGCTTATACTGATAATTGAGTATTTTGCAATATGTAGAATTATTTAGCAACTTGAGGGACAAGTATCATCATTATTTGTCTTCCCTCAAACTTAGGAGCTACTTCAACTTTTGCATATTCTTCAACTTCTGAAGTTAGTTTTTTTAGAAGATCAAAGCCTAAATTTTGATGCTCCATTTCACGTCCTCTGAAACGCATAGAGACTTTAACTTTATTACCACCACCTATAAACTTTGAGAGTGCTTTAATTTTAACATTATAATCGTGGGTATCAATGCCAGGTCTCATTTTAATCTCTTTAACTTCAATTGTTTTTTGTTTCTTTTTTGCTTCTTTCTTACTTTTTTGCTCTCTATATTTTAATTTACCATAATCTATAATTTTACAAACTGGTGGATTAGCCTCAGGAGACACTTCAACTAAATCAAAACCTTCATCTTCTGCTTGAATTAAAGCTTCACGAATGCTTAATATCCCCATTTGTTTACCACTACTAGATATTAATCTGACTTCACTTGCAGTAATTTGCTCATTGATTCTTGGACCAATATCTTTCTTTGTTTTGAAATTTACAGCCAAAGTTATATAGAGATTGAGTTAAAGCTATTATTTAATAGCATATTAGGAAATTAAGTCTTTTGTCATATTTGGTTAGGATATAATCTCAAATGAATTTAAATTCAAGGGCTGATTTTAAAAAATATAAACTGTTTTTTAAGTTATTAAATACAATTTATGAAAATTTGTTTAGTTAGAAACGATAAAATGGGAGATATGATTCTTACTCTTCCAATCGTGCAAGGACTAAAAGAAGCTAATCAGGATTATGAAATTGATATTGTTTGTTCTAAAAAAAATCAAAATATATGTAAAAACTACAAATCTATTAACAAAATTTTTTTACTTAAAAATAAATTTTATCAAATCTTAAAGATAATTTCAAAATTAAGAAGTGAAAATTATGATTATATTTTCACATTTAGTCCTGGTATAAATAGTATATTAATATCAATTTTTTCTAAAAGTAAAATAAAGTCATTGTTAATTTTTAAATCTCGATACAAAAATAATTACATGAGTAAATTTTTTGATAGAATTTTGGGTAAAATCTTTTTTACTTATTGCTTAATTATCGATCGCCAATTAAGATTTTCAAAAAATATCCCAATTCATCAAACAGAAATTATGATGGAGTTGGTTACTAAAAATGGATTAAATTATAATAATACTGCAGAGATTAAAAATGAAATTGGATTTAATAAAATAGATTTAATTTCTAAGAATTTATGCTTAATTCATTTATCTTCAAAATGGATCAATAAATATTTTTCAGAAGAAAACTTTATGAATCTATTAGACAATCTTAAAAATTTGAAAATCAATATTGTAATGACAACTGATGGAACATCAAAAAATGTCTTCTATGAGATATTTAAAAAATATGATATTCTCACTAATGAAGAGTTTGAAAATCTAAAAAGTATAAATAATGTTTTAATCTTAGATCAATTAAATTTTGATAATTGGACATCAATAATTAATTCTTCAACATATGTAATTACACCTGAATGTGGATGTACACATATTGCATCACTTTCAGAAGCGAAACTTTGTGTTATTTATGATTCAGATAATGTTCCAGGTATGATTGCAGCAGAATATGCACCGTGGAAGAAAAAATATACTAAACTATTTTCTAACAACCGAGATTTAGAAAAAGAATTAATTTCATTTATTAGTTAATTTTCTATCGTGTAAAAAATCTAAAACTTGTTTTACTGTAATTGAGTCCATTGTATCGGTCAGAATCGTATAAGCATTTTTATATTCAGACAAATTTGATTTTGAGATAAGATTATCTTTAGCTAAAAAAAGAATAGGTGAATTACTTAGAGCTGCAATATGACCTGGACCAGTATCATTAGTAATTATAAAATTACTTTTTTTAGCGATGGAATAGATGATTTCAGGAGGTGATTTATCGCTTAAATCAATAACCTGCTGACATGCATTATTGATCATTTCTACTGTTTGTTTATCTGATTTTTGCCCAATAACACAAATTTTATATCCTTTTTTTTCTAAAGTACTTGCAAGTATTGCAAATTTATCTGGTGACCATTGCTTGTCCTTACCTGATTTAGAAACGCCAGGTATCATTAAGATTATTTTATCTTCATTAATTGCCGTAATATCTTTGGAAAGCCAATCTACATTTTGATTAATTTCATTTATTCCAAGTAACTTTAGTTGATTGTATAAACCTTGTTGTGGAGATTCAGTTCCTTGTGGAGGAATTACATATTGAATATCACAATTAGAACGAGATCCGTTAACTTTTACTTCTGAAATAAATTTTAAGAATGACCAATAATTATTTGTTCTTTTAGAATTCTGTAAATCTATGATTAGATCATATTTATTTTGATTTATTTTTAATATAACCTTAAGTGAATCAATTATTCCTTTTCTATTATCTTTAAGAATCGAATTAAAATATTTTGAATTGCTTAAAAAATTTACGTATTTTTCTTCAGTGAGCAAGTCAATAGTGGCAATATTAAAAAATTGCTTAATTGATGCCATAGCAAATATAGAAAATGCAATATCACCAAGCGATCCATGCTTTACAACTAGTATTTTGTTAAATTGACTGCTGTTCATATAATTCTACGTAACTTTGTACCATTTGGTTTTTTGAAAATGTTTTTGATATGTAGTCTCTACTATTTAAAGAAATATTAGAAAATTTTTCTTTATCTATTTTTAGTATATTTTGAAGTTTTATATCTATTTCATTATATTTATGAGGATCTACTTTATAAATATCATCTAATTTATCAAGCTGATCTTTGACACCACCATAGTTGAAAGAAAGTATCTTTTTTTTCATTATTAATGCTTCGCTTATAGTTCTTCCAAACCCTTCAGCTTGTAAAGGAAAAGAAGTAATAATTGATGATAGGTAATATAAAGTTTTCAAATCATCTCTTAGTAGATTGCCTATAATCTTACATTTATGACCAATGTTAAAACTTTGAATTTTATTTTGTAGTTTTTCTGTATAAGATTGATTTTTTGTATCACCTGCAAAATAAAGTAAAAAATTGTCATTTTGCATCTTATTAAATATATCTAAAAACTCAATTTGACCTTTCCAATTTGTTAGCCTTGCAGGGTATAGAATAATATTTTTTGAAGTATCAATTTGATACTTATTTATTATATTTTCTATTTGAGAATCTGAAATTGGTTTTTCAAAATATTTTACATCAACACCTCTATTAATAACTTTAATTTTATTTGAATCCAAATTGTATTTTTTACTAATTTCATTTTTTACATAATTTGAAATCGCAACCATCTGATCAACTTTGGATAATTGCTTATTATAGATTTTTTTAAAATAAGAATTACCACTATACACATTATGAAATGTAGATATTGTTTTGAAGTTTCTATTTTTTATAAAACTTAAAATCCATGCTGGTGCTCTTGATCGTACATGAACAACATTAATATTTTGATTAAAAATTAATTTTTTTAATTGATTAGCAATTAATGGATAAATAAAAAAATTTTTTGAGTTAACTGGTAATTGAAAATGATCAGTATAATTTTTATCAATTTCCTTAATTAAACGCCCTCCATTTGAAATAATAGTATTTTTTAAATTTAATTCAGATAAATAATTTGCGACTTCAATAGTGCCTCTTTCGACACCACCAGAATCTAAAGAGGGAAGAATTTGAGCGACATTAAATGATGACATTTTATTAAAATATAAGTATTTGTATCAAAGATGCCTTACTTTATTAATAAGAAAAAAGAAAGAATTCGCTATAAATCTATAAAGGGTAAGGGGCCTGGTATCATCTTTATCCATGGCCTTAACTCAGATATGAGTGGTCAAAAAGCTTTGTCTTTAGAAAGATTTGCGCGAAAAAATAAATTGCGGTTTATCCGTTTTGAATGCCGCGGCCATGGTAAATCTGATGGAAAATTCGAAGATTTTACAATTTCAGATTGGAAAAAAGACTTAATTGACATCATTGATAATATTGCAAAAGGACCGCAAATTTTGGTTGGTAGCAGTATGGGTGGATGGTTAATGTTTTTAGCTGCCAAAACAAGACCAAAAAGAATTGCTGGATTAATTGGCCTAGCAGCAGCACCTGATTATATCGATGGGTTTTATAAAAAACTCCCTTTAAAGAAAAAACAAGAAATGAATAAAAAAGGAATTATTAAATATTCCTCCTACGGGTTTAGTTATCTTATAAAAAAGAAATACATTGTTGAAGGTAGAAAAAATAAAATTTTAAATAAAGAATTCAAATGGAATAAGCCCTTAATTTTAATACAAGGACTAAAAGATAATGTTGTCACTCCAGATGTTCCAGAAAAAATAGTAAAAAAAGTTAAAGGTAATCAAGTCCAAATAAAATTATTAAAAAATAGTGATCATAGATTATCCGATCCATTTGATTTAAAAATAATGAATGATTCTATTCAATCAATAATAAAAAACTAAGCAGATTTTTCTTCTTGAATTAATACAGGTTGATCAAATTTATTGATCATTTCTTTTGGAACAATCTGCCAGAAGAGTAATTTCTCATTTTCCCAATTTTCGAGTAAATTTTTTGCGTACGTTGAATTTGTTTCCTTGATATGTTCTTCAATTTTTTGGTGTAAAACTTTTTCCCAATAATTTGTCATTTGTTGTTGATAGAAAATATCATCAAGATTAATTCGAAGTGGAAGAGTTCCTTCTTTATCGTACACAAATGCCATACCCCCAGTCATTCCAGCTCCAAAATTATTTCCTACTTCGCCAAGAATAACTGCACTTCCTCCAGTCATATATTCACATCCATTATCACCACATCCTTCAATAACAGCATGTGCGCCAGAGTTTCTAACAGCAAATCTATCACCAGCAGTTCCTGCAGCAAAAAGTTTACCACGCGTTGCTCCATATAAGACAGTATTCCCAATGATAACATTTTTGTTTGTTTTTAGTTGTGAAGATGAGCTTGGTTGAATAACAATTTTACCCCCTGATAATCCTTTTGCAACATAATCGTTAGCGTCACCAAAAACTTTAAGAGTAGTTCCTTGCACACTCCATGCTCCAAAAGATTGCCCGGCAGAACCGTGAAAATTAACTGTAAAGAAATCGTCTGGAAGAGAACTCATTCCTTTTGTAGTAGTTATTTCTGATGCAAGTCTTGTACCAATAGCTCTATCAGTATTTTTGATATTATAGTTTAGTTCAATTTTTTGATCTGTTTCAAAGAAAGACTTAGCATCCTCTATGATTTTAATATCAAGGCTATCACTAACCTTATTGATTGTTTTTTTCTTTATGTCAAATTCTCCAACCGATGAATCAATGGTTTGAATAATAGGATTTAAATCTAAATCATCAAGATCAGAACTTCCTCTACTGACTTGATATAAAAGATCAGATCTTCCAACTACTTCATCAAGAGAAGAAAAGCCTAGTGATCCTAAAATTTCTCTTACTTCATCAGCAATAAAACTAAAAAGATTAATTACTTTTTCTGGTGTACCAGTAAATTTTTCTCTAAGTTTTTCATCCTGAGAGCAAACTCCAACGGGGCAAGTATTTGAATGACATTGTCTAACCATTATACAGCCCATAGCAACTAAACTTGCTGTACCAATTCCATATTCTTCTGCCCCAAGCATAGCTGCAATAACAATATCTTTTCCTGTTTTCAAACCTCCGTCAGTTCTAAGAACAACTTTATCCCTTAAGTTATTTAGAGATAGAACTTGATGTACTTCACTTAATCCAAGTTCCCAAGGAAGTCCTGCATACTTAATACTTGTTTGTGGGCTTGCTCCAGTTCCACCATTGTGACCTGATATGAGTATCGTATCAGCTTTTGCTTTTGCAACACCAGCTGCAACTGTCCCAATCCCTGACTGCGCAACTAACTTAACGCATACTTTAGCTCTTGGATTTATTTGTTTCAAATCGTAAATAAGTTGAGCTAAATCTTCGATAGAATAAATATCATGATGAGGAGGAGGACTAATAAGCGTCACACCTTCAGTTGAATGTCTTAGTTTAGCAATTAATTCTGTAACTTTTCCTCCTGGCAATTGTCCACCTTCACCAGGTTTTGCACCTTGTGCAACTTTAATTTCAATTTCCTCACAATTATTTAAATACTCCGCTGTTACACCAAATCGTCCACTTGCAATTTGTTTAATTTTTGATGATGCGTTATCTCCATTTGGCTTAGGTTTAAATCTAATCGGATCTTCACCACCTTCACCTGAATCTGATTTAGCTCCTATCCTATTCATTGCTACAGAAAGAGTTTCGTGCGCTTCTGGACTTAGGGCTCCAAGTGATATTCCTGGTGCAACTAGCCTTTTTCTAATTTCTTGAGAAGGTTCTACAGTGTTAGAGTTACTATTATCGTTATTCTTTTTGAAGTCTAAAAGATCACGAATATTTATAGGATCCATATCATCTATCATTGTAGAATATTTTTTAAATAAAGAATAATTATTAGAAGTTACTGCAGTTTGAAGCATATGAATTGATCTTGCTTCAAAAGCATGTTTTTCGCCACCAAATCTGTAGCGATAGTTTCCTCCAATTGGTAGCGTAATAACATTTTCTTCATAAGCCTTGTCATGAGCTAATCTAGATCTTTTTTCAATACCACTGATTCCGATACCAGATATTTTAGAACTCATAGAAGGGAAATATTTACTCATTAAATTTCTACTAAGACCAATTGCTTCAAAGTTACAACCACCTCGATATGAATTAATCACTGATATTCCCATCTTACTCATAGTCTTAAGCAAACCATTATTTATAGAATTAATGAATCTCTCTACACATTCTTCATATGAGAGATTTTTAAATAATCCTTTTTTATGTCTTTCCGCTATAGCTTGTTGTGCCATATATGCATTCACACTTGTTGCTCCTACTCCGATAAGCACTGCAAAATATTGTACATCTAAACATTCTGCAGATTGAACATTTAAGGAAATAAAAGTTCGAAGATTTTGTTTAATTAAATAATGATGAACAGAGCTTGTAACTAATATCATAGGAAGAGCTATTCTTGTTTTAGACATTTCTTTGTCACTTAAAATTATATGAACATACCCCTCTCTAACAGCTTGTTCTGCTTCTAGGTTAATTCTTGCAATTTCTGTCTCAAAATTATTTTCAGTATTTGTTTTATCCATTGTAGTGTCAATGATCTTCACAGTATCTTTCATATATCTACGCATAGATTTGAATTGCTCAATTGAAAGAACAGGCGAATTCAGTTGTAAATGATCACATTGATCTTCATCTTCATCAAGAATATTGCTTAAGTTTCCAATTCTAGTTCGAAGACTCATAACAACTCTTTCTCTTAATGAATCAATTGGTGGGTTTGTAACTTGACTAAAATTTTGTCTAAAAAAGTGATGGAGTCCTCTATATTTATTTGAAAGTACAGCTAACGGAGTATCATCTCCCATCGATCCCGTTGCTTCTTTTTTTTCAGCAATCATCGGATGAAGTATTAATTCGATGTCTTCTACTGACCAGGCAAAGCATGCCATTCTTTTTCGTAGATCTCCAGAGTCTAAATCTCTAAATTCCTCATCAACAGATTGAACAAGTTTATCAATATACGTAATTTTTTTAGTCCAATCACCAAATGGTTTAGTTTCTGCCAAATACTTTTTTATCTCATGATCTTTAAAAAATTTTTTCTCTTTAAAATTGACTGCTATTAATTGACCTGGTCCTACCCTACCTCTTTCTACTATTTCATTTTCTTTAATATCAACCATTCCAGTTTCAGAACCCGCAATAAGAAGATTTTTAGTCAGTGTATATCTTAAAGGTCTAAGGCCATTTCTATCCATTCCAGTAATAGCCCAATCACCGTACGCGCCACATATTGCTGCTGGACCATCCCATGGTTCCATAACTGCTCCACCATAAGCGTATAAATCTTTTATTTTTTTTGGAAAATCTCTTCTATGGGACCAAGCTTCTGGAATTGTTATTATTTTAGCCATAGGTAAAGAGCGATTAGCTTTGACTAATAACTCTATTGTTGAATCTAATGCAGCAGAGTCAGACGCTTTAGAATCAATTATGGGTTTTAAATCATCTACATTATTTCCAAAATTTTTATGTTGCATTCTTGGCTCATGAGCAGCCATCCAATTTTTATTACCTTTAAGTGTATTTATTTCACCATTATGCGCAATCACTCTAAAAGGCTGTGCTAAAGACCATGTAGGAAATGTATTAGTTGAATAACGCTGGTGATAAACTGCATATCTAGAAATGAAATTCTCATTTTGGATGTCTGGATAAAAATTGGAAAGCTGTTCTGCTAAAAACATACCTTTATAAACAATAGACTGACAAGATAGTGAGCAAATATAAAAGTCTGAAATATTTTGATTTCTAATTTCTTTTTCTATTCTTTTTCTAATTATATAAAGTTTATTATCAAATTGCTTTTCATCTTTTAGTTCTTCATTACAAATTAGTATTTGTTCTATTTCAGGCCTTGTTGCTTTTGCTTTATCACCAATAATCGATGAATTAATTGGAACGTGTCTCCAACCATATATTTTCAATCCTTCTTTAATTATTTCAGATTCAACAATTGTACGAGCATTTTCTTGAGCAGCAAAATCTGTACGTGGTAAAAAAATCATGCCAACCCCGAAAGGTAAATCATTAGGAGTATGACCCGTTCTTTCTATTTGTTGAGTAAAAAAATTCTTTGGTATGGATAACTGTATTCCTGCACCATCACCTGTTTTGCCATCAGCATCAACTGCTCCCCGGTGATACAAAACTCTTAAAGCTTGAACTCCTAACTCAACTATTTCTCTTGTCTCAGATCCATCTAAAGATGCTATTAATCCAACACCACATGAAGAATGTTCATCGTTTTCATTATAAACGTGATTTTCTTCTAAGAATTTTTTATCCTTTTTATACTTTTCAATAAAGTGATTAGGCATTTACTGCTTTCTTATTAATATTATTTTGATCGGACAAATTGTTTTCTAAATATTCATTAATATTCTTTGCTGCATCACGACCATCTTTGATTCCCCAAACAACTAAACTTGCACCGCGAACTATATCTCCAGCAGCAAATACCCCATCAATTGATGTCATCATATTTTTATAATTAATTTTTAATGTACCCCATCTTGTAACTGTTAAGTTGTTATGATCAAAAAGCTTAGGTAAATCTTCAGGTTCAAAACCCAAAGCTTCTATAGCTAAATCAACATCTAGGTCTTTTTCCGTACCTTCTTTTGGCTCTGGCTTCCTTCTACCTGACTCATCAGGTTCTCCAAGTTGCATTAAAACGGTTCTGACATTTTTCAACGAACCATTTCCAGAATATTTAGTTGGTAAAGTCAACCATTGAAAATCGACACCCTCTTCTATTGCATTTTGAACTTCTCTTTGCGAACCAGGCATGTTTGTTTTATCGCGTCTGTAAAGACACTTAACAGATTTTGCTCCTTGTCTTACAGCTGTTCTGACGCAATCCATAGCGGTATCACCGCCACCAATGACAACTACATTTTTTCCGTTTGCGTTTAATCTTCCATTTGTAAAATCTTCAACTTTATCATTTAAACCAGTCTTGTTACTTGCTATTAGAAAATCTAATGCTGGTACAACATTATTAAAATTAGATTTATTTAGATTAATTTCTCTAAATTTGTAAACCCCGGTTGCTATAAGAACTGCATCATGCTTAATTTTAATATCTTCAAAAGTAATGTCTTTGCCAATATCGCAGTTTAATTCAAACTTAATTCCACTTTCTTTAAGTCGATTTGTTCTTCTTATAACAATATCTTTTTCTAGTTTAAAATTTGGGATACCATAAATTAAAAGACCTCCTGGTCTATCGTAACGATCATATATTGTAACTTGAAATCCTTTTTTACGAAGTTCTTCTGCTGCAGCTAATCCAGCAGGACCAGAACCGATAATTCCAACACTTTGATTTTTTTCTTCAACTGGTTCTATATTTTTAACCCAACCTTCTTCCCAAGCTTTATCTGTAATATATTTTTCTATAGATCCAATTGTAACTGTACCGTGGCCAGATTGTTCAATTACACAGTTACCTTCACACAATCGATCTTGGGGGCATATACGACCGCATATTTCAGGCATGTTGTTTGTAGAGCTGGAAATTTCAAACGCCTCCTGCATTCTATCCTCAGCAGTGAGCTTTAGCCAATCTGGAATATTATTGTGTAGAGGACAATGAACTTGGCAGAAGGGAACACCACATTGAGAACATCTGGAAGCTTGTTCTTCTGCCTTTTGTGAGGCATATTTAGCGTAAATTTCATCAAATGATTTAACTCTCTCTTTAGCAGATATTTTACTAGGATTTTCCTTGTTTATTTTTGTAAATTTTAGCATTTAGTTATCACTTGTTTACTATTTTATCTAGATCGAACCAAATACACATTCAAGATAAAAAAAGAAACAATAATTTTGTAATAATAGTACCACTTATGTACTAAAACTTAGAAAACCCTTAATTTACAATAATATTTTTAAGTATTTGTAGTGTATCCTGTGGATTAATATCAAGATTTTTGAACGATTTATCGATATTTATAACAAGATTATCCTTTTCAAATAATGTTAACTGTTCAGACGTAAGAGGCGAAATTGGAGTTTTTTCAGCAATATTTATCATAGGTTTCATAAATGCCATAGGAACAGGAACTAAAACCCTAGTTTTGTTTAAAAAATCAGAAATATAATTAAAGAATTCTTTGTAAGAATAAATCCTTGGACCGGCAAGTTCATAAATATTTTTCCCTTTAATGTTGGACTTAATGATTTCATCAACAGCTAGAGATACATCGTCAATAAATACGGGTTGGAATTTTGTAGAACCATCTCCAAAAAGTGGTACAAAAAATGAAGCTTTGAATATTGGCAAAAGTCTTTTCAAGAAAATATCACCACCGCCAATAATAACACCTGGCCTAATAATAATAACATTATCTAGTTGTTTGAAAGCTTCCTTTTCAGATTTATGCACTGCAATACTTCTTGTTGAATTTTTATCAATATCTACACCAAGACCAGAGAAAAGAATGAATTGTTTTAATTCCTTACTAGTTTTTAAAATTTTAATAAGTTTTTGATTAAACTTAAATATTGTACTGTTAAAATCGCCCTTCTTTTGATCATATGTAGTTCTCAAATTAATACATACGTCAGCATTATTTAAAACAGATTTGAGCCTTTTATCTTCTAATGAAGAATAACGAAATGGGATTACTTGACCTGTGACACCTAAAAGTCGGATTTTAGCTTCTTGTACAGATCTTTGGTAAGGAACGATGATTTTATGACCATTTTTAGTAAGACGTCTTATTAAATGTTTGCCTACAAAACCTGCTCCTCCAAAAATTACTATTGATTTCATGACCTTTAATTAAATAAGTGATATAGAGAAAAAATACAAATAATACAGGCAATAAAATCAAAATGAAAATAAATTTCTATAAAGGAGATCTTCCATCCAGTTTCAAAGCAACTAATATCGTTGCATTGGACAGTGAAACAATGGGATTAAATCCTAAAAGAGATAAATTATGTTTAGTTCAAATTTCTAATGGTGATGAAGTATGTCATCTAATAAAAATTGACTTATCTGCTGAAAAACCTCTAAATTTAATTAAAATTCTTAAGAATAATAAAATTCAAAAAATATTTCATTATGCTAGGTTTGATGTTGCTGTGTTCAAATACAACTTTAAAATTAATATTAAAAACATTTATTGTACTAAAATTGCATCAAAACTAGTTAGAACGTATACTGATAAACATGGATACAAAGATCTTTGTAGTGAATTATTAGGTAAATCAATTTCAAAAACAGAACAGTCTTCTGATTGGGGTGGAGAATTAACTAAAGAACAACAGAGATATGCCGCTAACGATGTATTATATTTACACAAAATAAAAGATAAGCTTGATCAAATGTTATTAAGAGAAAAAAGAAATAAACTAGCTAAAGCTTGTTTTGATTTTATTCAATATAGGACAGATTTAGATATTAATGGTTGGTCAGAACAAGATATATTTAAACATTAATGAAATATAATAAGAAAATAATTAGTAGCTCAAATAGAACTTTAGCAAGAGAATTAAATAGTATTAAAAATTTAAAGTATTCATTTAATAATAATTTTTGTAAGGCTGTTAACTTAATTTATAATACTAAAGGGAAAGTCGTAATTACAGGAGTTGGTAAAAGCGCTCATATTGGTAATAAGATGTCAGCAACACTTACCTCAACTGGTACACCTTCTTATTTTATTCATGCAACTGAGGCAAGTCATGGTGACTTGGGTAGTATAAAAAAAGATGATTGTGTAGTGGCAATTTCTAATTCGGGTGAAACATCAGAATTAAACAATATAATTCAATTTACTAAGAGATTTAATATTAAACTGATAAGCATAACAAGTAACTCAAAAAGTATACTCCATAAAAACGCTACTGTTGGTATTTTATTTAAAAAGCCAATTGAAGCTTGTCCATTAAATTTAGCGCCAACTAGTTCTACCTCTATGTCTATGATTATTGGTGATTGTATTGCGATTTCTTTATTAGAGTTAAGAGGTTTCAAAAGTACTCAATTTAAAAACCTTCACCCCGGAGGAAATCTGGGTAAAGATTTGAAAAATTTAAATGATGTTATGCACATAGGAAAAGAATTACCTTTAGCAAAATTCGATGAAAAAATGTCTAAAGCCTTAATAACTATGACAAAAAAGAGCTTTGGTTGTGTTGGAGTAGTTAATAATAAAAAACAAATAGTTGGTATAATTACTGATGGCGATTTAAGAAGGAAGTTGAACGCAAAATTTTTTGAAAAAAAAGCATCTGATGTAATGACTAAAAATCCATCTTTGGCTAATAAAAATATGTTAGTTGGAGAAGCAATAAATTTAATGAATACAAAAAAAATAACGAGTTTATTTATCTGTGATAAAAAAAAGCCTGTAGGAATAGTTCATATTCATGATTTACTTAGATTGACGAGTTAGTTTGAATTTTTTTTTGTACATAAACAGAAATCTTATAATGTATATAGGATTAATAATTCTGACTTTATTTTTAATATTAATATTATCCAAACAGTTTAAGCTTAATAATATTGAATTTGAAATTTCAGAAAGTAATACATCAAAAGTAGATATTACTGAGCCAAAGTTTGCAATTAATAATGATTCAAAAAATATTTATATTACTGCTAAAGAAGGTAATTTTATTAATAAGGATGAAATTCTACTAAAAAAAAATGTCAGGTTTAAATCAGATGAATTTAGTATTGAAACTGAAAAGGTAATTTTTAATAGAAAAAATCAAACTGCTCAAAGCAATACTAAATCTATATTTAAATCTGAAAACACAAAAATTTATTCTAACGGTTTTAATATTCATGATAAAGGAAATAAAATAATTTTTTATGGAAAATCTTTTTTAGTATTAAAATGAAATTAATTATTAAAATAATATTAATTTCTTTTATTACCTTTAATTTATTTGCTAGAGAAAAAGGTGAAACGGAAATAACAACCGAAGAAGGAATAGAAGTTTTTCAAAATGAAAAATTTTATCTACTTAAAAAAAATGTTAAAATTAATGCTGATACATTCACATTATTAGCTGATGATGTAAAAATTAATTTTGATAAAAATTTGTATGATATCACTATGCTAATTGCGAGAGGTGATGTAAACTTTAAATCTCCTGAGTTTCAGATGAATGGGAGTGGAGAAACTTTGAAATTTGAGGTTAAAAATGAAAATCTTAAAATAGAAGGTTTTAATTCTAGATTGATCTCACAAGAGATTGAGATGTTTTCTGATGGTTTTATCGAAGTAAATAATCTTAATGGAAATTTTTTAATTAAAGGAATAAATTCTCAATTAATCAATGAAAACATATTAATAAAAGCTGATTTTATCGATGGGATTTTCTCTGATAGTAAAGATAATAAAGAAATCACTCTATTAAATGTTGCTGATAAAAAGATTTCTTATGTAAAAAATAATGACACTGAGATGTATGCAAAAAAAATAAATTTTGATAACAAAACTTCTTTAATAGAATTAATTGATGATGTAACAATAATTCGTGATGGTGAGAAAATTAGTGGTGATTATGGAACTCTTGATACTAAGAATAATTCCTATAAGATAAAATCTAATAATCAAACTAAAGTAAAGGCAATAATTTTAAATAATGAATAACAAATTTACAATTTTAGAGAATGGTCTTTCAATAAACAAGATATCAAAGACTTATGGAAACAAACAGGTAGTTAGAGACATAAGTATATCAATAAGTAGAAAAGAAATAGTAGGTCTATTAGGCCCAAATGGAGCTGGAAAAACCACAACATTTTATATGATAGTAGGATTAGTAAAACCTGATACAGGTAATATTGTTCTTGATAAGTTAGATGTATCAAATTTGCCAATTTATATGAGAGGTAAATTAGGAGTTAGTTATTTGCCTCAAGAAGCATCTATTTTTAGAGGAATGAGTGTAGAAGATAACTTATTGTCAATTATAGAGATAAAAGAAAAAGAAAAAAATAAACAAAATATAATATTAGAAAATCTACTTAATGAATTTGATATTAATCACGTAAGAAAATCTAAATCAATTGTGTTGTCGGGAGGAGAGAGAAGGAGATTAGAAATTGCAAGAACACTGGCAACTAATCCGAAATATTTATTACTAGATGAGCCTCTAACTGGCATTGATCCTGTCTCTATAGAAGAAATTAAAAAAATAATTAAGAAATTAAAAAATCGAAATATTGGAATACTAATAACTGATCATAATGTAAGAGAAACTTTAGATATAGTTGATAAAGTTTACATTGTTAATGAAGGTGCCATATTCTATGAAGGTGATCCAAAATCTGCAGTGAATGATGAAAAAATAAAAAAATTTTATTTAGGTTCAAATTTTAGACTTTAAGATGATAAGTCATTCAATCTATGATGGCATAAATGGTACCCCTAAAATACCAGGAGACAAATCTATATCACATAGGTCAATAATAATCCCTTCTATATCAAATGGTATTTGTGAAGTTGATAATATTTTAAAATCAGATGATGTTTTACATACTCTTAAAGCTTTTAAAGATATGGGGGTAAAAATTATCGAAACGGATAATAAGTTAATAATCTATGGAAAAGGATTAAATTCGCTGAATAGTCCTAAAAAAAATATATATCTTGGAAATTCAGGAACAAGTGCAAGGTTATTAACTGGTTTATTATCAGCTCAAAAATTTAAATCTGTACTAACTGGAGATGAATCACTTTCAAATAGACCAATGAAAAGAATT
>CACMQS010000016.1 GCA_902615845.1 uncultured Alphaproteobacteria bacterium
AAATAATTTTTCTTAATGTTGATATCATTATTTTTTCCTCAAATATGCTGCAAAATAACCATCTATTTTATAATTTAATATAGTATCAGGTAATGTAATAAAAAATTGCTTATTAACAAATTTAGAGTACTGTTTATTTCTCTCAAGTATTGTGAATTTGTAAATTTCAAAATCATCTCTTCTCAAGAGAAACTTATTTATTTGATTAATAGTTTCACTTTTTAAAAAAGAGCAAACCATATACAAAATAAATCCTTTTTTATTTAATAATAATGAAGCTTTATCGAGCATTTTTTTTTGTAATTCATTTAGTTCTTTGAAATTTGGTGATTTAGTTTTAAAAAAAATTTCAGGGTTTCTCCTAATAGTGCCAACAGATGAACATGGAGCATCTAAAATTATAAAATCGTATTTTTTATTTTCTTTAAATAATAAAAAATCTTTTTTTAATACTTCTGTATGTAAATTTAAACGCTTCAAATTTGATTTAAGAATTTTTAATCTTGAATCACTCCTATCATTTGAAATTATATTTAACTTTTTTGATAGAATTTGAAAAGTTTTCCCACCAGGAGCTGCACAAGCATCTAGAAATTTTTTATTTTCATTTTCATAGGGTAAATTATGAATAGGAAAAAATGATGAAAAATCCTGTACCCACCAATCTCCCTCCTTAAATGATTTAATTTTTTTTAAGTCTTTTTTATTAATTAAAAAACCAGAAACAGGAGATGTTTTAATTAATTTTTCTTCAAAATTATTTAATCTATCAGAGCTTTTAAAAACTATATGAATACTGGGTTCTTGATTAAAATTATCTATAAAGTGTATTTTATTGGTATCTAAAAAATCATCTGACTGATTTTTAAACCATGTTGGTAAATCATTAAACTCAATTATAGTTTTTTTTAATCCTATTTTATTTTTAGCTATTTTTTTTAAACTAGCATTAATCAAACCATGATACATTTTTAATTTTTTTGCTATTTCTACTGAGCAATTGATAACAGCATAATCTTTAAAATCCAAAAATACTATTTGAGTAATTGCACTTACTAGCAGAATTTTTTCATGATCTTGTAATTTTTTTTTTATATATTGATTTATTATTTTTGATGTATGTAAGTGATATCTCATGGAATTTAATGTAACATTATTTAATAATGATATATCTTTTTCACTGTGTTTATTGATTAGATTTTTTATGGAAGTGGAGTTTAAGTTTTTATTAAACTTATAAATAGAATACAAAATATTATGAATATCAAACCTAATTTTTTCACCTTTTATCATTAATATAAATAATCTATTATTTACTTAAATTAATTATATAATAAATATTTAAAATAAAATATATTGACTTATGCGTGGCAATCTTGAAACTATTGTAGGTGCTATGTTTGCTGGAAAAACAAGCGAACTACTCAAAAGAATTTTATGGGCCAAACATCAAAATAAAAAAATTATTGTTATTAAACCCAGTATAGACAATAGATATTCAAATAAAAAAATAATAACACACAATGATCTAAGTCACGATTGTTATTCAATGAAAGATTGGACTACAGTATGTGAAAAATTTACTTTTGATAAAAGTAATGTTGATGTGGTTTTTTTAGATGAAATTCAATTTATGCACACTAATGATACACTAAAAAATGTTGAAGATATTTTAAACAACGGTATTGATGTTGTTTGTGCAGGACTTGATCAAGACTCAAGAGGTAAACCATGGGAAACATCTTCAATGTTGTTAGGTTTATCAGATAAAATTTTAAAAATTTATGGTTTTTGTAATGTTTGTGGAATTGAAGCCACTAAAACTTACAGAAAAACAGAAGGAGGAAATAGAACTCAAGTAGGTGCAGCAAATATTTATGAGCCAAGGTGTTTAAAGCATTGGGAGCCTAGATAGTTCTTATTTATTTTTTCTATTCTCTATTAAATTATCTACGACGGATGGATCTGCTAAGGTCGAGGTATCTCCTAAATTTTCAAAATCATTTGATGCAATTTTTCTTAAAATTCTTCTCATAATTTTTCCAGATCTTGTTTTTGGTAATCCAGCTGTAACATGTATAAAATCAGGTGTAGCAATAGGTCCAATTTTTTCCCTGATTGTTTTTTTTAAATCTGAAACCAAATCATCTGTTGTATCTACACCAACTTTCAGAGAAACATAACAATATAAACCATTTCCTTTAACATCATGAGGATAGCCGACTACTGCTGCTTCAGAAACATCCTTATGTGATACAAAAGCACTTTCTATTTCAGCAGTACCTAAATTATGTCCTGATACAATTATTACATCATCTACTCTGCCTGTAATCCAATAATAGCCATCTTTATCTCTTTTGCACCCATCGCCTGTAAAATATTTTCCATCAAATTGTGAAAAATAAGTATCAATGAATCTTTTATGGTTACCGTAGACAGTTCGCATTTGACCAGGCCATGATCTCTTCATACATAACATACCTTCGCACTCACCCTCTAATTCGTTACCGTCTTTATCTACAATACATGGCTCTATACCAAAAAAAGGTTTTGAAGCTGATCCTGGCTTTAATTTTATCGCACCAGTTTGTGGAGAAATTAATATCCCCCCCGTTTCTGTTTGCCACCAGGTATCTACAATTGGACATTTAGAGTCACCAGGTACTTCAAAGTACCACTTCCATGCTTCTGGATTTATAGGCTCACCAACAGTTCCTAAAAGCTTTAATGATGATCTGTTAGTTTTTGTAACATAACCATCTCCTTCTCTCATCAGTGCTCTAATTGCGGTAGGGGCAGTATAAAATATATTTACTTTATGTTTATCAACTATTTGCCAAAATCTAGAAAAGTCGGGATAGTTTGGGACACCTTCAAACATTAAAGTTGTAGCACCATTAGCTAGAGGCCCATAGATTATATAACTGTGACCAGTAATCCAACCTATATCTGCAGTACACCAATATATATCCCCATCATTATAATTGAAAATATATTCATGTGTCATTGAAGCGTAAACTATATATCCACCTGATGTATGCATAACACCTTTTGGTTTACCAGTTGATCCCGATGTATACAAAATGAATAAAGGATCTTCTGCATTTAAGACCTCAGGTTCACAAAAATTATCTACTTTTTTTAAAACATCATCATAAAACAAATCTCTATCTTTTTTTAAACTAATTTGATTATTTGTTCTCTTAACAACCAAACATTTCTTAACATTTGGACATGACTCTAATGCCTTATCTGTTGTTAGCTTTAAGGGAATAGTTTTACCACCTCTAACTCCTTCATCAGCAGTTACAACGTATTCTGATTGACAATCTTTAATTCTACCGGCAATTGACTCTGCAGAGAAACCTCCAAATATGATTGAGTGCACAGCCCCAATCCTTGCACAAGCTAACATAATATAAGCTAGCTCAGGTATCATCGTTAGGTATATTGTTACTCTATCACCTTTTTTAACTCCGATGTTTTTTAAAACATTTGCAGCTTTCGATACATTTAATAAAAGTTCTTTGTAAGTAATTTTTTTGTTATGCTCAGGATCATCACCTTCCCAAATTATAGCAATTTTATCTGGATTTTTTTCTGCATGTCTGTCAATGCAATTATATGATACATTGAGCTGACCATCCTCATACCATTTTATACCAACATCATTATGTGAATATTTTACATTTTTAATTTTTGTATATTTTTTATACCAATTTATTCTATTCCCTTGTCTATTCCAAAAATCATCACCATTATCTATGGATTCTCTATAAAGTGACTCGTATTCATCAGTGTTTATTTTTCCCTCCGCTATCCACTTATCTTTAATATTCATCATTAATTTAGAGTAATTCTAAAAATATAAAAATTCAACAATTAAATTGAATTAATTATTAAGTTTGTATTTTAATTTTTTCATTAAAGATCCAAACTTGTATTCTATTGTATTAATTTGATTTTTATTTAATTCATTTTTCCATTGATTTTTTTGTCCTACAGCAAAAAATTTATTATTAACACTTTCATTAAAACCTTGATTATTTTCCATTTCTTGTAAGTTATCAAAAGATGTAGAATTGAGAATATTTTTAATTTTCATATCTTTTTTACTTATTGCAATTTTGTAATTTTTTTCAAAAAAATATATCAATTTTTTTATTGTTTCTTTTTTTTCATAAACTAAGTCTTCGTAACTTATAAACAAATAAGGACAATTGAACTTTATATCCATCCATGACCTAACATGATTTTCCCATGTAGATAGATAAACTGGTATGTCTGTTTTATACTCTTTAAATTTTCTCCGGCCTATCCAATTAATTGATGCAGATGAATTTAACATAAACTCTACACTTTTGTTTTTTGAAAGATTTGTATGTCTTGCCCATGATAGACAAATATCTCTTGGATCCCTATAAATATAAATCACTCCCCTTAAGTATTCTTCTATAAAAAAAGTCCTTTCATCAAAATTTTTTCCGTTAAAATGAGTTTTAAAAAAAGCAAAATCTTCATTGAAACCTAAATTAATTTTTTTTTGAATTTCTTTTAAATTTTCAAAAATTAAAACATTTTTTTCTTTCCAATTTTTTAAATTAATTTTATCTGGTCTAGTATTGTAACATTTTGTTAATCTACTAACTTCTTCGAAGCTTACAATTTTTTTTAACAAATCAAATTTAAAAACACCTTCGTCAGAAAAAAACAATGATGTAATAATTGCTCTTAACAGTGTATTTCCACTTTTAGGATAAGATCCTATCCAAAAAATATGTTTACTCATATTATTTACTTTATCTTTTTTAATGATAAATTAATTATTTCATCCCATTCTACTTCTTTGATAGGCATAACTGAAAGCCTACTTTGTTTAACAAGTGCAATATTTTTTAACTTATTATTCTTTTTTATTTGATCAAGATAGACTGGGTTTTTTAATTTTTTTGTTACTTTAACATCAACTACTACAAAACGGTCTGTTTTATCTGTAGGATCTGGATAATATTCTTTCACTACTTTAACAATACCAATAATACTTTTTTCAGTAACTGAGTGATAAAAAAAACATAGATCATTTTTTTTCATTTCCTTTAAATTGTTTCTTGCCTGGTAATTTCTTACTCCATCCCACATCGATGCACCTGCTTTAACTTGATTGTCCCATGACCAAGCGTCAGGTTCAGATTTTAATAACCAGTAATTTTTTTTCATTTATTAAATTTTAATATAATTAATTTAACAATAATCTCCAATTAATTCATAGTCAGTAAAGTAGATTTTCTTCAACTTTTTTATTTGATTTTGATTTAATTTAATTCTTTCTTTATTTCCACCTGTTTGTATTTTTGGAAATTCTAATTTATTTTGAAAGAAATTATTTACTCCA
Source organism: uncultured Alphaproteobacteria bacterium (assembly GCA_902615845.1). Taxonomy (GTDB): domain Bacteria; phylum Pseudomonadota; class Alphaproteobacteria; order HIMB59; genus CACPNW01. The sequence goes on from CACMQS010000016.1 coordinate 5,393, forward strand.
TCAACAAATGAATTTAAATTTTTTACATTTGAAACAATTGTAAAATATTTTAGATTATTTCCCAGCCAATATGTTTGGGGTAAAAAATGTCTATTTTCAAATATATTATTTTCAAGCTTCTCAATAATTTCATCAATTTTATGATCTTTAAAACCATTATCTTTATGAAATAAAATTCTATTTTTATATGCAGAAACAAATCTTTCAATTGGATCTCTGACTATACAACATTTTTCATCAACATCAATTTTTGAAAAAGGATTATAATTAGGTAAAAAATTTACTAAATTATACCTCCAGTCTAGATCTTTAAATTTTTTTTCAGTTTTGAGTAAATGCTCCGGTACTTTATCAGATAAAAAAAAAAATTTATTATCTGCTTTTATATGTTTTAATAAAAACAATTTTGCTGAAGAATTTGCATTTTTTGCTACTGGATAATAAACAAGTTTTCTATTAGTATTTTTATTTGTAAAGATTGCATATTGACCACTATTTTCATTCATAAATATTATATAAAATTATAAAACAACATTCATTCTAGCTTTTGGTTTAAATAATAAGTCAACTTTATTTTTATTATAATTTTTTATACATGACCATGCAATCATTGAAGCATTATCTCCCATCATTTCTTTTAATGGGTAGTATACTTCAATACTTTTATTGGAAAAAAAATTTTCTAATTTATTCCTAATGTAAATATTATTAGAAACTCCGCCTACAACAGAAATTGAGCAAACCTTAATATTATGAGAGTTTAATCTATTTAAACCCTTGTCCAACTTCTGTATTAATATTTCAGTTATATTTTTTTGAAAAGATGCTGATAAATCTTTAATAAATGTTTTATCAATTTTATTTTTTTTAGTTAAAAGATTGATATGTGTTTTAATACCAGAAAATGAAAAATTAAAATTTTCTTCTTTTATTAGGGGTCTAGGCAATAAAAATTTATTTTCGTCACCTTCTTGTGCTTTTCTTTCTATTTCTGCACCGCCAGGGTATGGTAAACCAATTAATTTTGCAGTTTTATCAAAAGCTTCACCAATAGCATCATCAATACTTTCTCCTAATAGTTCAATTTCATTTTCATTTGTCATTAAATAAACTTGAGTATGACCTCCAGTCAAAAGTAAGATGAGATTTGGAAATTTAATTTTATTATTAAAACTTGTAGAAAGAATATGACCCTCAAGATGATTAATTGGAATGAAGGGTTTATTAAAAGAGATTGCTAGAGATTTGGTAAAAGTTGAACCAACTAATAAACTTCCTATTAACCCCGGTCCACATGTAGCTGCAAATGCATCTATTTCATTTGGTTCGACTATCTTTTTAGAAAACAATTCATTAGTTATAATTTGAATTTTTTCTAAATGTGCTCTTGAAGCTAGTTCAGGAACCACCCCCCCATGTTTTTTATGAATTTCTTGGGAAAAAGTAATATGTTCAACTATCTTCTTATCTTTCATAAGACATATTGATGTTTCGTCGCACGATGTTTCTGTAGCAAATACAAGCATAATTTTTGGTATAGTATTTTACACTGTTAAACAACATTCTAATAATGTTAAAAAAAGGAAATGAAAAAAGTTTTTGATAGTTTCTATATATTCTCTAAATTTTCTTTAAGCTTTATCCTTTTACTTTGTGTTTTTTTCTTAATTTATCTTCTCTATACAAATTATCAAAATGAAGATCAGGTATCCAAACTTCAGATTGAGATAGAAAATGAACTTAGAGGAAATATTAATGAAAATTCTGAATTTATAAAAAATATTTCTAAAGAAATATTAGAAACAAAAACAGCTTTAACAAATATAGAAAAACTTATTAAAGAAAATTCAAATAAAGAATCAAAAGTTGATTTGATATCCATCAATGAAAGTATAGATTTATTAAATAAGAATTTTAATTCCTTAAGCTATGAGATTTCTTCTATAAAAAATAAAAATATTCAATCTGAGTCTAAGAATAATCCTGAACTAGTAAATCAATCAATAAATGAAGTAGTGGAGTTAATAAAAATTAAATATGAAAATAGCTTAAATTTTGATAAAGAACTTAAATATCTTGAAACAATTTTAGAAAATAATAAAAAACCTATTTTAGAAAAATTATCAATTTTAAAAAGTAATAAATACAAAGGCCATTTATTTTTAGAAGACCAATTTAATGATGAAGTTAATCTTTATTTAAAGAGCATTATTAATGAAAATAATAATTTGTTTAATAGGATTTTTTTACCTTATATAAATCTATCTCCATCTTCAGAAAATATTATTATTGATGAAAAAATTTTAATATTAGAAGAAACTAAATTTTATATTAAAAATAGAAACCTAGCCAGGGCTTATAATAGTATAAGCAAGATAGAAAATTATAAAGTTTTTTTTAAATTATCTTTTAATGAAATGAAAAACTATAATAGTTTTATAGCAGAAATATCGAAATTAAATAATGTATAGACTTTCAATTTTTGTTTTGCAGTTTTTAATATTAATTATACTTCTCACTTTTATTTTTACCAATCCATTCACCATATCTTTGGACATAGAGAATCTGAAATATTCTTTTTCTTCAAATTTATTTGCTGTTGTTTTTATATCATTTATTTTTTTATTATATTTGTCACTTTATTTATTTTTTCGATCAAGACTTTCACTTCGTAAATATTTCCTAAAAAATAAATATAATAAAATTGAAAAAGGTTACTTGCACTTTGTCGATGCAATGATTGCTGTTGCAAACAAAGATAACAAGACAGCTTTGAAATCACATAAAAAAATGATTAGCTATCTTAGGGATGACCCGTCATTATCTCTGTTACTAAAGTCTGAAGTTTTAAAGATAGAAAAAAAATTTCCAGAATTAAACAATGTCTACGAAGATATGATTAAGTCAAAAAAGACTGAAACACTCGGATATAGAGGTTTAATGGAACAAAATTTAAGAAATCAAGACTATCATCACGCTTTCTTATATGGAGAAAAATTATTTTCAATTAATCCAAATATTGAAAAACTTTACGATACATTAATATTCATTGCTGCTAAAACAAAAAACTGGAATCAAATAATTTTGTTATCAGATAAAGCTTTTTCAAATAAACTCATAGGCAAGAATGATTTACACGAAAACAAATCAATAGGACATTTTGAAATTGCGAAAATTAAATATGATAGTGATATTAAAGATGCTTTAAAACATATTTTGAAAGCAGTAGATCTGAAAAAAAACTTTCCTCCTTATATAAAGCTTCATTTAGAAATTATAGCTAATTCAAATGATAAAAGAAATCTCAAAAAATTAATAAAGAAATATTGGAATTTAAATCCTAGTTCATTACTTCGGTCCATAATTATAAAAATACTTAATGAAAATAAATTAACTGACATAAAGTTTATAAATGAAGTAATAAAGAATAATTTAAATTCAGAAGAATCTAAGAAACTTTTAATTTACTTTGCAATAAAAAATTTGAATTGGGATATCGCTAGAGAGTATATTAGTGGCATGGTTGGCGCCAATCCCTCAAAAGATATATGTAATTTTATGTCTGATATAGAACTTGGAGAAAATAATGATAAGCAGAAAAGCGATGCTTGGATAATGCGAGCTGAAAATGCTAAATTAGAAAATACTTGGATATGTAGAATTACTAATCAACCACAAGAGGAATGGAGCTCTTTATCTAACTCAGGTAATTATAATTCTCTTGTTTGGGCATCTCCAGTGATGATAATACAAAATAGTAATTAATATGAAATTAAATTTTTTTATAGGATATGATTCTAAAGAGGACATAGCTTACAGAGTTTGTAAGTATTCACTTTTAAAACGTACTAATGCTGATGTAAAAGTTATATCTTTAAAACTTGATGAACTTATTGCTAAAAACTTATATACAAGAAACATTGATCCTTTAGCCTCTACACAATTTACTTATTCTAGATTTTTAGTTCCTAAACTCACAAATTATGAGGGTTGGGCAGTTTTCTGTGACTGTGATTTTATTTTTTTAGGCGATATCTCCAACTTATTTAAAAACCTTGATGAAAATAAAGCTGTTTACTGTGTTAAGCATGACTACACACCCAAGGAGAAACATAAAATGGATGGACAGAAGCAAACAATTTACCCAAGAAAAAATTGGTCCAGTTTTATTTTATATAACTGCTCTCACCCTAGTACAAAACAATTAACAGTAGAGAAAGTTAATAACGAAACAGGTGCATATCTTCATCAATTTAAATGGTGTGAAGATCATGAAATTGGATCTTTAGATGAAAGATGGAATTGGTTAGAAGGGTGGACTTCAGGCCACAATAAAGACAAACCTTATGCAGTTCATTATACTAGAGGAGGACCATGGTTTTCTGAATGGCAGGATGTTGAATTTGCAAAGGAATGGCTTGAAGAAAGAGATGAATATCTCTCCAATAAATTTAAATCATAAATTTAAATAGCTTTCTAAATTTGTAATACCCTTTAAAAAGCTTTCTCTATCAATTATTTCAACACAATTATACCAAGGTGTTTTATTGTTTTTTTGGTTCCAATAATGAAAAAGCGCATAATTATCTGGCTTAATTAATATTGTTTTGACACCCAGTGACCCTGCAAGATGTGCAGTACTATTACTTATAGTTACAAACATGTCTAGTGATTTTAAAAGTGCAGCTACACCTTCTAAATCATTATAAAGATCTAGATCCTCAATCATGAAAAGTTTATTTTTTTTATCATTAAAGTTATTAATTTCATCTATAACATCACCGTATTGTAAATTAAAAACATTACAATTTTGTAACTTAAATATATCCTTAAAGTCATTTAACTCTAATGATTTGTCAGATGCATATCTATTATTAAAACTTTTCCATGAAATTCCAATATTATATTTATTATCATATTTAGATAACTTATTTTGAATCTCAGTATATTTTTTTTGATTTATTTTAAGGAATGGTTCATTAATAAAATTTTTTAATCTTTTACGATAATATCTACCTAAGCTTCCAGCATACAAAACATAATCAATTTTTTCTAATTGATAATCATCATTTGAAATACTTCCAAGTTCAACAAAGCTATTATTATATTTTGGAAAAGATCTTTTAAATAAATTTAATAATCTTGGATCACATTCTATAGTAACATTTTCTAATGACTTTAAAAGATCGCCATACATCGAGCCATAAAGAATTTCATCTCCAACACCCTGTTCCCTTACAATTAAAAATTTATCTTTAGAGTTATCCAAAATTTTTTTTCTAAATAGTTTTTTATTTAATCTTTCAATATTTTTATTCTTTTTAATAAATTCATTAAGATTTAGTCTTCCTTCAAAATAATCCCAACCTTTTTCAAAATCATGATCTTTTAAATAAATAAATGACAATGTTTTTTGTATATCACCATCATCTGGTTTAATCTGTAATGCTTTAAAGCTATTTTTTTTTGCATCTTCAATAATGCCTAAATCAAAATAAGTTTTTGATAAATTATTATAAACATATGGATTGTTTGGATTTATATTAATGGCTTTTTTATAATAATATAAAGCTTTATCATTTTTTCCTTCTTCTCTATAAAAACCAGCAATATTATTTACAATATGGTAAGAAAACCTGTCTATTTCTAATGCTAATAAAAAAAACTTTTCCGCATTTTTTGCGTCACGTTTCTCATGATAAATTCTACCTAATGAATTTAGTGCAGATAAATTGTTAGGATCAAATTCTAAGATATCATTAAAGATTTTTATAGCCATTTGATCATTTCCTTCAGCAAAGAAACACTGAGCTAAAATGTTAAGAGCAACTAAATCTTTATTATTTTTATTTAGATAATATTCACATATTTCTCGAGAAATTTTAACATTGTTTAATTTTAAACATGCAAAAGCTTTATCTTTGTGAACGTTTTCAATTTGTTGAATTTTTAATATATTATCTATTATATTTAATGCTTCATAATATTTTTCTTCTGAGAAAAAAATATTATAAAGATTAATCATAGCCTTTATATTTTTTTCAAACTTAATTAAATAAATGTAGTTAATTTTTGCTTCCTCATTTAAATTAAGTTTTTGCTGTACTACAGCTAAATTGTAACGCAATAAATTGTCGTCTTTATTCTTTTTAAAGATCTTTAATAATTCTTTGTAACTATCCAGCTTGTTACCAGATTCAAATTTCCTAAGAAGGTTATTAATCTGAGAATTTAAATTCATTATTTTTTTCTAAAATATTATTTATTAGATCAACTGTTTCATTAATTGATTTTTCAATTCCTAAAACTTTAATTTTTTTATACCAGATCGAAGAACCAGTATGTGTATTCCAATAGTAATAAGTAGATGATTTTTTTGGACAAATTAGTATCGTTGGTATACCTAATGCTCCAGCAAAATGTGCTGTCGAATTACTAACAGTAATAAATAAATCTAAATTTTTTAGTAATCCCATACACCCTTCAATATCATTAAATAAATCTAAATCATTTAATACTTCTAAGTGTTTATTTTGATTTAATATATATTTTCTATCTGAATCAATATCACCATATTGTAAATTAAAAATTACTCTTTCTTCATTAAACAATGGTTCAAAATCCTTAATAGATAACGATTTCAAACTACCATAAATATTCACTACACTTTTCCAAGATATACCTATTTTTAATTTATTTTTATGGACATTTAGTTTTTCTTTGTAGTTTTTAACTATATCTTTTCTTGGAGTCAGATAATTAACATAATTAAAATCATCTTTACTTTTTCTAAAAAACTTAATCAAACTTCCTGCATATGCAATTTTATTGAAATCAGATACTGTAGAATTTTTTGAATAATATCCATCTTCTACAAATATTTTTCTTCCAAAAGATCGATTAAAAATAGGAACTAATCTTTTATCGGCTTCTATTTTAAGGTTTTTAAATTTATTGATAATATCAGGGTATATTGAACTAAATAATACCTCCTCACCTATTCCTTGTTCTCTTAAAACAAGTAATTTGTCATCTTGATTAATGGTTAAATTTTTAAATAAATTATTTTTAATCAATTTAAAACTGTTTAACTTATCTTTATTTTTTTCTATTAATAATCTTGAGTCAAATAATTCCCAACACTGATCAAAATTATTTATTTTTAATTGTAATGTACAGTACGCATACATTAACTTGTAATCATATGGATTAATTTTTATTGCTTTATCGTAGTATATCTTTGCTTCCTTTTCTTTACTATCTCTACAGTAGCATATAGCTAAATTAGAAATAATTTCTTGATTATTTGGATCTAAAATTAAAGCTTCGTTGTAATGTCCTACTGCTCCAACAATATTATCTTGAAGGCTTAGAACATTAGCTAAATTCATTAGGGTTGATACATTTTTTTTATCAAGGTGATAGGCACTATCGAAGATTTTTTTTGCTTCATCAAGTTTTTCTAACTCAAGCAAACAAGCGCCTAAATTATTGTAGCTATCTATATACTGATCATTTATTTTTAAAGCTGTATTAAAGCAATTTTTAGCTTCCTCAAAAAAATTATTTTTAAGATATATTAAGCCTTTAATATTATAACCAAAGTAATCGTCATCTTTTAAGTTTAAAATATTCTCAATGTATTTCTTTGCTTCAATATAATCTTTCTTTAAAAAATAAATATAGGATTTGTCACGTAAAGCATCATAATTTTTATTATCTTTTTCAAGTATAGAATTAATTTTTACTAACGCCTCATCAAGCAAACCTTTTCCTAGAAGTAATTTATATAATTGAGTAAGGTATGAAATGTTATTTTTATCGATGAACAAAATTTTTTTTAAAGCATTAATAGATGTATCTATGTCACCAACTTTCATTGATATTTGATAAAAAATATTTTGAACGTTTATATTTTTATTATATTTTTCAGATAATTTTTTAATATCCTTGAAAGCAATCTCCTTATTTATATTGTTGAATGTATCAATTATTTTTTTAAGTTTATTTTCCAAGTTAGACATAAAAAAACCCAGTCTTTAAAAGACTGGGTATAATAAAAAGATATTTGGGTTTTTAAAGAATTATCTTCTTTGACCAAATAATTGTAGCAATAAAATGAATAAGTTGATGAAGTCCAAATACAATTTTAATGCACCCATCAATGCTTTTTTTGATCCTATTTCTTCACTATCACCACCATAATACATATTTTTTATGTTTTGTGTATCGTATGCTGTTAGTCCAACAAAAACTAGAACACCAATAATCGAGATTGCAAACTGCAATGCTGTTGAGCCAACAAAGATATTAACAACGCTTGCAATAATAATACCAATTAGTCCCATAAATAAGAAACCACCAAGTTTTGTTAAGTCTCTTTTTGTTGTGTATCCATACAAGCTCATTGCTCCGAATGTACTTGCTGTAATAAAAAATACTCTAGCAATAGATGTTTGAGTAAATTCAATAAATACTGAGGCAAGAGATAGTCCCATTATACTTGCAAATAACCAGAAAGTTATCTGTGCAGCCGAAACTGACATCCTATTGATTCTGGCACTTAAATAAAATACAAATCCTAGTGGAGCTAGCATAATAACCCATTTGAGTGGAGATCCAAAAAGTAATGCACCAACTTGAGTTACTCCTACAATTTGACCCATCTCGTTTGTAACTATTGATGCTTTTCCAAAAAAGTAAGCAATAAATCCAGTAAGTAACAAGCCAATTGTCATATAATTGTAGACTTTAAGCATATACGCTCTCAAGCCTTCATCAATTGCTGCCTGATCTACTGATTTAGTATAAGATCGTTGATTAAAGTCTAAAGCCATAATTTCTCCTTTTAATTATTACTAATATCGCTATAAATCCGACAATTTCAAGGGATTTTATAAAAATAGTATGAAGTATAGAAAACTAGGGACAACAGATTTAAATGTTAGCGTTATTTGTCTTGGCACAATGACTTGGGGAGAACAAAATAATCAAGATGACGGCTTTGAACAGATGGATTATGCATTTGAGAGAGGTGTAAATTTTTTTGATACAGCTGAAGTTTATTCTATACCAACTAGAGCTGAAACGTATGGCAAAACAGAGGAAATTATTGGTAATTGGTTTAGTCAAAATAATAAAAGAAAAGATGTAATTTTAGCAACTAAAATTTGTGCCAAAAGTGAAGGCAACAGTTGGATAAGAGATGGAGGACCAAACCTCATCTTTGATAAAAAAAATATAAATGCTGCAATAGATGGTAGTCTTAAAAGATTAAAAACTGATTATATTGATTTATACCAACTCCATGCACCAGAGAGAAAAGTACCAAAGTTTGGAAAATTAGATTTTGAATATGACCCTGAAGACTCGTGGGTTGAGTTAGAAGAAGTCTTATCTTGTCTTCAAGATTTAGTTAAGCAGGGAAAAGTAAGACACATAGGTGTATCTAATGAAACACCTTGGGGTGTAATGAAATATATGAAATTATCAGAAGAAAAAAATCTTCCCCGAATGATGTCTATTCAAAATGTTTATAGTTTAGTAAATAGAATTTTTGATATCCATAATTCTGAAGTTTCAATTAGAGAAAATTGTGGTTTACTTGCGTATTCACCTTTAGCTGGAGGAAGATTAAGTGGAAAATATTTAGGGGGTAAAAATCCACCTAATACAAGATTTACATTGTGGGCTAGTCGCTTTCATAGACACAACACGATGAGAGGAGAAATTGCTATAGAAAAATATGTTAACCTTGCCAAAAAGCATGGCATAGCTCCATCAACATTTGCTAACTCGTTTGTGAATGATCGTCCCTTTGTAACAAGTAATATTATTGGGGCTACAACAATGGAACAACTCAAAGAAAATATCGATAGCATTGATATTACTTTAACTGATGATATTTTACAGGAGATTGAAGATATTCATCTTTATGATCCCAACCCTTGCGTGTAATAATTGTGAATATAAAAAATGAAATACAGAAAACTAGGTAATACAGATATTAATGTAAGTGTCATATGTTTAGGCACAATGACTTTTGGTGAACAAAACAGTCAACAAGAAGGTTTTGACCAAATGGATTATGCTGTTGAAAGAGGAGTTAATTTTTTTGATACTGCAGAGCTATATGCAGTTATGCCTAGAAAAGAAACTTATGGAAAAACTGAAGAAATAGTTGGTAATTGGTTTCAAGAAAAGAAGAATAGGGACAAAATAATTCTAGCTTCAAAAATAGCCTCAAAATCAGATGGTCTTGAATGGATTAGAGAAGGATCAAAAACTCTTGGTTTTGATAAAAAAAATATGAATGCTGCAATAGATGAAAGTCTTAAAAGATTAAAAACTGATTATATTGATTTATACCAATTACATTGGCCTGAGAGAAAAGTCCCAAAATTTGGAATTTTAGATTTTGAGTACGATGCTAGTGATGATGATTGGACCACCGTTGAAGAAGTTTTATATAATTTAGATCAGCTTGTTAAGGCAGGAAAGATTAGATATGCAGGTTTATCTAATGAGACACCTTGGGGTGTTATGAAATATCTTCAATTATCGAAGGAAAAAAATCTACCACGCATGATGTCCATTCAGAATGTTTATAGTTTGGTAAACCGCGTGTTTGATATTCATAATTCGGAAGTATCAATTAGAGAAAATTGTGGTTTACTTGCATATTCACCATTAGCTGGAGGTAGATTGAGTGGTAAATATGTAGGAGGTAAAAATCCAAAAAAAGCAAGGTATACTCTTTGGCCAAGAAGATTTTCAAGACACCATACTGAAAGAGGTGAAAACGCTATTGAAAAATATGTTAATCTTGCTCATAAACATTCTATAGCCCCATCCACTTTTGCCAATGCATTTGTGAATGATCGTCCATTTGTAACTAGTAATATAATAGGAGCGACTACAATGGAGCAACTCAAAGAAAATATCGATAGTATTGATATTACTTTATCAAAAGAAGTTTTAAAAGAGATCGAAGATATTCATTTGTCAGATCCGAACCCGTGTGTTTAAGAATTTAATAAATTACTTTTCTCTTTGGCTTTCAAATCGATATCAATAGAATCATATCTATTTTTGAAACCTTTTATCATTAAGAAATACTTACAAAGCAACCAAATTTTATCAAAATTTTTATTATTAATAAAATCATCATTAATGTTCTTATAATTGTAAACATTACTTTCTTTAAATTCACTTTCATTAATTATTTCAGAAATCAAATTTATAGTATTTTTATCATAATCAACATTTTGTATAGTTAAGCCTTGTTTAAATTGTTGAGTATACATAGTTTTAGGAAAATAATTTTTAAAAGCTTCTCTTAATACTGATTTTGTAAAACCATTTTTCAACTTATTAGAACCACTTAATGCCAATCCAAATAGTCTTACATTATTATCTAAAAAAGGCATTCTAACCTCAACTGAATTTGACATTGACGCCTTGTCCCATTTATTTAAAAAAAATTGAAACCAACCACAATAAGACATCAAATAAGTAAAACATATTTCATAAGGAAAATTTTCTAAATCTTCTAAATCATCATTAATAATCTGATAACTTCCATCAAAATTACCCGTATAAAGATAATTTTCAAAACCATAATTTAAATCTGGAACTGATCTGAAAGATATGGGTGTAATCTCTTGTTCACCTAAACCAAATAATCTTTTAAATTTATTAATATTTTGAGTTTTTCCAAATTTATTTATTGTTTTAAAATTATTAGCAATGCTGTTATAAATATCTACAGATAATTCTGGTATCCAATTCGGATATCCTAAAAACTCATCGGCCCCATGACCATCAAGACTAACTTTAATTCCTTTTTCTTTTTGTTTTTTATATAGCTCAAACTGCATAAAATATTCTTCTACTACTTCAAGGGATGAAACAAGATCCATTGTTTTATCAGCAGTCATCGTTTTAAAATCAACTATTTGGTAATTTCTTTTAAATTTTTGGGATAATTTAACTGCTTCCTCTTTAGTTTTCATTTCCTCATAATCCATTATAATCGGGTTCAAATCTAAATCATCTTCAATCAAATTTTCTTTTTTTTGTATCAAATTCATCAATGTGAAGATAGAGGAGGAGTCCAATCCACCACTAAGTGAAGTTCCAGTTTTAACATCACTGTTCAATCTTAATTTTGTAGACTCATATAGAAGATCAAAATAATCATTAACATTTTCTCTAAATCCTGAATTGATTTTTGGTAAACTTTTAAGTGGATAATCCCATCTAAAAATTCTTTTATCTAAATTATTTAAATTTATTTTTAAATATCTTCCTTGGGTAAGCTGATTAACATGTTTAAATATTGTCTTAGAGCAATTATTTAAAGTAGTAAAATTTATACCTAAATTATTCTTATCAAACTCAATTGTATTTTCTAATACATAAAATGGTTTTATTTCTGAACTGAATGCCAAAAAGTTATTATTTTCAAAAATATAACAAGGCTTATATCCAATACCATCTCTACAAATTATTACTTCATTATTTTTTTTATCTAAAATTGCAAAAGACCATTCTCCGTTAAACTTTTGAAATGAATCAACACCCCATTCTTTATATGCATTAAGGACAACCTCAGTATCTGAATTTGAATAAAATTTATATTTCTTTAGAATTAGTTCTTCCTTTAAAGTTTTATAATTATAAATTTCTCCATTATAAATAATCCAATATCTTCCATCTACAGACATTGGTTGAGAGCCAAGATTTGATGTATCAATAATAGATAGTCTAGTATGACCAAGTAAAATATTTTTATGGTTAACAAATCCACTATCATCTGGTCCTCTATGATCTAGAAGCGCATTCATTTTAAGAATTTTTGAAACATCTGTTTTAGATGTTTTAAAAATTATTCCGTTAATTCCACACATTATATTTTAATTTTTTCCAGTAATTTACGTACATCTTCAATATAGCTTCTATCCCATAAATAAACATTTAATAGTGAATAATATAATTGATAAATTGGTTCATATTCTAAGTAATATTTATCAATCTTGATGTGATCGTTGTACTTATCTAAAAAACTTTCATCAATAAATTTAGGGTTGAACCACCTCAAATAAGATATTTCTAATTCATTATGACCATAAAAAGAACCTGGATCAATAAATCCTACAAACTTGTTATTTTTAAAAAGTATATTTCCTTCCCATAAGTCACCATGTAATAAAGATGATATAGGTTTGTTGGGAATAAAATTATCCATCTTTTTAATTAATAAATCAATTTTAGTGTTAATAGTTTCATCCATAGGTTGATTTTTGTTAACTAAGTCAAATATATAAGTCAGTCTTTTATCTCTATAAAACTCTAGCCAATTTTTAGAACCAGAATTAATCTGTTTCAAACCACCAATTTGTGTATCAAAACTAAAACCGTAATTTTTATTTTTATTTGAGTGAAGAGAAATTATACTATTTAATAAATCATCATTAGTTTGGTTTGGTTGATTGTCATCATTATTTATGTATGACATTATTAATAAATTATCATTATAGTTTATAATACTTGGAAATTGATTAAATTTTTGTCTATTAAAAAAAAGAAGATTATCTGTCTCAGATTTTATAGCATTAAATTCATTATTTTTTTTGTAATAATATTTGACAATAAACTCTTTACTATCACTTGTGACAATTTTTAAGCAATTAATCCCAAAAGAGTCTGATAATAACTTGCTATCTATAATTTTTTTATTATCTAAAAGTTTTTCAATTTCTAAAATGATACTTTGTTCAATCATATCAAATGTCCAAAAAAATTAATTTTCAATTTCTAATTTCATATTTAGGATTAATACCATATGTTTTAAGTTTTTTAGATAAATACTATTTTTTATTAGTTGAGGAAGAAGTTCTTCTTAATTTTGTTATTTACTATAGTTTAATTATAATTGTTTTTATTGGATCAATAAACTGGAATTTAAAAAATAATCCACCAACTCACATAGTTGTATATGGTTTTTTGCCTAGCTTATTTGCTGTCATAATTATTATATTAAGTCTTCTTAACATTAATTTAATAATAATTTTTATCTTAATAATTTTACTATTGTTAACTCAATTATTTTTTGATTATATTATTTTATTTGCAAACGAATCAAATAAACAGGCATTTTACTATCTCAGACTACCTTTAACTGTTTTAATTATCATATTTATATTTCTTATTTCATTGTAAGGCTGATCTGACCAATATTTCTACCTGCATGATTTTTTAGATCAAATTTTTCTTTTTTTTCTAAATTATTTAGCTCTTCTCTAGTCATAACTTTCAATTTTCTAAAAATATTAAGTATAGAAATAGGAATAGCTCTTTCATTTCCATCAGTAATTTTAACTACTCCGCTAATTTCATTAAGAATATCAATAAATAAAAAAACACCCTCAGCTCCACTTTTACAAAATATTTTTCCTTTTGAAGCTTT
>CACMQS010000017.1 GCA_902615845.1 uncultured Alphaproteobacteria bacterium
TATATTTAATTGGTTTATTAATAATAAGAATAAATTGAATTTTCCGTGGTCTGAAGATTTAACATCTAAAAGACTTATTAATCTTTTATATAATTATGAATATATTAATTCATCATCCAAGTTGGTTGAAAAAAAACAATTAGACTCTATAATTTTTTTTCATATTCAAAGAATTCTTTTTGAATTTAATTTTAAAAAAATAAATGAAATTTCATCTTATGACATTAAAGCATATTTATTATCATCATTAATTACAAATAAATTTAACATCAAAAAAACAGATTATATTAAGTATATTATAAACTATCAAGTTGATAGGTTGGGTATGCATAAGAGTTACAATATTCTAGAACATTCAAAGTTTATAAATAATATTAATGAAATTAAAAGTATCTTTCTTTTTTATAACATAAAAAGACCAGATTTATTTGATGATATTATATTAAAAATGACATCTATATTAAATCAATATTTCCATAATGATGGCACACTAGCACTCTTTAATGGATCAAATAATATTTATACAAAGGTTATTAATGAGACACTAAATAAAGACAATTATTTAGTTAAAAGAGACTTTAATAATATTGATAATGGGATAGCTTTTTATGAAGATAAAAATAAAAAGATTTTTTTTGATGTAGTACAACCAACTAGGGATATAATTAGTTCTAACTTAAGTGCTGGAACTTTATCAATTGAACTTAGTGGTTTTGGTGAAAAAATATTTACAAATTGTGGTGCAGCTGAAAGTTTTGGTAAAAATCCAGAGTATTTGAGATATAGTGCAGCTCATTCAACAGTAATTATACAAAATACTAATATTAGTGAAATTAAAGAAGGAAATCCACATATTAAATTTCCTCAATCCGTTTCATTCAGAAGGGAAAATTATAAAGAAGGTGTAATTTTTGAAGGATCCCATAATGGTTATAATAAAAAATTTAATAAAATAATTAAAAGGAAATTAATTATACCTAACAATGAAATCAAAATACTAGGAGAAGATAAATTTATCTCATATAAAGAAATTAATAAAAGATTAATTTTTCATATTAGATTTCATCTTGCTGATGAAATGACTTATAATTTTACAAATAGTAAAAAAAATATTATTTTAAAAACTAAATTAAATAATATTTGGGTCTTTAAAAGTGACACTGAGTTAATAGTTGAAGATAGTCTACTAGTTGATTACAATCTCACTAAACCAATAAAACAAATTGTAATTAAAGGAATAATAACTGACAACAAAGTAATTAAAAAATGGTCATTAGAAAAAATTTGAGAAAAAAATTCGCCTTAATATCTGTTTTTAATAAAAATAAATTAAGATACTTATGTTCTAACTTAACTAAACATAATTATAATCTTATTTCTACTGGATCAACAGCTACTAAAATTAAATCATTAGGATTTAAATGTATGGATATCTCAAAATTAACAAAGTTTAAAGAAATGTTTGATGGCAGAATAAAAACACTTCATCCATTAATTTATGCGCCACTATTATATGTTAGAGATAATAACTATCATAAAAAACAATTCATATCTTTAAAAATTCCAGAAATAGATATTGTGGTGATTAATTTATATCCTTTTGAAAGCTCAATTAAAAAAAGAAATAGTGATAAAACGATTGAAATGATTGATATAGGTGGTCCCAGTTTATTGAGAGCTGCAAGTAAAAATTATAAGTTTATAACTCCAATTGTTTTTGTAGATGATTATAGTAAACTAATACAAAATATTAGAGATAATAATGGTTATACAGACATAAACTTTCGTAAAAAAATGGCCTTGAAAGTATTTAAAGAAACATCAAGGTATGACAAAATTATTGGTAAATGGTTTAGTGAAAATAAAAAATAAAAAAATTAAACTTAGGTATGGTGAAAATCCAAATCAAGATGCTTACTTTATAAGTAATTATAAAAAATCTATTTTTGATTTCCAACTGAGTGGGAAAAAAATTAGTTATAATAATATTTTAGATGTTGATAGTGGTATTAAATGTTTAAATGAGTTTGATGAAGCAACATCCATAATTATAAAACATACAAATCCATGTGGTGTAGCTTCAGCTAAAAATATTAATCTCGCATTTCAAAAATCATATAATAGTGATCCGAAGAGTGCTTTTGGGGGGATAGTTATTCTTAATAGAGAAGTTAATTTACTATTAGCAAATAAAATAATTGAAAATTTTTATGAAATGGTTGTTGCTCCTGGTTTTAAAAAAAAGGCACTTGAAAAATTACAAACTAAAAAAAATTTAATTATATTAAAAATTCCCATAAACCAAACACAAACTATTGATTATAAATCTACTTTATTTGGAGATCTTTATCAAGACAGAGACATGTTACCTATAAATAAAAATTTTATTAATTTAGTATCAGAAAAAAAAGCGCCTTTAAAGTCTTTAGATGATTTGCTATTTTCATTAAAAGTAGTCAAACATTTAAAATCAAATGCAGTTGTTTTATCAAAAAATAAGCAAACACTCGGTTTAGGTCATGGTCAAACAAATAGGGTTGATGCCTTAAAATATGCATTAGCCAACAAACAGTTTTATTTTAAAAACAAATCTTTTGTTTGTGTATCAGATGGTTTCTTCCCATTTACTGATAGTATAAATTTACTTAACAAGAATGGTTGTAATGTAGTGGCACAACCTTGTGGATCAATTAATGATGAAAAAATAATATCATTTGCAATTAAAAATAAGATGTCATTATATTTTACTATAAATAGATTATTTAAACATTGAAAATAAAAACAAAATTGCCAAAATATATAAGTGGTTTATATAAAAAATATCCTAAAATATTTTCAGGTAGAAAAAATTTCAGAGCACATCATCAACGAATCAATGAAACAATAAAAATTGTGAAAAGATATTTTAATTTTAAAAATAAATAAATATTATCTATAATTATTAATATTTATACTTTGTATCATTTACTGTGTAAGTGAATTAATATAAAAAGAATTTATGTCAAAACCAAATCTACTTTTTCCAACACCTGTTTGGACATTTCAATTAGAAAATTATAAAGATATAAATGATAGTATGTATCAATACATAAAATCAAAACAAGAAAAAGATAGAGTAGGAATAAGTAAAAGTAATGTAAGGGGTTGGCATTCAAAAGACTTTGATTTAAATGAAAAGGAGCCACAGGATTTTATTAATTTCATTATTTCAAATATTGAACAAGTAATGATTGACATGAATTGGGACAAACAAAAACAAACTGCAAAGATAAATAATATGTGGGCTATTATAAACACTGGTGGTTCTGCTAATTTAAGACACCAACACGGCAATAGTACATTAAGTGGTGCATATTATGTTAGAGCACCTTTAGATTCTGGAGATATTGTATTCTATGATCCAAGACCGGCGCCTGTATACTACCACCCAAATACCAGTAGTCCTAATTTACTAAACGCTCAAGTTAATAGTGTTAATCCTAAAGAAGGAGCGTTGGTATTATTTCCAAGTTATCTTGATCACTCGGTTAATGAAAATATTTCAAGAGATGAGAGGATAGTTATAAGTTTCAATATAAGGATAGCTATCAAAGATAATTAAAACTTAGTCCAACTTTTAAAATTTGGCATAAGGTGTTCAAAGCCATTACTATTTTTCAACATTATTGTAATATCTCCAGAAATAGATATTCTAGTTTTACCTGATTTATTTGGAGCAGTTGCGTGGGGTGTTTTTGAGGGAAAAATAATTATCGAATCTTGCTCTAAATCAAACATTGATTTATCTGAATTGTATGCGTTTGCTTTATTAATCAGAGATTTTTCTATTTTACTTGTTGTAAAAATATTTTTAGCTATTTCATTTTGTAATTCATTTGATTTAAAGATTATCCCACCTGAACCAGGTGGTTTTAGAAGATAATATGCAAAACTTATATTAGATTGAGAATGTGTGTGGAAATTTATACTTTGTTCACTTTCTGTAAATGTTGCCCAAGATCTTTGATAATAAATATCTAAAGAATCTGTATTTATTTCAAGTGTTTTAAGGTAATTAATAATAACATTAGAAATTTTGTTAGATAAGTTTTTAAATAAATTATTAGAAAATAAAAATTCATAACCATTAGTGTCACCTGTCCATGCGAAATTGCTATTTTCGTTTTTATATTTTTGTTCTTTCATTTTAAATATTTCACTTACTAATAAATTTCGTTCCTTATCTTCAACTATAATTTTGTCTTTCATAACTGTAAGTGGAAATAAATTAAAAATTTTCATTTTTTTATTTTATCATTATAAAAAAAATCTTAAAGGACAATTGTTTTATTAATATTAAGAGTTATTCAGTTTATTTTTTTAAATTCATTTAGAAAATGCTCTATGTTTATTTTACTTTTCTGAAGTTTGTTTATTATTTGCTTACCAAGTATACCTACAAAATGAAAGAAATGTGGGTTTATAACTTTATTTGCATTTGGCAAAAAAGGCGTGTAATTCCACTCAGCACTTAACTCTCTAAAAAGAGTATTATTTTCTAAAATAAACTCATTTAACATCATATTATCTGAATTTTTTCCTTTTGAAATTAATTTGTTTTTCAATCTATTTATCATATAATTTGATAGGAGTTTTGCAGTTTCTTTATCACAAAATGTTACTCCAGAATTATAATAACCAATTTTGATATCAAGATTATTAACTTCTCTAAAAATTCTTGAGCTATTTCCTTCAGGCTCTCTTACATTCATTAAACCTTTAATTTTTGGTAATGGTTTAGCATCAGGATAAATGTAAACATCATTATCTATATAAATTGTGAAATCATAATTATTTTGAAAATGAAAATATCTTTCAAAAGAATAGTGTTTATTTTTAGTTTCTAGAAAATCAAATGATTTATATTTTTTTTCATAAGTACTCTCATCAATTAAAACATAATCATAACCATATCTTTCACAATAATTCTTTACTGATGGTATAAAGATTTTCCTTATAGGCTCTATGGTTTGATCATTACCCCACTGAGTACCTTGTGCAATATCAATTTGGATAATAAGATATTTTGAAATCATATATTGAAAGATCTTATATATTTAGAATTATTAATACTAATCATTAATTTGAGTATTAAAACATTAATTTTTAATTTAAGTATTTTTTAAAATAATTGTTGTTAAATTAATTATGGAAAACAAAGAATATCTTGACCTTATTAACTATTCATTAATACAAATGGATAAAGGTAGTTATATTGAGGCCTTAGAGAAATTTACTGCCATTGCTAATTCAGATATGTTTAAAAAGCTTAAAGACCAAGATAGATTATTCTTGAAAAAAAGGATAAGTTGGATTCAATTATCATTAGGTTATTATGATGAAGGTTGGAACAACTTTACATATAACTGGCTTAAGAATTCTAGTAAATTTAAAAAAATTAAACATGAAAATAATTCAATAAAGTATTTAATAAATTTTGACCAAATAAAAAATAAAGAAAAAATTCTTATTTGGAACGATGGCGGATATGGCGATTATATTTATCAATTAAGATTATTGAAATATATTAAAAAGATTACATCATTTCAAATTTACACTAGCAAAATGGATCATCTAATTAGAGATAAAAAAACTATAACTAGCACCTCAAAACATTATGATTGGCATTTACCATTGAACGAAATTCCTCGTATTTTATTTTTTAATCCTAAATTAAATTATAAATTTGAATATAATTATTTAATAAAACCAAAAAAAATTTTTTTGGATTATAAAGATCATGTGGCGCTTACTTATAAAACTGAAACGAGTATTCACAAATCGATTGATTATAAGTTATTATCTAAATTATTCGTTAAAAAAAATAATATAAAATTTTTGATTTTACAAAACTATTTAAGTTCTAAAGAAAAACTTTTCTTTTCCAATTATAAAAATGTAGAATTTATTAATGATCTAGATAATTTGTTATTATTTAATGATACTTTTAATATAATTAATGCTGTTAAGTATGTTATTTCAGTTGATACTGCTGTAACACACATAGCGGGGTACTTAGGTAAAAAAAATTATCTTCTTTTGATGTATCCTAGTTCATTCTACTGGGGATACGATAAGAGTGTGTCTAGCGATTATCCAAATCATATTATTATTAGACAGAAAGAAACTGGTAAGTGGGAAAGAGTAATTAATAAATTAATAGATTTAATTAATTAATCTAATTTAAGATATGTATAAGAAAATTTTTTTAATTATTTAATAATTTTTTTTAAATGATCTTTATTATTAAACAGGTGTATATATTCTTAAGAATTTGAGATTGTGTATTTTTAATGGAAATTACTTTTTAATAATTATTTAAATAAAAATAAATTTTTAACTTCCTATAATTTAAACTTGTTTGTATACTAAATCTTTAATAAGTATTTTTAAGATGAAAATTATAAACCAAGATTATAAAAAGGGGGGAACTCAAAAAACTTTTTATGAATTAAATGATTTACAGGATATAAATTGTTTAAATTGTAATTCAGATAAAAAATCGCGAGTTCACACTGAGTTTGGGAATATTGGTATAGTTAAATGTAAAAATTGTAGTCTAATGTACACTAGCCCTAGACCAAAAAATGTAGAGTTGAATTATCATGGAGATAAAAATAAGTATTATGAGGAGTATAAATATATATTTAATGGAACTAAACCACATCATAGGGATAAGAATTACATTCAAGAATTAAATATCATTAAAAAATTTATTAAAAAAGGTAAAATAGTTGATGTAGGTTGTAATGCAGGAAGATTTTTACATTTTGCAAAAAAATTTGGTTTCGATGCTTTTGGTGTTGAGCCATCAAAATCGCTTGCAGAATTAGGAACAGAAAATTTTGATTTAATTATTGAGAACTGCAAATTAGAAAATTCAAGTTTTTCAAAAAACTCTATAGATATAATTACAGCAATTGATGTTTTTGAACATCTTACAAATCCATTGATGTTTCTAAATAAATCTTATGAAATTTTAAAGAAGGATGGAATATTAGTAATAAAGATACCCAATGGAAATTATTGTCTTACAAAATTAAAAATAGCTAAATTATTTAATAAAAATACACTTAATATGGATATTTTTGACTCTTATGAACATGTGGCGCATTATAGTAAAAAAACTTTTGAGAAATTTATAAATAATACTAAATTTAAAATTAAGAAAATTTATGCCCCTATTCCAATCCACCCTCCTGTTTGGACAATTACTAACGATCAATATTACTTACATACATCTCCTTGGACATGGGATTGGAAAAAAGTAATTATGCGGAAAATGTTTCATTTTATTGGAAAGATTGAATTATTATTAAGATTACCAATGTATTTTCAAGCAGATATTCTTTATATTTTAAAAAAAAGGAGTTGAGTTATTTTTGGAGCGGGCGAAGTGATTCGAACCCTCGACTTCAACCTTGGCAAGGTTATTCGATAGAAATCCAGCATTACAAAACCTAAGGTTTTTTAAAAGAAAATCTATTTTTTATTTACTAACTACTGCGTAGCTACTACTTAAAAACCTTTACTTATTAGTCTAGATTAAATGTATATTATTATGGTATTGGTTTAATAGAATTGTATGGAAATTTTAAAGCCTTTTGGCCCACCTATATATAAAAGTAATCTTGACATTAAAGATATAGAAAAAATTAATAGTTATTTAGAAAATAATTTACTAAATGATGATGATAAGAAGAAAAAACTTGATGCAAGTAATTCTTTGGTTGGGAAGGTTAAAGAAGAAATACATTTAGAGAAAGAATTTCTAGAAAAAGAATTATTAAATATAATTGGTCCACATATAAATAATTTTTTAGTAAACTCAAATTATAAAAGCCACAAATCAATTAATTTAGATAGTTGCTGGGTAGTCAGGCAATATGAATCAGAATATAATCCAGTTCACTCTCACAATGGAGATATTTCTGGGGTTTTGTATTTAAAATTTCCTCAAGATAGAAAGAGTGGAAAAGATGGATCAATTACTTTTGTAAATTCTCCAACTTTTTTTCTAAATAGAGGACATTTAACACTAATCCCCGAGATTGGTTCTATATTTTTATTTCCAAGTTACGTTCTTCACACAGTTTATCCAATAAGAGAAAATCAAGAAGAAAGAAGATGTATTGCATTTAATGCTACCTTAAGCCCATCACCAAAAATATAAAATTTTAATTAGCTATAACTGCTAACTACTGCGTATCTGCTGCATAAATCAAAAACTGGAAAATATTTGGAGCGGGCAAAGGGATTCGAACCCTCGACTTCAACCTTGGCAAGGTTGCCAAGTACGATTGAGTTATTGATTTTCTTAATAAATATTCTATCGCAG
>CACMQS010000018.1 GCA_902615845.1 uncultured Alphaproteobacteria bacterium
TTCAACTTTTTTACCCCTAATAAAATCTACGTGAATTTTAGACACGTATGAAGTTATACAATAATGATTTTATTTTTGCTTAAAAAAAGATTTGATAAATGTAAATAAATTCAAAAAAGATCCATATTTTCCAAAGAATATTACATCTTTTTCAGTAATACTCAAACAGACACAGCCTGTGTCTTTTGAAGCTATTGGCGTATGTTTAATCTTTTGGTCATTAATTTGAATATCGCCTTTTGAATATTTACCATACTCATCACAGAAACTACCTTCTAAAACTAATATGTACTCTTTTCCACCATGGGAGTGCAGTGGCACAGAAACTCCAGGGTCCATTTTTATTAATTTTAGTTCGTCTTTATCATCAATTGATGCAGTATACTCTTTGAAACCTTTATAAACTTGCTTCCAATCTAAATTATTTAGGTTTCCAAAGAAACTAGTTACAGGATCCTTAGGATTTGAGGCAGATTGAATATTCTCGTTATTAATACAGTCTGTATACTTCAAGTTTTTAGGATGAATGTTCTCGTTATCCATAAGATTTTCACCCAACATATTTTCAAATGTATTGCTAATTGTAGAAGCATTTGAATTTAATTGTAGATATGTTGAAGCAAATAGCGACTTTGCAGGACCTAATATTCCTGATGCAAAATCGAATATAAGTTGATTTTTTACTAC
This sequence comes from uncultured Alphaproteobacteria bacterium, assembly GCA_902615845.1. Lineage (GTDB taxonomy): Bacteria > Pseudomonadota > Alphaproteobacteria > HIMB59 > CACPNW01. The sequence goes on from CACMQS010000018.1 coordinate 688, forward strand.
TGTTCCATTCATCTTAAAAATTCCTGCATTTTCGTTAAAATATGCCTTATTCTAGATTTAACTGTCCCTAAAGGAATTTCAAGCTCATCAGCAATTTTTTTATGACTTTTATTCTCGAAAAAGTTCATTTTTATCATTATTTTTTGCTGTTCATCGAGTTCATTATTTATTCTCTCTATTTGTTTTTTTGCCTCATTTTCTTCAATTGGGTCAACTTCTCTATCTTGGTATAAAAACTCTCGTATATCTTCTTCTTGGAAATTTATTTTTGAATTTTTCCTAAAAAAGTCTATTTTTTTGTTTCTTGCAATAGTAAATATCCATGTTGAAAGAGCTGATTTTGTTGAATCATATAGGTTTGATTTTGCCCAAACAGTACTTAAAACCTCCTGAGTTAATTCCTCAGAACTCTCAATTTTGATTCTATTTTGAATAAAATAAGCATTAATTTTTGGGGCAAAAAAATCAAAGATTTCTGAAAAAGCCATTTCGTCGCGGTCATTTTGAATTTTTTTCATCAAGTTATTTAGGTTTGATTTTTCCATAATTTAAAAAGACTCTAACATTGATTAAACACTCTTAACTAATTGCATAAGATATACTAAAAGAAGTAATTGATGAAAATTTTTATTAAGTTTTTACTAGTGCTATATGTAGCACTACCTAGTGCTCTTAATGCTTTAGAAGTAGCGAAATGGTCTTTTGAGAAGTCTGATGAGTATTGTTATATTGGCAGTTTAGCAACAGAAACAGATTTATCAAGCAATAAAAAAAGAGGAGACTTCTATGTCTTAGTTTATAAAAATATAGGCAATCCAGAGACTGTAGTTCAAATAGAGGCTGGTTATAGCTACAAGGTTCCATCTGATATTATTATTAGTATAGATAAAGGACAGTACAAATTTTATACAACTGAGGATTTGCCAACTGCGGCTTGGACAGAAGAAGATGCAAAAGTAATTTTTGCAATGAAAAAAGGATTAGAGCTTAAAGTTACAGGTGAGTCTTCACGAGGCACAATTACCAATGATACTTATACTCTTAATGGATTTACTGCAGCATATAATCAGTTAATAAACGATTGTTAAATGCCTAAGAAAATTGTTTTAGCTTACTCAGGTGGATTAGATACAAGTGTAATTCTCAAGTGGCTCCAAAATAAATATGAATGTCCCGTAGTTACTTTCACTGCAGATATAGGTCAAGGTGAAGAATTATCTCCTGTTAGAAAAAAAGCTGAGTCTTTAGGCGTAAGAGAAATTTTTATAGAAGATTTAAAAGAAGAGTTTGTTAAAGATTATGTATTTCCTATGTTTAGAGCAAATGCTATTTATGAAGGGTCATATTATTTAGGAACTGCTATAGCGCGACCTTTGATAGCCAAAAGACAAATTGAAATTGCTAAAGAAGTAGGTGCAGACACTGTAGCTCATGGTGCAACTGGCAAAGGGAACGATCAAGTTAGATTTGAATTAGGTTATTATGCCAATAATTCAAAAATAAATGTAATTTCTCCATGGAGAGAATGGGATTTAAATTCTAGAAAAGATTTAATTGATTTTGCTGAAAAAAACCAAATTTCTATCCCAAAAGACAAAAGAGGAGAAGCGCCATTCAGCACAGATGCTAATCTACTTCATACATCATCAGAGGGTAAAATTTTAGAGGATCCGTGGGTAGAAGCACCTGAATATGTTTATTCAAGAACCAAGTCTATAGATAATGCAAAGAATTCACCTGATGAAATAATCTTAAGTTTTAAAAGTGGAGACGTTGTTGCTATAAATCAAAAAAAACTAAAACCTCACGAAATACTTAGTGAATTAAATAAATATGGTTTTGAGCATGGAATAGGAAGGGAAGATATCGTTGAGAATCGTTTTGTAGGAATGAAGTCGAGAGGCATTTATGAAACTCCTGGAGGATCAATACTGCTAAAAGCGCATAGAGCAATTGAAAGTATAACTCTTGATAAAGGAGAGGCTCATTTAAAAGATGAAATTATGCCAAAGTATGCTGAAACTATTTATAATGGTTTTTGGTTTTCTTCAGAAAGAGTTGCTATGCAAAAACTAATTGATTCAACCCAAAAAAATGTAACTGGTGATGTTAGATTAAAACTTTATAAGGGTAATATAATAATAAGTGGACGTAAATCTCCATTAAGTAAATATAAATTATCTTTAGTATCATTTGATGAAGTAGGAAACTACAATCAAAAAGATGCTGAAGGATTTATAAAAATTTCTTCAATAAGACTAAAGAACTAGATTTAATATTAAATGATAAAAAAAATTTTTGTTACTACCTTCAACTATTCTTTATTCGAAAGATATGCTAATAAACTTATTGATAGTTATTTAACTACTGATCAAAATCTTCAACTTTATTGTTATGTTGAAGATGAAGTTGCACTATATCCAAAAAATAAAAATATAGTTTATCTAAACTTATATACACAACAACCTTTATGTTTTAAATTTGTTGAGAGAAATAAAGATAAATCAAAAATTAATTCAAAAGTATCTTATTTATTAGACTCTGTAAGGTTTTCTTATAAAGTTTTTGCTCAGAGTGATGCAAGAAAATATTCCCAGCAGTTTTTTTATATAGATGCAGATACTGAATTTCTTAAAAAAATTCCTAATGATTGGTTTAATAAATGTCTACCTAATGATACTTTGTTATCAATATATGATAGAATTGGTTATTATACCGAAGCTGGGTTTGTGGGTTTTAACAATCTTCTACTTAATAAAAAAAGGGATAGATTATTAGATATTTTTTTTACTCAATATACTAACTATTATATATACGATTTAATATATAGCTTGCCTGCATTTACTGATTGTCATGCTCTTGATGCAACTAGATCTAGGTTCAATTTCTTAAAAAATTATACTGAAGAGCACTCTAACTATAAAGAAAAAATACTTGGTAATTGGTCAAAAAAACAAGACCTTGATGTAATGGATCATGATGAATTTATTAATAAATATATTAAGCATAAAAAAGGAAATAAATAGGCCTACTTTTTTAGTAAATTTAAATCATTAATAACCATTTTCTCTATCAACTGATCTATTTTAGTTTTTGGCTTCCATCCAATCTTTTTATTTATTTTAGTGTAATCAGCTATCAGTAATTCAACTTCTGCAGGTCTAAAATAAATTTTATTAATTTTAACATATTTTTGATAATTCAAGCCCAGGACATCAAAAGCTTTTTCAACAAAATATTTTATACTGTATGTTTTTCCAGTACCTACTACATAATCATCAGGAGTTTTTTGTTGAAGTATTAACCACATTGCTTGGACATATTCAGGAGCATAACCCCAATCTCTCTGAGCGTCTAAATTTCCTAGTTCTAGAAATTTTTGCTTTTTAAGTTTTATCATAGCAACTGCCTGAGATATTTTTCTAGTTACAAATTCAAATCCACGTCTTTCAGATTCATGATTAAAAAGTATACCAGTTGATGCATGAAGATTGTAAGACTCTCTATAATTTCTTGTTAAATCAAATCCAGCTACTTTAGAAATACCATAAGGTGATCTTGGGTGAAACGGAGTATTTTCATTTTGTGGAATTTCTCTTACTTTGCCAAACATTTCTGATGATCCTGCAAAATAAAATTTACAAGCAAAACCACTTTCTTTTATTGTGGAGAGACAAAAATGTGTTGAAGATATATTTGATGATAAAGTTGAAAATTCATCTTGAAAAGAATAGTCAACATAACTTTGCGCAGCTAGATGATAAAATTCATTTGGCCTCACTTTATTAAAAATTTTAAAAATACTTGCATAACTTTCTAACGATCCTGAATGCAAATATATTTTTTTGATTATTTTTTTTATTCTCCACAACCTATGATTTTGATTTTCTAGAGCTACTCTTCTTACTATCCCGTGAACTTCATATCCTTTTTTAATTAAAAACTCTGCAAGATAAGAACCATCCTGACCAGTTATACCAGTTATTAATGCTCGTTTTTTCATATTTTATTTGAATTTTTAAAAGCTATTGTTGTGTTTATTAGCAGGCACGCAATAGTCATGGGACCTACCCCTCCAGGTACTGGAGAAATTGCACTTACTTTTTGTTCTACCTCACTAAATAAAACATCACCTACCAATTTTGATTTTTCTTCATTTATCTTTATTCTATTAATACCCACATCGATAATAATAGCACCTTCCTTGACCCAATCCTTATTTACAAACTCAGGCTTACCAATTGCTGCTATTAGAATATCGGCTTTCTTGCAAATACTTTCAATATTTATAGTTTTTGAATGAACAGTCGTAACAGTACAAGACTCTTTTAATAATAATTGTGCCATAGGTTTTCCAACTATATTTGATCTTCCAATTACGACAGCATTTTTACCAGCTAAATTAATGTTAAGTTCTCTAAGAAGTAACAGACAGCCATAAGGAGTGCATGGTATCATTAGACTTTCATCATTCTTTTGGCTTATTGAGAGTTTGCCAACATTTAAAGGATGAAATCCATCAGCATCTTTTTCAGGCGCTATACTATTTAAGACCACTTCTTCATTTATAGTTTTGGGTAAAGGAAGTTGGACAAGAATACCATTAACATCATTATTATTGTTTAATTGATTAATTAAATTGATTAAATCGTTTTGATTTGTGGATTCTTCGAGGTGATGATCAACTACATCAATCCCAACTTCTTTTGCAGCTTTTGTTTTAGCTTTTACATATACACTACTTGCAGCAACATTTCCTACTTGTATAACTGCAAGTCCAGGTACACGATTAGATTTTATTTTTATGTTTTCAATCTCAATTTTTAATTGATCTTTTAAATTTTGTGCTATTTTTTTTCCATCTAATATACGAGGCATAATTATCTTGGCCAATATTCAATTAATAAACTTTTTATAAACCACAAACCAAGATAAACGACTATTGGAGATAAATCTATTGCACCAAAAGTGGGCAAGTATCTTCTAACAAAATTTAAACTTGGCTCACATAATCGGTATAAAGCATCAAGAATACTATAAACAAATCGATTGCCAGTATTAATTATATTAAAGTTTACTAACCAAGTTAGAATTATATAAATTATGAGAACAAACTGAAATAAGTTTATAATTTGAATAATTAAATACAAAAGTGAGTTCATTATAAATTTTTATTTAATATCTATTATGCATTATGGCTGTAATTTAATCAAAAAAAAAGCGGTCTTTAAGACCGCTTTTATTAAAATAAAATTTGATTTACATTGAGATATCTCTGCCAAACCATTCTTTAGTTATTTCAGCAGTGGTTCCATCTTTAGACATTTCTGCAATAGCAGCATTCCACATCTCTAAGATATCTGTATCTTCTTTTCTAACTGCTCCACCAACACCATCACCGAAGACTCCGCCAGAAAAAGTTGGACCAGTAAATGCAACGTCAACACCCCCATCGGATTCCATAAAATCAATAATTGATCCTACATCAGCTAGAACTGCATCACACCTTCCAGCAGCTAAATCTAAATTATGATCATCAACCGCTTGATATAGTTTTACATCTACTGCGCCAGACATGTGTTTTTCTAAAAAATTTTGGTGAATTGTTGAAGATTGAACACATACAGTTTTACCATCCATCGCAGCAATTAATTGACCTATTGCAGCTTGTTCCTTTCCACCTGCATTATTAAGATTAACTTTAGCCATACCTGCAATATTTAAATTTGCTAAACCACTATTTTTTAAAACAGCAAATCTTGCACCATCAGTCATATATCCATTAGTAAAGTTAACTTTTTCTTTTCTTTCTTCGGTAATAGACATTCCAGCAATAATAATATCATATTTACCTTGAAGAAGAGCAGGTATTATACCATCCCAATCTTGAGTTACCCATTCACAAGTAACACCCATTCGTTCACAAGCTTCGTTACCAAAGTCTATTTCTGCACCTTCTAGCTCACCAGCAGAGTTTAAATTATTCCATGGTGGATAAGCACCTTCTGTACCAATTCTTATTGTCTGCGAATTTGCAATTGATGCAACACCAAAAATACCAATTGATAATAAGTATATTATAAATTTTTTCACGTTTCCTCCTTGAAGAAGTATTTCTAAATTATAAGGAAACCATATAAGCTAAATAAAAAAAAACAAAATAAATTGTTCAAGCCTTTTTTGTTTTGGTCTTAATTAATACAAAAAATAAGCCAATTATTAGTAATATAAAAGGAAAACTCCAAAGAAAAATATTATTATAATTCATAAGTGGTCTAAAAAGGATGTATTCACCATATCTTTCAACTAAAAATTTCTTGATATCTCTCTCACTTTCACCATCCTGTAATTTTTGTTTAACTATTTTTTTGATATCATTTGAGAATTCGGCGTCAGAGTCATAAATGCTTTGGTTTTGACAAGTCATACATCGTAACTCTAATGTTAAATTTTTTACTCTCTCATCAATATTTTCAACTGCCAATGTTTTAAAAGCACAAAATACAAAACTTAAAATTGTTATATATAAAACTCTAAAGAAGTGGTTCAATTTCATTTTTTAAAATATCCATTGTTATTGGGCCCATAAATTTATAGATAATCTTACCATCCTCATTAATTAAATAAGTTTCTGGAAGACCAAATACCCCAAACTCTAATGCAATTAATCCATCGGAATCTACCCCAACAAAATCATATGGATTACCATCATCCTCCAAATATTTCTTGGCATCTGAAGTTGGGTCTTTGTGATTAAATCCCAATAAATATAATTCTGGGTATTTTTTACCTATTTC
>CACMQS010000019.1 GCA_902615845.1 uncultured Alphaproteobacteria bacterium
CATTTTGGCAGCTCTTTCTAAAAGACGACTATGAATGTAAAATACATCTCCGGGATATGCTTCACGTCCTGGAGGTCTTCTTAATAATAGAGACATCTGTCTGTAAGCAACAGCTTGCTTTGATAAATCATCATAAACAATTAATGCATGCATACCGTTATCTCTAAAATACTCACCCATTGTACAGCCAGTATAAGCAGATAAAAATTGCAAAGGTGCAGGCTCTGATGCAGTTGCAGATACAACAATTGTATATTCCATTGCACCATTATCTTCTAGTGTTTTTACAATTTGAGCAACTGTTGATCTTTTCTGACCAATTGCGACATAGATACAATATAACTTTTCTTTTTCATTATCTGATTGATTTACAGATTTTTGATTTAAGATTGTATCAATAGCAACGGCAGTTTTACCTGTTTGTCTGTCACCAATGATTAATTCACGTTGTCCTCTTCCAACTGGGACAAGAGCATCAAGTGCTTTAATACCTGTCTGCATAGGTTCAGATACACTTTGACGAGGAATAATACCTGGGGCTTTTAATTCAATTCTTCTCTTTTCAGAAGATTGAATAGGACCTTTACCATCAATAGGGTTTCCTAAACCATCAACAACACGTCCTAACAATTCTTTTCCAACAGGAACGTCAACAATTTCTCCTGTACGTTTAACTGTATCACCTTCTTTAATTCCAGTATCATCACCGAAGATTGAAACACCAACGTTATCCATTTCAAGGTTGAGGGCCATACCTTTAATGCCACCTGGGAATTCTACCATCTCTCCAGCTTGTACTTGATCAAGACCATACACACGTGCAATTCCGTCTCCAACACTTAGTACTGTTCCAACCTCAGCAACATCCGCTTTAGTTTCAAAATTAGCTATTTGGTCTTTAATTACAGAAGATATTTCTGCAGCTTTAATTTCCATTATGCCCCCTTCATTGCAATTTTAAGTTTATTAATTTTATTAGCTATAGATGTATCAATCATTTTGGAACCAACCTTAACAATTAAACCACCAATAATGTCTTCATCAACATCAAAATTTAAAGATAATTTTTCACCTAAAGATTTTTTAAGTTGATTTGTAATATTATTTTTTTCAACATCAGATAATATATTTGCTGATGTAATGTCAGCAGTAATATCACCTCTTTTTTCAGAGTTTATTTTTTTAAATTGTAAAATAATAGAAGCGATATTTGAAATTCTCTTATTGTTATCAAGAACTTTTAAAAAAGTTGTCGTAAGATTATGTAAATTTGCTTTAGAAAAAAGTTTTAGTAAAATATTAAGCTTCTCATCTGAATTTACTAATGGACTTATAATAACTTGTCTCAATTCTGAACTTTCTTTCAATGCTTTTTGCAATAATTCAAAGTCATTTAAAATATCATCAATACATTTTTTTTCAGAAGCAAGATCATAGAGAGCTGCTCCGTACCTTTCAGATATTAGGTCTCCAGACAATGTATTAGATGCCATAAATTAAGTTCATAAGAAGTTTAGAAATAGGCTATTAACACATCAGAAAAAGTAGGTAAACTGTCAGTTTGTGCGTCAAATGAGTTAAATTGAAGATATTTTTAAAATTGTGGGTAAATTACATAAATGAATAGGGATCGACATCAATAATTAACTTTACAGAAGAAGGTAATTTAGTCTCTTCGACAATTTTTTTTGTAAATTTATTCAGATTTTTTCTACTATTACTCTTCAGTAATATTCTGTATCGATATTGTCCTCTAAGCAGAAAAATTGGAGCTTCAACTGGACCGAGAATTTTAATATTTTTACTATTTTGATCTTGTTCAGCCAGTCTTGAAGCATGTTTAAGAACTAAAGCTTTTGTATGACTAGAAAGAATTATTGAAGTCATAAAACCAAAAGGAGGAATATTAAAATTCTTTCTATCGTCTAAAGCTCTTTCAATAAAAGCTTCTCTTTCTCGCAGTTGAATCGACTTAATTATTTCTTGATCTGGAAAATATGTTTGAAGAAAAACTTTACCAATTTTTTTTCCTCTACCAGCTCTTCCTCCAACTTGCTGAAGTAGGTTAAAAGTTTTTTCTATAGCTCTAGGATCACCACCAAATAAACCTGCATCCGCATCAACGATTCCTACTAATGACAAATTTGGAAAATCATATCCTTTTGCCATAATTTGTGTGGCTACAATTATATCTATATCTTTGTTGTTTATATCAGTAATAAATTTTTTAATTTTGTTTGGTGTATTAACATTGTCGCTAGACATGATAGAAATATTTTTCCCAGGAAAGAATTCTTTTAACTCCTCTGCAACTCTCTCAACTCCAGGACCAACAAATTTTATACTATCTTTTTCATTACATTGAGGACAATCTAAACTTAATTTTTTTATAGTTCCACATTGATGGCATAAGAAAACTTTTTTGTGTTGATGCATTACCATCCATGATGAACATTGATCACATTCATATCTGAATCCACAACTGTTACATAAGGTTAATGGAGAATATCCTCTACGATTTAAAAAAATAAGAGTTTGTTCATTATTTTCTAAGCACTGAGAAATAGAATCTATAATTGATTGTGATATCCATTTATCTTTATCAAGTTTATTTTTATTTAAATCAATTATAGAAATTTCAGGTAATGGAGTTCCAGAAAATTGTTTTGATAAATAAACTTGATCATATTTTTTAATTTTAACATTATTTATTGTTTCTAAAGACGGAGTTGCCGAGGCTAATAATATAAAATTTTTTTCAATTTTAGCTCTTACAACTGCAAGATCTCTTGCTTGGTAGCGTATATTTTCCTCTTGTTTATAACTAGAATCATGTTCTTCATCGACTACAATTAATCCTAAATTTGTAAAAGGAAGAAATAAACTTGAACGAGCACCAATAACAATAACTGGATCTCCTGCAAAACATTTATGCCAAATTTTTTGCCTATTTTTTTTTGTAATTTTAGAATGCCATAAACACACTTCCATTCCAAAACGCTTCTTTACTCTTGTCTCTAATTGCGGTGTTAAGCTAATTTCTGGAACCATTATTAATATTTGTTTTTTTTCTTTTAAAAATTTATCTATTATTTCAAAATATACTTCAGTTTTACCAGAGCCTGTTACCCCTTCTAATAAAACAGGTTTGTTTGATTTATTAAATGATTGGGTGATTTCTTTAAATGAATTTGCTTGCTCTTCACTCAAGGTCACTAGAGAAGGTTTGGTGTTATTGAAACTATCTAATTTTTCTTTATCAAATTCAACTATATCATTGTTAATAAGAAATAATTTTAAAACTGCTCCTAGTGGAGCTAAGGTATAACTTGCGATCCAATTAATAAAATCGATTGAAGAATTCTGAAGGATAAGATCATTACAAATTTTTGTAACCTCTTTAATTTCGTATCCAGGATTTTTAACATTCTTCTTCCAAATAATTCCAGCTTCTATTTTTTTTCCAAATGGAACTAAGACTACTTGACCAATTTCAAGTTGCTCATTTGTAGAAGAATAAGTGAAAACTTTGTCGAAAGGTCTTGTTACTACTACATCGTACAACATTATATTTATGTATTTTTTATATGTTAACTTTCTAAATAACTTGTATATGGTATACAACAAACAATGAAATTTTTTATAGACACTGCTGATATACCTGAAATTGAAAAGTTAATCCCTAGTGGATTAATAGACGGTGTTACGACAAACCCATCTCTAATTGCAAAAAGTGGTAAAGATATGGGAGAAACAATTAAAACGATTTGTTCCATAGTATCTGGTCCAGTAAGTGCAGAGGTGACGGCAACTGAATATAACAAAATGCTTGAAGAAGGTGAGTACTTAGCATCATTAGCTAAGAATGTTGCTGTAAAAGTTCCTCTCACACCTGCTGGTCTTCAAACTTGTAAAGCTCTTAGAGAAAAAGATATTATGGTAAATGTAACATTGTGTTTTAGTGCTGCTCAAGCATTACTAGCCGCTAAGGTTGGAGCAACATTTATTTCTCCTTTTGTGGGAAGGCTCGATGACATTGGTGAAAAAGGAATGGATCTGATTTCAGATATAGTAATAATGTATGAAAATTATGGATTTGATACAGAAGTGTTAGTTGCTTCAGTAAGAAACACTCAACATTTGATTGATGCAGCTGTAATTGGTGCACATGTCTCAACTCTACCACCAAAAGTTATTCATGAATTATATAAACATCCTCTCACAGATAAGGGGCTTAAAGCATTTCTAGATGATTGGGCAAAAACAGGGCAACAAATTTTGCCAAAATAATAATCATGGCAAATGACGGTGAAATTAGAGAAAAAGAAATAATTAATTTTTTAAAAAAAAATAAAAATTTTTTTATTAAAAATTCAGAATTAGTTAATGAACTAAATTTTCCAACCGTAGATAATAGTTCAGATAAGGTTCTTGATTTAGAAGCTTATAGATATAAAAAAATATCTCAACAAAATATAGATCTACAAAATCAAATGACAAAAGTACTACTTGCAGGGAAAAGTCATTTAAACGCACAAAAAAGAATTCTTAAATCTACAATTAGAATTTTAAATATAAAAAGTTTACCAAAATTAATAAGTTTAATTAAAAATGATCTTAAAACAATTTTAGGTTGTGATGAAATGAATTGTTTTGTTACAAATGAAAATATTAGAGCAGAAAACTTATCACAACTGGATATTAAAATTGCAAATAGTTATTTTAAAAACAAAATGGTTACAAATTTAAATCAAAACCCCAAAGGTTTACTTTTATTTTTTCCTAACAAATCAGCAACGATAAAATCATATATTTTGTTAAAAGTTAAATTTCGTGAAGATAGTATATTATTGGCTATGGGATCAAAAGATAGAAATAAATTCAAAGTTGATATGCAAACTGATCTTGTTGAGTATTTAATTAAAATTATAGAAATAAATTTGTTAAGTATCAAATGAAAAGGAGGTAAAATGAAAGGCTATAGATTTATTACAGATGATGACACTGTTGATTTTTGTCAAAGAGTAACAGAGGCATTATCTAATGGTTGGAAATTACATGGAGAACCAAAAATGACTTTTGATCATAAAAGAAAAGTTATGAGATGTGGTCAAGCAGTTGTTAAAACTTCTTCAAAAAAATACAAAAAAAGAATGGAGTTAGCGAAAATTTAGTTAAAAATATTTTTTAGATAGTCAATTATATAATTATTTTTCTTCTCCCATTTAGTAAAACAACTATCCTTTTCTGGATAAACAGGAAAAATATGAGCATTGTATTTACCACCAAAAGGAAGCTCGCATCCAAAATTGGTATAATCTATTGTTTGGACTTTATTCATTTTTGTTAAAAAAGATAAGGTAGTACTATCTTCCAATCCATCTTTATCATGGATAAATAATAAAGAATTAATCTCAGTAAATTTAGACATTTCTTTTTCCCAATAATCTCTCAAAACTTGGCGTGGTGCAGAATTTTTTCCCAGTTTTCCTCCATAAGCTGCAGGGTTGAAAATAATACTACCATCAATTTTGTCAGGAAAATGTGCTGTTAAATAAAATGATAAAAAACCACCAGCAGATAAACCAGAGAGAAGAATATTATCGTAACCTTTTTCTGCTAATTCATCAATTGTATCTATTACAATTTGTCTTCTTAAATGTTGTTGAATTTTGTCATATATTTTTATTCCATCGTAATCGATAAGATCAATAAAACCATTTGGGTTACCTTCACTCTCAAAAAGTTTATGTACTCTGTCAAAATGATGATCAGAGAGACCTCTCACACCTGAACACATACGGTATATTCTTATTATCATATTGCCTATTTTTTTATTGTGGAGACTAGATATAGCTTCAGGAATTCTTCCAGCACCTTTAATGCACTCTTCTCTTCTTGTTTCAGGCTTCCATGAACCATGATTATACATAATGATGATGGTATTTTTTTTATCTAAAATTGTTTCTTCATCATAGAGTTTTAATTTGTTATCTATGAAACCACTTACTTTAGAAAGTTTATCAATATCTTTTTTAATTCTTTTTTCAAACTTAGTTTCTTGAGAAAGTGAATGATTAGAAAATGAGATTATTAAAAATATAAAAATTAACTTAATTACTTTATTTATCACTTAAATATGAATTGCTCTACCATCAACACTTAGAGCTGCTTCTTTTACCGCTTCACTAGTTGTTGGATGAGCATGACATACTCTAGCAATATCTTCTGCACTGCCTCCAAATTCGATTGTAGTTACAATTTCTGCAATCAGTTGTCCAGCATCATGACCGATTATATGTGCACCTAAAATTTCATCTGTTTTTTTATCAACCAAAATTTTAACAAATCCCTCTGATGCAGAAGTGGTTATGGCACGACCATTTGCCATAAAAGGAAATTTTCCAACCTTGAAGTCTTTATTTTCTTGCTTGAGTTGTTCTTCTGTTTTACCTACAGATGCAATCTCTGGATTGGTATAAACAATGGCTGGAATAGCCTCATAGTTTATATGAGGTTTTTGACCATTTATAAATTCAACACAAGCAACTCCTTCTTCTTCAGCTTTGTGTGCTAGCATTGGCCCAGGTGCTACATCGCCAATTGCGTAGATTCCTTTAACAGAAGTTTGAAAATTATCTTTAATTTCAATGGATTTTTTTTCAGTTAATTTAATACCAATTTTTTCAAGACCCAGTCCCTCTGTGTTTGGTTTTCTTCCTACTGACATTAAAACTATTTCGTAGTTTTCTTTTATTTTCTTATTATCTAATGTTTCCATTTCAACATCTACACCAGATTTACTAGATTTTGCAGAACTAACTTTATGCGATAATTTAAATTCTAATCCTTGTTTAGTTAACATTTTCATAAACTCTTTAGCAATTTCACCATCCATAGTTGGAACAATTCTGTCAAGAGCTTCAACAACTGTTACCTTTGAACCTAATCTACTCCATACTGATCCCATCTCTAATCCAATATATCCACCACCAATAACTAGTAGTGATTTTGGTATTTTAGATAGAGAAAGAGCACCTGTTGAAGATACTATATTTTTTTCATCGACAGGAATATTTGGTATCTCAATCGAAGATGATCCTGTTGCGATAATAAAATTTTTAGCACTGGCAGTTATTTCATTTTTACCATTTGTAATAGAAATAGTATTTTTATCTATAAATGTAGCCATTCCAGGAATATGAGTTATTTTATTTTTCTTAAATAAAAAACCGATCCCTGTTGTAAGTTTTTTTACAATCTTAGTTTTGCGATCCATCAAAACATTTAGGTCTAAATCTATCTTTGATGTTTTTATGCCATGCTCTGCAGCATGATTTGAAATTTCAACAAATTTTTCAGATGAATTTAATAATGCTTTAGAAGGTATGCATCCAATGTTCAAACAAGTTCCACCAAGTGATGGTTCTTTTTCTATACAAGCAACCTTCA
>CACMQS010000020.1 GCA_902615845.1 uncultured Alphaproteobacteria bacterium
ATGCTGTGGCAAGATTTACCGAAAATGTTGATTTGCCAACTCCACCCTTACCACTAGCAATTGCTACTATATTTTTTGCATTTATCTTAAATCTTTTATTATCATTATTAATTGTTTTATTTCTTTCTACATTTGAGTTGATAATTACATTTACAGAAAGTATTCCAGAAATTTGTTCAACATTATTTTTAAGCAATCTTGCTATATTCAGATATAGATCTTCTTTTTGACCTTTTACAAGTAAGGAAATGTTTACATTGCCCTCTTTAATAACTGCGGAAATATTTTGATTTTTAGGATCAAAACTAAGATTTGTTTCAGGATCACTAAATTTCTTAGAAAATGTGTAGATTAAAGATAAAATTTCTTCAGACATACTTGATTTTTCCAGATTTACTCAAATATTAGTTATTAAATTATATAATTAGTGTTAGTAGATAGAGCCAATATTATCAATAATATATGAACTTGAATAAAAATAACAACGACAATAATCCTTGGGGATCAGGTGGAAATAATAACCCCTGGGGCTCAGGAGGTTCCGGAGATGGTCCAAATAGAAGAGATTTTGAAGACTCCATTAGAAAAGCAAAAGATAGATTTGGCAATTTTAAATTTGGTGGCAGACGTAACCTTTCAATTTTTATAATAGTAGCTATTTTACTATGGTTAGCTACTGGTTTTTATAGAGTCGAGCCTGATGAACAAGGTGTAGAGCTTTTATTTGGAAGATGGAATGGTCAAACAACCGAACCTGGATTACATTACTTTTTTCCAACTCCAATCGGTCAAACTGTTACACCTAAAGTTGAAGTAATTAGAAAAATCAACGTAGGATTTAGAAGCGCAAGTGATCTTGGTTTTGGCTCAAATTCAAATGCAGAAAGAAAAGTTATTGAAGAAAGTTTAATGCTAACAGGTGATCAAAACATAGCAGATGTTGCATTCACAGTACTCTTCAAAATTAAAGATGCTGGAAATTTTCTTTTTAAGCTTAGAAATCCAGAACTCACAGTCAAAGATATGTCTGAAAGTGTTGTACGTGAAGTTGTTGGTCAAAGAGATCTTCAATTCTTACTTACAGAAGGTCGTCAAGAGGTTGAACAAGTTGTAAGAAATGAATTACAATTAGTTTTAGATTCCTATGAAAGTGGTGTTTTAATTCAATCAGTGCAGCTTCAAAGTGTTGATCCACCCGACCAAGTTATTGATGCTTTTGACGAAGTTCAAAGAGCAAGACAAGATAAAGAAAGACTAGTTAACGAAGCAAACACTTATTTAAATAGAATCGTACCTAATGCTCGTGGTGAAGCAGCCAAACTTGTTGAAGCTGCTACGGCATATAAAGAGCAGGTAGTTAAACAAGCTGAAGGTGTCGCACAAAACTTTATTGATGTTTACAATAGTTATAAAGATGCGAAAGAAGTAACTAAGAGAAGAATTTATTTAGAAACATTAAGAGAAGTTTTAGAAGGTAAGAATAAAATAATTTTAGATGATACTGGAAATGGACAGGGCGTAGTTCCTTACCTTCCATTGAATGAACTTAAAAAATCAGGAAATAATTAAGATGAGATTTAGTGCAAGAAATTTACTTATAGTTTTAGTTTTATTCGTTCTTTTCCTTACTTTCACAGGAGCTTTCTTTATTGTAAATGAAACTAAGCAAGCTTTAGTGCTTCAATTTGGTGATCCAAGAAAAGTTGTTACAAAACCTGGTCTTCAGTTTAAAATCCCATTTATTCAAGATGCAGTATTTTTAGATTCAAGATTATTAAATCTTGATCCTCAACCGGAAGAAATGATACTTTCAGATCAAAAGAGAATTATTGTGGATTCATTTGCAAGATACAACATTGTTGATCCTCTAAAGTTTTATCAGACAGTTAGAAATGAAACTACTTTTTCGGATAGATTTGGCAGAATTATAAACGCAGCAGTTAGAGGTGTAATTGCACAATACTCCCTAACATCACTACTAAGTGATGAACGTATAAATATTATGAATGAAATTGAAAAACAAATTAAGGTTAATGAGAATTCTTTTGGCGTTAAAATTGTCGATATTAGAATTGGAAGAACAGATTTAACAGAACAAGTGTCTAATAACGTTTATCAAAGAATGCGTTCTGAACGTGAAAAAGAAGCAAATTTATTAAGAGCAGAAGGTGAAGAACTGTCTAAAGAAATTGTTGCATCAGCAGATAGACAACAAACAGTAATTCTAGCCGAAGCCGAAAGAACCTCATCAATACTAAGAGGTGAAGGAGATGCTGCTAAAAATAAAATATTAGGTGATGCTTATAGTCGTGATGAGGAATTTTTTGATTTCTTAAGAACAATGCAAGCTTGTAAAGATACTTTTGGAGATACAGAAATGTCCATGGTAATTGCTCCTGGGGAAGTTTGTGAAAAATTTTTTGGTGAAATAGATATCCAAAATTAATGTTTGAAATATTACTAATAAGCATAGGTCTAGTGCTGATCATTGAAGGCATACTCTATTTTTTCTTAGCGAACAATTTAAAAAAATATCTCGATATGCTTTCTCTTATTAATCCACAAACTGTAAAAAATATTAGTTTATTTTTTGCACTACTTGGGCTGTGCCTTATTTATTTCACGTTCAAATACTACGACAATTAATATGAGAATTAAATTTTTATTTTTAATTTCTATTTTATTTTCGAAACCATTACTTGCTGTACCTGAGAGTTTTGCTGATTTAGTTGAACAATTATCTCCTGCAGTAGTTAGTATTGCATCAACTACTATTGTTGAAAATAATAACCAAAATCAAATACCACAATTTCCAGAGGGATCTCCTTTTGATGATTTTTTTAAAGAATATTTTGATCGTGATCAAAGACGATCACAACGACCAATGACAGGACTCGGATCCGGTTTTATAATAAGTGAAGATGGTATAGTTGTTACAAATAATCATGTAATTGAAGGAGCTGATGAAATAACCGTTATTCTAAATGATGAAACAGAGTTTACAGCTGAATTACTTGGAAGAGATCCCAAAGCAGACATAGCTGTATTGAAAATTGATCCAAAAAACAAAAAACTTACATATGTTGGTTGGGGAGACTCGGATAAGATGAGAGTTGGAGATTGGTCAATTGCAATTGGAAACCCTCTTGGATTAGGAGGAACTGTCACAGCAGGAATTATATCTGCAATCTCAAGAGATTTAGGTAGTGGACCATATGTTAAATTTTTACAAACAGATGCATCTATTAATCGTGGTAATTCTGGCGGACCATTATTTAATTTAGATGGAGAGGTTATAGGAATTAATACGGCAATTGTTTCGCAAACAGGTGGAAGTATTGGTTTAGGATTTGCAATACCTGCGAACAGTGCCAAAAAAATAGTACAACAATTAAAAGATTTTGGAAAAACTAAGAGAGGTTGGTTAGGTGTACAAATTCAACCTGTTACAAAGGATTTTGCGGAAAGTCTAGGTTTACCTAATCAAAAAGGTGCATTCATATCCAATGTCAATCCTAATGGTCCCTCAAAAACTGCTGGATTAGAACCAGGCGATGTAATTTTAAAATTTAATAATATAGAAATTAAAAAGATGCCTGATCTACCAAGAGTTGTTGCAGAGTCAGATGTAGGCTCGACTGCAATATTAGAAGTTTGGAGAAAAAATAAAAAAATTCGTATTGAGGTTTTATTAGGAGAATTACCTGGAGAGGTAGTTACGGAAAGAAAATCAAATACTAATATTGAAAAAAATTTAAAAATTGGATCTTTAGGAATTACTATTGAAGATCATGAAAGTGGGGTTAAAGTAATTTCAATTGACGACATTGATAGTAGTTTGCAAAATGGAGACATAATCACAGAAGTTAATAGAGAGGTTATAAACAATATGAATTCATTTGAAGAATTAGTAAATTCTTTAGAAAAAACCGGCAGATCCTCATTATTACTAAAAATAATTAGAGATGATGAGCAAAATTGGGTAACAATTAAATTTAATAATAATTGAAAACTCAAATCTATTTTGTATTAGGCCCAACTGCATCAGGAAAATCAAAATTTGCTATAAATCTAGCTAACAAATTAAATGGTGAGATTATAAATGCTGATAGTATGCAAATTTATAATGAGTTAAGTATCTTAACTGCTAGACCATCTATAAATGATCAAAAAAAAATCAATCATCATCTTTATGGTTTTGTAAAAGGTGATGTTAGATTTAATGTTCAAAAATGGTGTGAGGAAGCATCAAAAAAAATAAATTATTTGGTTGATAAAAATATAATCCCTATTTTAGTTGGTGGTACTGGTCTTTACATAGAATCTTTAATTAATGGAATAGTTTCAATTCCATCTATTCCAGAAAAAGTAAAAATAGAATCAGATAAAATGATTTTAAAAATTGGTAAGGAAAATTTTTTTAATTTAGTTAAAGAGCTTGATAGTGATGCAATGGTAAATGTCGCACCTAACGATATTCAAAGAATAAGAAGAATTTGGGAAGTAAATTTTTTTACTAAGAAAAAATTTAGTGACTGGAAAAAAAGTAAAAATAAAAATTTTATTAATTTTAAAAATTACAAAATATTATTATTTCTTCCAGATAGAAAAGAAAACTATAGAAGAGTAGATCATAGAACACACTTGATGATGGAAGATGGTGCGATAGAGGAAGTCAAAAATTTGCTTAAATTAAATTATAATAATAGTTTACCAATAATGAAGGCTCACGGAGTTCCTGAAATTCAATCTTATCTTAATAACGAAGTATCAATTGAGGAATGTATTTCTAAAATACAGCAAGTAACAAGAAACTACGTAAAAAGACAACATACTTGGTGGAGATCTTCAAATCTTAATATTTTTAAAAAATTTCATCAATTTCCGGATGAAATTGACTTAAAATCCATTAATTTAGAGCAAAATTGAACTAATTTATTGATTTTATTTTATCCACAGCCTATGAGCTAAAATCAATGAATAATGAAATCACAGGTGCTGAAATTGTCTTAAAAAGCTTAGCTGAACAAGGCGTAGAAGTTGTATTTGGATATCCTGGTGGTGCAGTATTACCCATTTACGATACTTTATTTAAACAGAATTCAATTAAGCACGTTTTAGTAAGACAAGAGGGTGGTGCGATACATGCAGCTGAAGGTTATGCTAGGTCGACTGGTAAAACTGGAGTAGTTCTTGTTACATCAGGACCTGGTGCTACAAATGTTGTAACCGGTTTAACTGACGCAATGATGGATAGTGTACCTATTGTATGTATAACTGGACAAGTACCTCAACACTTAATTGGCAGTGATGCATTTCAAGAATGCGACACAACAGGTATAACGAGACCTTGTACTAAACATAATTACTTAGTTAAAGATGTTAATAAATTATCATCTGTATTTCATGAAGCATTTACAATTGCTCAAAATGGAAGACCAGGACCTGTTTTAATTGATATCCCAAAAGATGTTCAATTTGCTTCTGGTACTTATGAAGAAAAAAGTAAAATAATTATTCCTTCACATAGATTATTTGAGCCAAGTCCTGATTTTGAAAAAAATAAAATTGAAGAAGCAGTTGAATTAATTTCAAAAGCTAAAAAACCAATTTTTTATATTGGTGGTGGATGTATTAATTCTGGTCCAAAGGCTTCAAAATTAGTTAGACAATTCATAAATATGGTAGGGTCACCAGTTACAATGACATTAATGGGTCTTGGTGTAGTAGGTTCATCAGATAAAAATTCACTTGGTATGCTTGGTATGCATGGAATGTATGAAGCTAATATGGCAATGCATGAATGTGATGTTATGATTAATATTGGAGCAAGATTTGACGATCGTGTTACAGGAAGACTCGATGCATTTTCTCCAAATTCAAAAAAAATCCATATTGATATTGATGAAAGTAATATTAATAAAACTATAAATGTCGATGTTCCAATAATAGGTGACGTAAAACAGGTTGTCGAAAAAATGATTACAGTTTGGCAAGATAAAAAATATAAAATAGATACTGATTCATTAGCATTATGGTGGGACAAAATTAATAAATGGAAAGAAGTAGATTGTTTAAACTATAATAATGAAGGTAAACAGATAAAACCACAGTTTGCAGTTCAAAGACTCTATGAGTTAACAAAAAATACAAAAACATTCATTACAACTGAAGTAGGTCAGCACCAAATGTGGGCTGCTCAATTTTATAGATTTGAAGAACCAAACAGATGGCTTACATCAGGTGGTTTAGGTACCATGGGATATGGGTTTCCTGCTGCAATTGGAGCTCAAGTTGGACATCCAGATGCCTTAGTAGTTGATATAGCTGGAGACGCGTCCATATTGATGAACATTCAAGAAATGAGCACAGCAGTTCAATATAGATTGCCTGTAAAAATATTTATTTTAAACAATGAATACATGGGAATGGTAAGACAGTGGCAAGAACTTTTACATGGTGGAAGATATTCCGAAAGCTATACCGAT
>CACMQS010000021.1 GCA_902615845.1 uncultured Alphaproteobacteria bacterium
TATATTTTTCTTCTCCAAATTCTTCATTTCGAGTCCCAAGTAACTCAATGGGATCAATATAATCATAATTTTCTTCAAAACCTTCTGAATTAAATTTTTCTTCATTACTAGTAGGCAGTTCTTTAAATAAATTCATTTTATAACCAAAAGGAAGCTTTTGTTTTTTAAATATAGGAATACTCAAATTAATGATTTCAGGTGATACGCAGGCTGATACTATGCCACAACAATTAAATTTTTGAATAGTTTCAAAAAGCTCATCAAGACTTTCTCCAGATGGTAATTTTCCATCATAACGTAAGTGAACACCTACAAGAACTTGTTTATTAAATTCTTTAGAAGCTTCTAAAGCAATTTTTATTTCTTTGATGGAACACAAAACATCTAAGTAAAATATATCGACGTAATCTTTTAATATCTTTGCAATTTCATGAAAATAGTTAAACATGGTTTCATCAGTTTCAAAATGTATTGGGGAATATGTAACACCTTGATTTGGCAATGAGCCTGCAACAATAACTTTTTTATCACTTTCATTTTTTGCTTTTAATGCAAGTGCTCCAGCAGATCTTATTCCAAATTCAAATTTATCAAGTAAATTGTAATTTTTTAACAGTCTTCTTCTAACACTAAAATTTGAGGTAACTATTAATTGTGATCCTGCATTTATAAAATTCTTATGCATATCTACAACCATTTGGTGATTATTTTCATTTAATAAAGCTTGTGCAGACCAAAGATCACCTTTTGTTTCTAAACCCATTTCCATTAAAGTTTGGCCTGAACCTCCATCAAAGAGATATTTCTTTTTTTTTAAAAACATTTTTTTGGAAGATTACTAGTAATAGTGTGGCGCATTTAAATGCGCCACAAAGAAAATTAATATTTTATGCAAACCACCAACGTTCAGAAAGTTTGTTACCGTCACTTTCCCAGTTACCAGCAACATCTTCACCGTGAGCAAGTTTTTTAGAACCAGCACCAACATATTGGTTAAATGCATAAACAATTGCACCACCATCGTAGTTACAAAGTGCTTGTGCCTCCCAGTACATTGATTTTCTTTTTTCTGCATCAAGTTCTGATCTAGCAGATCTAACAAGTTCATTGAAACGAACAGTTGAATCAGTCTGAACTAGATTACCCCAAGCAGCTTCGTTCCACTCTGTGTCATCTGTGAATGCAGCAGACCACATCATATCTTCTGTAGGTCTTCCACCCCAAGAACTCATACTGAAACCTTTAGTGTTCCATACGTTACTCCAGTAACCATCTTCAGGTTCTTTTTTAACTCGAAGATCGATACCACATTCTTGAGCAGATGCTGCTATCAAGTTAGTTGCATCTGTACATCCTGCATAAGGAACCTCAGAAGTACTAATTTCAATTGGTCCACTTACTCCAGATTTTTTCCAATGATAAGCAGCTTTATCAGCATCGAACTCTCTCTGCTCTAAAGCGCTATTATGGTATGGGTGAGCAGTAGAGATCGGATGATCATTACCAACAGTACCATATCCAAGCATAATCTTATCAACAATTTCCTGTCTTTTGATTGCAAACTTCATTGCCATACGCACATCAAAGTTATCAAACGGTGGAACGTTCAATCTCATTGGAGCTGTATAGTGAGCGTAACCAGAAGCTGCTGTAATTTCTACACTAGGATTTCTAGTCAATAGATTAGCAGTTCTAAGATCAACACCATTCATCCAGTCAATTTCACCGTTTAATAATGCTGCTTGTCTAGTAGCAGGATCATTAATTCCGATTACTTCAACTGAATCAAAGTGTGCAACACTATCACCTTTGAAATAATTTGGATTTCTTTTTCCAAATTTTGCACCAACACCAGGATTGAATTCATCCATAATATATGGACCAGTTCCAATCGTTGATTGAGCATCAACAACTCCATCTTTTGTTGGTTTAATCATAATGTGATAGTCAGTAGTTATTGCAGGCCAATCGGCATTTGCACCTTTTAGCTTAAAAATAACTCTGTCATTTCCATCAGCAGAAACTGTTTCAATTTGAGATAAAAGTCCACCTGCTGCCGAAGCAGTATCTGGATTCATATGATACTGATAGTTGAGCACAACATCTTCTGCTGTCATTGATTTACCATTATGGAATTCAACACCTTTACGAAGATTATATACCCATGTTTGAGCATCATCTGATTCAATTGACTCAGCAAGCTCTCCAACAATTGTGTGATCTGAATCAACAACAGTTAGACAGTTCTGATATGACCAAGCAGTAGCTTGCATAAATGAGCTCTGATAAGTTGCTGGATCAAGAGTATCAGTTGCATCTGCTGCACTATTACCCCATCTTAAATGTCCACCTTTTTTTGGTGTAGCTGCAACTGCTTTATCTGCTAATGATAATGCAATTGGTAGCGTGACCCCAGTAGCAAGGACAGACATCATGAACTGTCTTCTATCAATAAGCCCTTTTGTTAGCTTTGAAGACTGTTCTTCAATGTATTTGTCTATTTTCTTATTTTTCATTTGTCCTCCCTTATAATTGAACAAAAACCTAAGATTTTTGTTCATAATTTCTAGAAATTTAACAAAAAACAAACTTAAGTTAATATATAAAAACATATATAACGTTTTAATTCAACGTATAAATTATTAATTTTAGCTTACATGTTGACCTAATTTAGACAAAACTTTAAGAATTAAGATTGTATCTTTAAGGAGGGTAATATTAGTAAAATTCATCCAATATTTAGAACAATTTTGTTAAGGCTTAGCCTTGGTCTCGTTACAGTTTTTGCATTTTCGGTAATAATATTTAGTACATTCTCTTTTTTACCGGGAGACTTTGCCACGGAAATATTAGGTCAAAGTGCAACAAAATCTGCAGTAAAAGCCCTAAGAGCAGAATTGGGTTTAGATAAACCTCCGGTAACAAGATATTTTGATTGGTTAGGCAATGTTTTTCAAGGAGATTTTGGCAGTTCTTTCTCTGGAAGATCTAAAGTTCAAGGGGATCAAGGTGACAGGTCTAGAGAAGTTGTTGGTTTAATTGTCCCCAGATTAAAGAATACATTATTTTTAACAGGGGTTGCCGCCATGTTGGCTATTCCTCTATCTTTAATATTAGGTATCTCAGCAGCATTATACAGAAACTCTTATTATGATAGGTCTGCAACTGGAGTTAGCTTAGTAACCGTATCTTCACCAGAATTTTTTACAGCCTATATTTTTATTCTTTTACTGGCGACACTGTTTCCAGTTTTTCCAACTATTTCTAATGTGGATGAAGCTTCAACTTTGGCTGAAAGATTTTACAGGACTGCTCTTCCAGTTTTTACTTTGACATTAATTACTATGGGTCACATGATGAGAATGACAAGGTCAGCGATAATAAATATCTTATCAAGTGAATATATTGAAATGGCAAAATTATCGGGAGCTTCTAGATACGAGGTAATTGTTAAACACGCACTTCCAAATGCTTGGGCACCTATTTCTCAAGTAATTGCAATAAACTTAGCTTATATGTTGATTGGCTCAGTTGTTGTTGAATATGTTTTTAATTATCAAGGTATTGGTAGGTTGATGGTCGGATCAGTCTATAATCGAGATTTACCCGTTGTTCAAGCTTGTGCATTAATTTTTGCATCAACATATGTAATATTAAATTTAATTGCTGACTTGATCGGAATTATTTCTAACCCAAGGTTACTATACCCAAAATGAGCGAAAATTTATCTTATTCTGCAAAAAGTGAAGTTGCAAATTTAATTAAAAGAAGAACTAGATTAGAAAGATTAAAAATTGCCTTATCAAAAGCTCCAATCTCAGCTTGGTTTGGTATGATTGTACTATTTATATATTTTTTTGCTGCAATATTTGCTCCCTTAATTGCTCCACATGGAGAAGCAGAAATATTCCCAGTAGCTTATGCTCCTTGGGGTGATGGTCATATATTTGGTACTGATCAAATTGGAAGAGATATTTTTTCTCGCATTATCTATGCTGCAAGAAATACAATTGGTATTTGTTTATTAGCTACTTTTATTGCTTTAGGAATTGGAACAGTATTTGGAATTATAGCTGCTCTGGATAGAAGGTATTTAGATCAGCTATTAAGTAGAATAGTAGACACGCTTATGGCTATACCTGTAATGATTTTTACTTTTATACTTTTATCAGTTTTTGGACCTACTAATTTTAATTTAATTGTCATTTTAGGAATTTTGGAGTCAACTAGATTTTTTAGAATATCAAGATCAGTTGCTGTTGGTCAAGTTGTTCTAGAATATGTAGAGGTCGCGAGATTAAGAGGTGAAAATTTATCATATATTATTTTCAGAGAAATACTTCCTAATATAGCTTCACCTTTGATTATTGAGTTTGGTTTAAGGTTCATATTTATTATTTTTACAATATCTAGTTTAAGTTTTTTAGGAATTGGCATTCAACCCCCTTCAGCAGATTGGGCATCAATGGTGAGGGAAAATGCAATACTTATTCAATATGCGCAATATGATATAACAGCAGGTTTAACACCATTAATTCCAGCTGCTGCAATTGCTTTACTTTGTGTATCAATTAATTTTGTTGTTGATTGGTATCTTTACATTACTAGCGGATTAAAAGATGACGTTAAATAAATCAAAAGAACTCCTGCTTGAAATGAAAAATATCCATATTGATGGATTTTCAGATGAGAGATGGCATAAAATTTTGAAAGGTGTAGATTTGACTTTACACAGAGGAGAAATACTAGGATTAATTGGAGAGAGTGGTGCCGGAAAATCTACCATGGGTAAAGCCGCAATGGGCTATACCCAACCAGGTTGTAAGATTATAAAGGGAGAAATTAATTTTAATGGCATAGACCTCGCTAAACTAACTGAATTTGAAAAGAGAAAAATTTGGGGAACTAAAATATCTTATGTTGCTCAATCAGCAGCAGCATCTTTTAATCCTGCTCATAGATTAATGGACCAAACAATAAGTGCTGCTAATAGATTAAAGATAAATCCAACGGATGTATTAAAAAAAGATGCGGTTCAGCTTTATGAATCACTACAGCTTCCAGATGCGGAAAATATAGGAGATAGATACCCGCATCAAGTATCTGGAGGGCAACTACAAAGAATAATGACTGCAATGGCTATGTCTCCAAGACCAGAGTTAATTATATTTGATGAGCCCACAACAGCTTTAGATGTAACAACTCAAGTTGAAGTATTATCTGCTATGAGATCTATAGTAGATAAATTTAATACAGCAGCAATTTATATTACTCATGATTTAGCCGTAGTTGCGCAAATGGCTGATAGAATAAAAGTTTTGCGATACGGTGAAGAAGTAGAAGAAGCTGAAACAAGAGATATGCTATCAAACCCAAAAGAAGAATACACCAAATCTCTATGGTCAGTAAGATCATTGATCAAGCCTGAAGAAACAAATGAAGATTATATGTTGTCTATTAAAAATATTGATGCAGCATATGGCTCATCAAAGGTCTTACACAATGTTTCTATAGATATTCCTAAAGGTAAAACAGTAGCTATAGTTGGTGAAAGTGGATCAGGAAAATCAACAACAGCAAGAGTAATTACAGGCTTACTTCCTCAATTAAAAGGAGAAATAATTTTTGATGGAAAAAAATTGTCTCCAAAACTTGAGCAAAGGTCAAAAGAAGAATTAAGAAGAATTCAAATAATTTTTCAAATGCCTGACACTGCAATGAACCCTCGTCAAACTGTTGATGAAATAATAGGAAGGCCAATAGAATTTTATCAAGGTATAAAAGGGAAAGAAAGAGAAGCAAAAGTTATTGAATTATTAAAAATGATTGAGCTAGATGAAACTTTTTTAGATAGATTACCATCCGAATTATCTGGAGGTCAAAAACAGAGAATATGCATTGCAAGAGCTTTAGCGGCTAACCCAGATTTAATTATTTGTGATGAAGTGACATCAGCGCTAGATCAAATTGTTCAAGAAGGAATATTAAAATTACTCCAAAAATTACAAAAAGAGCTTGGTGTAACTTACATTTTTATTACTCATGATATAGCAACAGTAAAAGCAATCTCAGATGAAATAGTTGTTATGTATCAAGGTGAGGTAGTGGAACAGGGTTTGAAAAGTAAAATTTTAAATCCACCATATCCTGATTATACAGAACTT
>CACMQS010000022.1 GCA_902615845.1 uncultured Alphaproteobacteria bacterium
CTCATCATGTAATAAGAGAGGATTTCCTGGTGTAGATTTTTCTAAAACAAAATTTGTTAGTTGTTTCTTTTTAATTCTATTTTTTGTTTTTAAAGCTTCTTTACCTATAAAATCTGTTTTTTTATTTAGTTTAACAGTTAATTCTAATCCAGCTTCAAAAGGGTTTTCAGCTGGAGAAATATCATGACCCCAATGCAAATATCCCTTTTCCATTCTCATGATATCTAGTGCATGCGCACCAGCATGTGAAAGATTATATTTTTCTCCAACTTTAACTAACTCTAAATAAATTTCTCTAGATATATTTATAGGAACATAAATTTCCCAACCAAGTTCACCAACAAAAGATAATCTTTGGAAGATTAATTTATTATTTTTCAGTGATATTTCTTCAGAAGTTCCAAATTTAAACTTGTCGTTTGAAAAATGTTCTCCAAATATTTCTGTTAGAATTTCTCTACTTTTAGGACCAAAAATACCAAAGCAAGCTAAACTTTCAGTGATATCAATTAAAGTTGTGTTTTTACTTAAATTTTCTGAAATATGTTTTTTATCATGTTCTCTTACAGATGAACCCGTTACAATACGAAAAGAATTAGTATCAATACAAGTAACTGTTAAATCGGCAACAATGCCACCATTTGAATTAAGCATTTGCGTATAAGTTGTTTTACCGGGATAATTTTTAATATTATTACAGCATAATCGTTGAAGATCGTCGAAGGCATTGTCTCCCTTAATTTCAAATTTTGCAAAGGCACTTAAGTCAAATAAACCAGCGTTTTTTCTTGTGTTTATTGTTTCATACTTTGCTGCATCATACCAATTTTGATAGCCATAACTATACTCATATTCTGGTTTCTTACCATTTATAGCATACCACATTGGTCTTTCAAAACCGGCCACTTGACCAAAGCATGCCCCTTCTTTTTTCAAATCATTATGAAAAGGAAGTAGTTTAATATTTCTGGAAGATTTATGTTGTTTGTAAGGCCAGTGCATTGCATATAAATCTCCTAATGACTCAGTAACTCTTTCAGTTATAAATTTTGTCTCAGAGTGAAATTTTTCAAATCTTGAAATATCTAAGGAGTAAAGATCATCATTAACCTCACCGTTCATCATCCATTCTGCAGTTACCTTACCTGCACCACCAGCACTCTGAATACCAATACTATTAAATCCACAACAAACATAAAAGTTTTTTATTTCTGGTGTTTCTCCTAAAAGATAATTTGTATCTGGAGTAAAAGCTTCAGGACCGTTAAAGAATTTTCTTATACCTACATTTTCAAGGGCTGGTATTCTTTTCATAGCATTGTTTAAATGCGGTTCAAAATGATCAAAATCTTCAGGTAGTTCTCCAAAAGAAAAATTATTGGGCACTTTATACGTATCAATAAATGCAGGTTTAGCTTTAGGCTCAAAAATTCCTATTAAAATTTTTCCAGCATCCTCTTTTAGATATAAGCAATTATTGTA
This sequence comes from uncultured Alphaproteobacteria bacterium, assembly GCA_902615845.1. Lineage (GTDB taxonomy): Bacteria > Pseudomonadota > Alphaproteobacteria > HIMB59 > CACPNW01. The sequence goes on from CACMQS010000022.1 coordinate 1,483, forward strand.
ATCTCTAAGAACTGGAAGTGATTTAGAAATTTCTTTTAATGGCTCACTTAATATGTAGAAATGTTCATTTGGATATAGCGGTATACTAACATTAATATCTTTTGCTATCTGCCTAGACCACATTCCAGAAGCTAGAACAATATACTCACATTTAATTTTTCCATGTTTTGTATCTACACCTTCAATTGATCCATTTTTAGTAAGGATTTTATTTACAGAACAATGTTCAAATATTTGAGCACCATACATTTTTGCCGATTTAGCAAGAACATTTGTTATACCAACAGGATCTGCTTGACCATCTTTTGGAATAAATATTCCACCAACAACATCATCAGTATTTATAAGAGAATAAATATCCTTAATCTGATTTTTTTCTAATTCATTAACTTCTATATTAAATCTTTGAGCAAAAGTAGCTTGCCTTCTTAATTCTTCTAATCGATCATTAGTTGTTGCAATCGTTAAAGAGCCGTTTTGCTTTAAACCTGTTGCTAATCCTGTTTCTTTTTCCAGGTCTTTATATAAATTTAACGAATAATTTCTAAGTTTTGTAATGGTTGCTGATGCACCAATCTGACCAATCAGTCCTGCTGCATGCCAAGTAGTTCCAGAAGTTAATTGATCTCTTTCTAGCAAGATCACATCTTTCCATCCAAATTTTGCTAAATGATAAGCTACAGAGCATCCAGCTATACCACCGCCTATTACAACTACTTTTGCAGAAGTAGGAATTTTATTACTCATTTGTAATATTATAGATAAAGAATTTCAGTATGAGTTTCAAAATAAAAATCTAAATCTTCTATATTTATTTCATCTATTTTTGATGGTTCCCAAATAGGATTATGATCTTTTGAAATTAGCACAGAATTTACACCATTATCAAAGTCACTACGGTATACTATTTTTTGACTTAATTGAAATTCAGTTTCTAAACATTCTTTTAACGGTTTACCTTTTGCATCATCTATAAGTTTAGTGCTTATCGCAAGACTCATTGGACATTTAGCTAAAAGAATATCTAAAATTTTTTTTGAAAACTCTGAGTTATGACTTTTTAAATTTGATATGATTGTTTGAATATTTCCATTGAATAATTCATTTATTAAATTCATATTTTTAATTAGATATGTATCATTTTTTACTTCAAAATTATCGTGTAAAATTTCTCCTCTTGTAATAAATTTTTCTTTAACATCTTCTATTTTATTACTTTTAAAGTAGTGAGTTGCTAATCCAAAAAAAATTAATTCATTTAACCCTAAAACCTCACCCGTTAAACCAATATACTTACCAATATTACCTGGAAGATTTGATAAAAAATAACTTCCGCCAACATCTGGAAAAAAACCAATTGCAGATTCTGGCATTGCAAATTTTGAATTGTCTGTTGCCAATCTGTGATCACCATAGATTGATAAACCAACCCCGCCTCCCATGACTACACCATTCCAAACTGAAAGAAATTCTTTACTAAATTGGCTAATTAAATAATTAAGTTTATACTCAATTCTAAAAAAATCATGTTTTAAAGAATTTTCTTTTCCAGCAAGAACAAGAGATTTTACATCACCTCCTGCACAAAAATGTTTACCTTCTCCAACTAACAATACTCTTAAGATATTATCTTTTTCTTTCCATTCTAATAATTTGTCATAGAATTTTTTTGCCATTTCTAAATTGAGAGCATTTAAAGCTTTAGGACGATTTAGTTTAATGATTCCAGTGTGGTTAGTTTCTGAAAATACAATATCCATTAATTCTTTTTAAACTGCAAAACTTTATTAGAAAGACCCACTTCTTTTGCCTTTAATCTATTAATTTCATCTCGTAATCTTGCTGCATCTTCAAATTCAAGTTTTGAAGCAAATTCATTCATCTTTTTCTCTAAATTTTTAATATGTTTATTAAGATCCTTACCAACTAATTCTTTAGCATTATCAATTTCAACTGTAACATGATCTTGTTCAGCTGTGTTCTCAATTATTTCTTGAATATTCTTTTTAATACTGATTGGCGTAATTTTATTTATTTTATTATATTCTAGTTGTTTTGTTCGTCTTCTATCTGTCTCTTCGATTGCTTCTTTCATACTAGTGGTAATGTTATCAGCATACATTAAGACTTTACTCTCAACATTTCTTGCAGCCCTACCAATAGTCTGAATTAAACTAGTTCTAGAACGAAGGTAACCTTCCTTATCAGCATCTAATATAGCCATTAAAGCACATTCAGGAATATCTAAACCTTCTCTAAGAAGATTTATTCCTACTAAAACATTAAAAACTCCTAGTCTTAGATCTCTAATAATTTCTATTCTTTCTAATGTATCGATATCAGAGTGAAGATACCTTACCTTTAATCCTTCTTCATTGATATATTCAGTAAGATCTTCAGCCATTTTTTTTGTAAGTGTTGTGATTAGAACACGATGACCTTTATCTATAGTCATTTTACATTCATCAATTAAGTTATCAATTTGATGTTTAGTTGGCCTTATCTCAATAGGTGGATCAATTAAACCTGTTGGTCTAATTACTTGTTCAACAAAGGTACCACCTGTCTTTTCAAGTTCATAATCTCCTGGTGTTGCACTTACAAATATAGTTTGTGGACGCATTGCATCCCATTCTTCTCTTTTTAAAGGTCTGTTATCAACACAACTTGGTAGTCTAAAACCATATTGGGCTAAAGTTGATTTTCTAGAAAAATCACCTTTGTACATTCCTGCTATTTGACCACATGTCTGATGGCTTTCATCTATAAACAATAAAGAGTCTTCTGGAATATATTCATAAAGTGTAGGAGGAGGCTCTCCCGGCTGTCTTCCTGACAAATATCTAGAATAATTTTCAATACCACTACAACTTCCAGTAGTTTCCATCATTTCTAAGTCAAATGTAGTTCTCTCATCCAACCTTTGTCTTTCTAAGTATTTTTTTTCTTTTTCAAAAATCTCTAATTGTTTTTTTAGATCATTTTTAATCATCGTAATTGCTTTTTTTATTGTTGGCTTTGGGGTTACATAATGAGAGTTTGCAAAGATTCTTATTTGTTCAAGTTCTCCGAGCTTCTCTCCAGTAAGTGGGTCCACTTGTGTTATACTCTCTATATCATCTCCAAACATAGATATTTTCCAAGAAATATCTTCATAGTGAGAAGGAAAAATTTCTAAAATATCTCCCTTAGCCCTAAAGCTACCTCTTCTAAAGTCCATGTCACGACGTTTGTATAAAAGTTCTACCAACTTTCTGATAATTATCTCTCTACTTATTGATTGATTTTTATCTAAAGTAAAAGACATTGATGAATAAGCATCAACTGATCCAATACCATAAATACAAGAAACTGATGCTACTATGATTGTATCTCTTCTTTCCACTAAAGATCTAGTAGCTGAATGTCTTAGACGATCAATTTGTTCGTTTATTGAAGATTCTTTTTCAATATATGTATCAGTCCTTGGTACATATGCTTCTGGTGTGTAATAATCATAATAACTGACAAAATATTCAACAGCATTATTTGGAAACAAATTTTTCATTTCTCCATAAAGTTGTGCTGCTAATGTTTTGTTTGGTGCCATTATTAAAGTCGGTTTCTGTACTTTTTCAATTACTTTAGCCATTGTAAAGGTCTTACCTGATCCAGTGACACCTAAAAGAACTTGTTCTTGTTCTCCTTCATTTAGACTTTTAACAATACTTTTAATTGCTTCAGGCTGATCACCACTTGGATTAAAATCACTTACAATTTTAAAAGGTGTTGTAATTTCGGAAGAGAGATGATGTTTTTTTTCTGCTTTATTCATTGATTCTAATATAATCATTTAGATAATTGTACTTTTCTAAAAAACTACCATCTGTTGTTATTGTTCCATTTAATATTCTTCCATCATCTTCTTTTAATAAAAAAGGAAGAACTTCTTTGATAATACCTTCACTAAATTCTGTACTTGAATCACGTGGTAATTCAGAAGGTAAATTATCAACTGCCATAACAGCAATTCCATCATTATTTTCATCTATTTCTTTTAAAGTATATCTTTCAATCCAATAATTTGGCTCCTCAATTGTTGTTGATCGTATTGTAGTTGGAACAGAACCATTAATATCACAAGTAATATCGCCAACAATTTTTAGATTTTGTAAAACTTTTAAGTCTTCATTCTCAAATATTTTTGGAGAAGATGGGTCCCAGTAATGTGCACTTATAAGTATATCAGTTTCTTTTAAATATTGTAAAGCAGAACTAGAATAATCTTGAGGATTATCAATAAAATGTTCAAGGTTAAAGTTGGTGGAAGAATTATTTGCTACATAATCTTTAGTTTCTAAATTACAAAAAATAGGTTGAT
>CACMQS010000023.1 GCA_902615845.1 uncultured Alphaproteobacteria bacterium
AATTTTTTTCCCTCTTAAATAGTGAATAATTTTTTGTTTATTAAAATTTATTTTAATTTTTGATGTATATTTGTCATTAATGATTTTTTCATCTTCGATAATTATATTTTTTATAAAAGAATTGACTAAATCAACTGATAAATCTTTGTAAATTTCATTAAAATTATCTTTATTTAATGATTTTTCTAAAATTTTTAATAAACTTTTTATTTTAATTTTTTTAATTTCTTTTGATTTATCGTTATCTATATTTTGAGATGAAAATTGAATATCATAAAATGATGTTTCAAACAAATCGTATGCATACAAGTTTTTGCTACTAATAAATAAAAGTATAATTAAAAAAATATATTTCATAATTTAATTGCAAAAATTTTGATATAAATTATTATATAAATATGGATTACAATAAAGATAATATAGCTAAAGATAAGGCGCAAACATGGAAAACTTTTAATAAATTAACTATTTACACGATAATATTTATTGCTTTTATTTTATTAATTATTTTCTCTTTATTTAATTACTAAAAATTTCATTTTCTTCAAAAAAATAATTTATTTCAATTTTAGCATTTTCATTTGAATCTGAGCCATGAACGGAGTTTTCTTGAATATTTAGAGCATGTTCTTTTCTAATAGTACCTTCTTCTGCATTTTCTGGATTAGTGGCTCCCATTATTTTTCTATATTTCTCAACTGCATTATCTCCTTCTAAGACCTGCACTATAACAGGACCGGAAGTCATATAATTAATAAGATCATTAAAAAAAGGCTTATCTTTATGAATAGCATAAAAACCTTCAGCTTTTTCTTTAGATAATTTAATTCTTTTTTGTCCAATAATTATTAAATTATTCTCTTCAATAATTTTATTAATAGCACCTGTGATGTTTCTTTTAGTTGCATCTGGCTTTATAATTGAAAAAGTTCTATTCATAAATACTCCTATAATAATATATCTATTCTAATTAAGTAATTTTATTTTGTCTATATTTTGATAATGTTACTAATAAATATTACTAAATAATTTATACGAAAGTATTTATTTATATTAGTTTCAAAAAAAGGTTTATTATTGGTTTTATGTATTTAAATAAGATAAAAATTTATTTATTTTTGCAAATATCAAAATTTTTTATTTTAATTTTATTTATTTTTTTATCAGTAGCATGGTTATTACAGATTACTAGACTCTTTACTGTTACCAATTTCATACATATTGAAGTTTTCGATATTATAATATTGTCAATTTTTTTAATCCCTAATTTATTAACAGTAATTATTCCCTTTATATTGATCTTTGGACTGTTATTAAGTTTTATAAAATTAAATAGGGATAATGAATTAGTTGCAATTTTAACATTGGGATTAGGATTAAATCCTCTTAAAAATACATTAATTATTTTTAGTTTAATTATTATCTTTATCTTTACTCTATTCAATTTTTATTTTGCACCTAAAATATACGAAATATACAAAACTCAAGAATACGAACTTAGGAATAACATAAATTTAAATAAAATGGTTTTTTCAAATTTTTTAAATATAAATAAAACTACAATTCTGGATTTTAATAAAAAAGAAGAAAGTTTTAAAAATATATTTATTAGTTTTAAAGATGAGAAAGAAAATATAGTTTATGCATCTCAAGGAAATATAACTAGCAAAGATAATAAATACCACTTTAAATTAAAAGATGGTTTTAAAATTAGTATTGATAAAAATAATCAAATAGAAAAATTAGAATTTCTAGATTATATTTTAAAAATTCAAAATAAAAATATGAGTAATAACAAAATTGTTGATAAAAACACCTATACAATTTTTGACGATATAAAATCAGAAAATTATTTGAACATATCTTTCAAGATAGCTGATATTTTTATTATTATTTTTATTATATATTTTTTTTATAATAATAATTTAAAAAATCTTAATCTCAAAACTGGAAATATAATATTTTTTTCTGCTACATGTATTGCTATTTTGATATTAAACCAAATTTTAAAGAATTCTGAGATAACTTTATTATTTTATATTTTTTTTCTAATATTGTCGATTTCAATTTCATTAATAATCTCATACTTAAAAAAATATGAGTAAGATAAATAAATATTTATTTTACTTAACAAATAAATATTTAGTAATTAATTTTTTAATAATTTCAATTTTTATAATTTTTATTAATATATTAGAATTATCAAGAATAATTAGTGATGATGATAGAAATCTGTTTAATTTTTTATATTTTTCATTCTTAAAGTACCCATCTATACTTAATGAAATTATTCCATTTGTAACAATAATCAGTATTTCTTTTTTAGTAAGAAATTTAATAAATAATAATGAGTTGATTTCTATGAGAAACCTAGGTTACTCAATATTTGATATTTTTGTTCCGATTTCTATAGCAATTTTTATGGTTGGTTTGTTTTTCTTATTTATTATTAATCCTCTATCTGTATTTATGGAAAGATCATATGAAGACAAAATAGATAACAAAGATAGTAGCCTATATTCTATAAAAATAGCAGATAATGAAATGTGGATCAAAAACAAAATTAGCAATGAGAAATTTAGTTTTATAAATATTAAAAATATTGATTTAAGAGATATGAGCACAAAAAATATTAAAATATTGTTAATTAGTAAAGACTCAAATAAATTTATTATGGCTAAAGATGGTAAATTTAAAAATAATTTATTTTCATTACAAAACGTTAAATTTTATGATTTAAAAAAAGAAGAATTTAAAGATTTAGATAATTTCGATTTAATTATTAATTTTAGTAAGGAAAATATTGTAAACTCTATCTCAAAATATAAACTTGTTCCTTTCTACAATTATTTAAATCATTCTAAAACTTTATCAAAATTTAATTTATATTCATCAGAAATAGGTTTATATTATCTTTCAGAAATTCTTAAACCATTATTCATTGTAATTTTGGCATTTGTTATTTTAGGATTCACAAGTAAATTTCAAAAAAATGAGAATTTTTTTAAAGTCCTGTTTATTTCAATTTTAATAGGTTTTATAATTTTTCTTTTTAAAGAAATTATTGCAAAGTTGACTATTAGCTTATCTTTGAATTTTTTAATATCCTATTTAATTATTTTTTTAATCCCTTTTTTTATTGGTTTATATCAAGTAATAAAAATTGAAAATGATTAATTATTTTAATATCAAATATTTAAAAATATTTTTGTTATTTTTACTTTTATTATTTCCTAAATTTAATAATGCTGAAGAAATATTAATATATGCAGATACAATTTCTTATGATGATAATGATAACATTATTGCAAGAGGAAATGCTAAAATTTTTCAAAAAAATAAGTTAATTATTTCTGATTTAATAATTTATAATAAATCTGAAGAAAAAATTATTTTACCAAGTCAGTTTGTTTATAAAGATGAAGGAAATAATTATTATGAGGGTAATAATGGTTTCTTTATAAAAAATTTAAATTTTGCTGAATTTGATAACCCAAAAATTAAACTCAATGATGGTTCTAGGATAATTGGAACAAAGTTTAAAAGAGATAATCATATAGATATTATTTCAAAAGGTGTATATTCACCATGTAATTCAAGAATTAAAATTGCTAATTTTATTTGCCCAACATGGCAATTAGAGGGCGAGAAAATTCTCCATGATAATAAAAATCTTTTTCTATATCAAAAACATTCTAAGATGAGAGTTTTAAATACACCTGTATTTTATATTCCTTATTTGGTTACTCCTTCACCTTTAAGAAAAGAAAGAAAATCTGGTTTTTTAAATCCTTCTATTTCTTTGAATTTTTTTGATACCAAAACTGCTCAATCAACTTCCTTTCCATATTATTTCAATCTAGATGTTGACAAAGAATTGCTTTTAACTCCAATAATAAATTATGGAGGTGGAGTTGATTCATCTCAAAGATTTGTATTTGATTATAATCAAATAATTTCTGGGGGTAATTTTAAATCAGATTTAACTTTTGATTCTAATTTTGAAAATGACAATAATAATAAATGGTTAAGTGATGCGAGCTTAATTACTCAGTATAACAAAAATATTAATGAAAAATATAGAATTAAGATCGACTCAGCCTTACAGACATCAAAAAATTATATCCAAATTACTAAACCAAATGATGATTTAAGTTATAAAAATTCATTATCAACAAATATCAATTTAGAAGGATATAATTTGAGGAAAATTGATGATCAACTTAATATTAGTTTAAATTTCTATCAAACAAACCAAAAAAATGAGGACAACAAAACAACACCCACTGTATTTCCTAGAATAAAATATTTTTCGGGATACTCTAAAAAGTTTGGAAATATCTCAGATTCAACTTATGAATTTTATAATATTTTTAGAGATAAAAGCTCAGCAGTTCATGCAAAAAAACAACAAAAAATATCTAATAAATATAATTTTAAAAAAAAACTAATTAATTATTATTCAAAAATAGAATTAGATGCTGAAATATATAATCAATTTTTTAATACTGAAAACAAATTCATAAGTGATAACAATTATCATACTGGAACTAGTTATAGATTGTTCCCAATTTTTGGAGTTTCATCTGAATCACCTTTTAAATTAAAAAATTACCTAAAAAGAGTAACATTTAATCCAAAAATGCACTTAGTATTAACTCCAGGTGTATCAAATAGTAACAAATTATCCAACGAGGATTCAACAAATAATGATTTCAGTATAGAAAATATATACCGCTTAAATAGATTTAGTGGAAGCGACAAAATGGATAATTCTAAAAGAATAACTTATGGTATTAATGCAAATACGCAAAATTTTAAATCATCATTATCACAATCATATGAATTTACTGACAATAGTAACTTTCATATTGAACAAGGAAATGATGATAATTTGAGTGATTTACTTGGATCTTTACAATATTTAAAACAAAATGAAATTTCGTATAACTTTAGATATGATTTAAGAGAGTCATATTTAAAAAAACAAAATATAAACATTACTTCTAATACTAAATATGGCAAAACATCGGTTTCTTATTTAGATCAAAATTCAAAAGTTAATAACATTGTTACAAAAGACACAGAAACAATTAATTATTCTTTTAGTAGTATAAAATTTTTAGATTTCTCTAAGTTAGAATTTAATGGTTTGTATGATCTGAAAAAAGAAATTAATAAAGAATATAGTATTGGATATAGCTATTTTGATGAATGCTTTGGGATAAATATAGATTTCAATAGAAAATCATATGAAGAAGATAACTTAAAACCTCAAGATATTTTAACAATAATGTTTTCTTTTAAGAATATTGGAAGTTATAAGTCAACAAATTTAGCAGTTTCTGAAAATGACAAACAAGAAATTAAATGGGAAAACTATAATTTAGATAATGATAAATTTACAGAAATTCAGAATTAAATTTTTAATAGAAATATTAATTTTATTGCTAATATTATTCAACACAAATAATGTTATTAGCTCAAATAATAAAATAATTTTTAAAATTAATGACAAAGCGTATACATCTATAGACTATCAAAATAGAT
>CACMQS010000024.1 GCA_902615845.1 uncultured Alphaproteobacteria bacterium
TTTCAAGATTATCATAAAATAAAGGGGTAAATTGTTCACCGCCGGATGGAATAATTTTTTCAGAAAAAAGATTATAAACTTGACTATTTCTATACTCTGGAAATATTTCCCTAAAATTTTTTCTAAATAAGTTCAGGTTTTCTTCATTAAGAATTAATTCATTAACAATATTAAACTCTAAATCACTATTTATCTCTTTTAGTCTTTTTTGAGTAATTGGATCAAATTCAAAAATTGTCTCTATTTCTTCATCAAAAAAATCTATTCTTATTGGTTTAGATCTATCATTTGGAAAAATATCTAAAATTGATCCTCTTACAGAAAATTCTGATTTATCGCGAACTAAAGAAGTTCTTTGAAATCCTAAAATCACAAGGTTATTAATAAGATCCTCAAGTTTAAATTTTTGTTTTTTTGAAATTTTAAAAAGTTGTGAATTAATAATTGATTTAGGAATTATTTTTTGTGTTATTGAATTAATTGTCGTAAGTATTATTCTTTTTGCATCAGAATTTGATAAAATTTTAAGTGTTTTTAATCTTTCGATTTGAACATCTTTTGAAGGTGATACATTATCGTAGGGTATTTGATCCCAAGATTTAAATAATAAAATCTCAACATCAGGCAATAACCATTTAATTTTTTCTTCCATAGATGATATTTCTCTCTCATCTTTTCCAATGTATAAAATTGATTTATTGGAATTTTGATAAAACTGCGAAATGAAAAATGGTTCAACATTATGAATTGATGGACCGATAGTATTTTTATTCGTCATTAAGTATTTTATTAAATATTTCCTTAAATCCTAATGGAATAGTTACCTTAGAAGTAAGAAAATCATAAATCTCGTTATCGGAGAATTGATTAAATAATGATTTGATTTGCTCAAGATCTTTTTCACTAAATTTATCTAACTGATTTATAAAATATCTTTTATATAGAATATCTGTTTCTTTTGTACCAGAGTAAGAAACCCTATATTTTATAGTTTTTTTTAGTGAATTGAATGACATAAAAATTGAATATAGAATATAGTTTATAATTTTATAAAAATCTATGAGACCAGAAAAATTAAATTATATATTATCTTCTATATCGTCTCTCAAAGGAGTTGGTCCAAAGTTAGAACTAATTATTAATAAATTAGGTATTTATAAGAATATTCATTTTGTTTGGAACATACCAAATAACATTCTGGAAAGAAACTTCTATGAAAATATTCATGATGCAAAAATTAATTCTTTAGTAACATTAAATTTAAAAATTATTAAACATGAGCCTTCGAGGTTTAAAAGACAACCCTACAAAATTAAATGTATCTGCGGAGATACAAATGTTGATTTAGTATATTTTAATGCAAGACATCCTATGATGAGACAAATGCTTCCAACAAATGAAAATAGATTAATATCTGGAAAATTAGAATATTTTAGAAACACATTTCAAATAACGCACCCTAGTCATGTAAGTTCTTTAAACAATAATAAAATAATCAAAAGTAAAGAAGCAGTTTACAGTTTAACTAGTGGCCTCAATCAAAAAATAATGAATAAATTAACAGATCAAATATTAAATAATTTACCAAATTTTAATGAATGGATACAAACTTCAATATTAAATAAATATAAATTTAAAGGATGGAAAGAAGTAGTTAAAAATCTTCATAGTCCAAGTGATGAAAATATAAAAAATAAAAATTCACTTAGAAGAAGACTAGCATTTGATGAATTATTATCTCATCAATTAGCTATAGGCATTATGCGAAATTTTAATCAAAAGAAAAAAGGTCTAAAAATTAGTAGTGAAAATAAAATATTAAGTAAATTTTATAGTAATTTAGATTTTCAACTTACAAATTCACAAAATAATGTAATCAAAGAAATACTTCAAGATCTAGCAAGTTCTAATCAAATGATAAGATTGTTGCAAGGAGATGTTGGTTCTGGAAAAACTATTGTAGCTTTAATATCAATGATAAAAGTATTTGAAAGTAATTTTCAATCTGCTTTAATGGTTCCTACTACAATACTCGCATTTCAGCATTATGAAAATATATTAAATTTATTAAAAGATTCAAAAATAAATGTTCTTGTTCTTACTGGAAAGGATAAGGGTAAAGAAAGAATAGAAAAATTAGATAAAATTAAAAATGGGAATGTAGATATTATAATTGGGACACATGCTTTAATACAAGATACAGTAAAATTTAATAATTTAGGTTTAGCAGTTATTGATGAACAACATAGATTTGGTGTTTATCAAAGAATGGTATTTAACCACAAAAATCATAAACCAAATATTTTAGTAATGAGTGCGACTCCCATTCCAAGAACATTAACATTAGCAGCATATGGAGATATGAAAGAGAGTAAATTAATTGAAAAACCTTTAGGTCGTAAACCAATTATAACTAGCTCTTTGTCATTAAAAAAAGAAAATCAACTTATTGATAGAATAAAAGAAAAAATAAAAAATTCATCGTCTAAATTTTACTGGGTATGCCCTTTAATAGAAGAATCTGAAGAGTTAGATCTAAAAGCTGCAGAGGAAAGGTACAAAATTTTAAAAAAATATTTCAAAAATAAAGTTCTTTTAATGCATGGACGTTTAAGTGAAATAGAAAAAGAAGAAATAATGAAAAAGTTTAAAAATGAGGATTATAAAATTTTAGTTTCAACAACTGTTATTGAAGTTGGTGTAGATATTCCTTCTGCTACAACAATTGTAATTGAACATGCAGAAAGATTCGGTTTAGCTCAACTTCATCAATTGAGAGGTCGTGTTGGTAGAAATGACATTCAATCATATTGTATACTTTTACATAAAGATAATATCGGGGAAATTTCAAAACAAAGAATTGATATAATGAAGCAAACAAATGATGGTTTTAAAATCGCTGAAGAGGATTTAAAAATAAGAGGTCCAGGAGAAATTTTAGGAAAAAAACAATCTGGCAGCCCATCTTTTTATGTAGCTGATCTTAGTTTTGATTACGATCTATTAGAAGATGCTAAAATTATGGTAGAAGATATATTATCCAAAAATCCAAAATTGGAAAACATAGAAGGAGAAAATCTTCGAAACTTATTGTATCTTCAAGAAAGAGATGCAGCAATTTTAACACTTACTGCTGGATAATAGTTATGGATATAGAAAAAGGTATTAGATTTGAATGCCAGGGTTCTGGAAATTGTTGTGTTTCGAGAGGTACCTATGGTTTTGTTTATTTAAGTAAGAAAGATATTAAAAAATTGTCAGATGGATTTAAAATAACAGAACAAAACTTTGTAAAAAACTATTGTCAAAAAACTAATGGTTTCATTCACTTAAAGGAACTAAAAAAAAATAATGGAAATTGCATATTTTTGAAAGATAACAAATGCACTGTTTATAAATCAAGACCTATACAATGTAGAACTTGGCCTTTTTGGCCTGAAAATATGAATACAAAAACTTGGAATAACGATATTGCTAAAAATTGCCCTGGTGTAGGTAAAGGTAAAGTAAAAACAAAGAAAGAAATTTTAAAACAAGTACAAATTGATTATGAAAACGAATTAAATATTAGGAATAAAAATTAACCATCAGACTCAAATTCCATTTCTTTAAAGTATCCGATATATTTATTAGTCTTTTTTTTTAGCAATATCTTTATTGTTGTGCCTTCAAGAACTACTTCAAGAATGTTTTCATTTTTTCTTAAAATATCACAATTTTTCTCAATACCTGATGCAATATTTTTGATTTTTGCTTTTTTCATTTTGGATGGTGAGCCCTGCAGGATTCGAACCTGCGACCCATTCCTTAAAAGGGAATTGCTCTACCAACTGAGCTAAGGGCCCATCGAATTTGTATTCTATATAGTTCAAATATTGTAAGCGCAAGTGATTAACTAAGAGTTTTTTTTATTAAGCTGCTCTAAAGTATTTTTAGAAACAAAATTTGAAACATCTCCACCTAGTTTATGGACTTCTTTTACAAAATTAGATGAAATGAATGAGTTTTTTTCAGAAGTCATAAGAAATATTGTCTCGATATCAGGGTTAAGTTGGTAGTTCATGCCTGTCATTTGAAATTCATACTCAAAATCAGATACTGCTCTTAAACCACGTATTATACATGTGGCATTTTGATCTTTAGCAAAAGTTGTAAGTAATCCTGATAATTCAATAACATTAATTTTTGAATTTAATTCATTTAGAGAGGTAATATCACTTTTAATAATACTAATTCTTTCTTGAACACTAAACAATGAATCTTTGTTAATATTATTAGCGACAGCTATTACTAAATTATCTACTATTCTTAATGATCTTTTAATTATATCCATATGACCTGCGGTCATAGGATCAAAAGTACCCGGATATATTCCAATTTTATTCATCATTTTCAAATTCTTGTATTCTAGAAACAGAAACAATTCTATCACTTTCTGGAATCTTAAAAATACTTACACCTTTTGTTGATCTTCCAGCTATTCTAATTTGGTTTACATTAACTCTAATTATTTGACCCTTGTCACTAACAAGAATAATTTCATCGTTGTCCTTAACAACAAAACAATCAACAACTTCACCATTTTTTTCTGATGTAATTATACCAGTTATCCCTTTCCCTCCTCTATTTGAGATTCTATATTCATAAGCGGATGATCTTTTTCCAAAACCCTTTGATGTTATAGCTAAAAGAAATTCCTCATTATTATTTAATTCTTCAAATCCATTTTTGAGTGATGAAGTTTCTTTTCTACTTTCGGATGCTGCTCTTAAGTATTCTTGACGAATGCTCATATCAATCACTGAATGTTTTAAAATTGCTAAAGAAATGATTGTATTGCCCTTATCTAATTTTATACCCCTGACACCTGAAGAATTTAAACCAGAAAATAATCTTAATTTTTCAACTGGAAAACGTAAACATTTTCCATTTGATGAAGAAAGTAAAATATCATCATCTACAGTACAAAGCTTAACACCAATTAATTCATCTTTCTCATCAAGCCTGATAGATACTTTGCCTGAGTCCCTCAATTCTCTTTTTCCACTCTTAGCAATATCAATTAATTTATTTTTTCTAACCATTCCATTTTTAGTTGTAAAAATAACATAAAATTTTTCCCACTGATTTTCATCTAGCGGTAATGGGAGAAAAGTTGATATTTTTTCA
>CACMQS010000025.1 GCA_902615845.1 uncultured Alphaproteobacteria bacterium
AACCTTACTTTCTTGGAGTCTAAGATTTGGAAGGCTTTCTTGAACTTCTTCAAATTCGATATTTATTTGTGCAACAACTTGTGTTTGATCATTTACAATATTTGTCTCAGATTGAATTTTTTCATTGGCATTTTTTAATTTATCTTTTTCATCAATCCATTTTTTGTAAAATAATCTTGCTCTTGCTTTTGTAATATCTTTTTGAATATACTTATATCTTTCAGCTTGTTTTGATTGTTTCTTTAATATTGTAAGTTGTTCGTCTTGTGCTTTTAATACGTCCTTTACACGCTCTAAATTATTTTCAGTAGCATTTAATCGTAATTCAGCTTCGTGTCTTCTTGAATGCAGACCTGTAATTCCTGCAGCCTCTTCCAGTAATGTCCTTCTTTGTTCAGGTTTAGCTGCGATAATAGCTCCAACTCTACCTTGACTAACCATCGATGTTGAACGAGCACCTGTTGCTGCATCAGCAAATAGCAATTGTACATCCTTTAATCGCACCTCCTTGCCATTAACTCTATATTCTGAACCTTCACCTCGCCAAATTCTTCTAGTTACTTCAATGGTATCGTTTTCATTGAAAATACTTGGTGCTTTTCTTGCTTTATTATCTAAATCTATAGTAACCTCGGCAATATCCCATGCTGGTCTATCGTCTGTTCCATTAAAGATTACATCGTCTAACTCACTTCCTCTCATTTGTTTTGGAGAAAGTTCACCCATAACAAACCTAAAAGCCTCTACAAGATTCGATTTACCACATCCGTTTGGACCAACAATACCTGTTAAGCCATTTTCAATCAAAATTTCTGTTGGTTCAACAAAAGACTTAAAGCCTTTGACCTTAAGGGTCCTAAAATTAATCATCAACTATTGTGATAATATTTTATCGATGATTTGTCTAAACTCTTTTATGTTTTTATTCCCGGAATATAAAACTCCATTAACTATGAATGACGGAGTGGAGCCTATTTTATATTCTCTTTGCGCTTCCATTACACCTTCAAGTAATTGATTCTCTAAATTTACATTACTTAAACATGCATCAAAATCTTTTTGTTGCATACCGCCACTTTGCATAATTTTATATAATTCAGATCTTGTCTTGGAATGATCTCTATTAACCCAGCTATTTTGAAGCTTATAAAGGCCATTCATATAATCGTATCTTACCTCATCTGGCACACATCTTAAAATCATACTGCCAGCAAGAGCCGGATAATTAAAGGGAAAATCACGAAAAATAAACTTAACTTTACCAGTATCAATAAACTCTTTTTTTAATTCTGCTAGAGTATCATTATGAAAATCTGCACAGTGACTACAAGACATTGAAGCATATTCTATAATTGTGATTGGAGCATTTTCTTCTCCAATATAAAAATCATTATCTTTAACATCTAGTATTGAATTTTCAGCTGCTTTGGCATTAATCAAAAGTAGTGATAGTATAATAGAAATAAATAAAATTCTAATTTTCATCATTTGTCCTCAGTTGTAATTTTATTACCTAAATTTAATAGCGATTTTTTCAAATCTGAATTTTGAAATTCTTTAACGTTTTCTTCAACAATTCTTATGTCATCTTTGTTTATTTGTTTTTTCTTACTTTGTTTCATATACGTATGTTTAGGTATGTAATTTTGATGAATTCTCAAGTCTATTATAGCTTTATAGCCAAAATAAGTATTAATTTTTTCAATTATAGTGTCCTTAAAGTGTTGAAACTCAATTGCTGCGGCCGGTGCAACACTCACATTTAGATAATTTTTATATACTGTCTCACCTAAATCATTTTCAAAATCACGCACCCTTGAAACATTTAACGGCTCTGAATATTCTTTAAAATAACTACCAGCAATTTCAGGCCATTTGGAGTTAATTACAAATTCTGTACGATTATATTTAGAGGAAAATTTTCTATTTACCTTCCTCAGAGTATCGCCAATAGATTGTGGAACAAATGTTCTTTTTTGTTTTAAATTTTTTTTGTCCATATGCATAAATAATTTATAGTACCTAAATATGAAAGCAATATGTTTAAACACGAAACACAAGTAATAAAGTTTTTACTTCAATGGTATTCTCTGAATGCCAGAAAATTACCATGGCGGAAGAAAAATAATCACAATTTACCTCATCCATACTTTGTGTTTGTAAGTGAGTATATGCTTCAACAAACAACAGTAAATACTGTAAAAAATAAATTTAATGAATTTATTTTAAAATGGCCTTCACTAAATAAATTAGCGCAAACTTCAGAGCCAAATATCTTGGAATTCTGGTCAGGTCTTGGTTATTATTCAAGAGCGAGAAATTTATTAAAGTCTGCAAAAATAATAAAAAATAATTTTAAAAATAAAATACCAGAAACTTATGATCAACTCATCCAACTTCCTGGTATTGGAGATTACACTGCAAAAGCAATTCTCGGAATAGGATATAATAAATCAGTTATGCCGCTTGATGCTAATATTGAGAGAATTTTGGTTAGGTTACATGCTATCGATAAACCAATTAATAAAGTAAAAAATAAACTTAAAGATTTGGGGAAAAAATTCATCTCAGATAAATATTCTTCAAACTTAATTCAGTCTTTTATGGATTACGGATCAGAGATCTGCCTTCCACGAAACCCTAAATGTAATATTTGTGGAATTAATAAATTTTGCCAATCATATAAAAAGAATTTACAGAAAAAAATTCCTTTTAAACAAAAAAAGAAAAGTAATAAGCCAATAAAGTACACAAGAGCTTACGTAATTGTGAATGAAAAGAATGAAATCCTAGTACGAAGTAGACCAAATAAAGGAATGTTGGCCTCAATGCTTGAAGTACCAAATGATGCCTGGGTTAAAAATAAAAAATTGCTAACTACTGATCAAGACATACAAAAAATAAAAACAAAATTACAATCATTTGAATATTCATTTAGTCATTTTGATTTAGAAACAGAAATTTTTTATGGAAATGTTAAAAAAGCAAAATTATCAAAAAGTAATTGGATAAAGAAATCATCTTATTCTAGTTCTAGAATGCCAACTGTTATGAAAAAAATTGTAGATATAGCAGTATAATTTATGCAAAGAATTTTTTTGCGTTCATAAAAATTTTATACCCATCACCGAATTTTTTAGAAGTATTGTTTTGCCAATTAGGAACATGATAATGATACAATGCTCTTTCTGGGTGAGGCATCATTGCAAGAACATTCCCATTTTGATTTGTTAACGCAGCTATATCATCTTTAGATCCATTAGGATTAAAAGGAAACTGACCTTTTGCTAATTTTTTATGGTTATTAATGTATTGTAAGCCAATAAGGTTATTAGCTTTGATACTTTTAAGTAGATTAATAGGTATCATGAATTGCCCCTCTTGATGGGCGACAGGCAAGTTCAAGATACTAATATTTTTTAGCCATGGTGATTTATTATTATTTACTTTTACATCAACCCATCGACACTCATAACTCCCAGATTTATTTTCAATCATTGCAACTTCTGGATCTTTTTTATTTAGGCTTGGAACTAACCCAAGATTAATTAATATCTGGCATCCATTACAAATGCCTATAATTAATTTATCTTTTAATGAAAAATCTATTAGCTGATCATACAAATTGGTCAGAATTTTTTTTGCCATTGCATTTCCTGAACCTGTATCATCGCCGTACGAAAAACCTCCAGGTATAGCGAATACTTGATAGTTATTTAGTTGTTTAGGATTTTGTATTAGATCATTAATATGAACAATTTTTCCTTTAAAGCCTACTACTTCAAATGCATGCAGTGTTTCATTTTCACAATTAATACCATAACCTGATAAGACTAATACGTTCATAACCCTTTAATATTTTGTTTGTATGACTTAGCAAAATCTGAAATTTTACCTCTAATAATTTTTTTGTTATCTTTAAACTCAACTACATCTGAGCCCGTACATTTGCCAATAATTGTATAATCAGAACCTTTAAATATTTTTTTAAAATTGGCTAACTTATTTTTTTTCATAGAAACAAGAATTCTACTTTGTGATTCAGAAAATAAAAATTGGTCGACTGAGATTTTATTTTTTAGCTTTAAATCAATGGTTAAACCTTTCTTTGAAGCAATTGCCATCTTTGTAACTGTAATTCCAATTCCACCCAAATCTATTCCAATTGCAGAATTTATAATTCCTAGTTTATTAGCTT
>CACMQS010000026.1 GCA_902615845.1 uncultured Alphaproteobacteria bacterium
AAGCAGTAGTTATAGGAAGTGGTTTTGGAGGTATTGCGATTAGTTTAAGATTAAAAAAATTAGGCTATGACACAACAATTATTGAAAAACTAGATGAGCTTGGAGGAAGAGCAAGAGTTTTTGAAGTTAATGGTTTTAAACATGATGCTGGACCAACAGTCATAACGGCACCATTTCTATTTGATGAATTATTTAGTTTGTTTGGAAAAAAAAGAGAGAATTATTTGAATTTTGTTCCTCTTGAACCATGGTATAGATACTATTTTCATGATGGCAAAACATTTGATTATTGTTCTACAGTCGAAAAAACTAACATAGAAATTAGTAAATTTGATAAGAAAGATATAAAAGGATATTATAAACTTTTAAATCAATCAAAAAAAATATTTGATGTAGGGTTTACACAATTAGCTGACAAACCATTTATTTCTTTTTTTAAAATGTTAGGAGTTATTCCTAATTTGATAATTTTGAAAAGTTATTTCACGGTATCTCAACTTGTAAATAGTTATCTAAAAAATCCCTATCTTAGAAAGGCATTTTCAATTCATCCACTTTTAGTTGGAGGTGATCCACACACTACAACATCTATTTATGCTTTGATTCATTACTTAGAGAGAAAATGGGGAGTATTTTTTTGTATGGGTGGAACTGGTAAAATCGTATCTGAATTAAAACGATTAATGATTGATTGTGGTATTAAAATTAAAACGAACACAGAGGCAAAAGAATTTATTGTTGAAAATAACAGGATAACAAAAATATTAACAAACAATGAAGAAATTTCCAATATAGATCTTGTTGTTTGTAATGCTGATCCACCCATGGTTTATTCCAAACTTTTAAAAAAACAAAATTTAAGTAGACCTGTATTAAAAGAAAAAAACTTATTGTATTCAATGGGGCTTTTTGTTCTTTTCTTTGGTACGAAAAAACAATACCATAAAGTAGCTCATCATACTATTTGGATGACCGAAAGATTTAAATCTTTACTTCATGATATATTTAAAAATAAAATTTTATCTGATGATTTTTCCTTATACATTCACAGGCCTACTGCAACAGACAAGTCATTTGCTCCAGAAGGTTGTGATAGTTTTTATGTTTTATGCCCAGTACCCAATTTACAAGGTAAAATTGATTGGGATGCTGAGTCAGAAAATCTTAAAAATAAGATTGTTAAAGAATTATCCCAAACAATTATGCCAGATTTAGAAAAGAGTATTACAGATGTTTTTTGGATGAATCCTAAAGATTTTAAAAATGATTACAATTCTATGCACGGAGCTGGTTTTTCTATAGCTCCAATCTTTACACAGTCAGCTTGGTTTAGGTATCATAACAAAGATAAAAAAATTAAAAATCTATATTTTTCAGCTGCAGGCTCTCATCCAGGCGCAGGAATACCAGGAGTTCTTTCATCAGCTAAAGTTGTTGAAAACATTATTAAAGCTGAATTAAAATAATAATGATTGATTTAAAGCTTAATTCATCTGCTGACCTTAGAAAGGAAGGCAAAAGTTTTTATTGGGCAAGTTTTTTTTTACCAAAAAGTTATAAAGAAAATGCTGGTACTCTTTATTCAATTTGTAGATATTTTGATGACATTGCTGATAAATATAGTGAAGATCAAACTGTCTATCTAAAAAATTCAATTGAAGAAATAAGCACAAATAATAATAATATAGTAAATATTTTTTTGCAAAAAAATAAAATTAACAATTTAATTTTTATAGATTTAATAAAGGGATTAATTTTGGATCAGAAAAAAATTAGAATTCAAAACAAGGAAGAACTTATAAAATACTCTTATCATGTTGCTGGTACTGTTGGATTAATGATGTCTAAAATTATAGGCGTAAAACATGATAAGGCAGCACAATCCGCAATTGATTTAGGTATTGGAATGCAGCTAACAAATATAGCAAGAGATGTTTATGAAGATTCTAAAATGAAAAGAATATATTTACCTGCCAATTGGATACCTGATATATCATTAAAAAATTTAGCTGATCCTCATAACAAAACTTCAGAAAAAGATGAAATAATATCAAATGCAATTCATGAAGTAATATGCCTTTCAGATAAGTTTTATGAAAATGGTTTTGCTGGTTTAAAATATATCCCGCTATCTTCTAGATTAGGCATATTCATCGCAGCTAATATTTATAGAGGTATTGGAATTAAGATAAAATCCAATAAAAAAAAATATTTAAGAAAAAGGGTATATTTAAATTTATTAGAAAAATCTATAATTACATTTAAATCAATTTTACTTTTTATTTTTATTCCTTTTATGAAATATCAGTATCAAAAAATTAGAGATAATTTCCCAAATGAAAATTTATAAAGCTGCAATAATTGGCTTAGGCCCTAGTGGCTTAGCTGTAAATAAAATTCTTTACGGAGATAGCTATAACGAAATTATTGCATTTGAAAGCGAAGATATAAACAAAAGAGATAATATTTTCGGTTTTTGGTTAACAGATTGGATGAAGCCATTTGAAAAAATTATTGAAAAAAAATGGTACAAATGGACTATTGGTAACAAAAATACCCATGTAACACATACAAGTTTAGATAAACCTTATTGTGTCATTAGTTTTAAAACTTGGAAAAAATTTTGCTTAGAAACAAAAAATAAATTAGAGATCATAAACAAACAAGTTGTCCAATATTTCCCTGAACAAAATTATTTTAAAATAATTACCACTGATGACAAAATATATTACGCTGAAAATATATATGATTCACGATCAGTAAAAGAAAAAAAAGGTGAATTATTACAACATTTTTTTGGAATTAATATTACCGTGGCAGATAATACTTTTAATGAAGATAAATTAACCTTGATGCACTTTACTGAAGAAAACAATGTTTTACATTTTATATACATCCTACCATTTAGTCACAACAAAGCGCTTGTTGAATCGACAGTCTTTTCAAAAGATGTTTTTCGCAGCTCCTGGTATAGAGAAAAAATAAATGATTACTTAAAGAAAAATAATATTAATAATTTTAAAGAACATAGCTCAGAAAAAGGAGTAATACCAATGTTTTTTGCAGGGGAGAAAAGATCAGTTAATTCTAATATATTTAATATTGGTATTAGAGGAGGTGCGTGCAAGCCTTCTACTGGATATGCCTTTTCATTTCTTATAAAACAAATTCAATTGTTAAAAAATTCAAAGAATAACTATGTAAATATCCATAATTTTTTAGAAAGAAAAATGGATAAAGTTTTTATTAATTTTTTAAAAAATAATAGAGAAGATGGAAGGTCATTTATAAAGCTCGCATCTAATCTAAATGGAAATGAATTTCAAAGTTTTATGATGGGTGAATCAAATTTTTTAACTAAGTTAAAAATTATAAATAGTATGCCCAAGCTTCCTTTTATAAAAGAATTATTTAAATAATATGTTAGCCGACCTTACAATTCTAAATATTATCTCTTTTTTATTAATATTTTTCATTGGTCTTCCGCATGGTTCATTTGATGGTGCAGTTGCTTCCTTAGTTGGTTTTAATAACAGAATTCAATTTCTACAATTTATATTTTACTACCTAATTTTATTTTTTCTGGTCATTTTATTTTGGTTATATTTTCCTATTATTGCGCTAACGATTTTTATTATAATGACTATTGCCCATTTTGGATTATGTGATTGGACAAATTTTAAAATAAATAAATATAAGTATTCTATAAGCTTTACTTATGGAATGACTATTATTTTTGGA
>CACMQS010000027.1 GCA_902615845.1 uncultured Alphaproteobacteria bacterium
ATAAATTTAAAATTGTCCTAAATGATTATTTGAATATCAGTAAAAGTCTTGTGTCTCAAAAAGAGACTAAATTAATCAATGCTGTAATTCAAAAATATATAGATAAAGATGAAATCAATAAAAAATAGTTTATCTGAAAAATTAATAATTAATAAATATTTAAAAAAACTTAATTTTAGAAATAAGGGAACATTTGATTTTGAAAATGATGGAGCATATTTAGGTTTTAACAGTAAACATTACAAACTAACTGTTACTACTGATAGTATTTCTGAAGATATAGATTTTTTCTCTAATGATGATCCTAAGTCGATAGCCCAAAAAATTACAACTGTAAATTTGTCTGACATTTTTGCGATGGGAGCTTTGCCCCATTCCTATCTTTTGAATTTGCATTTACCAAATCACATTAATGAAAATTGGTTAAATTTATTTTCAAGTCAATTAAAGAAAATACAAAATAAATATGGATTTTATCTTTTGGGAGGTGATATATCAAAATCAAATAAATTAATTGTTTCTTCAACTTTTTTTGGATCTATAAAAAAGAAATTAGAAATATTTCAAAATAAATTTAATTTATACGATGATATTTTAATAACTGGAAATATTGGTGAGTCAAAGATTGGTTTAGAAATTTTAAAAAAAAAAATTTCATCAAATATAAATTTGAAGCAATATTTTATTAAAAAATATTTATATCCCATACCTTGTAAAATTGGACCATTGATTGCAAATCATGTTAATTCACTGAAAGATATTTCTGATGGTCTCATTGGAGATTTAACTGATATGTTAAATGATAAATATGGTGCATTAATTAATGTAAATAAAATTCCATTAAGTGTTAAAACAAAAACAATTCTCAAGAATAAAAAAAATTTTAGATTAGAAGACCTTTTAAATGCTGGGGATGATTATGGTTTAATTATTATTTCCAAACAAAAAAATAGAAATAAAATTTTTCGTATTGCAAAAAAAAATAAAGTTAAAATTTCATGTATTGGGAAAATTATTAGAGAAAAAGGAATTCATTTCGATTCACATTTAGACGTGAAGAACTTCAATAAATTTGATCATTTCTCCTAAAAACTTGATTTTTTCTATAGTTTCTGACATATCACCCAAAATTTTAAGGAGTTTTCAATGACAACACTGCAGATATTAATTGTTTTATGCGGTCTGGCAGCCGTACTATATGGCCTAGTAACATCTAGGCAAATTTTATCACTTGGTTCTGGAAATGATAAAATGCAAGAAATTGCTAGTGCTATTCAAGAAGGTGCTAGAGCTTACTTAAATAGACAGTATATGACTATAGCCATAGTGGGTGTTGTTATTTTTGCTTTAATATGGATAGTTTTCGATTTAGCATCAGGTATTGGTTTTTTAATTGGGGCATTTTTTTCCGGTGCTGCAGGTTATGTTGGTATGAATATATCTGTTAGATCAAATGTTCGTACAACCCATGCAGCAAGTAAAAGTCTTGCCGAAGGTTTATCTGTATCGTTTAAAGCAGGCGCAGTTACTGGTATGTTAGTCGCAGGGTTTGCACTTCTTTCGATAGCAGTATTCTATTTTGTGTTACACAACTCTGGTTCATTTCCAGGTAGAGAAATTGTTGCACCTCTAGTCTCTCTTGGATTTGGAGCTTCATTGATTTCAATTTTTGCAAGACTAGGTGGTGGTATTTTCACAAAAGGAGCTGATGTTGGTGCTGATTTAGTTGGTAAAGTAGAAGCTGGTATTCCAGAGGATGACCCAAGAAATCCTGCTGTTATTGCAGATAATGTTGGAGATAACGTTGGAGATTGTGCAGGAATGGCTGCAGATCTTTTTGAAACTTATGTTGTAACAGTCGTTGCAACAATGGTTTTAGCATCCATATTTTTTATAGATAACTCCTATACAATGATGATTTTTCCTCTAGCTATCGCAGGTGTTTGTGCACTAACAAGTATTATTGGAACTTATTTTGTCAGATTAGGTAAGAATAATAATATTATGGCTGCACTATATAGAGGGTTTGCGGTATCAGCAATTTTATCTGCCATATTATTATATTTTGTTACTGATTATATAGTTGGGCTAAATGAAGTTCTTGTTGTTGAAGGTTCTTCTACGCAGTTTACTGGCATGTCTCTTTTTATTTGTGGTTTACTTGGATTAATAATCACAGGGTTAATTATCTGGGTTACTGAATATTATACAGGCACTAATTATAGACCTGTTCAAAGTATTGCTCAATCATCTACAACTGGTCATGGAACAAACGTAATTCAAGGATTAGCAATTAGTTTAGAAGCTACAGCACTACCAGCATTAATTATTGTAGCAGGCATTATTTCAACTTATTCATTAGCCGGTTTATTTGGTATAGCAATTGCTGTAACAACTATGTTAGCTCTTGCAGGTATGGTGGTTGCCCTTGATGCTTATGGACCTGTTACAGACAATGCAGGTGGTATAGCTGAAATGTCTAATTTAGATGAAAACGTTAGAAAAACTACAGACGCACTTGATGCAGTTGGAAATACAACTAAAGCTGTAACAAAAGGTTATGCAATTGGCTCTGCAGGACTAGGGGCATTAGTTTTATTTGCCGCATATACTGAAGATCTTGATCACTTTGCAAAAGACTCAAGCAGTCCATTATATGGAATTGAAGTATCATTTGATTTATCTAACCCATACGTTGTAGTTGGTTTGTTGCTTGGAGGTTTATTGCCTTTTCTATTTGGTGCATTAAGTATGACTGCTGTAGGCAGAGCAGCTGGCTCAGTTGTATTAGAAGTAAGAAGGCAGTTTAAAGAAATACCTGGAATTATGGAAGGTAAGGGTAAACCTGAATATGGAACTTGTGTCGATATACTTACAAAATCGGCAATTAAAGAAATGATTATCCCATCTATGCTTCCTGTTTTATCACCAATAGTAGTTTATTTTGTTATTCTATTTATAGCAGGGCAATCAGCAGCATTATCTTGTCTTGGAGCATTGTTGCTTGGAGTTATTATTACGGGTCTGTTTGTAGCAATAAGCATGACTGCAGGTGGTGGTGCATGGGATAATGCAAAAAAATATATAGAAGATGGAAACCACGGTGGAAAAGGTAGTGAAGCACATAAGGCTGCTGTTACAGGAGATACAGTTGGTGATCCTTACAAAGATACTGCTGGTCCAGCTGTTAATCCTATGATTAAAATTACAAATATTGTTGCTTTATTACTCTTAGCAGCAATATCTTTATAAAAACTATGGAGTAGTTGGCAGCTCTTGTTGAGTGCCAACTCCTCCAAATATTTTTTCAAGTAATCCTCTTTTTACAATCTCATTAGATGTTTTATCATCTGAAAATTTAACACCTTTAATATCTTTAATATTATATACTTTTGAATCAATTATTTGATTATTCTCATCAATTTTAAATACAAAAACATAACTATATTTTATTTCTTTTCTTATGAATGATTTTTTTTCACTTACTTCTGAAAAAT
>CACMQS010000028.1 GCA_902615845.1 uncultured Alphaproteobacteria bacterium
TGCAAAAAATGTAAAATAAATTACCCACTAATAAATAAAGTACCAATACTATTTGATAAAGATTTTTCAAAAGATATCGCTGGAGATAATATTACTTTTAATTCATGGGAAGATAAAGATATTGAAAATAAAACCTTCAAGGTTGCTCAACATTCCTCTAACAAAAAATCACTTTATCAACTTATTACACCTAACTATAGATATCAACTTGGACCCAGGTATATGGATTTCATTAAAAAATATAACATTCAAGGTAAGATCTTAGAATTGGGAGGCGGTCCAAATGCATTAAATCATCCAGGATTAGTGAATTGTGATATTAATAATTATGAAACGGTGGATGTAGTTGGGGATGGAAGAAAGCTACCATTTAAAGATAATACATTTGATGGAATTATTTGTAATTCAGTACTTGAACATATTTTTGAGTACGACGAAGTAATTAATGAATGTTTTAGAGTTTTAAAAAAAAATGGTTTAATATTTATGAATGTGCCTCAATTGTGTGCTCGTCATCATACATACGATTATCATAGATGGACTATTGTAGGATTAGAAAAGGATCTAAGTAAATTCAGAATTATAGATAAGGGTATTATTTTGGGACCTGGCATGTTTATTCATCATTTTGTAACTGCATTTTTTAAATCTTTAACACCATTTAAATTAATCAATCTATCTATTTGTTTTATATTGGAATGGTTGTTTTTTATATTTAGATTTTTAGATTTTTTTGGAAAAAAAAATAAAGATTACGAAGATTTTGCTCATACTATATATGTAGTAGGAAAAAAATAAATTAAAAGAAATGTTTTGTTATATATGGAGTAAAATTTCTATCAGTAAGTGCAACTGCAATTATTTTGAATAAGTCTTTGTTTTTTTCTAAATTAATCGACCATTTTTTGTTACTAATTTTTTTAATTTTTTTAGTTAAATTGACTATTTCTCCATTTTTTAATTTTGCACAAACCCAAGGTTGATTTTGATAAATCTCTAAAGATGTATAAATATTAAATATATTAGAATTTAATTTAGTCTTTACTTCTATTTTGTAATTTTTATTTAAAGATTTAAAAACATTTTGAGGTGTAGAAAATTCCCATTTAATATTTTTATATTCTTTGCTTATTTCTACAAATCGTTTCAAAAAATTTATTATACTATTTTCAATATCTCTGTAATCATGATCAAATACACTAATAACTGATAATTCATTATCTCTAACTTCATTAAAAGCTTGGTATATGTCTTTATCTTGAATTTTATACACTCTAGAGTTCAAATCTACAGATCTTGCTAAATATCTTTTAGAAAATCCTTTTTTTTTAAAATTTATTTTTGAAGGTTTGTAAGGTTTCCAAGACATAATACCATCACTCCAGTCCATTTCAGGACATTTAATTGGTGATCTATTGGAAAAGTCGATAGGAAACCATTGATCAACCCATTCTGACAATTGTTTATGCATAATAGTTCCACCTGCTCTAAAAGATACTGGGAACCAATTTCTATCAATAATTTGTCTTGAAATTATATTTTCATATTCATTTGAGGTTTTCCAATCAAATCCCCATTGATTTGCTATTTTTGATTTATGTGGATGATGATAATGCCAACATTGCTCATCCTTAAAATCTAACATCTCTTTTGAATATTTTTTTAAATAATAATCTCTAATTTTATGATAGCCTAAGTCTCTTCTTCTTGGGTTTTCTTTAAAGCCTGTCCAATTTAAAAAAAACCAACCAAATTTTATTGTACCATTAAACGAATCTTTAAATTTATTTCTGAAATTTAGTGAAAAAAGTTTTGACATAGCAATGTCAACTTCTTGCCAATTTTTTAACAATTCTTTTCTATTTGGATCATAACAAGGCCCTTCAGTATCCATGCAAAATGTTAAATATATTTTCTTCATTTATGTTACTGATATACCTCCATCTACAATTAAATTATGACCAGTTACATAAGATGACATATTTGTTGAAAGATATACAACTGCACTACTTATATCTGATGCTTTAGCCATTCTATTCAATAAAGTTTTTTTATTATATTTTTTTACAAAAATTTTTTCTTGATTGTTAAATATTCCACCTGGAGAGATACAATTAACTCTTACATTTGGAGCACATGTAGAAGCTAACCATTTTGTTAATTGAATAAGTCCAGCTTTAGATGATGCATATGCAGCAGGATTAAATAACTTTGTTTTTTTATAAAGATTATAATCTGGTCCAAGAAACCCATAAATAGATGCAATATTAATAATTGAGCTATCTTTATTTTTTTTAAGGATTGGAAATAAATTTTTTGACAAATCAAAAGCCACATTCAAATTTAAATTTATAATTTCCTGGAAAGTTTCAGATTTTTGCATCATAAAATTGGTGTTAAAACCTTTTATTTTTGAATGACCAGTAAATGCTACGTTGTTTATTAAAGTGTTCACTTCTATATTTTTGGAGGTTATTTTATTTATTAGTGAAGCCCTACTCTTTAAATTAGCAAGGTTACATTCTAAATTAATAATATTAGTATTATTTATTTTTGATAATTCATTATTGAGTTTTTTGAAATTTTTGTTTGGTTGATCAACAAGTATTACATTTCCATTGAGACTTGCTATTGTTTTTGAAATTTCAGAACCAATTTGGCCTAAAGCTCCAGTAATTAAAAAATTCTTACCAGACAAATCAATTATTTTATTTATATCCATACTTTATTTTATATCTTAATTCTTTTTTTAATTAAATTTGA
>CACMQS010000029.1 GCA_902615845.1 uncultured Alphaproteobacteria bacterium
ATAAAAGATGAGAAAATATTCCCAATTCCAATCCCTGATCCAATAACACCGATTACGGCTAAACCCGCTCCGATTACTTTTGCTGCTTCAATTTCCATAAGTCCTCCTATTTTAAATTAATGTAAATGATAAGCATCGTTAATATATAAACACGTCAGTATTGCAAACACATATGCTTGCAAAAAAGCAATTAAAATTTCTAATCCTGTTAAAGCTACAATGAAAGCTAAAGGAAAAACTCCTGTAAAAAATGGCATGGAAACAACAAAGCCTGCAAACACTTTTAGTAGTGTGTGACCAGCCAGCATGTTTGCAAATAATCTAACTGATAAACTTATAGGTCTTGATAAATAAGAAATCACCTCAATGGGAATAAGCAGTGGATGCATGTAAAACGGTACACCTGGTATATAGAAAAAAGTAAAAAATTTAATACCATGGTTAATAAATCCAAGAATAGTTACGCCAATAAATACAACTGCTGCTAATGCAAATGTAACAATGATGTGACTCGTGAAAGTAAATTGATATGGTATCATTCCAACCATATTTCCAATTAGTACAAACATGAATAAAGAGAAAACAAATGGGAAATATCTTTTTCCATTATCTCCAACTGTATCGGAGAGTAACTGAGCAATAAAATTATACATAAGCTCTGAGATAAGCTGCATCCTAGAAGGGATAATTGATCTTGTGTTCACTGTTAAAGTTAAAAATAGAGTAATTACTAAAACAGTAATTAGCATTGCAAAAGATGAGTTTGTGAAAGAAATGTTATAACCTCCAAGTTCAATATTAGATATTGGATCTATTTCGAACTGTTTTAGAGGACTATCTTTTGCGGCCATAATTGATATTGAATATTAAAATTACCTTTGTTTTTCAATGCGACGCATTACACGATAAACGTTTAAAAATCCAGCTAATGCGCCAAATATGAAGAAAATAATTAAGCCTATTGGTTTAGTATTAAAGTAATTATCCACAATAAGCCCAATTCCAACTCCAACAACTAGTGCAGCTATAATTTCTGTACTAATTTTAAATCCAAATCCTGCACCACTTTCTTTTTTTTTAATATTAGGTTCTTTATTTTGATTATCTAAATCATCAATTTTTTTACCTAATTCTTCTAAATTTTTATTTTTATAATTCATTTGAAGGATCTTGTTCTTTTATCTCAATTGCTTTTTCAAGATCAACGGATACTAATTGTGATACACCTTTCTCAGGCATAGTAACACCAAATAATCTATTTACTCTTGCCATTGTCATTCTATGGTGAGTTATTACTAAGAATTTTGTTGAAGAAGTTTTAGCTATTTCCTCAACTAATGAACAAAATCTATCAACATTAGTATCATCTAATGGAGCGTCAACCTCATCAAGTACACAAATTGGAGCTGGGTTTGATAAAAATACAGCAAATAATAATGATAAGGCTGTAAGAGCTTGCTCACCTCCAGAAAGTAAATTTAGATTTTGTAATTTTTTTCCAGGAGGACTAGCAAATATTTCTAAACCAGCTTGAAGAGGATCTGACTCATCTGTAAACTTTAGATAAGCCTTTCCACCACCAAACAACCTAGTAAATAACTTTTGAAAATTTTCATTTACTATTCCATATGCAGCAAGTAAGCGTTGTCTACCTTCCGTATTAAGTGAGTCAATTGCTTCTCTTAGTTTTGCAATTGCACTTAAAAGGTCGCTTTGATCTTTCTTTATCGTATTAACTTTTTCTTCTAAATCTTTTGACTCTTGTTCTGCGAGAAGATTAACACCACCTAAACGTTCTTGCTCTCCAATTAGCCTCTCTAACTTTTTTTCTAAATCATCAGTCTCGCCTAAAACTTTATTTGGATCAATTTCTCCAATATTGTAAAGTTCTTCTAGTTCTGCACTTAATCTTTCTTTTACTTGAGTAGCTAATAATTTAATTGCTTCATTAATTGTATTAATTTGACCTTCAGTCCTAATTCTTTCTTCCCTTAGTTCATTTAATTTGATTTCTTCTAGTTTTAATTTCTTATTGATCTCATTAGAATTTTGTTCAGTTTGACGAAGCTGCTCAGCTATTTGCTCATAAGAACTCTTATTCTCATCAATTAACTTTTGTATTTTTAATTTTTCACTTGATACATCGTCAGGAACGGATTGGAGATTAGATAATTCATTAATTAATGTATTTTGCCTTGAATTTAACTCTTCTATTCTTTGATTTGCTTTTGCAGAAATATCATTCCATTGTTTTTCTTCAGCACTTAATTGCTTAATTCTTCTATTTTTTAGCTGCTCTAATATGGCTTTAGTAGAATTGTTTTGTTTACCTTTGGATACATACCCATCCCATCTCCAAATTTCTCCTAGTTTGCTTACTAATATCTGTCCTGGTTTTAAGGTTTTTTGAACTTCTAAAACATTTTCTTTATTTTCAATTAATCCAACAAACTCTAATTTCTTTTTCAAATTATCTGGAGCTTTGATCAGAGAAGAAAATTTCATAATCTCTGAATTAAAGGAAGAATCTTCCACATCTAATTTTCTCCAAAAAATACTTTGTTCTTCATCAATAGATGCAATTAACTCATCTGAAAAAACTGCAGCAATTGCTTGTTCAAGACCATCTT
>CACMQS010000030.1 GCA_902615845.1 uncultured Alphaproteobacteria bacterium
TGGTATAAAGCTCTCTGGATGTTCGGCATTAATTCGACATTCAATTGAACTACCTTTAAGTTTTATATCTTCTTGTTTTATTGTAAGTTTTTCACCGTTAGCAACGAGAATTTGTTCCTTAACAAGATCTATTCCAGTAACCATTTCTGTTACAGGGTGTTCAACTTGTAATCGTGTATTCATTTCCATAAAATAAAATTCATCATTTTCATATAAAAATTCTAATGTTCCAACTCCTTCATATCCTATTTTTTCCATAGATTTTCTACAAAGTTCAGAAATTTTTTCTCTATTTTCATTTGTTAGAACTGAACTTGGACTTTCTTCAATAAGTTTTTGATGCTTCCTTTGAATCGAGCAATCTCTCTCTCCAAGAGTAACAACATTTCCAAATGAGTCACAAAGAACTTGAATTTCAATATGTTTAGGAGATGTTAAAAATTTTTCCAAATAAACATTTTCATCGTTAAATGATTTTTTTGCTTCAATTTTTGCTTCATTTATAGATTTATTCAAATCATCTTCTTCTGTGATAATTCTCATTCCTTTACCACCACCACCACTCGCTGCTTTTACTATAATTGGGTATTTTACTTTTTTAATAAATTCTTCAATTTTATTTTTATTACTTAAGTCATTAATACCTTTTACTGTTGGCACCCCTGTTTCATCCATGATTTTTTTTGCATCAATTTTATTACCCATCATTTTGATATGTTTTGATTTTGGTCCAATAAATTTAATGTTGTGTTCTTCAATAATTTCCGCAAACCTTTGATTTTCACTTAAAAAACCATATCCAGGATGAATTGCGTCTACATCAGTTAACGTGGCAGCAGTTATAATTGCAGGTATGTTTAAATAACTTGATTGTGCAGAGGCTGGTCCAACACAAATACTTTCATCTGCCATTCTTACATGCATTGCATTCTCATCAACATCAGAGTGAATGGCTACAGTTTTAATTCCTAGTTCTCTGCAAGCTCTAAGAACACGTAAAGCAATTTCACCTCTATTAGCAATCAGTATTTTTTTGAACATTATTCAAAAATTATAAGAGTATCACCATATTCAACGGGTTGACTATTCAAAGTAACTATTTTTTTAATAATTCCAGATCTAGGTGCTTTAATTTCATTAAAAGTTTTCATTGCTTCAATTAATAACAAAGTATCTCCAGCTTTTACATGTTGACCAACTTTAACATAAGGTTGTGAATTTGGATCAGCAGAAAGATAAGCAACTCCTACCATCGGAGATTTAACAATATTTTCTTCATTTACAACTTCATTTGTATTTTTATCTTCTTTTACTTCAATATTTTTTTCCAACTTTTGAACAGAAACATTTTTTTCAGTGAAGTCGTTTGAAGTAATCTCAATTTCATAATCATTTTTTTTAATTTTTATCTTAGAAACACCATCTATTTTTGATTCTTTAATTATTAATTTAATATTCTCTAAATCTATTTTATCAATTTTAGTCATACTTATTTATAAATTAATTTGCATATTGCTTCAATTCCTAGAAGATAACTATTTCCACCAAATCCACAAATTAGACCATGTACTCCTTCAGAAGTAATACTTTTTTTTCTATATTCTTCTCTTGCATAAATATTTGAAAGATGAATTTCTATCTTTGGTTTATCAATTGCTCTTAATGAATCTAGAATGGCAATCGATGAATGAGTAAATGCTGCTGGATTAATGATCAAACCATCAAAATGCTTATTTACTTCATGAATCTTGTCAATTATTTCACCCTCATTATTAGATTGAAAAAAAATAATTTCTAATTTTTTCTCTATACCTTTTTTTTCACAATCAGATTTAATCTTATCTAAACTATCCTTTCCATAAATATCATCTTCTCTGTTACCTAATAGATTTAGATTAGGACCATTAATAATTAATATTTTTTTCATTTTATTTAAAATGTTTACTTAATTTTAAACCTTGATTTTGATAATTTGATTTAATATCTTTTCCGTATACAATATTACTATTTTTGTTCAACTTTTCATATTTAATTCTAGCTATAGTTTGACCATCTTCTAATAAAAAAGGTACTTCGTTTGTTTTTACTTCTAAAACAGCATATGAACCATTTGATAAACCAAAACCTGGATCAAAAAAACCTGCGTAATGTGCTCTGAAATCTCCTATACCTGTATCGTATGGTATCATTTCACCAGCCAAATTAGGAGGTATTATAACTTTCTCTTTTGATCTTAAAATATAAAATAAGTAATTTTTTATTTTTGTTTGGAATTGTATTCCAAAAATCATTAATTTTATGAAATTTAATTTTAGAAAAATTTAGGATAGGAGTGTTTTTTTTAGCTACGTAAGCAATTATTTTTGATTTAGATAGATCAAC
>CACMQS010000031.1 GCA_902615845.1 uncultured Alphaproteobacteria bacterium
ATTCAGTGTTATTTAATTCAGCACTTTTACTTCTGATGATCTTTTTAGCTATAATTATTTATTTTGGATTAGTAATTATGTTAAAAGTCCTATCGGTAAATCAATTAAGAGAATATTTAAAAAAATAAAATGGAAAAACCAACAAAAAGAATTTTATCCGGTGTGCAACCATCCGGCGATCTTCATTTAGGAAATTATCTTGGTGCCATAAAAAATTTTGTTACTCTTCAAAAAGAATACGAATGTTTTTTTTGTGTTGTTGATTTACATGCTATTACCGTTTGGCAAGACCCAAAAGTTTTAGCAAATAAAACACGAGAAGTAACTGCTGCCTTTATTGCTTCTGGTATTGACCCAAAGAAAAATAATATTTTTGTTCAATCACAAGTTCCTCAACATGCACAGCTTGGATGGTTGTTCAATTGTGTTGCGAGGATGGGATGGTTAAACCGTATGACGCAGTTTAAAGATAAGGCAGGAAAGAATAGTGAGAATGTATCTGTTGGTTTATTTTCTTATCCAACACTAATGGCAGCAGATATATTAATCTATTTAGCAACGCACGTTCCTGTAGGTGATGATCAAAAACAACATTTGGAGCTCACTAGAGATATAGCCCAAAAATTTAATAACGATTTTAAGACAGATTTTTTTCCTATTCCTGAACCATTAATTTTAGGAGAGGCGACAAGAGTAATGAGCCTTCGTGATGGGTCAAAGAAAATGAGTAAATCAGATCCATCTGATTATTCGAGAATTATGTTAACTGATATTGCAGAAAATATTACACAAAAAATTAAAAAAGCCAAAACAGATCCTGAACCCTTACCACAAGATAAAACTGGTTTAGAAAAAAGACCAGAAGCAGAAAATTTAATCTCTATATTTGCTTCTTTACAAGATACATCAATTGAAAGTGTTATTAAGGATTA
This sequence comes from uncultured Alphaproteobacteria bacterium, assembly GCA_902615845.1. GTDB lineage: Bacteria > Pseudomonadota > Alphaproteobacteria > HIMB59 > CACPNW01. The sequence continues at coordinate 933 of CACMQS010000031.1, forward strand.
TGCAGGGAAAGAATTCTCCACCTTTAAAAAAGATTTGGCAGATTTATCCGTATCTAAATTAGAACCAATTACGAGTGAAATGAATAAACTTATGAGTGATGTTTCTTACATCGATTCTATTTTAAATCAGGGTAAAGAGAACGCTATAGCAGTAGCAGAACCTGTTTTGCAAAAAACTAAAGAAATTATTGGATTTTTATCCTAAAAAATTCCCCAAATTTTAAATTTTTTTTAGAAAATTCATACTAAAGACATATTAATAACTATATATAGTGCATATGTTTATACAAACTGAACAAACTCCCAATCCACAAACATTAAAATTTCTACCTGGAAAGGTTGTAATGGATGATGGAACGGCATTTTTCCAAAATATTGGCGAAGCAGCAGACTCACCATTTGCAAAACGCTTATTTGATGTCGATGGAGTTGAAGGGGTGTTTTTTGGAAGTGATTTTATTACTATTACAAAAAATCAATCTTTGGATTGGCAAGTTATGAAGCCGCTGATCTTAGGCTCAATAATGGATCATTATAATTCTGGAGATAAAACAATTAACATTACAAAAAAGGCTGATGATAAATCTTTAGAGATTGATGAAAACGATACCGATATTGTAAAACAAATTAAAGAATTGTTGGATACACGAGTAAGACCTGCTGTTGCCATGGACGGTGGTGATATCATTTATGATAGTTTTAAGGATGGTGTCGTATATCTCCATATGCAAGGCGCTTGTTCAGGCTGTCCAAGTTCAACTGCTACATTAAAAATGGGTATTGAAAATATGCTAAAACACTATGTTCCAGAAGTACAAGAAGTAAGGCCTATTGATGGATAGACTGTATAATTTTTTTTGCTTTCCCTTATTACTTCTTGGATTGATTTTTATAAGTAATGGCTTTGTTGGCTTTGTAGAAAATAATACTGTTGATAATAAGAATAACATTCAAACCGCAAATCAAATAAACAAATTATATTCTGAAAAAGAAATTACCCCATCTGAAAAGGAAATTACCCTTAAAGGCCCTCCTATTACAGAAATAGTGAATGAAAAATTAATTGTTAAAGTAAGAATAAAGCCTATTAGTCCTATAATCACATCAAAGATTGAAGAGC
>CACMQS010000032.1 GCA_902615845.1 uncultured Alphaproteobacteria bacterium
AAGAAATCAAAATTATTTATTGGAAATGATTCAGGATTATCACATATGGCTTCAGCCACAAAATTAAAGTCTATAGTATTATTTGGCCCAACAAATGATATGATTTATGGTCCATTTATGCAAGATTCACAAGTTATAAGAACAAATGAAAGCTATGACTATTTTAAAAGTTTAAATATTGATAAAACAAAGTCTTATATGGATTCTATAAGCGTAGAAAAGATTTATTCTACATTACAAAAAAATAATTATTGTGAATAAAAATATTGAAATAATTCAGCCTGATGATTGGCATGTACATTTTAGAGAAGGTGACATGTTAGAAATGGTTACTAATTTCTCCTCAAGAATAAATAATAGATGTGTGGCAATGCCAAATACAGAAATTCCCATAACAGATACTAATAAAGCTTCTGCTTATAAAGAGCTTTTAAATAAAGCATCTAGTAATAATTTTGAACCACTTATACCTTGTTATTTAAATGAAAATTTAGATTTAGAAGATTTTAGAAAAGGTATGCAAAATAAAGTTTTCTTTGGGTCTAAACTTTATCCCTCAAATGCAACTACAAACTCAAGTCATGGAGTTAGTGATATTTCGAAAATCTTTAAATTTTTAGAAATTTTAGAAGAGGAAAAAAGTCCATTACTAATACACGGTGAAAAAGTAGCTGAAGATATAGATATTTTTGATAGAGAAAAATATTTTATAGATGATGAATTAAGCATTATTAGAAAAAAATTCCCCCTTTTAAAAATCACACTTGAACATGTATCAACTTCATATGGAGTTAAATATGTGAAAGAAAATGAAAATATTGCAGGAACAATTACACCACACCATATGCTTTTAACAAAAAAAGATGTATTTCATGATGATTCTATTAATCCTCACCATTTTTGTATGCCAGTTGTTAAAAACGAAACAGATTTAATAGAATTAAGAAAAGCTGCATGTCACAATAATTCCAAATTTTTTTTAGGTACGGACTCAGCTCCACATCCAATTCAAGAAAAAAAACCAGATATGTCATCTAAGCCAGGAATATTTTCATCTCCTTGTTCAATAGAATTATATGCAGAAATTTTTGACCAAGAAAATGCAATTGATAAGTTAGAGATATTTTGTTCAATTAATGGTGCAAAACATTATAGTTTTCCAATTAATGATAAAAAAATTAAATTAGAAAAAAAAGAATGGATTATGTCAGAATTATCTAGTTATAATGATATTCAGGTCAAGAATTTTTATGCAAACAAAAAAATTAATTGGAAAGTAGTCCATTAATCTTTATAGAAATATTTATGTCATTAGGAACAAAAATCTATACTTGGCTAAAGGGAAACTTAGTTGGTAGTGATGATTTAGGGAATAAATATTACTCTAGCTCCAAAGATTTTAGAGATTTAAAAGCAAAAAGATGGGTAATTTTTAATGGTGAAATAGAGGCATCAAATATACCACCACACTGGCATGCTTGGCTGCACAAATCTATTGATAATCCTCCAATTGACTATTCACATAAATATAAATGGCAAAAAAATCATAAACCAAATATGACTGGTACTAGTGATGCATATTTTCCATCATCTCATCCTCTTTCAAAAAATTATGACCCAGAAAAAAAAGAAGAAGAATATAAATCTTGGACTCCTAATTAGAGTAACATTTTTTTTTCTCCTACCGCTAACTGTTTCTGCTGAGACTATTGAAAAAAAGTATGCCTCTTTTAAGTTATTAAATAAGACTACTAATAAAGTTTCTACTAAGGATATTTTGGTAAGTTCGAAAATATCATGGGAAACTTTAAATATTGAAGTTTTGTATTGCGGTAGCACTCCTCCAACTGAAATTCCTGAAGATTATGTTTTGATAGATGTATACGATACTATCAATAATGAAAATACTAATATTTATAAAGGCTGGATGATTTCTTCTTCCCCAGATGTTACTCCTTTAGAAAATCCTATTTATGATCTTTGGTTAGTTGATTGTAGTAATGATAAGACTTCTTGAAAATTATTAATTTCCTTAAAAATACTTT
>CACMQS010000033.1 GCA_902615845.1 uncultured Alphaproteobacteria bacterium
TTTTAAATTTCATACATTATTTTTTCATTAATTTTCTTACTTTTTTTAAATCTTTTAAATTATCTACGCTATAAGTTTTTTTAGAATTATAAATTAGTTTTACCTTTAAACCATTTTCTAAAAGTCTAAGCATATCTATAGATTCTTTTTTTTCCAAATAACTTTCTTCCATACTATTAAAGCGTAAAAGCGTTTTTCTTTTGAATGGTATTACGCAAACTTGTTTAAAAAATATTGTGTCTAAATTTTTATTTGGATTATATGGAATTGGTAATCTAGAAAAATATATAGCATTATCATTTTTATCTTTTAATACTTTTATTTCATTAATATCTGTAACTTCTTTATTATTAATTTTTGTTATAAGGTTTATTACTTCTATACTCTTATTTTTTTTCATTAGTAAAATAGATTTGTCTATCATATTACCAGTAATCATCGGTTCATCGCCTTGATACATTACTACAATATTTACTTTTCCAATTTTTTTTTCAATTTTTTTTAATGCTTCAGCTGCTCTATCAGAAGCTCTATTGTGTTTAATCGACGTCATGATTACATTTCCATTAATACTTCTAATATATTTTGCTATTTTTTCATCAGGAGTAGCAACATAGACTCCATCTGCTATTTTAGATTTTTTTGCATTTAAATAACAATGACCAATCATAGGAATGTTATTAATAAGTGCCATTGGTTTATTTGGAAACCTACTTGCTGCCAATCTAGCTGGTATAATTATTACTGATTTCATTTCTTTAAAATACTTGTAAAATCTTTAAATTTATTTTTAAGTATTACTGTTTCTAGACTACATGCAATAAATGAATAATTTTCTTTAATTTTTAATTTTATTTCATTAATTTCCGGATTAATAACATGAATTCCATGAGGAACATTATATTTATCTGCTTTTGTTTTAATTCTATCTATTACATTTTTAAATTTTTTGTTTTTAAAATCTCCTGGAATTTTCATTGATGCTGATAAATCATAAGGTCCTATAAAATAAGCATCTATTAATTTACTACTAAAAATTTCATCTAAATTTTCAAGTGCTTTGATGTTCTCTATCTGTGCTATTAAAATAATATTATTTTTTTGCCAATTATAGTAATGATCAAAAGTATCTCCAAATTGATTTGCTCGCATAAGTCCTACACCTCTTGAACCTTGTGGAGGATAATGAGAAGAATCAAAAACTTGTTTCAATTCATTTAAATTTCTTAAATCAGGTATTATTAGACCCTGCGCTCCAATATCCATAACTTTTTTTATTATGTCTTTATTAATCGACGGCAATCTTACAAATGACTTAATTTTTGACATATTAATTATTCTAATAATATCTTCAGCTTGATTAAGATTTATAGATGAATGTTCTAAATCTAAGGCCAACCAGTCAAAACCTGAATTCGTCATAATTTCAATTAGATTATTATTTGGTATCGTGATCCACGTTCCAAGCAATACTTCTTTTTTCTTAAGTCTATTTTTCATAGTAACATATTAAAATTTATAAATAATTTGTTTATAATAATTTGTTATAATTATAAAGGTTAAATTTTTAGCGGTTTAATATAGAGATTTATTTTAATAATACTAAAGTGTAATAATAAAAATATTTGTATTATTATCAGCTCTTATAAAATCAATCTTATATTTTGCAGGAATAAATTCTGTAATATCAGATTGAAGAATTAATCTTTTGTGACCAACAAAAATTATATCCTCTTTCATAGACTCATGACCTATATACAACTGATCAGAAATAAATATAATTGATTTTTTAGCAATTCTTAACATGTTTTTAAAAATATTTGATCTTATTTTTTTTATTTTTTTAAAATCATCAAAGAGAATATGTTCGATAACATGTGAAAAAAAAACATGATCAATACTATTTGTTTTATAAATTTTTAAACTATCAAATTCTTTCAAATTTATTTTTTTAATTTCACAATTATCAATTACTTTCATAATTGTATTATATTCTTTAGAGAAATCACAACCATATAAATATGAA
>CACMQS010000034.1 GCA_902615845.1 uncultured Alphaproteobacteria bacterium
GAGGGTTGGAGCCCAATTCAAAATTTTTTTTGCTTTTGCACAATTTAATTCTAAAAATCGAGATTCTTTAAATAATTTTCTTTTTTTTGAAGAGTCTATCCATTTTTTATTTTTCCAATAATAAGACATTTCTCTAATTAAATTTATTACTTTATAACTATGATTAGACTGTGGGCCAAAATTAAATGATTCTCCATTAAGTGTTTTACTTTTATTTAAGTAATTTGCTAATGTAAGATAACCACTTATAGGTTCTAACACATGTTGCCACGGTCTCGTGGAATTTGGATTTCTAATAAAAACTTTTTTAGAAATCGACCATGATCTAACGCAATCAGGAACTATCCTATTAGTAGCCCAATCACCACCTCCAATTACATTACCTGCTCTGCAAATTCCTAATCTGATATTCTTTTTATTTTTTAAGAAAGATTTAAAGTATGAATTAATTGAAAGTTCTGCCATTGCTTTCGACGCACTATACGGGTCATCTCCTCCTAAAATATCCGTTTCTTTGTAACCCTCTAAAGTCTCAAAGTTTTTATAAACTTTGTCACTAGATATTAAGATTACAACTATTTTTTTATTATAATTTAAAAGAGCATTAAGAATATTAATTGTTCCAAGAACATTTGTTCTGAAATTTTTAAGAGGGTCTTTGTACGACTCACTAACAATAGGTTGTGCCGCTAAATGAAAAACATATGATGGTTTATATTTGAATAATAAAATATTTATTTTCTTAGTATCACTAATGTCTCCATAATATTGTCTTACAATATTTTTTAATTTAGCGATTTTATAAAATGAAGGAGTAGTAAAATCTTTATTAGAAAAACCAATAATTTCAGCACCTAGAAACTTAAGCCAGATTGTTAACCAGGAACCTTTAAAGCCAGTGTTTCCAGTAATTAAAACTGTTTTGCCTTTGAAATTAAATTTATCTAAATTCATTAATTTAAGAATATTTTTTTATGATTTCTTTCCATTTAGGAATTTTATCATCTAAATTAAAATAATCATTCATAGAAATTAAATTATGCTCAGGGTATTTAATTTTGAGAATTTTCGCAAGTTGATTTTTATTTTGAAAAAATTTAACATTTGAGTTGGATCTGAGAGGGCTCAAATTTAATTGTTTTGGGTCTTTATATATGTATATTGGTTTACCACTAAGAAAAAATTCTAGATTAGCTGAACCTGAACACGATCCAATTGCAATATCAAATTCACATATAATTTCAGACATTTTGTTATTAATTATAATAATATTTTTTTTAATTTTATTTGGCACTTCAAAAATATTACCTGGGTGAAATTTTAAATACAATTCAAAATCTTTAAATTTTTCAATGGAATCCGCAATTAATCTTATCATATTATACGTATATTCATAAATTATATCACCTAAAATAACTATTTTTATTTTTTTATGTTTTATTTTTTTATTTATTGAAATTTTATTTTTCTTTAAATGTAAATATCTTAAAGCTTCTGCATTTATTATTTTATTTTTGGGATAATTTGAACTGATTAATTCTTTGTATTGCATTTTTCCATTAAGTATTATTTTATCTGGATGAAGAAATGATTTACTAAACGATTCTTTGCAAAAATGATATCTAAGATCCCAAAAACGAATGGTTGAGTGCGCAACACCTATTAAGTTCTTAAAATTATAATGTTTCCAATAATAACATAATGCTCTCTCCCAACTCTGCCCCTCATATAAATAATAACCACTTTTTTGAATTGGTAATTTTGAAAGTGTATTTTTGAAATAAAAGGTTACAATTATATTTTGAAATAGAGAGCTGCCATACAAAGAAATATAAAATTGTTTTTTATAAAGCGGCCATAAATCTACCTTTAGTTGTTCATGAAAAAAAATAGTTCTGAATTTATTAATTTTACTAAATTGTAATATAATTTTAAAATATTTGATAAATGAAAAAAAAACTAATTTTGTATTAAAAAAACTATTTATTATTATATGATTATAATTCTGAGTG